>CABRZS010000006.1:0-111361 GCA_902475525.1 uncultured Collinsella sp.
GGCGGCTGATCCGGTCCGACCGGGCCGCGCGGCAAGGAGATATATTGCCAGACCGGAGGGGCGCCGGGGGCGGGAATCCCGTACTCCATATTTTGTTCACAAATGAATAGGTCCCTCAGTCACGTCACTGAGGTTATAACTGAAGCATCAGCTTCTGATATTGGCGGTGACCAGCTGGTTTATAGATGTTGAGGCATCGGTCATCTCTGGAGCGCCACTTTACTCCAAAAGCATCACCTATTTGTTTCCCGTCGGTAAAAGGCAGGTTTTGTTCGCCAAGCGTTCTTATATATCTTATATATAGAGAAGTTCGGGTTCGAACCCGTGCACCGTCAACTAAAAAGCGACCAGCCGGAGCCGATCGCTTTCTATTCTATGCTGGAGCATCCAGAGGGTGCTTCCGAACTCATTTTCTCGCTGCCATTCATGCTTTCGAAGCATCGTTTGACCTCCGCAGCCTCATGTTTTGAGGATCTGCCGTGTTTATCACTGTTATCCATGAGTGTGTGGAAGTGATCCTCATACAGATACATGCAATCCGCCAGAAAACTGAGAAGCATCTTTCTGCAGCCCTCGTTGTCTATCCTCGCATCTCTCAGGTCTTCCTGAAATTCACAAGCAGTCTTAGGGTCAATTTGTTTCTGCTTTCAGAGACTTGTTTGAGAGTTTTTAAAGACAGTTCAAAACAATAAGTGAGACACCATAAAGCAGAGCAAGATGTGCCGGATAGAAAATGTAGAAGAAGTATTTCAGCCTCAGCCCTCGCTTGCCATTATAAAAATTGATAAGCAGCAACGAAACAACCGCGGCAGCAACATCAGGATTAAGTACATTAGCTGCAGCAAGCTCAAATCCGCCGCCAACTATATGGCATGACGAAAGGAGCACTGCGCATACTGCAGCAAAGAACATCTTGGCCTTGCTGTCGTGGAATAAATAGAATGCAGCCACAAGCAGAATGCCATACACACCGCCATCTAGTTTAGTGTATTCAGCTGCCAGTGCTGTCAAAACAATCAGAGCAATTTCTGCGATGCATCTCTTCCATTTTGAAAGGCTTCGTATCTTTTCCAGAATAATCAAAAAGACCAAGGAAAGCAGGAGCTCACACATAACATTTTGTTGCCGAAGGTCAAATAGTTGCCCGGTTTGAACGAAATCGTATATGGGCTCCGTAATGATTGCGAAGACAAGCATATTTCGCAGGTACTTCTTTATGTCATGAGTATGCAAAAATCCCTCAACTATCAAAAAACAAAATAAGGGAAATGCAATTCTGCCAAGAACATGAAGCACATCCGAAGCTTGGCTTAGAATCGCCCACTGTTCGTCTGATATCTGACTGTACGATGCGTGAGTCATGATTCCATTGGTCAGGACGATCCTGCTTACATGATCGAGAACCATCGAAATGGCTGCTATTATCTTTAATGTGCTGCCGCTAATTCCGTATCTATCTGTTTTCATTTTGTTTTCCTTTCTTTGGGTGGGCCGTCAGGGGTTCAGCCTGCTCCGCAGGCGGCCGACGCGGCGCTTTCGCGCCTTGCGCGCTGCGCTGGCAAACGCTCACGCGTTTACTCAGCTCCGCGCCCCGACGGGTTCGAACCCGTGGCGCGGCAACAAAAAAGCGGCCGGCGTCCGCCAGTCGCTTTTCTATTCTATGGTGGGCCGTCAGGGGTTCGAACCCTGGACCTTGGGATTAAAAGTCCCCTGCTCTGCCAGCTGAGCTAACGGCCCGCGGGTGGCATTGTACCACGGTCTGGGACTATTCCCAACTCCATTGGCCGTTCTGGAAAATCACAACTTCACGTCCATCAGGCGTAATGCCCGTAATATCGATGTCGTCCGTGCCGATCATAAAGTCGACATGCGTGCTCGATACGTTAACGCCATGCTCCAGGAGCTCCTCCTTGGACATGTCATACCCGCCCTCGATGCACTCGGGGAAGCCGACGCCCAGCGCAAGGTGGCAGCTGGCGTTCTCGTCATAGAGCGTATCGTAGAACAGAACGCCACTTTCGCGGATCGGCGTGTTCTTGGAAATGAGCGCGACCTCGCCCAGATGAGCGGCACCATCGTCGGTGTCAATAATGCTCGCGAGCGTCGCCTTGCCCACGCGGGCATCGTAGTCCACTACGCGGCCCGCCTCGAACTTAATCCAAAAATCGTCAACCTTGTTACCGTGGTGAATGAGCGGCATAGCCGAGTACACGATACCGTCAGCGCGCATGCGATCGGGCGAGGTGAAGACCTCCTCGGTGGGGATGTTGGGGAAGAAGGGATGACCGTCGGGGGTCTCACCCTTACCGCCGGCCCACTCATGGCCCTTCGTCATACCAATCGTCAGATCAGTTCCGTTCGAAGCGGTGTAGTGCAGGTAATCAAATTGATTATCGTTTAGAAAACGCAGGTTCTTTTCGAACGCCGCGTCATGAAGCTCCCAATCGCTCTCCGGGTCCTGGCCATCTGCGCGAGCGGTGTGCAGAATCGCATTCCACAGCTTATAGATTGCGACCTCATCGGCGTCTCCCGGGAACACCTCACGCGCCCAAGCCACGACCGGAGCGCCGGCGATACACCACGGGTTGATGTTGTAATCCAGTCCACGGCGAAAGACCTTGCACTGCGTATTCCTTGCCTTGGAAGCCGCGGCTGGCTTGGCGGGATCGATACCCTTGAGAGCTGCAGGGTCCGCACCCTCGATAAAGATAAAGCAGGCACCATCCTGGGCCAGGGAATCAAGCTGCAGGCGCTTCCACTCGGGCGTCTGCTCAAAATAGCTTTGCTCGACATGCTCGTACGTGAGCCTCGTCACGGCATCATCGGCCCAAATAACCGTCACGTGACCGGCACCGGAGGCATAGGCCTCCGCGACCACCACGCGCGCAAACGGCGCGCACTCGACCGGAGACTGAACGACAACCTCCTGGCCGGGCTTGACGTTTACGCCCTTGCGGACAACCAGGCGCGCATAGTTTTTAATCTTGGGCTCTAGGGCCTTCATGCCCTCCAGAGCCTCTTCGACCGTCAGGGCAGCTCGAATCATGTGCCACTCCATCTATCTATAGAACAGTAAAAAGGCGCGCCGCAAAAACGACGCGCCTTATATCTTAGCGATAAGTATGCATGCAAACGCTACTTCTTCTTGGAGTCCTTCTTGTCCTCCTCGGCAGCCGAGCGCTCGATAAGGGCGTTGAGCTTGTTCTCGGACATGCCCTCGGCCTGCGTGCGGTACATGTTGCGCAGGGGACGAATACGAACGAAGTCGTAAATAAAGTCACCCAAAATGACGACGTAGGACAAAACGATGCCGACCATCTGAACAGGGCTGGACACCATGCCAGCGGGAGCGAAGTACAGCGAAGCCCAAATGGCCACGACGAGCACCATGCCGATAGCGAGCACGGCCCACCAAATACGGCGGCGCTTGGTGTAGTCCTCATCCTGCTTGAGAAGGATATTCGACACCGTGTAGATGCGATCCTCTCGGGCGCGCTGCTTGGCCTTGCGGGCGCGTTTTTCCTCCTTGGAAAGGCCTTCCAGGTTTTCGCCCTTCTCGAGCTCTTTGCGGCGTGCCTTGGATGATGCCGGCACGACGTGAACAGAGCTCGCTGCCTGACGGGCGGGCTTAGCGGATGCGGCGGACTTGCGCGCAACCCCGGTAACCTCGCGGGATTGCGTGCGCTTGTTCGTGGCGCTGCGGGTACTCACTTACGCGTTCTCCTTCATGCTTGTGAACTGGGAGCCCGTGATGATCTGGAAGGCCTCGCGATAGCGCTCGGACGTGCCATCGATGACCTCGGCGGGCAGGTGCGGGGTCTCCCCCGTCATATCCCAGTTGGCTTTGAGCCAATTGCGGACGAATTGTTTGTCGTAGCTGGGCTGAATCTTGCCCTCCTCGTAGCTGGCGGCAGGCCAGAAACGGCTGGAGTCGGGCGTGAGGCACTCGTCGATCAGCGTAACCTTGCCATCGATGACACCAAACTCGAACTTGGTGTCGGCGATGATGATGCCACGGGTCGCGGCGTACTCGGCAGCGGCCTTGTAGATCTTGAGAGACAGGTCGCGAATCTGCGTGGCGATGCCCTCGCCAACGATCTCGCAGCAACGCTCGAACGAGATGTTCTCGTCATGGTCACCGATCTCGGCCTTCGTGGACGGCGTGAACAGCGGCTCGGGAAGCTTGGAGGCCTCGGTCAGACCCTCGGGCAGCTGAATGCCGCAGACGGTGCCGTTCTCGTCATAGGTCTTCTTGCCCGAACCGGTCAGATAGCCGCGGACGATGCACTCGATAGGAATCGTCTGGGCCTTCTTGACCAGCATGGCGCGGCCTGCGAGGTAGTCACGATACTCGGCAAACTCCTCGGGGAAATCCGCCGGGTCGATGGAAACGAGGTGGTTGGGAACGATGTCGGCAAACTTATCGAACCAGAATGCCGAGATGCGGTTGAGCACCTCTCCCTTAAACGGAATCTCGTCGGGAAGAATGAAGTCGAACGCAGAAATGCGGTCGGTGGCGACCATCAGCAGGTTTTCACCGGCATCGTAGATATCACGAACCTTGCCACGGGAATCCGGACGACGCTCCATCGTTGTCACGTGAGTCACTCCTTACCAAAATACGACAGTAATGCGGGTTCTTTCCCGCACGTTTTCGCAAACCCGGAGCGGCAAGGACAAGACCCCTCCTTCACCGAGTAGCGAAAAGCTAGTGCTCCATTGTAGTAGATGCCGCGTCCGCCGTGTGCTCGCGTGGCAGATGAATCGTAAAAGTCGTACCCTTTCCAAGCTCCGACTCCACGGATATGTAGCCGTGATGACGCTCGACAATCTGCTTGGTCACGGCGAGGCCCACGCCCAGACCGCCCGCCTCACGGGCGCGGCTGGCGTCGGCACGCCAAAAACGACCAAAGATGCGCGACAAATCATCCTTGGCAATACCGATGCCCGTATCCGAAACCGCGATATCGACGTGCTTGCGGTCGCTGAGCACCGACACCACGACCCAACCCCCCTCGGGGGTATAGCGCATGGCGTTACTCAAAAGGTTGATGACGCATTGCGTGATCATGTCGGGATCTGCCTCGACAACGTCATCGTGGCCCTGCGTCTCATCCGCAAAGCGCAAACGCAGGTCACGATCGGCAAACAGGCGCTCCTGGCCATTCACAATCGAACGCACAAACGGCACCATATCCACCGGCTCCAGGTTGAGCGGCGCGGTACTGTTTTCCATGCGCGACAGATCGAGCATCTGCTGCACCAGACGGGCCAGACGACGCGTCTCGGATGCAACGGTTTCCAGATGCTCGTCGTCGGTGGGATACACCCCATCCTGCATGGCTTCGACTGTCGCGAGCATGGCCATAAGCGGAGTGCGAAGTTCGTGAGCCACGTCCGAGGTCAAACGTTTCTCGTGTTTCATATCCTTCTCAAGCGAAGTGGCCATCTCATCGAAGGTCTCACCCAGCTGATCAATCTCGTCATCACCGCGCAAACCAGTACGAGCGGACAGATCGCCATCGCGAATTTGCTTGGCCGTGCTCGTAATACGATGAATCGGCTTGGTGAGCATGCGCGACACGAGTGATCCGATAACGACCGAGATGCAGACGGCCACAACCGCAGCAAGGGCCATGGCGTTAAAGGTCTTCTCCCTAAATGCAGAATCCGCCTTGGTGAGCAAGGCATCGGAGCCGATGGCCCATAGCTTTACCTGTCCGACATGCTCGCCCGAAGACGTTATGATTTCGACGTTGGCAACGCTATCGGAGTCGGTTGGAGCAGACGAGACCGGGCTGTGCGATGCTTTTTTACCGCTCGAGCTGCTCGACGCTGATTCGCTCTCGCGCACATCGGCGGTCGCACTTGCCGAGGGCCACGAGTCGTCGTAGACGATGACGCCCTTTTTATTGACGACCTGCATGCCAAGATCGTCGGACACCAAACTCGATGTCGCGACCGTACGTAGCTCGCCCGCAGTCCAGTTGCCGTTTTCCTCATACGACGTCGCAAGCTTTTCGGCAGCGGAATTTGCGATTTCGACGATATTGGAGCGCGTGTAATCCGAAAAGACCGTGCCCCACACAACAGAGACCACGCCCACCAGCACCAATACCGTCATGAGCGATGTCAGAGCAAAAGCAAGTGCCATGCGCGAGGGATAGCTCATCGTTGGCCGCGAATCGGAACGAGGCGTGTTCCAACTAGCCTTGGAACCCGCCTCGCTCTCCTGCTTGTGCTTTTGTCCGATTTCAAAGCGCGCAGGTGTCATATGTGATTTCCCTATTTCTCGTCCGACTTATCGGTCTTGGCCGGAGCCTCGAAACGATAGCCGACACCATGGACGGTGTAGAGCCACTTGGGCTTCTTGGGATCATCGCCCAGCTTGGCGCGAAGGTTCTTCACGTGGCTATCGATGGTGCGCTCATAGCCCTCAAAGTCGTACCCAAGCACCTTCTCGACCAGCTCCATACGGTTGTAGACACGGCCGGGATGACGAGCAAGCGTGGTGAGCAGCTTGAACTCGGAAGCCGTCAGATCGACTTCCTTGCCCTCGACCAAGATCTTGTGGCCCGAGATATCGATGACCAGATCGCCGAAGTCGAGTACCTCGACGGCGGGCTCGTCGGCCTGATGGGCACGGCGGAACAGAGCGCGAACGCGGGCGACGAGCTCGCGCGGCGAGAACGGCTTAATCAGATAGTCGTCGGCGCCGAGCTCAAGACCGATAATACGGTCCTCGATCTCGCCCTTGGCCGTCAGCATGATGATGGGGACATCCGAGGTGTCGCGAATGGTGCGGCAAACGCGCTCGCCGGGGATCTTGGGGAGCATAAGGTCGAGCACGACCAGGTCAAACTGATGCTTCTCGAACTCCTCGATCGCGGACTGGCCGTCGCCGACGCCCACAACCCAGTAGCCTTCGCGCTCGAGATAGGCAGCGACGGCGTCACGGATTGCCTTCTCATCCTCGACCAGCAGAATCTTTTTTGCATCTGAAGCCATAACACGGCCCCCCTGTCTCAATTAGCTAAGAACAAGCCCATTTTAACGCACCTGAGCCCGCCGGATGCCGCTATGACGCGGCAGCTCGGCGGGCGGTACTCACAATTACAACGCGTTTATTCCCCTGTTGGCGCCTTTTTAACCCCTCTAAGCTTAAAGAGAGAATAGGCGTGCGGTGACCGTCTCTGGTATACCCTGGCTGTTGCGCACCGTGGCGTACGTAAGGAATGAGTCCGATTTTCCCGCCGTAGCTGGATAATCGCCATACTCCAAAGCGCGGTCGGGCGACAACAGCGAACCATAGGTCTTGGCAGAGGTATCGATCAGGAAATGCGATGCCTGTACCTTAACAAGGTATTTATTCTTCTTGCCAGCCGCACATGCGAGCGGTTCGCGTGACAGAAAGAGGTACGGCCCTCCCTCATTACCGATATACGTGCCCATGTTACCCAGGCTGCCCACGCCACTATAGGTCGCCTCGATAGAAAACACGAAGGTATCGCCCATATATACGGCCTCGAAAGGCGAGACTGACGAGGGAAGGACTAGCTGGGCACGTTTGGTGTTGTTGCCATCGGTCAGATCGATTGCCGTTATGCCGTAGTAGACACCCTCGTCGTTGCGAACACGCGGCGAGATGGTCAAAATGCCGTCGCTCGCACGCGGGGCCGATGCAAAGCGGCCCGTCGATTTCCAAATTGTCTCGGCCTTAGATTCATCAAGCGAGCGACGATAGCAAAACGAATCACTACTCGTTTTATTGCCGCCTGCCGAAGGCATTTTATACCAGATGACTGATGACCCGAACGCCGTAAACAGTGGCGGATCATAGTCCTTGCCACCCCGATCGAGCTCAACCACGTCGCCAGAGAGCGAAGCGCCCGACAGATTTTGAGCGTAGAGCTTCCACGATGAATTGGCAAAGTTCATCTCAACCCACGCAAACACGCCATCGCCGGCACGGACATCGTAAAAAGCATATCCCGTGCCCTCGATAGGATCCTCGATAAGTGTGGTAAGCGAGCCATCGCCCAGGTTGAGCACACCAAGCGTATTGGCATGCAGGGCAGAAGCAGGCGCCATCATCGCGGCAGCGTAGTCGCCATCGCAGTAGTACAGCAGCGTGCCCAGCGGCAGCGTCCACGAGGCCGTGGGCTCAAGATCGATATCAACAGCTTCGTACTCATCAGTGATCGAGACAATCTTCGAATCGTCCTTGATAACCTGCGGCTCGCCAGCGGCATCATCACTGGTGCCTGTTTTTTTCGAACATCCGGCAAGCACCGTGGCAGCGCCCGCGGCAGCTCCACCGAGCACAAAGCCGCGGCGCGATATTCCGTTCTTGATGTGGTCGGCGATACCCATTAGGCGATCTCGGCGCGAGCGGCCTCGATAGCGCGCGTAAGCTGATCGGCGCAAGAGGTCTTCTTCATGCCGCAGGTATTGCCGGCAAGAACCTCGATCACACGGTCGGCAGGAGCGCCCTCGACCAGTTTGGAGATGGCCTTGAGGTTGCCATCGCAGCCGCCGGTAAACTCAACGCCCAGCACCTTGCTGCCATCGTCAGAGAGATTGAGGTGAATATTGCGAGAGCATACACCCTGCGGCTTGTAATCAAACGAAATCATGCGATCCCCTCTCAGAATGTTATTCGAGACGACTATTATCCCCGTCTTTCCCTAAATGCAACGAGGCGCTTTGCCGGCAACACACATTACCAGCAAAGCGCCCTAAAAAGCTAACGTTATGCCCGAACCTACTCGAAGCTCAGCTGCTCCAGACGATCAAAGACCGTGTCGATACGGGTGAGGAAGTCCCACGGATCAAAGATCTCGTCGAGCTTTTCCTGGCTGACGGTGCAGCGCGGATCGGCCTCGAGACGCTCCTTAAAGGTGGGGCCGGAGACGCAATCCTGCACCTCGTGCCAGGTAGCCATGGCATTTTCCTGCACGATGGCATAGGCATCCTCGCGGGTGATGCCCGTATCGACGAGGGCCAGCAGGACCTTGGAGGAGAAGATGAGGCCGCGGGTCTTGTTGAGATTGGCCATCATGCGGGCCGGATACAGCTGCAGGCCGTCGATAACGCGGATGAGGCACTGGAACATGTGGTCGAGTGCAATAAAGCTATCGGCCTGGGCGACACGCTCGGCAGAGGAGTGCGAAATGTCACGCTCGTGCCACAGGGCGACGTTATCGAAGGCAACCTGGGCGTTGGACTTCACGACGCGCGACAGACCGCAGACCTTCTCCATGGTGATCGGGTTGCGCTTGTGCGGCATGGCGGAGCTGCCCTTTTGGCCCTTGCGGAACGGCTCCTCGGCCTCGAGCGTATCAGTCTTCTGCAGATTGCGAACCTCGGTAGCGACACGCTCGCAGGTGGCCGCCGTGGTGGCGAGGACACCGGCGAGATAGGCGTGATGGTCGCGAGAGATGACCTGCGTGGACAGCGGGTCGTGGACCAGACCCAGGTGCTCACAGACATACTCCTCGACAAACGGCTCGATGGAGCTGTACGTGCCAACAGCGCCCGAGATGGCACCGAAGGCGACGTTCTTGCGGGCATCCTCAAGACGATCCAGATCGCGCTTGAGCTCCCAGGCCCAAGAGCCAAACTTCATGCCGAAGGTCATCGGCTCGGCATGGATGCCATGGGTGCGGCCGGCGCAGAGTGTGTTGCGCTCCTCAAAGGCGCGACGCTTGCAAATCTCGCCGAGCTTCTTGACGTCCTCGATGATCAAGTCACAGGCCTGGGTGAGCTGGTAGCACAGAGCCGTGTCGCCCAGATCGGAGCTGGTCATGCCATAGTGAACCCAGCGGCTGGGCTTGGGGTCGCCCTCGGGAACATCGGCATCGATGTATTCCTTCATGTTGGTCAGGAAGGCAATGACGTCGTGGCGCGTGACTTCCTCGATCTCATCGACCTTCGCCTTCTCAAAGTTGGCATGGTCGCGGATCCACTGGGCTTCGTCTTTAGAAATGCCGATCTTGCCGAGCTCCGCCTGGGCCTCGCAGGCCAGGACCTCGATCTCCTGCCAAATGGCGTACTTGTTCTCGAGGGAGAAGATGTGTCCCATCTCCGGGCGGGTATAGCGATCGATCATAGCGGCTCCTTTTTGGTTATTGGCACGTTGGTCGTAACCCAACCATTGTACCGTGCGCAGGTGCAAGTATGGGCAGCAGGCATTAACCTAACATTTTGGAATTGGAGCGGGCAACGGGACGTCCGCGCATTTGCTTCGCAAATCCGCACCGGCTGCGGTCGATCTCCTCGGATTCACGGAGACGATGGGGAAGACTTTGTTGAATTGGCCGCCCCAAAGTCTCCCGTGCTCGGTGGAGCGGGCAACGGGACATCCGCGTATTTGCTTCGCAAATCCGCACCGGCTGCGGTCGCCTATCGGCGACCTTGCCTGCTCGCTATAAACGCTTCGCGTTTATTTAACGCTCGCACCCTGTCGGGTTCGAGTCCCGGCACTTTATTGAAAAAGGCACAGTAACGAAACGTTACCGTGCCTGAAATTCGAATGGAGCGGGCAACGGGACTCGAACCCGCGAGTGTCAGCTTGGGAAGCTGATGCCTTACCACTTGGCGATGCCCGCATATGTGGGGGATAGTATAACGCGGTTGTCTTGTTCGATACAAGGGTGGCGATACTTGTTTTAGCTGTGGAGATTCGTTTGAAAATCGCATCAATTGTGGAGACGAGGACCTTTGACCTCCTTTTCTCCTTATCTTCTACCTGCGCTTTTGCTTGATTGTTGTATTTGAGCTCTATTTGTCAGGAATTGGGCAAGCTTTTGGTCAGGCTCCGGTACTTACCCGCATGAACCTCGGGGGTAGCCTCATCCTACGCGCCGCAACCTCCCCATGCGGCGCACGAGGGATAAGGAGCAGCCATGTCCAACGCACCCACGCACTCTGTCCACAGCGCAATCGCAACAGGTCCGCTGCTCCTGCTCCTCTTCCTGCTTTTCGGCTGCCTGGCACCGGGAGCCGCATTTGCCGTCGATGGCTACGACCAGCTCGGCTTCCGCACTATCAGCGATGATTGTGGGCCCTTCTTTATCGGCAAGTATGAAGCTCAAGACGCCTCGATTGCCTACTGCATGAACCAGGAGCGTCCCGGCCCCACCAAGCCGGGCGGCCCATGGCTCAACTTTGATCAAGGCTGGGTGTGGCTCGACGACGAATTCGCAGCAATCGTTTGTCACGGATATCCTACCGCCACGTCGTTTGGCGGTTACCATCTTTCACCCGATCGCGCCCGCGCCGCCACCCAGCTTGCCGTATGGATGCTCAACGGCACCACCCATGTCGACGGCACCTACTCCTACACGACCGCTCAGGGCAAAACCAAGAGCGGGCGCTTTACCGCCGACAATGAAGTCGTGGCGGCTGCGCGGTGGCTCCACGACAGCGCAAAATCAGGAAGCATCAAAGCCGCTCCGCACCGCGCGCGGCGCTATCTAGGAACCGTATCGGGCGGCAGCAGACGTCAAGATATGCTCTATGTACTGCCGGCGGTCTCTGTTTCCTTCCAAAAGCAGTCTGCGAACACCGTTATTACCAGCGGAAACAATACCTATCAGTTTACCGGGGCAACATTCGATATTTTTGAGAGCGCCAGCGACGCACGTGTTGGCACCATCCAGATGGACGGCAACGGTCGAGCACAGGCAACACTCCTACCCAACACGGCATACTACCTAGTTGAGACAACAGCGCCAGCTGGTTATATCCCCCGGCATGATCGCATTGCCTTTACCACGACGGATAACGGCGGATACGTCACCATTGATGAACAACCCGGCACCATTACCTTGCGCATTGTAAAGCTCGACGCCGCAACGAATGCAGGTCCCCAAGTTGGGGCTTCGCTCGCAGGAGCAGAATTCGTATGCGTATCGCAATCTACCCTTGGATGGACACAAACCCTCAGGACCGATGAAAGCGGTCAAGCTACCCTCACCGATGTCCCGCTGGGAACCTTTACCATCTATGAATCGAAGGCGCCCGAGGGCTATTTGCCCTCCGGTGACAGCTGGTCTTACACCGTCGGAGCCGATCAGCTCGGCGATTCAGGCGTGGTCGAGATCGAATCTCGCGTTTCCGATACCCCCATTGCGTTTGACCTTGAGATTTCCAAATTCAAGGACTACGGCAATAGCGATCAATCCGGCCTGGAGCAGCCGGCGGGGGGTGTTGTCTTTGAGGTTGTCAGCAACAGCTCTCAGCAGGTTGTTGGCACACTGACCACAAACATCTATGGCTTTGCCTCCACCAAAGATCTGTCAGAAGCATGGTTCGGCGCAGGCAAGCGACCCGCCGGTGTCCACGGAGCCATCCCATACGACCGCGCCGGCTACACCGTTCGCGAGGTTCCGGAAACCGTCCCCGAGGGTTTTAAACGTGCAGGGGAATGGACCGTCGGGGCCAATCAGATTTCCGACGGCGCCGAGCTTCAATATATCGTGGACAACCACGCTCTGTCGACGCATCTCCAAATTATAAAACGCGATGCCCAAACAGGCGCTTCTGTTCCACTAGCCGGATTCACCTTCCAACTACTCGACAGCAATCACGAACCTGTCTCACAAACTTGCTGGTATCCAACACATAACGTAATGGACACCTTTACGACTGACGCGACCGGGACCGTCACACTGCCCGAATCGCTCGTGCCGGGCACCTATTATGTACGCGAAACCTCGGCCAAAGAGCCCTATCTTGTCGGCGAGGAGATCGAGGTAAACATACCCGCCGATATAAACCTAACGCCCGTTGCAATCGTCTCGTATTATGACCGCGCCGCGACCGGAAACATCAGGATCGTTAAAACCGATGCCGTAGACGGCAGCAGCCTCGCGGGCGCCATCTTTGAGATCCGTGCCTCAGGTGATATCGTGCGCCCCGACGGTAGCATTGCCGCGCTCGACGGTGAGACTGTCGCTACCGTCACGACGGATGAAACTGGAGAAGCACGCGCGGACGACCTCCCGCTGGGATCTGGCACCGCACGCTACGAGGTTGTCGAGACTCAAGCGCCGACCGGCTTCTTACTCGACCGGACGCACCATATCGTCGACCTTACCTATGCCGACCAGAAAACACCCGTTGTGGAAGCACGGCTTAACGTATCCGACGATTACACCAAGGTTGATATCTCCAAGGTCGATGCAAGCGGAGAGCAGGAAGTGAAAGGCGCACAGCTCACCTTATATGGTCCCGATAAAACCGAAATAGACTCCTGGACCTCATCCGACAAGCCGCACCGCATCGAACATCTTGCACCCGGCACCTACTCGTTGCGCGAAACGATGTCTCCGCGGACCTATGACCTTGCCGAGGAGATAACGTTTGAAATAAAGGATACTGGAGAAGTCCAATCCGTCGCGATGAAGGATGCGCCCATCGAGATCAAAGGACAGGTCGACAAGCGTCAGGAACTTGTCCAACCTATCGGGAAGGGTCTGTTGGCTAACGGCGATGGAAAAAACCGCGCCGCGATGCAAACCAATACGGACGGACTTTTCTCCTATACCATCGATGCTCGAAACGATTCCGCTACTTGGGTTGATGAGTTTACGATTACCGATGATCTTGAGTGCGCCAAAGACGGCACGGCGAGATTCGTCTCAATCGAAACCCCCGTCGCCATCGGCGACCTCAACGGTCTGTGCAACGTGTGGTATCGCACGACGCCGTTGGACTCGACAGACGTCGATGAGCCGGCAAACGCGACGCTTGACGATGGGCACGAAAATCCTTGGCTTGAGTCCGACGAAGTAAAAGAGAGTCTGGGTGAAGATTGCCGCCTCGTCGATTACGACGGCTGGCACCTCTGGAAGGCGGATGTCTCGACCACGGAATCCGCCACACTCGAGGCGAAAGAACTCGACCTTGCATCCAATACCGTCGTGACGGGCATTCGCATTGAATACGGTGCGGTAGCCGCCGACTTTACGACTCGAAGCGATGCGGATTCTTGGACCCGTGATGATCTCAAAGATGAGCACGACGACCTTGACGATGCCAGAGCAATCCTTGGCACAGATGCTCGGGGCGCAGTCGTGCACATGCAGGCAACGTCGGCTTATACACCCCAAACTGCACTCACCAACAGCGCACGCGTCGATCTTTGCCGCAACGGCGGCGGCGATAAACTTGAGTCACATGACGAGGACAGTGTCATTCAACGCTGTACCCTACCGCAGGACCTACCGGCAACAGGATCAGCCCCCATCGCCGCTTGCATCACCGCGCTCCTGATCTCGGGTGCCGCAGCCCTATGGTTCGCTCGCCTTAGGTCAATCCCAAAGAAGCGCTAGCGCGATGAAAAAGCGGGCGAGCCAGTCCCCCGGCTCGCCCGCTTTCAATCATTTAAATCGCCGTATCTACTCTGCAGACGAAGATCCACCATCAACGATTGCTTGCTCGGACTCAGGAATCCCATCGGCACCCGTGCTCTGTTCTTGCTCCACCTCTTCGCTGATTGCGGAGGCGGGGGTCGAGCCCTTCGCGCCCACGATATAGGCGGCTCCAAACCCCAACGCAATGGCAATCAAGGTCAAAATCACGTAGACAGGCCAATGGCGCTTAATATACGAAAACACGTTGACTCCTTAGAGCTCCGTCTACGAACGGCGGATAACCTCGGTCACGACCTCGGATACCGTGGCAATGTTCGTCGGGTTGACATTGTGGGGCAGGTCGTCCTCGGTACGAGCGCAAGCCAGACGCGTGCCGTCCACGCCGGCGATGGTGAGGGCTCGGCGGCTCGCCTCGAGCGCGGCGTAGGCATCGGTCTTGGCATAGGGCATCTCGAGCGCGCCACAATCGACATGGAACGACTTGCACACCTTGCTGACCAGGTTCATGATGCGGCGATCGCCCTTGAGCAGCTGCTGTTCGCCCTCAACCGTCACCACCGAAAGCCTACCGGCGCCGACGGATTCAAGATTGATGAAGAAGACGCCGCGGAGCTTATCGCGATGCGAAGCCAAGAAGGCCTTCATACCGGCGCCATCACAATCCGAGGCGCCCGTTGCCACAAACCAGATATCGTGACCGAGCAGCTCATCGTCGCCCATAGAGGCGACAGCCGAGAGCATATCTTCGGAAGAAGCGCCGTCGGAAGACGTAGCGCCGCCCTTCCAGCCATCGTTATCGTCCTCGAAATTATCCCACGAACCGATGCCGCGACCGGACTTCTTGGCATCGTAATCGTCTTCGACGCCCAGCCAGTCACTCATGCTGTCCTGTTCGTTTTTCTTTTTACGACCGAACAGGCCGCCCAGGCCGCGCTTGCGAGACTTGGGTGCCGCAGGGGCGGGAGCCGAAATGGTCTCGATCGGCTGTGCGCCCGACGCAACGGGCATAGGAGGCGCAACGGGTGCCGATGTGGGTTCGGGACCCTGGGCGGTAGCAAAGGGGTCGTTGACCTGTGCGGAGGGATCGGGAAGGTCGAGCAGCGACGTGCGAGACGCAACGTTTGTCTGCTTCATCGACGGCAGCGACGGATCAGGGACCGAAGCCAGCGGAGACGAGGAGGGTGCAGGCGACGGTGCCGACGCCGGATCGGGAACATTCATCTGCGGACGCGGCGATGCTTGGGAGGAAATCTGGGCCATAAGGGAATCGACCGTTTCGTCCTGGGTGGGAGCGACATTGGCAACCGTGGCACCGGAACCACTCGGGGTCGGCATGGTGAAAATCTGCGTGGAGTAAGGCCTCGACTCATCCGTCTCGGGAGTCTCGGAAACCGCAGGCACCTCCTCCTGCTCGACCTCGGCCGAATCACCTTGATCGGCTGCCGCGTATTGCTCTTCGTCAGAGTTGACCTCGACGGACTCGTCCTCGGCAGCATCCTGAATTTCGGCAGCATCAATGGGCTCGTCATCGTCTGCCGCGTCGCCCTGCTCATCGGAAACAGGAAGGGGCTCGGCAATCGCGGTGCCTTGCTTTTCAAACGTTATCGTGGAATCGAACTGCGCGGCATCAAACGACATGGTGCTATCGACGTGCTGCTGAGCCTCGAAAGACGTCGTCGCCTCAACAACATCCGTGGACGCCGGTTGCTGGGACTCAAAGGACGTTGTAGCTTCGGCAGCGTCGACGGGCACGGACTGCATAGCCTCGTTCTGCTCGAGCTCTTGCGCCGCGCGCTCACGTGCCACCTCGGCTGCCTGCTGTTGAGCGATAGCCTCCTGCTCGGCAGCCTCGCGTGCGGCAGCGCGCTTCTCCTCGAAATCGTCGACAAATTTCTTGCCCTTTGCAAGCGCACCCTTAAAGAAGTTGGAAGCACTGGCGCCAATCGAAGAGAACGCGGATGCAATATCGGCATGGGGCGTTGCCGCGGGAATCTCGGCCGAAAAATCAGTATCGCTCTCGTAAGACACGCGCCTCGGCTGTTCAACGTAATCGTCGTCAGGCTCGTCCGCAACGTCTTGCGCCGGCGCGGCGGGGGCCAAAATGTCCAGTCCTGCCGCGGGATCGATCGCGGACACCGCCTCGGGCTCGGCAACGGCAGCGGTAACCGCGGCAGACTCATCATCCACGGTGACGGCGGGCGCAGGTGCAGTCACGACGGGGGCAGGCTCGGGCTCAAACGTCGGCTCCTCGCCCTCCTCGTAATCGAGCGTGCAGGACTCGGGAAGCATCCCGAGCGCACGGATGGCATCCGAACCAAAGCGGATGTTGCCGGCGGCATTGCGATAGAGCTTGGGCTCGGGCTCGGCCGCGACAGGCTCCTCCGCCGGCTCGGCAGCGGAAACCTCGTCATTGAACTCTTCGGCCTGGACAGCCTGATTCTGATCCTCGGGCACAATGGCGCCAATCAGCGTCTCGTCGGCAGACGCACCCTCAAAGCCCTCGATCTGCTCGTCGAAATCCTCACCCTGTTCGGGCTCGGCCTGAGCGTCGGGAGCAATCGGCTGACCGAACTCATCCTCGGCGTAGGTAGGCTCTTCATACTCGATGGTGTTGCCGTAGTCGTTTTGCTGTTGGGCCGCGGCATACTCCGCTGCTGCGCGCGCCATCTCCTCGGCACGACGCTTCTGCTCCCCAAAATAGGTATCGAACGGAACATCGTCGGGAAACTCGTTTTCGCCCTGGAAGGGAGCAACGTTGTCCATAACGCCGAGCATAGCGGCGACAGAAGACTTGTTGCACACCGCGCCGGACGTATAGGGAAGAATGTAGCGGTTAGAAATGATGTTTGCCGCGTTGGCGAGCGCAACGAGGGAAGCGAGGATCGCGACAATCCACAGCAGAACCTTGAGCGCGCCGGGGAGCGGCAGGATACGCAAGATGGCAACGGCAGCAGGGACAACCGTGGCAACGGGCAACAGCTTGGCGATGAGCGCACGATACGAAGCATAGGGCTCGCGGGCGAGCAGCTCAGCACGGGGAGAGTCGTAGTGTGCGACAACGACCACCGGGCGGTTGCGCGGAGACGCGAGCGGGCCCGAGGCCTTGTGGTAGGCGATGACATTTTGGCTCACGCCCGTCTTGCCCAGGCGCGAAACCACGGGGTGGCCCGTGCGCTCGAGCACGTAAAGAACGGCACCGACAATGGCCAGCAAGGTGCCGACCAAGCCGATGCCGCCGCCGATGCCCATCAGCAGGGCGCCGGCAAACGCAAGAATACCGGTAACGGCAAATGCCAACCTGCTGGGCGCCGGGGCATTGAACTCCTGAACCTCGGGATCAAAGCCGTGGTTGCGGAAGATCTGAGCGATATCCTCGGCAGCCAAGCGCTCTTCTTCGCTGCATGCCGGCGTGATGCCGGTGTTCTGCAGCAGGTGGTTAATATAGTTCTGGGTGTTCGCCATGTGCGCTCCACATCCATAATCCGACAAATAGGCCCAATGCATGCACATTAGAACCGTATATAGTCGAAAGTATACCCCGAGCGAGCGCAAACGACCGAATTCGGGCCATCTTAACGCCCCGAGCGGACAAGGATATAGCCTAATCTCCATATCGGACTAAAATCATGGCAGCAAACCACCTTCTCATGCGAGGACTCTATGACGGCAAGCAACGCGACCGCGACAATTAAAAAGGGGAATTCGGAGCCCAGTTTCGATAAAACGGCCCAGCGCATCCTCAATCTTTTCTTTGTGCTCAACAGCTCCCCCGAACCGCTGACGACCGAGCAGATCGTCTTGGATTCTGACCTGGGATATGGCTCGGGCAACATCGACTCGGATAAGCGCAAGTTTCGGCGCGATCGTGACAAACTGCTCGAGCGTGGCATCTTAATCAAGGAGGTTCGCCCCGCCGGTGCGCAGGAGACCGAGGAAAGCTCGTGGACAATCGACCGCGAGCACACGTTTGCGGCAGGCGGCCTCATCACCGCAGACGACGCCGATATCCTGCTCAACGCTATCGACCAGACAATAGCGGCCGGCTCTTCCACCTTTGCCGCGCCGCTTGCCGACATTCGCTCCAAAATTGCCTACCTCACCGGCATATCTGCGGTGGACGAAGCACCGGTCCGCCGCTCTCCCACCGTCGATGCGGTATGGAGCGCCTTTGCCGAGCGATGCGCGCTGCGATTTTTATATCAGAACGGACGCGGTGAGCAGAAAGAGCGTACCGTCTGCGTCTACGGCATGTTCGAGCGCGAGGGCGTTGCGTACTTCTGCGGCCTCGACAATGCCACCGACGACATCAGGACATTCCGCTGCGACCGTATCGTTCGCGCTTGGCGTCCTTCGAAGGCCTACGCCATCCCTGCAGACTTCAATCTCAACGACTACCTGTTCTTTGAATTCGATTTTGCCGACCGCCCGCCCGTTGCGGCTACGTTCTCGTTCGCCCCGCAGACGCAGATCGATATGATCAACGGCCTCACGCGCGGGCGAGGTGAGCTCGCACACACCGATTCGGGATGGACTTGGACCGTTGACGTGCGCGATCTTGAAGCCGCCGCCTCATTTTGCATGGCCCACGCCATGGACGGCATGAGGCCCATGGCCCCCAAATCGCTCAAGCAGGCGTGGAACCACCTCATTGAAAGGACGGTGCACGAGCATGCCCGTGCGTAAACTCACCAGCGAGCAGAGGCTCTCGCGCGCCATCGACATCATGGAGGCCCTCTACGCCGCCGGCGAGAGCGGCATGACACGAACCGAGATTTGCAGTCGCTTTGACATCACGGGGGCGTCGCTCGACGAGATTCTCGAGATCGTCTCGACGCTCGCGGACCGAGAATCGGGTGCGCGTATCATCTGCGAATGCCACGGCGAGCGCGTGGTCCTCACCGGTGACGCCGGGCGTGTACTACCGCTGCGCCTGAGTGCCGCCGAGGGCGCTGTGCTCAACCACGAACTTGAATCGTTGGGGATCGAGCCCCAGGCGGCGGCTCGAATTCGACATGTTCTTCTACCCGAAGAGCTCGGCTATAACCAGCACGTCTCTGACACCGTCAACCACGGGTCGCACTGGCAGCAGCTGAGCTGCGCCATTCAGGACGGCGTTCGCTGTCGTATCTCGTATCGCTCGATGGACGATGCGCGGCCACGCGAGCGTCTGGTCGACCCCTTGCGCATTACAGCAAACGGCGACCAAACATATCTGATTGCCTGGGACATCGCGGTCGATGAGCAGCGCACCTATCGCATGGATAAAATCGAGGGACTCGCCTTGACGGAAGACTCCGTCGTGCCTCACGCACCGGACGTTGCATCCCTCCACGATTCCCTTGCCCGGACGCAGCGTAGCGCAAAGCTCTTGATGCCATTCGATATGGCGGAGCATCTGGACTGGGCCGGCATCACCCTAATCGAGCGCAGCGGGACAGACATGGCAACGGTAACCGTACATTACGGCTCCGAGCGTTGGCTGCTGAGCCAGATAATCGCAGCGGGCGGAGCCATCCGCATCTTGGATGACCCCGCCCTGTCAAAGCGTCTGTGCGATATGGCAAAAACCCTCGTCTGTCCGCTTTAGCGCCGCCGCTCGTGGCGTGCACGCCACAGCTGTAGATAGTGCCCGATCTGCGCCGATTCGATGCGCTGGTAGGAGCTCGTGGGCAGCGACGTTAAGAACTTCTTGCCATAGCCCTTCGTCACCAGGCGAGGATCCGCCAAGATCAGCACGCCGCTATCGGTCGACGAGCGAATCAAACGCCCCGCGGCCTGCTTAACCTCGAGCACCGCCTCAGGCAGCGAATAGCGCGCCCATGCGCGGTCTTCGCGCAGGTTGCGCTCGCACGAGAGCGGGTCCGTGGGGCTCGAGAACGGCAACTTGGGAATGATGACGCAGCGCAGCGTCTCGCCGCTGGCATCAAACCCCTCCCAGAAGGCCTTGAGCGCAAAAAGCGACGAGGTCGGTTCGTTGATAAACCGGTCGCGCAGGCGACGAGGAGATGAGTTGCGCTGCTGGCAGTTGAGCTCCAGACCCGCACGGGCCATCTTGGGCTCAACGCGGGCGTATAGGTCCTCCATGTCGCGCCGATTGGTGAACAACGTGAGCACCGATCCGCCCATGGCAAGATGGGCGTCGACCAGTACGCGCTCGAGCGCCGTAAGATAGCTCTCACGATCGCGCGGATCGGGGATATCGCCCGCAACGACTACAGCCATGTTCGAATCGAAGTCGTAGCTCGAATCCAAGTGCAGCGATGACGACGTTGAAGCACCGATGCGATCAAGGCCGACCGCATGGTTAAAGTGCTCAAAGCTTTTGGACACCGTCATGGTCGCCGAGGCAAAGATAGCCGTGTGAACCTCGGGCAGCCACTCGGTTGCCAAGGCCTCGCCAATGTCGATGCGCTCTGCGGTCATTGACTCTCCGCCGGCACGCAGCCTGCGATTGACCTGCAGCGAATACACGTAGTGTTCATCGGTGCCATCAATGATGAGTTTGAGGTTCTCGGCCAGCTCGTGCAGGCGGCGCGAGATATCACCCAGGTCGACAACAACCTCGGGCTTGTCGACGGCGACGGCTTGCACCAGCGCGTCGACGCTCTTGTCAGCTTGTTCCAATGCGTCGATGGCAGCGTAGGCCGACTGTAAGAAATCATGCCAGTCGTCAGATTCGCGCAGCTCGGGGCCAATCCATAGATTGGCATTGTCATAACCCCCACGCGCACGGCGGCCGAGCTCGCGAACGCCATCGAACACGTCGGCGATTGCCATGCTCGCGCGGGCAACCGTCGACGTCGCCTTGGCAGTAAGGCCCAGATAGAGCGTAGAGCCCTCGGAGGTTGCCAAATCACGGGAAACCTGGCTTAGTGCGCCGGTGCTCGAGCCACCCAGGCGCTCGAACAGGACGCGTGATTCGTCCGCCGACACCACGCGCGCCCACTGACGGCGCGCCTCGCGCTCGATGGAATGGGCCTCGTCGATTACCCAATGACGAATCGGAGGCAAAATCCTGCCCTCGGCCGCGACGTTGCGGAACAGCAGGGAATGGTTGGTGACCACCACATCGGCATGCGCCGCACGACGGCGAGCACCGTGGACCAAACATTTATCAGGGAAAAACGGGCAGAGGCGACGAGCACACTCGCGCGAGGCCGTCGTAAAGTCGGGACGGTTGACGCTGCGCCACCGAATGCCGAGCGAGTCGAGGTCGCCATCGGCTGATTGGCAGACGTACGCCATAATGACCGCGACCGCCGTGAGCGTGTCCGCCGGATCGCGCTTGGTGGTAATCTCGACCTGGCCGCGGCTCATGCGCTCAAGCTTGCGCAGGCACGGATAGTGGTCATACCCCTTGAGCGCGCAAAATGACAGACCACCGTCCAGTTGCTCGGCAAGTTTTGGCAGCTCATGGTACATGAGCTGGTCGGCAAGATTGTTCGATTTGGTCGCAATACCAACCGTGATGTTGTTACGGCGTGCTGCCTCGGCAAAAGGCACCAGATAGGCCATCGATTTGCCGACGCCTGTGCCTGCCTCAATTACTCGATGAGTGCCCGTGACCAGCGCATCGCGGACCTCGAGCGCCATCGCGATCTGCTCATCACGCGGCTCGTAGGTGGGATACATGCGATTGACTAGGCCACCTGGCGCATAGTCTGCCTCAATCTCCTCACGACTCGGCATCTTGAGAACCGGCAGTTCATCGGCGTCCACCCGATCGTCGGCGCGATCGGCCTTGAGAACGTCAGCACGAGCGGCGCTGAGAGAGAAGATAGAACCAGGGTTCTGCCCTGCCAAGAATGAGAAGATAGGGCGATAGGACCAAGGCACGTCCGGATGCATGTCGGCTAGGCGCGCCATGAGGCCCTGGGGCAAGTCGGTGAGCGCCACGAGCAACACGCGCCATACGCCACACAGGGCGTCGACGTCGGCATTGGCACGGTGTGACACCGAGTCACAGCCAAACAGATCGGCCATAAAAGACAGCTTGTGCGAGGCCAAGCGCGGAAGCGCGATGCGCGACAGCGCCAGCGAATCGATCCAAATATCGCTCACGTTGACGCCGCCTTTGACCGACTCGATAAACGAGCGGTCGAACGTGGCGTTGTGTGCGATCACCGGGCAGCCACCGACAAAATCGGCGAGAGCGGCGACGGCCTCAACCGCCGACGGGGCATCTGCAACATCGGCATTTGTAATGCTCGTGAGCTCGGTAATCTCGGCGGGAATCAGCTGCCTGGGATGCACGAAGGTATCGAAGCGGTCGATGACCTCGCGGCCCGAAAGACGGGCCGCCGAGATCTCGATCAGCTCGTTGTCCTGCACCGAAAGACCCGTGGTCTCGGTATCGAGGATAATCACATCTTCCTCGATAAGGCCGAAGGACTGCGTTTTGGCGCGGTCGGCAAGCGTGGCATAGGAGTCGATGACAAACTGCGGCGTTCCTGACGAAACCGCGTCCTCGATTAGCATGCAATGCCCGCTCGACGAAGGCCCATACGGATCAGGCTGTCACAGACCTGCGGGAACGTCATGTCGTCGGTGTGGCGGATCTCATCCGGATACAGCGACGTATCGGTCATGCCGGGAATGGTATTGGTCTCGAGGATAACGGGGCCGTCCTCGCTCACAATAAAGTCGCTGCGCGAGATACCCAGGCAACCGAGGGCCTTGTGAGCGGCACAGGCAAGTTCCTGAGCGCGAGCGTAATTCTCGGTTGAAATCTGCGCCGGAATGCGATGGATATCCGTAGGGTCGACATACTTCACGTCCAGATCGTAGAACTCGCAGTCCTCGGGCTTACGAATCTCGACAATCGGCAGGGCACGCACGTCATCTTCGCCGTATACGCCGACGGTGATCTCGGTACCCTCGATGCACTTCTCGACCAGCACTTTGTCGCCGTACTCAAACGCCTTGGCGATTGCCGCGGGCAGCTCGGAGGGCTCATGGACCAGGGAAATGCCATAGCTGGAACCGTTGACGGCCGGCTTCACAAAGCAGCGCTCGCCACAAACCTCGACGATATGATCGATATCGACTTCATCGCCCACCTCGAGCGCAAGGCCGGGGGCAATGGGAATGCCCGCCTTGGCGTATAGGAGCTTAGAGACCTCCTTGTCGGCACCGCAGGCGCTGGCAAGTACGCCCGAGGCCGTGTAGGGGATACCCAGGGTCTCCATGGCACCCTGCATGGCGCCATCCTCACCGCCGGCGCCGTGCATGGCGATAAATGCCACATCGAATCCGCCGGTCGCCATGGTTACCATAAAGTCATCAGCGGCCGTGTCAAGCAGCTCCACCGAGGTGTAGCCGGCTTCCTTCAGTGCCACCACAACGTTCTTTCCCGAATCGAGCGAGATCTCGCGCTCAGCGGAATGACCGCCCGCCAAGACCGCTACGTGCATGTTCTCTAGGCTTTTACCCGGCATGGGCAGACTCCTCCTCTATAATTTCTGCAGCTGATACCATATTGTAGCGATACCCTCTACGTTTCCCCAAAATCGAAAGGCTTCCATGAATCCCAGGACTAAATCTCAGGACATTCGCGACTTGAGCCAAAACGATATTCGCGAGCTCGTGGCCGAACTTGGCCAGCCCGCCTTCCGCGCGAAGCAGCTCATCGAATGGGTCTTTGAGAAGAACGTTTGTTCGTTTGACGATATGACCAACCTCCCCAAGGCTTTCCGTGAGCAGCTTAAAGAGGCTTTTGCCTTTGATACGCCGACTGAACTCACCAAGCAGGTTTCCAAAGATGGCTCGCGCAAGTATCTGCTCGAGTACCACGATGGCATTTCCGTCGAGACTGTCGGCATGCCCCGTCGTAACAAGCTTTCCGTCTGCGTTTCCACCCAGGCAGGCTGCGGCATGGGCTGTGCCTTTTGCGCTACCGGTCTCAACGGCCTCAAGCGCTCTCTGACCGCTCAAGAGATCGTCGACCAGGTGCTTCATGTATCCAACGACTTTGGCGAGCGTGCCACAAGCGTTGTCTTCATGGGCCAGGGCGAGCCGTTTGCCAACTACGACGAGGTTCTCAAGGCGCTGCGTATCCTCAACGACCCCGATGGCATCGGTATCGGCGCTCGTCACCTCACCGTCTCTACCAGCGGCGTTATTCCCGGTATTCGCAAATTTGCCGATATCCCCGAGCAGTTCACTCTTGCCGTTTCCCTGCATTCCGCCATCCAGTCGACGCGCAATAAGCTCATGCCCGGTGTTAAGAAGTACACGCTGCTTCGCCTTCACGAGGCACTTCAGCTCTACACCGAGAAGACTGGCCGCCGCCCGACCTATGAGTATGCCATGATCGAAGGCGTCAACGATACGAATCCCGAGATGCAGGCGCTCTGCGACTTCTGCGAGGGAACGCTGTGCCACGTTAATCTAATTCAGCTTAACGACATCGAGGGCAGCCCGCTCAAGCCGTCGCCGATTCATAAGGTTGAGGATCTTCAGCGTCGTCTTGAGTCCCGTGGCATCGAGACCACGATTCGTAACTCCCGTGGTAACGATATTGACGCCGCTTGCGGACAGCTGAAGCAGCGCTTTAAAGTTCAGAAAAACGCATAGGGGAGTCGCACCCCAAAGCGTTTCATGTGAAACATCGAACGACCCCGGTTGCAGGATATGCAACCGGGGTCGTTTCATTTATTGACCTTAATTTTGAATCAGCTGCTACTGGTCCCATTTTTACGGCCAAAATTAGGGGTCCTTGTCTCGTGAATCAGACAAGGACCCATGAAAATATGCTAAGTAATTGTTAGGTACCTAATAGCCTACATTTTCCCATTGGTTGCTAACCCAACCTTGATTAATCTTAGGATTTTTCGTTACCTGAGCAGTTCGCATGGCAACATCTTCTGTCATAACATCCATTTTCTTCTTGGATGTATCAACGATATCTTGCGCGCCACGAAGCAAACGGCCTCGAAGTTCATCGTCTGTCGCGATCTTATAACCAGCAAAGGCACCAGCCGCGACAGTCGTCGCCAACGCAATCGCAGTAAAAATCTTATTCCTCATCTTGGCCTCCTTGATCAAACTGAATCATTTCACCAAGAATACGAGAGAGCTCTTCCTCGTCTTTAAACTCAATCTCAATCTTATTCTTTCCACGCGAGCTCTTCACACGCACGTTGGTATTAAATACCTGACGAAGTACACGCGCAGCCTTTTTAAAAGACTGAGGCGTTGCAGGCCGCGGCGTCTTAGGTGTCTCTCCGGCAGAAAACAATGGAGCAAGATTTTCTGTCGCTCTCACGGAAAGGCCCTCCGCAACAACCTTCTCTGCAAGTCGAATTCTAGCATCCTCATAGGGAACTGCAAGAATCGCACGTGCGTGACCAGCAGTAAGTTTACCCTCAAAAATCATCTGCTGAACTACTTCGGGGAGATCGAGAAGGCGCAGTGAGTTTGTAATTGCAGAGCGTGACTTGCTTACGGCCTTCGACAATGCCTCCTGGGTCATACCGCTAGCATCGATGAGCTGGCGATAGCCCTTAGCCTCTTCGACGGGATTCAGATCAGAACGCTGAAGGTTTTCGATAAGAGCAAGAGCCAGCATCTCTTCATCATTAACATCTTTAATGATGACAGGCAGCTCCTCAAGACCAGCAAGCTTTGACGCCTGGTAACGACGCTCACCAGCGATGATCTCATAGCCGTTTCCATGCTTGCGAACCAAGAGCGGCTGCAAAACGCCATGTTCTTGGATTGACTCGCTCAACTCGCGAAGTTCAGTTTCATTAAAGTGAATTCGCGGTTGATTAGGGTTGGGAACGATATCCTCAATAGGTAGTTTTGTTTCAGATGAGGCATTTGAAGCAGATGCAGCAGAACCACCGGTCTCATACTCAGCCTCTGAGACCAAAGCATTGAGTCCGCGTCCCAATCCACCACGTTTCTTTGCACTAGGCACGCTTGATCACCTCTTTTGCAAGGTTCATATACGCTTTTGCACCCTTGTTTTGAGGTGCATAGGTAATTACCGGTTCTCCAAAAGACGGAGCTTCAGAGATTTTAACCGTACGGGGAATCAGCGTCTTAAACGCCTTATCACCAAAGTACGATTGAACTTCCTCAACAACCTGATTCGACAAAGAAGTACGTGAGTCATACATGGTCATAAGCACGCCATAGGTGTCTAAGCCCTTGTTCAGACGTGATTTGACCATCTTCATTGACTCAAGCAGCTTCGTAACGCCCTCGAGTGCGTAATACTCACACTGGATTGGAATCAAAACGCTATCTGCTGCGGTCAAGGCATTGATAGTAAGCAGGCCGAGCGAAGGAGGACAGTCAATGAAAATAAAATCGAACTCGTCCTGAATCGGCTCAAGCAAATCTTTGAGGCGGGTTTCACGAGCAATTGCGCTTACGAGCTCAATTTCGGCACCTGCAAGCTGAATCGTAGCTGGAATTACGAATACCTTTTTGCAATTTGTATCAAGAACAAGCGATTCTGCCGGCACATCATTCAACAATGCATCATAGATGCAGTGATCAAGGTCTTCTTTTTCAATTCCAAATCCACTGGTACTGTTTCCCTGCGGATCAAAATCGACAATCAGTGTCTTACGACCCTGCTCACCCAGTGCTGCTGCAAGGTTTACAGCCGTCGTTGACTTACCGACGCCGCCTTTTTGATTGATGATTGCAATGATACGCGTGTCTTTTGCGTTCTTAGAACGCTTAACGTCGCGAAATCCCACGGTCCCTCCTGGTGTGTATTAAAGCTGTCAAACGGAGGATGTTTCACGTGAAACATTCCGATTCGATATCAACCGCCATGTTTCACGTGAAACACTGCAAGTTGTTAGTATCCATTATGTTTCACGTGAAACATCTAGGCAAGCGGATTCTTCTTAGCCATGCCATTTGCACGAGGCAATGAAACGGATGCTGGATGACTCTTCTTGAGAACAATGAACTCCCTGTGGCCCAAGCCCTCAGGCAAATCGATTGCGTCATTAAGAAGCAAAGTGAAGCCGCAAATCTTAGCTGCCGACATGCCGGAAACTAGCTCCTCATCCGAAGGATTACCCTTGGTGATAACAAATAGACCTCCATCCTTGAGGAACGGAGCCGCATACTCAACAAGAATCGGTAGAGGGGCAAGTGCGCGGGCGGTTACGACAGAAAACTGCTTCTTATGGCTTCGAGCATATTCTTCAAGGCGATCATGAATCGCATGAGCATGTTTCAACCCAAGAGCATGAACAAAAGAATTGACGGCATCAACCTTCTTACCAACAGAGTCAATATAAGTAGCTTTACGATGCGTGGTTATGGTTAACGGAATACCAGGGAAGCCCGCACCTGTCCCCATATCGAGCAAAGCTCCCTCAGGAGCCTTATTGATATAGGGGAGCAAAACAAGTGAGTCGAGGATATGAAGTACCGCAGCATCTTCTACATTAAGAATACGGGTGAGATTAGTTGTCTTATTTGTTTCCAGAACCAAATCCAAATGCTGAATACATTTCCTCAGCTCAACATCAGATACGCTCAAGGAATACTCTTTGCAATAGGAAGTTAGACGAGTCAACATCTCGTCAGCTTGCTGATCAGTAAGTACTAACAACGAAAGCTCCTTTCTGACAAAAATCAGTGTATCGAGAACTTTTGACAAAAAAAGGGGACGTGGAAACCACGTCCCCTTAGCATAAGCTCGAGCAGATTATCGAGCAACAATCACCACATGGCGATCAGGGTCAGAACCCTCAGAATGAGTATCGACGGCGTCATTGCCACGAAGTGCAATGTGAACCAGTCGGCGCTCGTAGGCATTCATGGGCGGAAGCGAAACACTCTTATGAGTGCGGATGGCACGCTCGGCTGCAGACTGAGCCATGGAGGCAACCTTGTCCTGACGGCGGCTCTTGTATCCCTCGACGTCCACTACAACCGGATACCTAAAGCCAAGCTTGCGGCTCACTAGCAAAGAGAACATAACCTGAAGGGCATCAAGGGTGCGACCATGACGGCCAATGAGAACAGCAAGGTCGGGAGCCGTTACATCCAGAATCAGCTCACCCTCGTCGCCCTCATACTCATCGATAGGAGAGTTGGCGGCATCGAAGTGCGAAAGGATGGAACGCAGGATGGAAATCGCGACATCGGCAATGGTGTCGAGCTCCTCGTCGGTCAGCTCTTCACCGGCCTTGTAGCGCTGTGCAATCTCGGGATAATCGCCCGCGACCTGCGGGGCAACCTCCTCAAGCATATCCTCGATGATCTCTTCAGACATAACGTACTCCAAAAGTTAGGTACCCAAATAAGATTGATATCCCGCTACTTCTTCTTGTGCGGGCGCGGCTTCTTCTCGCGACGAGTGACCTCAACCTGCAGCGGCGCGTTCTTAAGGCGCTCCTCCTCATCGGCCTTCGCCTTGTCGATGACCTTCTGCGTCACAAAAATCTGCTGGATAACCTGCCAAGCAGACGAGACGTCGTAGTACAGCAGAACACCAACGGGAAGGCTCCAGCCCATCCAAAGCATCATGACCGTCATGACAACGGCCATCATACGCATGCTCTGAGCCTGCTGGCCGGTCTGGTTGCGCGACATATAGAGCTGCGGAATCAGGGTCAGGACAGCGAACAGGATCAGGCAGACCAGCGCAGGCAGCGCGACCATAAAGCCATCGGCAAAGGAGGCACTCGGCGTGGTGGTCAGGTCGGGCAGAATATTAAAGAACGAGAACGTGCCGTCGTTAAAGTAGTCCGGCAGGTTACGCAGCAGCGTAAATAGGGCGAACAGGACAGGCATCTGAATCAACAGCGGCAGACAACCAGCCATCGGGTTGAACTTGTTCTCGCTGTAGAACTTCTGCATTTCCTCGGCCTGACGCTGGGGATCGTCGGCATAGCGCTCCTGGATCTCGAGCATCTTGGGCTGCAGCACCTGCATGCGTGCCGTCGACTTAGTCGACTTGAGCATAAGCGGCGTCAGCAGCAGACGGATGATGACCACCAGGATGATGATGGACAGGCCCCAGTCGACCGCAAAGGTCTGGATGAGCTTGAGCAGCTCGAAAAGGATGTTAACGATCCAATCCCACATGTAAGTTTTCCTCCGATAGCGAGTGCCCGCTAGGGCACAGGGTCATAACCGCCGACGTGCAGGGGATTGCAGCGAGCGATGCGCCTCACGGCAAGCCAGCAGCCTCTCAAAACACCGTACTTCTCAATCGCCTGGACGGCGTATTGCGAGCACGTTGGGTAATAAATGCAGGCGTCAGGCAATAAGGGCGAAATAACCTGTTGATATATGCGAATAGGAGCGATGGCAACACGTCGCAAAACGTGATTGCTCATCGCTCCTCCCCGGCAACGCCGGCGCGTTTCATAAGCGAACGCAATGCATTGTCCATCTCCTGCGGCGAGGAAACCCTCGTCTTGGGAGTTGCGAACAAGATGATGTCATAACCCGCAACGGGAAATCCACAGCTGCGGGCGGCCTCGCGCATCACACGCTTAGAACGGTTGCGCACGACAGCACAACCGAGCCGTTTAGCACCAACGAAGGCGACCCTTCCGGAGTCGCCTTCGCCAACCGATTCACATATGGTCATTCGAATCAGAGGGTGATTGAAACGACGCCCCTGACTGAACACATGCTCGAAATCTTGCCGAGACTTAATAGTCTTCATGCGAGATGTGTGTATCGCTGCTAGACAGTGAGACGCTTGCGGCCCTTGGCGCGACGACGGGCGAGCACGGCACGACCACCCTTAGTGGCCATACGGGCACGGAAGCCATGGGTCTTGGCACGCTTACGCTTATTAGGCTGATACGTACGCTTCATCTTAAGTTCCTCCTGCTGCATTTCGAGTGTCCGCGGGGGCGCGGACGCAGATATAGACACGTGAGCTTGAAGATTGTAGGGAAATCAATGTTCAAATGTCAAGAAATCAAAGGTAAAAGGTTGCGCAGTTCACACGGTTCCCCCATAAGCCGAGCTCGATTTAACGGTGCATGGCAACTTTTCACGATATTTCATCGAGTTTTCAACAGGTCATGTTGGCAATGTTGAGAACTTTTCGTCCGTTTTCCAAAGTTTTCAACAGGTTTTGAAAAGTTGTCGAAAGATGAGAAACATTGCACGGTGAGCTACTATTTGTTCGAAACCTTTTGAAAGATTGCGAGCGGCATGTCTGACGACTTTTACACCATGGTCGATTCCGGAGACCCGGCACCCGACAACGAGCACATCACCGGCGTGCGCGAAGAGCGTGAGGAAGGCGAGCAGACGACCACGCAGGCGCCAAAAGCCATGTACGCCGCGCGCATCGCCGTCTATGACGATATGCTGTCGACACCGCGTGTGATCGTCATTGATCCGCAAGATGTCCGCACGTATTTGGAAGAGACGACCAACACCGTCTACCAGTGCATGAAAGAACAAGGTGGCCATATCTCGCTCATGGTCATCCGCGAGATTGTCGAAAACTTTATCCACGCGCACTTTGCCGAGCCCATCATCTCGATTCTGGACGGCGGAGACACCATCCGCTTCGCTGATCAAGGACCCGGCATCGACGACAAGGAGCGTGCTTTCGACTTTGGCGTTACCAGCGCAAACAGCAAGATGAAGCGCTACATCCGTGGAACCGGAGCAGGGTTTCCCATGGTGCAGGAGTATTTGGAAAACGCCGGCGGGGCCGTGTCCATCGAGGACAACATGGGCAACGGCACCGTGGTTACGGTAAGCCTGGACCCTAAACGCGTGCAGGAAATAGAGCGTGCCGGCGGACGCGGTGCTGCCGTGCGGCCCGAGACGGAGCAGCCCACATATCCCCTGCCGGGAGCTTTTGCGCAGCAGCCCATGGCAACGCAACAGATGCAGCCCCCCGTGGGACAGATGCAGCAGCCCGGAATGCTTCCTACACAAGAGCCCCAGGCGGCATCGATGTCGATGCCGCCAAACGCGCCAGAGGCCATGCCGCTGGCGGATCAGGATGCAGCAGCAATGCAGCAGGCGACGGGGGCACCGGGTGGCCAGCAAATGGGCTATCAGCCGTACCAACAGGGATATCCATATCAGCAGATGCCGCCACTGGGGTATGGCCAGCAGTTCCCGCAGCAGTACCAGCAGGGATATCAGCAGCCGTACCAGCAGATGCCGCAGCAGCAGTACAACCCCTGGGCCCAGCAGATGACTCCGCAGCCTTACCAACAGTGGCCTCAAAGTTTTCAACAGCAAATGCCGCCGATGCAGAGTTCTCAACAACCAGCAGCTCAAATGATGTATCCTAATGCAGCAAATCAGTATGCGCAGCCACAACCGGACGTGTTCGTAAGCGATCGCGGCAACGCCGCGCTGGGCTATCTGGCGCAAAATCAAGCGTGCGGTGCTACCGATCTGGCGAGGGCGTTTGGAAACTCGGCCCCCACTTGGTCACGCACGCTCAATGACTTGGCGCAGGCCGGCTTGGTCATCAAGCATGGCCAGAAATACCATCTGACCGAACTCGGCGCCGCTCGCGTGCGAGCTCAGAGCTAAAGAACGGGAGAGACAGTGGACGAGGAAGCAAGCATCATCCTGGGGGATGCCATCGCCTTTTGCCAGCGCGACGGCCAAGATGCACGCCTCATCAACATGCTGGGGCAATCGCGCGCCATAAGCCTGACCGAAGATACGCTCACGATCGAGGCCCCCTCGCGCTTTGCCATCGCGCAGCTCAAAAAGCATCAGCCGACTATTGAGGCCTATCTGGAAGAAATCGCCTTTGCACCGATTGCGCTCGACATCGTGGCACCGCAAGGAGCCGTGGCGGAATCCGCTGCTGCGACGGCGCCCACCGCGGCTCCCGCTGCCTCCCCGGCGGTGCCGGCCTCCGCAGGCGACGTGCCGACAATCGAGCACCAGCACGGCGATGTTTCCCGTGAAACCATGGCACCGTTGCCGACCGCGGCGGCGACGTCAACGAACGCACCCGTCACGCACATGCCTATCGCTCACGACGCAGCGGCGGGCGCGGATTCGGGCATTGCAATCAAGAACACGCTCTCGGCCGATGATTTTCGTCGCATGATGAACCAGATGAAGGGCGGAGCGCCGACTAAGTCCACGCAAGCTGCGACCCCCGCTTCACCCATGCCGGCACCGACCGTACCGGCCGAGCAGAATGCGGATGGAGCCCCGCTCGCCGCGAACTCAAAATTTACCTTTGAGAACTTTGTCTACGGCCCCGAGAACAGCCATGCCTATCGCTCGGCACTCAAGTTTGCCGCCCTCGCGGACGAGCGTGGCACGTGCACATCACTGTTCATCTACGGCAAATCGGGCCTGGGCAAGACGCACCTGCTGCTTGCCATCAAAAACGAGCTCGCCGAGAAGTCGCCCGAGATCAAGGTCAAGTATGCCAACTCCCAGGCATATCTGGACGACCTGATGACCGAGTTCGACCGCCAAAAGAAGAGCAACGTCCCTATCATGCAGGCATACCACGGCGTGGACGTGCTCATCATCGATGACATCCAAAACATCATCGGCAAGCGCGCGAGCGTGGACTACTTTTTCCAGCTCATGGACGAGTTCATCCGCAACAACAAGAAGGTCGTCATCGCGGCAGACCGCGCCCCCAAGGACCTGAGCATGGACGAGCGTCTGACCAGCCGCTTCAACGCCGGCATGCTCTGCTTGGTCGCAGAGCCCAGCTACGAGATGAAATACAAGATCTTGCAGCGCTATTACGAGAACACCATCGTCGCCGCTCCCGAGGCAGGCGACGACTCGCTGCTGGCGGCCTATGGGGGCGACGGCGGGCACCTGACCGACGAGCACTTTAAACACATGGCCGAGGTCTCGGGCACCAACATCCGCGAACTCGAGAGCTTCTGCGAGCGCTGCGCCGGCGAGGCGGGCGACCGCGAGCGCGAGGGCGGGGAGCTCACCTTTGACGATATCGACGCCATCGCCAGCCAGTACTTTGACACATCGGCCAAAAAGATCAACGTCCAGACGGTTCAGTCCGTCATCGAAGAGCAGTACGGCGTGACGCACGAGGAGCTCATCGGCCCGCGTCGCAACGCCAATATCGCCAAAGCACGCCATATCGCTATCTACCTGGCCATCGAGATGTGCGAGATGACGACCACGGCGGTGGGCGCCGAATTTGGCAACCGCAACCACTCGACCGTCAGCACGAGTTACAAAAAGGTCCAGAAGATGATCCAGGAAGACCGGACTGTTACCGAAGACCTCAAGTCGCTGCGCGATAAAATTACACTGCGCTCGTAGGTAAATGGACACAGCTGTTGAAAACTTGTCGAAACCACGGGCATAAGGTGTCTAAAACCCAACCCGCGGTGATGAAAAGTTTTGCGCAGGTTTTGAACGTGGAAAACCACCCCTGTTGCACACAGGTTGCTGTCGATTCTCTTTCTGGGTCCGACCTGCGTCTTTGGGAGTAATCAACAGTTTCGTCAGTGCTATTACTATTATTAAGATATTTATATCTATAGAAAGGTATTAAAAGATGAAGTTCACCGTCAGCCAGAGCTCGCTTACACAAGCCATCGGCGTCGTTATGAAGGGTGTCGCTTCGGCATCCACCCTCCCCATCCTGTCGGGCGTGCTCGTTAAGGCCCAAGACGGCATCTTGGAATTCCAGACCTCTAACTACACCATCTCGATCCGTCATCGCATCGCGGCGCATGTCGAAGAAGAGGGCGAGATGGTTATCCCCTGTAAGATGCTCTCCAATATCACCAAGACCCTCCCCGATGCCCCGGTCACCTTTGAGCTGTCCGAGCGCCAGGTGCTGATTGGTTGCGAGAAGAGCTCTTTTAGGCTGAACACGCTCGATGCCAATGACTTCCCCGAGTTTCCGGCCTATGCCATCGAGAGTGCCGTGGAGCTGCCGACCGATGTCTTGTCCGAAATGGTTGGCCGCGTGTGGCGCGTCACCTCGACCGACAAGGCTCGCCCCATCCTGGGCGGCGTGCACATGAAGGTCGAGAACAACACCGTACGCCTGGTGGCGACCGATTCCTTCCGCTTGGCCGTGTGCGATACGCAGGTCGAGACCTCGACCCTCGAGGGCTCCTTTGAGCTCAACGTTCCGGCTGACGCCTTTAACGACGCGCTGAACATCATGGCCAGCCAGGCGACCATCATGATCGGGGCTACCGACACCCAGGTCGTCTTCGAGGCCGGCAACACCACCTACGTGTCGCGTCGCATCGAGGGCGTGTACCCCAACTACAAGCAGCTCATCCCCGATTCGTGCGTGACGAGCGTCAAGATCGATGTCGCCGCCTTTAACGCCGCCCTCAAGCGCGTGGCCGTTATCGCGAGCGCCAACCCCGCCGTCAAGTTCGAGATCGATGTCGAGAACGGGCAGATGGGCCTGTCCTCCATTTCCAATGACCAGGACCTTGCGCAGGAGACGATCGATGTCGAGGCTGAGGGCGAGTCGGGTACCATCGCCTTCAACTACCACTACATCTTCGGCTGCCTCAATGCCCTGTCCAAGGAGAAGGAGATCACGCTGGAGCTCAAGAGCTACTCGCAGGCGGGCATCTTCAAGTCCTACGACAAGATCAACTACCTGTACCTGGTCATGCCGGTCCGCATCTAGCGCTGCGCCATGACCATGTTCGCCCGCGATCTTTCCGTCGCGCACTACCGCAGCTTCGATAGCTATCGCCTTGCCCTGGACGAGGGCGTGACGATACTTGCGGGACCCAACGCGGCGGGAAAGACCAATCTCATAGAGGCGCTGCAGCTGCTGACGAGTGGCGCCTCGTTTAGGCATCCGACCGCAGCCGAGCTCGTCCATGACGGCGTGGGCTCGTGCAAGATCGAGCTGAGGCTCGAGGGCGACGGCCGCGTGCTTGATATGGGATTGAGCGCGGAGGACGGTAAGCGCTCGTTTAGTCGCAACGGCAAGAGATGCTCTGCCGCCGGTGTGCGCGGGATTCTGCCGAGCGTGCTGTTTTGCCCCGACCATCTGGACATGGTTAAGCGAGGCGCCAGTGTGCGCCGCGCCGCCCTCGATGACTTTGGCATGCAGCTGAGCGTGCGTTATGCCGATCTTGCGAGCACCTATGGGCGCTGCGTGACCCAGCGTAACGCCTTGCTCAAGGAGACCTGGTGCTGCCGTGAGATGCTCGGCGCGTGGAACGATTCGATTGCCCGCGCGGGCTCGGCCCTGCTCGTGCACCGGTTGGCCCTGCTCGACCGGCTGGCGGGCCATGTGCACACTGCCTACGAGCAAGTGGCGTCAGGTGAGGTCGCCAACGTGACCTATGCGTCCACGCTGGGGGATTTGCCCCAGGTCGAGGATCGCGAAGAGCTGAAGGGTTGGGCGTACGAGCGCATGCTGGCTGCCCTTGACGAGCATGCCGACGAGGAAATTCGCCGCGGCGTGACGTTGGTGGGACCGCATCGCGACGAGATTGAGTTTACCGTGGCGGGTCGCTCCGCCCGTTCATTTGCCAGCCAAGGACAGCAGCGTACGCTGGTGCTGTCCTGGAAGGTGGCCGAGGTTGCCGTGGCTCGCGATGTCCTGGGCACCGCCCCACTGCTGCTTCTGGACGACGTGATGAGCGAGCTCGACGGCGAGCGTCGCGGCGCTTTCCTGCGGCTGATCGGCGATGATATCCAGACGGTCATAACCACGACCAACCTGGGGTACTTTACCGATGACCTGCTTGATCGAGCCAAGGTGGTGAGCATGGGTGAGACGTGCTAATTACGAGCGCGAGAGCGAGACAGTCGCCTTCAGCGGGTTTTTGAACGCAGAGCGCCAGCGCATCCTGGCGGCTGCAACGCCTAAGCGCCGTGCGCAGATGGAGGCCGCCGAGGAGTCGCGCACGGTCTATCGCGCATGGAACGCGGTGTGCTCGGGCACGCGCGAGGGGCGGCATGTGACGGGACTGCGTTACCTGCCCGAGTCCAATGAGCTGCTGGTGTATCTCGACTCGCCCTCGTGGACGCAGGAAATGACGCTGTTGCGCGAGATCATCCGCGCGCGCATGGAGCGCGCCGGTGCGCATGTGGACGGCCTGGTGTTCAAAACCACCGCGCCCGGTCACACGCCGCCCGCCGCCAAGGAGCGCCTGCGCCCGGCGACGACCGAGCGACCGCCGGCCCCGCATGCCGACCTCAGCGAGGCCGAGCGCACCGAGATTGAGCGCCAAGTGGCGCCCATCGAAGACCAAAAACTGCGCGAGGCCCTCGAGAATGCCATGAGAGCCAGTGCCGAGTGGGCCAAGGGCGTGCAAAGCAAAAAAGAGCCTTAAATCGCATCTGGTGGCCTTGTAGAGCCAAATACCCTCGTTCCCGATGGTATTTTTTACGATAAACTAGTAAGGCTGTACACATTTTCTTGACTGAAGGAGGACGTGTGGCAAACGAAAACGATTACGATGGCGGCGAGATTAAGATTCTCGAAGGTCTCGAGGCCGTTCGTAAGCGCCCGGGCATGTATATCGGCTCGACGAGCGCCAGCGGTCTGCATCACCTGGTGTGGGAGATCGTTGACAACTCCGTCGACGAGGCCATGGCCGGTTTCTGCACCGAGATCCAGGTGACGGTCCACGCCGACAACTCCATCACGGTCGTCGACAACGGGCGCGGCATCCCCGTCGACGAGCACCCTGTTAAAAAGATCCCGACGCTCGAGGTCGTCATGACGATCTTGCACGCCGGCGGTAAGTTCGATAACTCGGCCTATAAGGTCTCGGGCGGCCTGCACGGCGTGGGCATCTCCGTCGTCAACGCACTGTCCAAGCGCGTGGTCGTTCAGGTTCGCCGCGATGGCAACACCTACGAGATGGAGTTCTCGCGCGGCAAGACCGTCAAGAAGATGGAGGTCGTGGACACCTCGGATTCAACGGGCACCACCGTCACCTTCTGGCCCGACGACGAGATCTTCGAGACCTGCATCTACGATTTCGATACGCTGCACAACCGTCTGCAGGAGACGGCGTTCCTCAATAAGAACCTTAAGATTGTGCTGACCGACGAGCGCGAGGCGACTCCCCACGTGGAGGAGTTTTGCTACGAGGGCGGCATCATCGACTTCGTCAAGTTCCTCAACGAGGGCAAGGACGTCCCCGAGGCCTTTAAGGAGCCCATCTACATCGAGGGCAAATCGGATCCGGACGCGCCTGTGACCAAGATGGGCGAGGTCGAGGTTTCCCTGCAGTGGAATAGCGGCTACGGCGAGAACGTCATGTCGTTCGCCAACGACATCTACACCCCCGAGGGCGGCATGCACCTTGAGGGCTTCCGCACCGCGCTCACCCGCGTAATCAACGATTACGCGCGCAAGCAGAACCTGCTCAAGGAAAAAGACGCCAACCTGACCGGCGACGATGTGCGCGAGGGCCTTTCGGCCGTTATCTCGGTCAAGCTGCCCGATCCTCAGTTTGAGGGCCAGACCAAGGCAAAGCTCGGCAGCTCCTATATGCGCGCGCTCACGCTCAAGATCGTGACCGACGGCCTCGCCGATTACTTGGAGGAGCATCCCAAGCCCGCCCGCGAGATTGTCAAGAAGGCGCAACAGGCCTGCAAGGCGCGCAACGCCGCCCGCAAGGCGCGCGAGGCGACCCGCCGCAAGAGCCTGCTCGAGACGGCGTCCCTGCCCGGCAAGCTCGCTGACTGCTCGGTGCGCGATGCCGAGCTGACCGAGCTCTTCATCGTAGAGGGTGACTCGGCAGGCGGTTCGGCCAAGGACGGCCGTCGCCGAGACATCCAGGCGATTCTGCCCCTGCGCGGCAAGATTCTGAACGTCGAACGCGTTGGTGACCATCGTGCATTCTCGAGTGACACCATCCAGTCGCTGATTACCGCGATCGGCTGCGGTGTCACGACGAGTGCCGGCGACGGCGGCGACTTCGATATCACCAAGGCGCGCTACCACAAGATCATCATCATGACCGATGCAGACGTCGACGGTGCGCATATCCGCATCCTGCTGCTGACGTTCTTCTACAAGTACATGCGTCCGCTGATCGATGCCGGCTACGTCTATGTTGCCTGCCCGCCCATCTTTGGCATCAAGGTGCGCAACAAGATCCACTACGTGTATCCCAACGGCCGCCAGCCCGAAGACGAGATCCTGCGCGACACCATCCAGAGTCTGGGCCTGAACCCCGACGACAACGACGAGGACGGCAAGGCCAAGGACGGCAAGATCACCAAGAAGCGCAAGGGCTATACCGTCCAGCGCTACAAGGGCCTGGGCGAGATGGACCCCAAGCAGCTTGCCTCGACGACGATGGATCCCAAGACCCGCATCCTGCAGCGCGTGTCGATCGAGGACGCCGTGGTGGCGGACCGTGCCGTGCGCGAGCTCATGGGTTCCGAGGTCGGCTATCGCCGCGAGTACATTGAAAAACATGCGCATGACGCGCGCTTCTTAGACGCCTAGCTTTCCCAGGCACCCCATCTTGCCCTTCAGGATTTCGGGCGCCGCACGCAAGGCGCGCGCCCTCATCCTTCAGGGCAACCTGGGGCACCTGGAAAACCTAGGAGGGTTATCCGGTGTTCCCGGTAATTCGTCTCCGTGGCAGGGAACTAATGGACCACGCAAACCATGAGGAGGTAACGTGGCAGACGATATCAACAATAACGAGGGTATGGGCGAGGCCGGCGATGCCGGCATGCCCGACGATTTGAAGCGCCTGCTCGCCCGTGCTGAGCAGGGCGAGGACGGCGATCCGGACGCCTATAACCCCGATGCCGATGATGATGAGGAAGAGGACGACGACGGTGAGCTCGAGGAGAGCTTTGGCGAAGTCGACCGTGGCGCCTCGGCCGGCGAGGATATCAACGGCGGCCAGCTCCAGATTTCGGAGTTTGGCCGCGAGATGAAGCAGTCATTTATCGAGTATTCGATGTCGGTCATTACGGCGCGCGCCCTGCCGGACGTGCGCGACGGCTTAAAGCCGGTGCACCGCCGCATCCTGTACGCGATGAACGAGAGCGGCATCTACCCCAACCGCCCGCACAAGAAGTCGGCCTGGACGGTCGGCGAAGTTATCGGTAAGTACCACCCGCATGGCGACTCCGCGGTCTATGAGGCCATGGTCCGCCTGGCGCAGTGGTTCTCCATGCGCACGCCGCTCATCGACGGTCACGGCAACTTCGGCAACATCGACGGCGACGGCGCGGCGGCCATGCGTTACACCGAGAGCCGCCTGGCAAAGCCCGCCATGGAATTGCTGCGTGACTTGCAGAAGGATACCGTCGACTGGCAGCCCAACTACGACGAATCGCTCGCCGAGCCTCAGGCGCTGCCTGCGCGCTTCCCCAACCTGCTGGTCAACGGCAGCCAGGGCATCGCCGTCGGCATGGCCACCAATATCGCCCCGCATAACCTCACCGAGGCGATCGAGGCAACCTGCTACCTGATCGATAATCCCGACGCCACTGTCGACGAGCTCATGCAGATCATGCCCGGTCCGGACTTCCCCACCGGCGCCATCATCATGGGCAGTGCCGGTATTAAGCAGAGCTACGAGACCGGCCGTGGCTCCATTACCGTGCGCGCCAAGGCTCACGTGGAGTCCACCAAGACCGGCCGCAGCCGCCTGGTCTTTACCGAGATTCCCTACATGGTCAACAAGGGCACCCTGCAGGAGAAGATCGCCCAGCTCGTCAACGACAAGCGCATCGAGGGTATCTCGGATATGCGCGATGAGTCCAACCAGAAGGGTATCCGTCTGGTCATCGAACTCAAGAAGGGCGTCATTCCGCAGGTCGTGCTCAATAACCTGTATAAGTACACCTCGCTGCAGACGACCTTCGGCGCCAACAACCTAGCGCTCGTCAACGGCGTCCCCAAATGCCTGAGCCTGCGCGAGATGCTGCAGCACTACATCGACCACCAGGTCGACGTCGTCACCCGCCGCACCCGCTTCGACCTTAAGAAGGCCCAGGCCCGCGCGCATATCCTCGAGGGCTACCTGATGGCCCTTGACCATATCGACGAGGTCATCAGCATCATCCGTTCCTCGCAGACCGACTCCGAGGCCAGCAGCCGCCTGATCGAGCGCTTTGGCTTTACGCCCGAGCAGACCACGGCCATCCTCGAGATGAAGCTGCGCCGCCTGACCGGCCTGGAGCGCGACAAGATTCAGGAAGAGCTGGACGGCCTGCGCCGCGCCATCGCCTACTACGAGGACCTTTTGGCGCACGAGGAGAAGATCCTGGGCGTCATTAAGGAAGAGATGCGTGAGATCTCCAAGAAGTTTGGCGATAAGCGCCGCACCGAGATCAGCCATGTCGAGAAGGACCTGGACGTCGAGGACCTCATTGCCGACGAGGACATGGTCGTGACCATCACCCACACCGGCTATGTCAAGCGCATCCCGGTGGCCGCCTACCGCGCCCAGAAGCGCGGCGGCAAGGGCGTGTCGGGCGTCAACCTCAAAGAGGACGACGTTATCGACGAGATGTTCATCGCGTCCACGCACGAGTACGTGCTGTTCTTCTCGAGCAAGGGTAAGGTCTATCGCCTGAAGGTGCACGAGCTGCCGGTGGGTACGCGCCAGGCGCGCGGTACCGCGATCGTCAACCTGCTGCCCTTCGAGGAGGGCGAGAAGATCGCGAGCGTCATCAGCTGCCGCGAGTTCCCTGCCGACGAGTATCTGATGTTTGCCACCAAGAGCGGCATGGTCAAAAAGACCGTGATGAGCGCATATGACCGCAGTCGTCGCGACGGCCTGATCGCTATCAACCTGCGTGACGACGACGCGCTGCTGAACGTGCGCCGCGTGCGCGAGGGCGACAAGATTATCCTGGCCACCACCGCGGGTAAGGCGATCATGTTCTCCGAGGAACAGGTGCGCGCCACCGGCCGCGATACTAGCGGCGTTCGCGGTATCGGTATGAAGGACGGCGTGAGCGTTCTGGGCATGGAAGTCACTAACGGCAACGGCGATCTATTCGTCATCACCGAGCGCGGCTACGGCAAGCGCACGCCGGTCGCGGACTACCCGGAGCAGAATCGCGGCGGCCAGGGCGTCTACACCATCCAAATGACCGAGCGTAAGGGCAACCTCGCGGCCATGAAGACGGTGGGCCCGCAGCACGAGTTGTTCATCGTGACGGAGGGCGCGACGGTCATTCGCGTCAAGACCGATGAGATTAGCCAGACTGGCCGCGCTACCCAGGGCGTCAAGATGATGACCGTTGACGACAACGACCGCATCTGCGCCGTAGCCCGCATGACGGCCGCCAAGGAGAAGCCCGAAGGCGAAGCCACAGAAGACGGCTCTGCCCCCGAAGAAACCCCTGTCGATCTAGGCGACGGCAACGACATGCCAGAGGATCTCCTAGACGAGTAAGAGGCCCTAGCTGGTAGAAAATATCAGACCCCATATATCGGCGGTCGGCGCACTGCGCGCCGACCGCTTTTTTGACAATCTTGAACCTCGCGTCGGCCCCGGCTGCCCGGCGGCATGCGAAGTCGATCGCGAGTTCCGCACGAGCCGGAGAGCACTTAATGTGCTCTCCATGCGAGCAGGACTGTCCGAGCAGGCGACTTCGCATGCCGCCGGGAAGCCGGGGCCGACACCCCTCAAAGATTTTCAAAAAAGTTGTTGACGCGCGCGTAACGACTCGTCTAATATATCCCTTGCGCGATGGACCTGTAGCTCAGTTGGTTAGAGCGTCCGGCTGATAACCGGGAGGTCACAAGTTCGAATCTTGTCAGGTCCACCACTTTCTTTCGCAATAAACACCCCAGCGAGAGCCGAGTCGCCGCTGGGGTGTTTATTACTGTCTCCGTGGGGGTTTAGCTCAGCTGGGAGAGCGCGGGCTTTGCAAGCCTGAGGTCAGGGGTTCGATCCCCCTAACCTCCACCATGATGGACCTGTAGCTCAGTTGGTTAGAGCGTCCGGCTGATAACCGGGAGGTCACAAGTTCGAATCTTGTCAGGTCCACCATCAAAACTGTGAAGAGCCCTGGGGCGTTGCCTCGGGGCTTTTTTCTTACCTACTGAAAGTAGTCAAAAAAGCCCCGCCCCAAATTAACTACTTTGATTTTGTGTGCTGTGCGAAAGTTTGGGTAGTATAGCTATTCAATGCGGCGGGCTGCCGCGTGTTAACCGCTACGTACCGGAGGTGTTCCATGGTTCGTGTCGACATAGAGACCATCGTCATGGCCGCCGGTCCCGTGCCATCGCTTATCGTACTTCGTGAGCGCAGCAGCAAATCGGACTCGCCCGCGCCGCTGCGTTCCCTTTCCATTCAGACTGGTTCGTTTGAAGCTGCTGCCATCAGCCGCGGCATCGATAGCGGCCGCGCCGAGCGCCCGATTACCCATGACCTGCTGCTCGACACCGTCGACGCCCTGGGCGCCAAGCTCGAGCGCATCGAGATCGTTCGCGCCGAGCCGCCGGTGTTCTACGCGACGATCGTCGTACTGGTCGATGGCGAGGAGCGCAAGATCGACGCCCGCCCCAGTGATGCCATTGCCCTTGCCGTGCGCAGCAATGCTCCCATGTTTGTGGAGGACGACATCATGAATCGCCTGGGCACTGTTTCTACCCACGCCGAGGAAGCCGACGACGAGCAGGAGTTCGAGAAGTTCGACGAGTTCGTCCATACGCTCTCCCCCGATGACTTCTAAATGCGGGGCGTCCAGGTTGCGGAGCGTTCGCTGATGGCCGGCGGCATGTCGGCTGAGGCGGCCGCCATCGCGCGTGAAGCCCAGATGCGCTCGGAGGCATCCGAGGCGGCTCGCATTGCCTATGTGACGCAGGCCCGCACGCTTCGCGAGCGCCGCGGCTCGTTTATCAAGATGGTTGTCATCTCCGCCCTTGTCGCGGCAATCTGCTCGCGCCTTCGTGGTACAGTTGGTGCGCTTGGGTTTTCGATCTCTACGGGCCTGGTGATCTGGGGCGTGGTCGACGCGGTAATGCTGACCAGTCAGATCAAGGTGCTCGACAAGCGTGCGGTGGATATGATGCACGCCCGCGACGCTGCCGCCAAGATCGCTGCTGAGGCACAAGAACTGTAACGACGCCGGACTCGATGGGAAGGTCTAAAGATGGCACAGGATATGCAGGACGCCGGTAACGTCTCCGCCGAGCTCGACGCCATGGTGTGCGATCTGATTGGCGCCTTCTTGGACGACCTGGCCGCGGGCGAGAACCCGGGCGTGGTTGTGGCAATTGAGGACGCCGCTTCCAACCGTTATCTGGCCGCACTCGACGAAGATGGCGAGGAGGCATGCTTGGAGGCTGCCACCAACTTTATCTCCGAGCACAAGATGGGTCTTAAGGACGAGGGCCTGGGCCGTATCGCCCGCTATGCCATCGGCTACACCGGCTGCGTCGAGATTGACGGCGGCTATCACGATGCTCTGCTCGTGAGCTTCTTCGAAACCACGCTCGAGAGCGGTTTTTCGGCATACGTGCTGTATGAGGGCATGGGTGCCGGCGATGGTTTTATGTGGAGCGACCCTGAACCTGCAGGTGAGGAAACCCCTCTTATCTAAAATCGCTAAAATAAACGAGTTTTCGGTAAAAGGCTCAATATTCCCGCTGAGCGTTGTATCGCTGGGCGGGTCGCATACGCGTGCCGTTTGTATATGGATAGAAGATAGGGGAACTACATGCGCGTAGACAATCTGAGGAACATCGCCATCATCGCCCACGTCGACCACGGCAAGACGACGATGGTCGACAAGCTCCTGCGTGCCACGGACGCCTTCCGTGCCAACCAGCAGGTCGAGGACCGCGTCCTGGACTCTAACGACCAGGAGCGCGAGCGCGGCATTACGATTCTCGCCAAGAACATCTCTATCGAGTACAAGGACGTTAAGATCAACGTCATCGACACCCCGGGCCACGCCGACTTCGGCGGCGAGGTCGAGCGCGTGCTGCGTATGGCCGACGGCGCCCTGTTGCTGGTCGACGCTTTTGAGGGTCCCATGCCCCAGACCCGCTTCGTGCTGCGTCACGCTATCGACACCGGCCTTAAGATCATGATCGTCATCAACAAGATCGACCGTCCGGGTGCCAACCCCGAGAAGGCCTACAACGACTGCCTGGACCTTATGGCCGACCTGGGCGCTACCGACGACCAGCTTGAGTTTGCCATGGAGCATGTCATCTACGCCAGCGGCGTCAACGGCTTTGCCCGTCATGATCCCGAGGACGGCAACATGGACATGTACCCGCTGCTCGACATGATCATCGACGACATGCCCGCACCCGAGGTTGACGAGACCGCTCCGCTGGCCATGCAGTGCGTGACCATCGATCACTCCAACTTCGTCGGCCGTATCGGCATCGGCCGCGTGTACTCCGGCACCATCCACCAGGGCGACCAGATCTTGGTCGTCAAGAACGACGGCTCCAGCGCCACCGCTACCGTCAAGCAACTCTTTACCTTCGACTACCTGGGCCGTACCGAGTGCCAGGAAGTCGGCGCCGGCGACATTGCCGCCGTTGTGGGCATCGACCGCACCGATATCGGCGATGTCTACACCGACCCCGAGAATCCCGTCGAGCTCGAGCCCATCGAGATCGACCCGCCGACCCTGTCCATCGTCTTTGAGGCTTCGACCTCCCCGCTCGTCGGCCGCGACGGCGATATCGTTGGCGCCCGTCAGCTCAAGGAGCGCCTGTTCAACGAGGCCGAGAACAACGTGACCATGAAGATCGAGGAGCTCGAGGACAAGAGCGGCGTCGAGGTCTCGGGCCGCGGCATTCTGCACCTGTCCGTTCTGATGGAGTCCATGCGCCGCGAGGGCTTTGAGTTCCAGGTCGGTCGTCCGCGCGTTCTGTTTAAGAAGGACGAGAACGGCAACAAGATGGAGCCTGTCGAGCAGGCCGTCGTCGAGTGCCCGGACGAGTACTCGGGCAAGGTCGTTGAGGTCTTCGGCACCTCCGGTGGCATCATGACGAGCATGGATACCTCGGGCATCGTGACGCACCTTGAGTTTAAGATCCCGACGCGTGGCATCATGGGCCTTAAGAACCGCATCATGAACGTCACCCACGGCGAGGGCGTGTTCTACCACACCTTCTTGGAGTATGGCCCCTACGCCGGCGAGATCGGCAACCGTCAGAACGGCGCCATGATCTCCATGACCACCGAGAAGGCCGTTGCCTACGCCCTGGGTACGCTGCAGGAGCGCGGCCAGCTGTTTGTTGAGCCGGGCACCGAGTGCTACGAGGGCATGATCGTGGGCGAGCGCAGCAAGGCCGGCGACATGGTCGTCAACATCGCCCGTACCAAGAACCTGGGCAACCAGCGTTCCTCGACCTCCGATATTTCCGTGCAGCTGGTGCCGCCCCGCACCTTCTCGCTGGAGGAGGCGCTGGAGTACATCGCCGATGACGAGCTGGTGGAGATCACTCCCAAGAATATTCGCCTGCGCAAGCGTCTGCTCAATGCCACCGACCGCAAGAAGGCCGCCGTCCGTGCCGGTCAGGTCAACAAATAAGCGCTGGGGCTTATAACTGCCAATAAGAAAGGGCGTCGACCGCAATGGTCGGCGCCCTTTTTGGTGCAATGGGATCAGGTTGCTTTGCGCCACCACAAAGGTGCCTGGCCCTTTTGTGGTGGTTGGCGGCTAGGCGGTGGGGAGTCCTGGCGTGTTAGCCGGCTGCTGCGGCTTGAGGTGGGCGTTGCGCCAGATGATCTGGATGGCGTAGCCGAGCGTGAAGACGAAGGCTACACCGCTGACAAAGTTGCCCATAAGAGGAAGTGCCGTGAGTGCGCCCGCGACGATACCGCCCACGGCGGCCATGGCGTAGCGGTTTTGGTTGTGTCCGACCATGCGCGCGACCGCGGTGCCCGTAAATGCCGCCGAGACCAAAGCGATGCCGATGACGCCGCACATGAGGGCGGCGGCGAGCGACAGGCCTGCAATCGAGATGATGAGCAGCAGCACGGCGGGAGCGACGGCGACCGTGCCCAGAAGACCACTTACCCACAGCGGCATGGGACGCTGATGGAGCATGCCGGCAGCGCTGGCGGTTGCGCGTGGAAAGACAAGCTCAAGCAGGATGGCGACAAAGCAGGTGGAAAGCGCCGCGGCAACGATGCCGCCGATAATGTCGTTGGCCGTAGAGGTGTTCTCGTTCTCGGTCCGGTCGATCTTGAGAGCTCCGACCTGGGCGCCCTCGGCCCGCTCGGGGTCCTGTGAGACGTGGGCGTTCACCGTGCCGGTGATGCGGGCGTTTTTACCCAGGATGAGCTTGTCGGCCCAGACCTCAACATCGCCATCGACGGTGCCGTCGATGGTTACGGTGCCGCCGGCAAGCGCCGCCGATTTGGCGGAGCCGCGCAGGGCGACCGTTTCGCCTGCCGCGTAAAAACAGTTGGCGGTGCTGCCGGTGTTGAGCACGACGTGCTGGCCGGCCACCGTGACGCTGCCATCGATTGCGGTTTTGGCGATATCGATGGTGCGTGCCGCCAGACGAACGGCGCCGCCTACGGTGCAATCGCGAATCGACAGGCTCTCACCCGCCGCGATAATATCGCGGCCGATGGAGGCGTCGTCTAGGTTGAGGCTTTGGCCGGCCCAGTACAGGTCTCCCTCGACGCCAGACGGAGTTGAGTCAACTTCGGTTGCGAGCACGTTGCCCGCGGTGTCAGTGCCGGCGAACGACACCGTGGGAAGTGCGGTGAGCGCGAGCGCAATCAGCGCGAATAGGATGGTGATGCGGGCCTGCGCTTTGTGGCGCCGGATCGACGGTACTTGGTTGCAAGGCATAGTGAATCCTTCGTTAGATGCTCGATATGCATCTAACAGGGTACCCAACGCGTGGGCACTCTAAAAGAACCTCTCGGTTGCATTTCGAAGGATGAGGCCGCGCAATCTACTTTTTGCGGTGCAAGAAGCGTGCGATGTCTTCCTCGGTGGGGCTTTTGATGTCAAAGCGTAGCGACAGCCAGCGCAGGCCCATGGTCACTACGACGCAAACGACCAGCGCGACGACATTGCTGACCAAGCCGCTCATGACGAGGCAGACATAGCTTGCCGATCCGGCGATAGCCGCGATGGCATAGAAGTTGGTGCGCTGGAAAATACCCGGAACCACGCCCATAAAGCCGTCGCGCAACATGCCGCCGCCCACGGCGGTGAAAAAGCCCATCATGATGCACACCGCCGGCGCAAAGCCGTAGACCAGCGCCTTGTCCGCGCCGGTTGCTGCATAGATGCCGACCGAGATGATGTCGAGCAGGGGAATGAGTTTTTCGGGCTTATCGACGATTGCCGGGAAGATATAGATGATGGCGGCTGTGGCGATGGAGAGCGGTAGTGCCATGGGCTGGTTGAGGATGTAGACGTTGCCGACCTGGAGCGTCATATCGCGCAAAAGACCGCCGCCCAGACCGCAGACCACCGCGAGCGCGACCGCGCCCACCAGGTCGAGCTTGTGCTCGCGAGCGACCAGCACGCCCGAGATCGATGCCGCGACAACGGCGAACATCTCGAGCCAAAATGGGATAGCGACCATGGCATCCGAGGCGTGTGAAGTAACAGTCATAGCGGCGACGACGGGCAAGATGAGGTCCTTTGATTCTCGGGTTTGAACAATGCCCGTACATAGTACATGGTTGGCGGCGATTGAGACCCTATTGCTCGGCAAACGGTAGGGACTGGGAACGGTCATGGGTACCAAACATGTACATCAGCCTCCAAAGATGCCGAAAAATGTCGTTTTTGGAGGGTGATGTACATGTTTGAGATTCAAGGTGAAATCGAAAGCAATGGGGGCGTGGCTGAAGAGGAGGGATGTCCAAATTTTGAGCGGAGCTCAAAATTTATTCGGTCGGCTTGCGCCGACCGCGCTGCGCTAAAAACGCGCCACTGGCGCGTTTTCTTTACGCTCCGCGTCCTGACGGGTTCGAATCCCTCCTCCTCCGCCGCATTTGCTTGTAAGGGACTCTAAACAAAAAAGCCCCCGTTTTCGGGAGCTTTCTCAACCAAAATGGCGGAGGAGGAGGGATTCGAACCCTCGTGACCTTATACAGGCCAAACGGTTTTCGAGACCGCCGCATTCAACCACTCTGCCACCCCTCCGCGTGGGGTAAAAACAAAGCAGGCTCGAAGGCCTGCTTTGGAATTAACTGGCGGAGAGTCAGGGATTTGAACCCTGGAGACGCTTTTGACGCCTACACGATTTCCAATCGTGCTCCTTCGGCCACTCGGACAACTCTCCGTTAAATGCGAAAGTCAGTATACACGAGGAATCGCAAAGTGCAAACAGAAAAGTTGGCATTTTTTGAATCGCTTGGCTTCGTGACGGGATCGAGAAGGTCAAAAACGGGCTCTGACCAGCATGGCTGCATACAACAAATTGTTCAAAATAGGTATTTATAGACGACGTGGCAGCAATTTTAAAAATATTTGAACGGTGTTGTGAGCCACTGGTATGCATTTTGCGACCACAGCCTTTTGCCCGTTGACCTGCGGCTTGGCTCAGCTTGTCCCCGCGGCACCGTATCTTGTCCACAGATCCGTCAAGCTTTTGGTCGGCATTTGGTTGGAATGCGCATGAAACGTCGTGCGAGTATGGGCATATGTGGAGGTCATGAGGTTGTAGCTGCATATTCTTGCGGCCTGGGAGGTTGAAAGATATTATTACCAAGTCTTTTCCTGCTTCAGGCGCACCTTCACGACCTGGAGCCACATTTGCCCAGAGGAGGTGACAATATGAAGGCTTATGAACTGCTGTTCTTTGTTGACCCGTCGCTCGACCCCGAGACTCGTCTCGCTGTTATGAAGCGTATCGATACCACGATCGCTGAGGGCGCTGGCAAGGTCGACTCCGTTGACGAGTGGGGCAAGCGCAAGCTCGCCTACGAGATCAACGACCTCACCGATGGTGACTACACCCTCATCAACTTCCACGCAGATCCTACCCAGATCGCCGAGCTTGATCGCGTCCTGCGCATCACCGACGCTGTGGTCCGCCACATGATCGTCCGTCGCGACGACCAGGAGTAAGACTGTCGTTTTGGACTGGGCTTGTGCCCCAAGAGGAAGTAGTGAGTTATGAGCATCAATCGAGTGAACATCACCGGTAACCTCACCCGCGATCCCGAGCTGCGCGCCACCGCCGGCGGAACCCAGGTTCTGTCCTTTGGCGTCGCCGTGAACGATCGTCGCCGTAACGCGCAGACTGGCGAGTGGGAGGACTATCCCAACTTTGTCGACTGCACCATGTTCGGCACCCGCGCCGAGGCCGTGAGCCGTTTCCTGGCAAAGGGAAACAAGGTCGCGATCGAGGGCAAGCTGCGCTACAGCTCTTGGGAGCGCGACGGCCAGCGCCGGAGCAAGCTTGAGGTCATCGTCGATGAGATCGAGTTTATGAGCTCCCGTGGTGGCCAGGGTGGCTACGATCAGGGCGGTTACGCCCCCGCAGCTCCCGCGCCCGCAGCACGTCCTGCCGCACCGGTGGCTACGCCGCCCGCGGTCGACGTCTACGATGAGGACATCCCGTTCTAAGGGTTGTTCACCTATTTTTGAGTGAGAGGCGGCTTCGGTTCGCCGAAGTTGCCAAATGAAAGGTATTTTGACATGGCTAATGATTTTTCTGCACGTCAGCCGCGTCGTAAGTACTGCCAGTTCTGCAAGGAGAACACTGAGTTCATCGACTATAAGGACACTCAGCTTCTCCGTAAGTACATGACCGACCGTGGCAAGATCAAGCCCCGTCGCGTCACTGGCGCTTGCACGCAGCATCAGCATGACATCGCCAATGCCATCAAGCGCGCCCGCGAGATGGCACTCCTGCCGTACACCGTCCCCGTGGTTTCCTCTCGTGGCAACCGCGACCGCGGCTAAGAAGGGAGACGCATCATGAAGGTTATTCTTCTCGATGAGATCAAGGGCAAGGGCGGCGAGGGTGACGTCGTAGAGGTCGCTCAGGGTTACGCTGAGAACTTCCTGTTCCCCAAGAAGCTCGCTGTTGCCGCCACCAAGGGCAACCTCAAGCAGCTTGACGAGCGTCGCAACAACATCGCTAAGCGCGAGGCCGTTCGTCTGGCTACCGCCAACGAGACCAAGGCTGCCTTTGAGGGCAAGACGGTCACCGTTGACGTCAAGGTCGGCGACGAGGGCATCCTCTTTGGCTCCGTTACCGCCGCTATGATCGCTGACGCCATCAAGGCTCAGCTCGGTATGGACATCGACCGCAAGCGCGTCGAGCTCGGTAAGCCCATCAAGGTTGCCGGTGCCCACACCGTTGCCATCTCGCTGTACCGCGAGATCAAGGCCGAGGTTGTCGTTCTCGTTGGCGTTACCGCCGAGGAGCTCGCTGCCGAGGCTGAGGTCGAGGAGGCCGCTGAGGTCGCCGAGGCCGAGACCGCCGAGGTCGAGACTGAGGCTGCTGCCGAGTAGCATTTGCTGCAACGCAACAATCTTGTTCTAAGAAGGGCGCTCTGGGAAACCAGGGCGCCCTTTTGTTTTTTGCGCTGAGTGAGTGTCATGGTGAACGTTGCGTCGAAGTCCTATATACAGGACCGTTCATCCGTTTGGTTCGGTGATGATTGGCGGCGCGCGGCGCGTTTTGGGACCGTGGCTGATACTATGGATGCTCGCAAGCGATATGAATGAGGATGCTCATGGCATATGACGATAGGGAGACCGGGCTGACGGTTGAGGACCGCGGCTCCAAGTTGGGTCTTCCCCAAAACCAAGATGCAGAGGCCAATGTACTGGCCGCTATGCTGCTATCGCCCGAGGTGGTCGAAGAGGCCCAGGTCGAGCTGCAGCCCGATGACTTCTACCGGCCCATTCATAAGACCATCTATACCGCGATGGTCGATATGTACAACAGCCGCATTCCCATCGACTCCATCTCGCTGATCGATTACCTGCGAAGCATCAACAAGCTTGATGCCGTGGGCGGCGAGGCCTACATTTTGGAGTTGATGGGTCAGACCCTGTCGCTCGTCAACTGGCAGCACCATGCCGCTATCGTTCGCCGCGATTCGATGCTGCGCGAGCTGATCGGCGCCACCAACGAGATCAACGCGCTGGCCTATAACGCTCCCACCGATACCAAAGAGGTCGTGGAGCTGGCCGAGAGCAAGTTGCTCAAGGTCACGGCGCGCGAGGTCAAGTCGAGCTACAAGACGCTGACCGAGTTTATGGTCGAGGCCTATAACGAGGCCGAGGAAGTGTGCCAGGCAGGCGGCCAGGCTGCGGGCGTGCCCACGGGCTTCCCGTCGCTCGACCGCATGCTCATGGGTTTTCGCGAGGGCCAGCTCATCATCATCGGCGCCCGCCCTGCTGTGGGTAAGACGTCGTTCGCCCTGAATCTGGCGCTCAACGCTGCCGCGGCCGGTTATACCGTCGGCTTCTTCTCGCTGGAGATGTCGGGCAAGGAAATTGCCCAGCGTCTGATTTGCGCCTACGCCATGATTTCGATCAGTGACTTCCGCATGGGCCGCATTAGCCCCGAGCAGTGGGCCAATATCAACGAGGCCACGCAGACCTTGTCCAAGCTCGATATTCTGATTGACGATACGCCCGGCACCACAGTGACCGAGATTCGCGCCAAGAGCCGCCGCATGCTCCACAACAAGGAGAAGGCCATCATCATCCTGGACTACCTGCAGCTGGTGAGTCCTCCGCCGGGACGCCGCTCCGAGAGCCGTACCGTCGAGGTCTCCGAGATGTCGCGTGGTCTGAAGATCATGGCCAAGGAACTCAAGATCCCGCTCATCGCGCTGTCGCAGCTCTCGCGTCAGGTCGAATCCCGTACCGGCAAGCGCCCGCAGCTTTCCGACCTTCGTGAATCGGGCTCCATCGAGCAGGACGCCGATATCGTTATGTTCTTGGACCGCTCCGCCGACGAGGCCGAAGCCTCGCGCGACGATCGACCCGACGAGGGCGTTACGCGTATCGTCGTGGCCAAGAACCGTTCGGGCCCGATCGGCGACGTCGACCTGATGTTCCTGCCGGCATCCACCAAGTTCTATGAGCTTGATGGGGCACATGCCGAGGAGTAGGACAGGCGCCCGTTGCACGGGTATACTGGGAATGTTTTGTGCTTCTGCGTGCCGGCGTGGCGCGTAGACAGTCCATGAATGTAAGGAGTAAACATGCCGTCAACCGTTTTGGTCGGTGCCCAGTGGGGCGATGAGGGCAAGGGTAAGATTTGCGACCTGGTCGCCGGCGACTTCGATGCCGTCGTGCGCTACTCGGGCGGCAACAACGCCGGCCACACCATCGTCGTCAACGGCAAAAAGTACGGCCTGCACCAGGTGCCCTCCGGCATCATGTATTCCGACCACGTGTCGGTGATCGGTAACGGCTGCGTCGTCAACCCCAAGGTTGTCCTTGAGGAGATCGACATGTTCGAGGCCGACGGCATCACCACCAAGAACCTCAAGATTAGCGGCAACGCGCATGTCATCATGCCGTACCACATCGATCTGGATGGCGCCTTTGAGCAGAAGCTCGGCAAGAAGAACATCGGTACCACCAAGCGCGGCATTGGTCCGTGCTATCAGGACAAGATGGCCCGCATTGGCCTGCGCATGCAGGACATGCTGGACGAGACGCTGTTCCGCGACAAGTTGGAGACCGCTCTCGCCCGCGTGAACCCCGAGCTCGAGCTCATCTACAACCTGCCCACCTACACCGTGGACCAGATTTGCGACGAGTACCTGCCGATGGCCGAGCGCCTGCGTCCCTACATCACCGAGACGAGCCTGCTGCTCAACAACATGATCGATGAGGGCAAGAACCTGCTGTTTGAAGGCGCCCAGGCGACGCTGCTCGACATCGACCACGGAACCTATCCGTACGTGACGTCTTCCAACTGCACCGCCGGCGGCGCCATCACCGGCTCTGGCGTGGGCATGAAGAACGTCGACCGCGTGCTGGGCGTCATGAAGGCCTATATCACCCGCGTCGGTTCGGGCCCCATGCCCACCGAGCTTTCCTATGAGTCCGAGGCTGGCCACACGCTGACCGAGGAGGGCTATGAGTACGGCGTGACCACCGGTCGCCGTCGTCGTTGCGGCTGGTTTGACGGCCCTATCGCCAACTATGCCTCGCGCGTCAACGGCCTCACCGATATCGCCCTGACTAAGCTCGACGTGCTTTCGGCCTTCGACACCATCAAGGTGTGCGTGGCCTACGACGTCGATGGCGAGCGCTACACGAGCGTGCCCGAGCATCAGGTGCGCTTTGAGCATGCCAAGCCCATCTACGAGGAGCTCCCCGGCTGGAAGTGCGACATCACCGGTTGCCGCAGCTTTGATGAGCTGCCGCAAGAGGCTCAGGACTACGTGGCGTTTATCGAGGATCTGGCACACACCCGCGTGACGTTCATTGGCGTTGGCGCCGGTCGCGAGCAGATCATCAACCGATTCTGGAAGTAATCGGTTTATACGGTTATTGCGATATACCCCTTTGCAGCCCAGACGGGCGGCCGAGGGGTATATTTGCTTGCAAAGGGCTCGCGCGGAGCGGGCCATTCATCCATAGAGGAGGCACCCTTGAAGGCGGACACTCAAACCATCGACATCCTGTTGTTGGGCAGCGGCGGCCGTGAGCATGCTTTGGCAGCTAAGCTCGCGGCATCACCGCGCGCCGGCAAGCTCTACATCGCGCCGGGTAACGGCGGTACCGCGAGCTGCGGCGAGAACGTTGTTCTCGACGACTGCGATCCTGCGGCCGTGGCGGCGTTTGCGCAGAGCCACGGATGCGGACTCGTGGTGATTGGCCCCGAGGCTCCGCTCGTGGCGGGCGTGGCCGACGCCGTGCGCGCGGCGGGTATTCCCTGCTTTGGCCCGGGTGCCGAGGGCGCCCAGATGGAGGGCTCCAAGCTGTTCTCCAAGCAGCTCATGGAGCGCGCCGGTATCCCGACGGCAGCCTATGGTTCGTTTACCGACGAATCTTCGGCTCTTGCCTATGTGCGTGAGCAGGGCGCTCCGCTGGTCGTCAAGGCCGACGGCCTTGCCGCGGGCAAGGGCGTCATCGTGGCGACCGAACTTGAGCAGGCCGAGGAGGCCGTGCGCGAGTGCTTTGGCGGCACCTTTGGCGATGCCGGCAACACCGTGGTCATCGAGGAGATGCTGACCGGCCCCGAGTGCTCGCTTTTGGCCTTTACCGACGGCAAGACCGTGCGCCCCATGGCCACCTCGCAGGACCACAAGCGCGCGCTCGAGGGCGACAAGGGCCCCAACACCGGCGGCATGGGTGTCTACAGCCCGGTGCCCATCGTGACCGACGAGGAGCACGCCACCATGGTGAAGGTCATGGAGCAGACCGTTGCCGAGCTTGCTGCCGAGGGCATCGACTACCGCGGCTGCCTGTACGGCGGCTTTATGCTCACGCCCGCCGGCCCCAAGGTGCTGGAGTTCAATGCCCGCTTTGGCGACCCCGAGACGCAGGTCGTGCTGCCGCGCCTTAAGAACGACCTGGTTGAGGTCATGCTGGCCTGCGCCAACTGTGAGCTCGATCAGATTGAGCTCGACTGGCGCGACGAGTGGGCCGTGGCCGTTGTCCTGACGAGTGCGGGCTATCCCGGCAGCTACGAGAAGGGCAAGGTCATCGCCGGTATCACCGATGCCGAGGCCATGGAGAACGTGACCGTGTACCACGCGGGCACTGCTGTGGTGAACGGCCAGCTCTTGACCAATGGTGGTCGCGTGCTTGCCGTGACCGCTCTGGGCGACACGTTCGAGAACGCTCGCAACCTTGCCTACGAGGCCTGCGAGAAGATTGATTTTGAGGGTAAGACCCTGCGTCACGACATCGGCCTGCGCGCGCTGCGCGGCCGCGACGCCTGGGGTGCCTAAAGTCCGAGAGGAATGAGACGGATGGACGAAAAGAACGAAGAGCTCGTGGATGCGCAGATCGTCGAGGAGGACAGCCGCGTGTATGGGCACGCCGAGGGCGAACCTGGTGGCGAGGTCGCTGACGAGCCGGCGCTGGTGCTGGGCGACGATGACCCGCACGATGCCGAGCTGCACGAGAAGATTCTTTCGGAGGAGTGCGCCTGGAAGGGCAAGATCCTCGACGTCCACCGTCTTGAGGTTGAGCTGCCCAACGGTCGCCGCAGCGCCCGCGATATCGTTCGCCATCCGGGTGCGGCGGCCGTTGTGGCGCTGACCGAGAGTGGCAAGATCGTACTGGTGCGTCAGTACCGCACCGCCATCGACCGCGTGACGGTCGAGATTCCCGCCGGCAAGCTCGATTCAGGTGAGGACCCGCTCGATTGCGCCAAGCGCGAACTGCATGAGGAGACGGGCTTTAGGGCTGGTCGTATTCGCTTTTTGACGTCGATTGTCACGTCCTGCGGTTTTTGCGATGAGATCATCCACATCTACTTGGCTACCAAGCTCGAGTTTGATGTGCCCAACCCCGACGATGACGAGTTTATCAATGTGGACCTGGTGCCGCTGCACGAGCTGATCGACGCCGTGCTCGACGGCAAGATCGAAGACGCCAAGACCGTCGTGGGCGCTCTTGCCTGCGACAGTATCGCTCACCGACTAGGCGGGGCAGAGCTGTAACGAGCGGGGATGATCCCGCAGGTTTGTGTAAGTCAGCGAAAGTGCTCCATTTGAGACAAGGTGGTCTAAAAGAGGAGGGAAGCGTATGGATATACGCGACCGACGATTGAAGGCCAGATTGTCTAAATGGGGCGCTTGCAGCGTCGAGACGAAACGCGGTTTGGTAAAACCGCGTAAGGTGATTATGCTGAAGAGGTTTCTTTCTTACTACAAGCCCCAGATGGGGCTTTTTGTTGCCGATACTGTTTGCGCTCTGGTGCTTGCCGCCATTGACCTTGCGTTTCCTATTATTCTGCGCAATTTGACCGGTGGGCTGTTTACTCAGGGTCAGGCTGTCATTATGCAGGCGCTCGGCATGATTGCGGTGGGCTTGGTGCTGATGTATGCCGCCCGCTGCGCCTGCCGCTATTTTGTGAGCTATTGGGGTCACGTGATGGGCGCGCGTATGGAGTCCAAGATGCGCGAGGACCTGTTTGACCAGTATGAGCGCTTTAGCTTTGCGTACTTTGACCGCAACAGCTCGGGCGACATGATGAGCCGCGTGGTCAACGACCTGTTCGATATCTGCGAGGCGGCGCACCACGTGCCCGAGTGGATCATCATCTGCGGCATCGAGATTATCGGCTCGTTTGTGATCCTCTTTACCATCGCCCCGGTGCTGGCGCTCGCCATGGCCGTGGTGACGGCGGCGTTTGCGGTCATCATGTTTTGGCAGAACATGCGCATGCGCGAGGTCTTTAGCGACAACCGCAAAAAGATCAGCGGCATCAATGCGCAGCTGCAGGATTCGCTGGCGGGCATGCGCGTGGTCAAGAGTTTTGCCAATGAGGAGACCGAACGCTTCAAGTTCCGCGCCTCCAACAATCGCTATCTTTCGTCCAAGGAGAACATGTATCACGCCATGGGCGTCTATACCGCGACGTATGGCCTGCTCTCGGGTGTGCTCTATGTGATCGTGGTGCTGCTGGGCGGCTGGCTGGTCGCCCAGGGACAGCTGCAGGCGGTCGATATGGCGACCTTTGCACTCTATATTTCGCTGTTCTGCACGCCGCTCGAGACACTCGTCAATTCGGCCGAAACGTATCAGAAGGCCATCGCCGGCTTTAAGCGCATGGACGAGGTGCTCTCGACCGCGCCGGATATCCAGGACAAGCCGGGCGCTACGGATCTGCAAGTGACTGCCGGCGCCGTGGAGTATCACGACGCGTGCTTTAACTACGAGGACGTTGAGCTGGGCGAGGGCGATGCCGAAGAGCGTCCCGTTATCGACCATATGAATCTGTCCATCAAGCCCGGGCAGACCATCGCTTTGGTTGGCCCTTCGGGCGGTGGCAAGTCCACGACCTGTTCGCTGCTGCCGCGCTTTTATGACGTGGCTGCCGGATCCATTAGCATCGACGGCCAGGACGTGCGCGATGTGACGCAGCAGAGCCTGCGTCGCGCCATCGGCCTGGTGCAGCAGGATGTCTATCTGTTTGACGGCACGATTGGCGAGAACATCGCCTACGGCAAGCCGGGCGCTACGGCAGGAGAGATCGCCGAGGCCGCCCGTCGCGCCAACATCGATGCCTTTATCGAGTCGCTTCCACAGGGTTATGACACGGTCGTGGGCGAGCGTGGCAGCCGTCTTTCGGGCGGACAGAAGCAACGCGTTGCCATTGCGCGCGTGTTTCTCAAGAATCCCAAAATCTTGATCTTGGACGAGGCGACGAGTGCTTTGGATAACGAGAGCGAGGAGGCGGTCCAGGAGTCGCTCGAAGAGCTGGCACGCGGCCGTACCACAATCATCATCGCCCACCGTCTCTCGACCATTAAACACGCCGATGAGATTGCGACCGTTGAGCATGGTCGCGTTGTGGAACGTGGCACGCATGAACAGCTTCTCGCCCGTGGCGGCACCTATGCCCGTTACTATCGAATGCAGTTCGAAGGTGCGCGTGCGCACGAGCTCGACTGATTGATATGACAGGAAGTTTATGGCTGACAAGAACCCTTTGACTCCGGAAGAAGTGACGGAGTTATTCTCCGAAATCGATGCATCCGGTGTCTTGGATCCCACGCTTGCCAAAAAGCGAACCGAGCGCATGCGTGAGAAGGAGGCTGCGGCCAAGCGCGGTGACAAAGCGGCGCTAGCGCAGCTGCGCAGCGAGGACCGCGCGAGCCAGGCAAAACATATCGACCCGCTGTCCGAGGATGATCCTTCGGGTTCGCAGGTGAGCCATACCATTACGAAGACCGCGATGGCCGTGGTCATTGGTATTTTGGTGTTGATCGTGGGCATGCAGATTGGCTACGGCGTGATGCGTCGCCTGAACACCGCCAACCTGTCCGAGAGCGTTTCGGTCGATACCGTTTCGACGGCGCTGAAGGGCGGCCTTGAGTGGGGCAACGGCTTTACGCAGTTCCCGCTCGACTTTACCGTCGATGAAGCCGATGAGCGTACGGGCACGGTCGAGGTGACGGTGTTGGACACATCGTCTGCCAACGAGCTCGAGCTGCTGTCCAACGGGCAGATTCAGGCCGCGGCGCTTGCGACCAACGCGTTGCTCAACGATAAGATCGACCGCGTGGTGTATAACGTTCACGCCTATATCGACGAGGATAGCAACATTCAGCACGATTCCTTCTTTGGCATGTTTCCCGCCCAGGGCCACCAGAGCGCCATCCTGACGTTCGTGTGGACCAAGAGCTCATCCAACGCCACGAGTATCGACTGGAAGATGCGCATCGTGAGTATGGATGACACCATCGCCGAGCGCATTCAGAAGCAGGTGAACTCGGTGTCGTCGCTGATCGAGGACCCGGTGGTGAGCCAGACCAAGATTGACGAGGAAAAGGCCGAACGTGACCTGGAGCATCGTCTGCATGGCCGCGAGATTTTCCGCGGCGGCAAGCCCGATCGCTCACCGTCCGATCTGCTGGAACAGGACAAGCAAAAGTAAGAGGCCATTATCCCGCGTGAGCCACAAGCCCACGCGGGATAATTTTTCTGGGACGGGGATTAAATAATCATTATGCATAGAAAGTCATAATTATCATTTCGTAAACATTTCGATGAAATTAACGCCATGAGGCATGCTTGCGGTTACAATACCGCGAGGCCTAACTACACACCTTTAAGCCGGTCCTGTGAGACCGGGAAGGAGAATTATGGCGAACAACCATACCGCGGGCGCTGCCGCCCGCACCTTCGCGCCCAGCGAGCATTGCCAGCGTATGCTGGCCAAAACCAGCAAGGGCACCTGCGGTCCCTGTATCCTGTATCTTGAGGATGGGACCATTTTTTATGGACGTGCATGCGGCGCCGAGGGCACCGCGACCGGCGAAGTCTGCTTCAACACCTCGCTTGAGGGCTACTTTGAGGTCATGACCGACCCGAGTTATGCCGGCCAAATTGTAACCATGACCTATCCGCAGATCGGCAATTACGGTATCGACGAGACCGATGTCCAGTCGGCCTTCCCCGGCGACGACGTGCGCCCTGCGAGCGCTCCGGCTATGCGCGGCATGATCGTTCGCGACATGTGCGCCACGCCTTCTAACTGGCGCTCGGCCGTCAGCGTGCCGGAGTACCTGCGCGCTCACGGCATCGTCGCTATCGAGGGTGTCGACACCCGCGCTCTGGTGCGCCATCTGCGCGACAATGGTTCCAAGATGGGCATTATCTCGACAGAGATCTTCGACGTCGACGAGCTCGCCGAGCGTCTGGACGCAGCGCCCACGCTGGTGGGCGAGAACCTGGTCAAGACCGTGAGCTGTCCCGCGCCTCACGAGTTTGTGGCCGCCGACCTGCCTGCCACGCATGGCTTTGCGCTTGCGGCTGCCGCTCCTGCCCGTCACAAAGTGGTCGCCTACGACTGCGGTGTGAAGCGCGGTATTCTGGAGGGCCTGGTCCGTGCCGGCTGCGACCTCACCGTCGTGCCGTGGGATACGCCCGCCCAGCAGGTGCTCGACATGAATCCTGATGGCGTCTTTTTGTCCAACGGCCCCGGCGACCCCGATGCCGTGGTGGAGACCTACGAGCAGGTGCAGCAGCTGATCGGCAAGGTGCCGGTCTTTGGCATTTGCCTCGGTCACCAGATGATCAGCCTGGCCTGCGGCGCCCAAATGGAAAAGCTTAAATTCGGTCACCGTGGCGGTAACCAGCCGGTTATGAATCTGGTGAGCCGTCGCGTGGAGATCACCGCGCAAAACCACGGCTTTGGCCTGCTGTTCCCCAGTCTGGGCAAACTGATTCCGGAGCTTTCCGGCGGCGAAACCGAGCATGCGGCCGACGGTGACCTGCGCGCCTGGGTGCGTCGCGGCATCGCGCCGGTCGTGATGAACGAGCGCTTTGGTCGCATTCGCCTGACACATGTGAACCTCAACGACGGCACCGCCGAGGGCATCCAGCTGCTCGACGCCCCGTGTTTCTCGGTCCAGTACCACCCCGAGGCTTCGCCTGGCCCCACCGATGCCCACTATCTCTTTACCGCCTTTACGCGACTCATGGACGGCGAGGAGAACTACCTGGACATCGACACCGCGAAGGACCGCCTCGCCGGCTGGAATTTCGCCGAGTCCGAGAACGCTGCGACCGAGGAGAACTAACATGCCGAAACGTACCGACATCAAGCGCATCCTCGTTATTGGTTCGGGCCCCATCGTTATTGGCCAGGCCTGCGAGTTCGACTACTCCGGCGCCCAGGCCTGCAAGGTGCTCAAGGAGGATGGCTTTGAGGTCATCCTGGTCAACTCCAACCCGGCGACCATCATGACCGACCCGGGCTTGGCCGACCGCACCTATGTCGAGCCCATCACCGCCGAGTTTATCGAGCGCGTAATCAAGAAAGAGCATCCGGACGCGCTGCTGCCCACGCTGGGTGGCCAGACCGGTCTGAACGCCGCCGTCGAGCTGGCGAAAGACGGCACGCTGGACAAGTACGGCGTCGAGATGATCGGCTGCGACCTGGCCGCTATCGAGCGCGGCGAGGACCGCAAGCTCTTTAACGAGGCCATGGCCGAGATCGGCCTGGAGGTCGCGCGCTCGGGCTATGCCTACAGCGTGGCCGACGCCGAGGCCATCGCCGAGCGCGTGGGCTATCCCTGCGTGCTGCGTCCGAGCTTTACCCTCGGCGGCGCCGGCGGCGGCATCGCGCACACCCACGAGGAGCTCGTCTCCATCGTGAGCCAGGGCCTTGAGCTCTCGCCTGCCCATGAGGTGCTGGTCGAGGAGTCCATCGAGGGTTGGAAAGAGTATGAGATGGAGGTCATGCGCGACCACGCCGGCAACGGCATCATCGTGTGCTCCATCGAGAATCTCGACCCCATGGGCGTGCACACCGGCGACTCCATCACCGTGGCGCCGGCGCAGACACTAAGTGACCTTGAGTACCAGCGCATGCGTGTCGCGTCGCTCGCCATTCTGGAGAAGATCGGCGTCGAGACCGGCGGCTCCAACGTGCAGTTTGCCGTGAACCCCCAGACCGGCCGCCTGATCGTCATCGAGATGAACCCGCGCGTGAGCCGTTCGTCCGCACTGGCCTCCAAGGCCACGGGCTTCCCCATCGCCAAGGCCGCCGCTCGCCTGGCCGTGGGCTACACGCTCGACGAGATCGTCAACGACATCACCAAGGCAACGCCCGCCTGCTTTGAGCCCACGATTGACTACTGCGTGGTCAAGGTGCCGCGCTTTGCCTTCGAGAAGTTTAAGGGTACCGACCCCACGCTCACCACGCGCATGAAGGCCGTGGGCGAGATCATGGCGATCGGCCGCACCTTTGAGGAGGCCTTCGGCAAGGCCATGCGCTCACTGGAGGACGGTCACCAGGGCATCTGCGCCGGTGGCAAGGAGGGTGCCGACAAGCTGAGCGACGATGAGCTCGCTCAGGCCGCGGCAACCCCGACCGAGCACCGCATCTTCTTTGTGGTCGAGGCCCTGCGCCGTGGCTGGGACATCGCCCGCATCCATGCCATCTGCGGTATCGATCCGTGGTACCTCAATCGTATCAACGACATGGTGCAGGTCCAGGAGAGCATCCGCGGCCTGCGTGTGGAGGATATCGACGCCGACGCGATGCGCCTGCTCAAGCAATACGGCACGAGCGACGCCGAGATTGCCGCGCTGACCGGCTCGGACGAGCGCTTTGTGCGCGCCTATCGCAAGGGTCTGGGCGTGGTTCCCAGCATGAAGACGGTCGATACCTGCGCGGCCGAGTTCTCGAGCGCCACGGAATATCACTACAAGACGTACGAGAACATCTACCGCACGAGCCCGGACGCCAAGAAGTGCGTGGCTCCCGACGAGACCACGCCGGCGGACAAGCCCAAGGCGATGATCCTGGGCGCCGGCCCCAACCGCATTGGCCAGGGTATCGAGTTCGATTACTGCTGCGTGCACGCGAGCTACGCGCTGGCGGCCCGCGGCTTCGAGACCATCATGGTCAACTGCAATCCCGAGACCGTCTCGACCGACTATGACACGTCCGACCGTCTGTACTTTGAGCCGCTCACCTACGAGGACGTCATGGACGTTATCGATGTCGAGCGCCCCGACGGCGTCGTGGTGACGCTCGGCGGCCAGACTCCGCTTAAGCTGGCGCGCATGCTCGAGGAGAGCGGCGTGAACATTATGGGCACCAAGCCCGACGCCATCGATTTTGCCGAGGACCGCGAGCGCTTCGCCGCTCTGCTCGACAAGCTGGGCATCATGTACCCGCCGGCGGGCCAGGCCACCTCGTTTGAGGAGGCCGAGGCCGTGGCCGCGCACATCGGCTATCCGCTTCTGGTGCGTCCGAGCTATGTGTTGGGCGGCCGCGGCATGATGATCGCCTACGATGCCGAGCATCTGCGCGATTACATGGCCGAGGCCGCGCGCATTAGCCCCGACTACCCGGTGTATCTGGACCGCTTCCTGGAGGGTGCGATCGAGTCCGATGTCGATGCCCTGTGCGACGGCGAGGAGGTCTACATCGGCGGCATCCTGGAGCATATCGAGGAGGCCGGTATTCACTCCGGCGACTCTGCGACCTGCATCCCGCCGTTCAGCTTTAGCGAGAGCCTGCAGGCGAAGCTTCGCGAGACCACGCGCCGCATCGCGATGGCGCTGGGCGTACGCGGCCTGGTCAACGTGCAGTACGCCATCAAGGGCGAGACCGTCTACGTGATCGAGGCCAACCCGCGCGCCAGCCGTACCGTGCCGTTTATCTCCAAGGCCACCGGTGTGCCGCTGGCCAAGTGCGCGGCGCGCATCATGGCAGGCGATTCCATCGCGAGCTTGGGCCTGCCGAGCGACGAACGCCAGCTGGACTGGTTCTGCATGAAGGAAGCCGTCATGCCCTGGGGTCGTTTCCCGGGCGCCGACGTCATCCTGGGGCCCGAGATGAAGTCGACGGGCGAGGTCATGGGCATCGCCAAGAGCTATCCCGAGGCATACGCCAAGACGCAGCTGGCGATCGACTACAAGCTGCCCGACCCGAGCGCCGGCAAGGTATTCATCAGCGTGTGCGACCGCGACAAGCGCCACATCCTTTCGGTCGCGCGTATCCTGCGTTACCTGGGCTTTGACATCTGCTCCACCGAGGGTACGGCGCGCGTGCTGCGTGGAGGCAACGTGACGTGCGAGATCGTGGAGAAGATTAGCGGCCCGCACGACGCCGAGCGCCCCAACATCGGCGACCTCATCGCTGATGGCGAGATCGCGGTGATCATCAACACGCCGTACGGTCCGGGCTCGCGTGGCGACGGCTATCTGTTGCGCACCGAGGCGGTGCGCCGCGGTGTGACCTGCGTGACCGCGATGTCTGCGGCCAACACGTACGTGAGCGCCATCGAGGCCGTGCGTGAGGACCAGCAGGGTCACGGCAGCGCCAACGACATGGGCATGGACGTCATCGCCCTGCAGGACCTGCCGCAGTACACGGTGTAGATTGACTTGTCCGGCCGGGGCGGGAGGGGCGGAGATTTCCCCCTTTCGCTCCGGCTGCAAGCAGAGTCGCTCAGGAGGAAACTCCGCCCCTCCCGCCCCGGCCTGCGGTGACTTGGCCGCACCGTGTGCTGCCGAAGGGGCTTTGCGCGATGACTAGGGCTGAAAAAAAGTGAGTGTGGGCGCCGTCGTTCGTTTGAACGACGGCGCCCACGTTTTGGATTTATTGGGCTGTGGCGGTGAAGGTTGTTTTGTCGGCGGCGATGTGCACGTGCAGCTTTGCCTGACCGTCGCAGCTGATGAGCACGCCTACCTCGAATGGGGTTCCCGTCTTGTCGTAGGTCGAACGCACGATGCGCATCGCCGCCTTACCGGTGTTCTGTCCCAAAAGGCGCGCCTCATGCTTGTCGAGGTTGACCGCCTCGTAGACGGCATCGACGCTTGCGGGCAGGATGCCGGTCTTTTCCGCGATGTAGGCGTAGAGCGAGCCATCCACGTCTTTGCGTGTGAGCTCGGGGCAAAGTGACACGGGGATATAGACGTAGTTGAGCTCCATGGGTTTGTCGTTGGCGAGACGCAGGCGGCGAATCTCCCAGACGGGTGTCCCTTCGGGCACTTTGAGCCCAGAGGCGATGCCGCGGACGGCCGGTATGCTTGAAAAGGCGAGAATCTGCGAGCTCGGAACCCGTCCCGCTTCGCGCATCCGCGCGCTGAAATTCAGGGCCAGGTCGATGCCGGGTGCTGAGGTTTGGGGCTTGATGAACGTGCCCTGGCCGCGCTTGCGCACCACGCGCCCCTCGATGACGAGATCCTGAAAGCAACGGCGCACAGTCGCGCGCGATAACTCCAGCCGCGCACAGATTTCGAGCTCGCGTGGCAGCGGCGTCTTGGTGTCGAACGCCTGGCTGGCGATAAGCAGGGCGATTCGATGTTTAAGTTGGACATAGAGCGGCGTATCACCGCTGCGATCGAAGGGTTCGGCGGCGAGAAACGAGATCATGTCCATAGGGTACCTCCATGTCGTGAGCATACGTGACATGGTCTGACACTGCGGGACAAACCGGTGATGTCAGGCCCGATTCTTGTTGGTATGTATGGTACATAAGGAACATAAAATATTTACCAGGCAATCTACCTGCTATTTTAAAAATAATTAGAAGAAAAAATAATTTAGGCACAAAAACAGTTGCTACCGTTAACCGACGAATAGTTGCCGTTCGCAACTATTTTCTTGTACCGAACATACTCCAGCGCAACAATAATCTCGGCAAAAAGCAAGGCCGTGCGATACACGGCAGGTCGAGAGGAGACCGCATGCGGTATCTGGTAATGGTCAGTCACGGAACGCTCGCTCCCGGACTGCACAGTGTCCTCAAGATGCTCGGCAATGACGCCCCGAACATCTTGTCGACGAGTCTCGTGGACGGCATGGGCGCTGACGAGTATGTCGAGAACGTCAAGGCGATGCTCGCTCCTGTTACCGCCGATGACGAGGTTGTCCTGCTTGGTGACATCCTGGGCGGATCGCCGCTCACCAATGCCATGAACGCGCTGGCCGAGAAGGGTCTGCTCGCCCACACCATTGCCTTCGGCGGTATGAATCTGCCTATGGCTATGACTGCCATGATGGGGCTTGCCACCATGGACCTGGATTCCCTCAAGCAGATGATGCTGCAGGAGGGCAAGAACGGTATGTCCGAGCTCGTGGTCCCGACCGATGACGCCGACGACGAGGACGACGACATCTAGGCGGCGCATCCGCCCAAATTTTCGTGATGGAGCGGGGGTTAAGAGGAAAGACCCCCGGTGATAAAGAAAGGGAGAACGCATGATTTCGTTCATCCGTATTGATGACCGTATGATCCATGGACAGACCGTTACCCGTTGGGCCCTCGAGTATCCCTGCGACGGTCTTATCGCCGTCAACGACGCTGCAGCGTCCAACCCCGTGCTCAAGGAGGCCTACAAGAGTGCCTCGGGCAAGAAGACGTTCGTGTGGACCAAGGAGCACTTCAAGGAGGTCTCCGAGAAGGTTCTCAAGTCCGACACCAAGTACTTCCTGATCACCAAGAACCCGCTCGACATGAAGGAACTTCTCGTCGATTTTGGCTTTAAGCCCGGCATGGACCGCATCATCGTCGGTCCCTGCAACGATCGTCCCGGCACCACCAAGCTTGGCAACAACCAGTCGATCACGCAGGAAGAGGCCCAGGCGCTCGAGGATCTCACCAACGCCGGCTACACGGTCGAGTTCGCCCTTATCAAGGAGAAGTCCATCGGTGAGTGGCCCAAGTTCCGCGGTCAGTTTGGCTTCTAGTTAGGCGCCAGCCGCATTTTGGTATCTACAGCCCTTGGTGAAAGGGGCTGAGGAATAAAGAAAGGGGAAAGCATGGCAATCAATGCATTCCAAGCCGCGCTGTTCGGCCTGTTCGCCTGCCTGGCATCACTGCCTGGCATGGGCGGCACGACGATCGGCAACTACACTCTGGGTCGTCCTCTGGTCGCTGGCCTCATCGTCGGCATCATCATGGGCGATATGCAGACGGGCATCCTCGTCGGCGCTGCCATCCAGGTTGTCTACATCGCTCTCGTGACCCCCGGCGGAACCGTCTCCGCCGACGTCCGCGCCGTGTCCTATATCGGTATCCCGCTGGCGATCCTCGCCATCAAGAACTCGGGCATCGATCCCGCCTCCGCTGAGGCTGCCGGCATGGCCGCATCCCTCGGTGCCGCCGTCGGCACGCTCGGCACTGTGCTCTTCTATGGCACCGCCACCATCAACCTGGTGTGGCAGGGCATGGGCTGGAAGTGGCTCGAGAAGGGCGATCTCCACAAGCTCTACCTGGTCAACAACGTTCTGCCTTGGATCGGTCACATCGTCTGCTCGTTCCTCCCGACGTTCATCATCACCATGGGCGGCACCGCCATGGTCGACCTCATGAAGACCTACATGCCCATGGACGGCATCGCGATGAAGACGCTGTTCACCGTCGGCTCGCTGCTGCCTACCGTCGGTATCGCCATCCTGCTCAAGCAGGTCATCTCTAAGCCCACGGACTTTCTGACGTTCTTCTTCGGCTTCACCCTGTCCGCTGTTATGGGCTGCAACCTGATCGCCGCTGCCGGCATCGGCTGCTTCTTCGCCCTGATCAACTATGAGATCGCTTCGCTCAAGATCGACCTCGCAAACGCTCCCAAGGCAGCTATCGCCTCGGGCTCCGATGATGAGGAAGAGGAGGACATCTAATGGCAGAGAAGAAAAAGCTCTCTAAGAAAACGCTTGCCAAGTCGTTCCGCAACTGGTCCTATGGCAACCTGACTTGCTTCTCGCAGGAGCACATGCAGACCTTCGGTTACCTGTGCGCCATGCTTCCAATTGTCGAGGAGCTCTACGACACGCCCGAGGAGCAGAAGCAGGCCCTTCAGACCTACTCCGCGTTCTTCAACACCGAGCCGCAGATCGGAACCATGATTGTCGGCGTCACCGCCGGCCTCGAGGAGGCTCGCGCAAACGGCGAGGCCATCGATGACGACGCCATCAACGGCATCCGCGCCGGCCTCATGGGCCCGCTCGCCGGCCTTGGCGACTCGCTGATTGTCGGTACCCTGATCCCGATCCTGCTCGGTATCGCCCTCGGTCTCTCGACCGGCGGCTCCCCGCTCGGCGCTATCTTCTATATCGTCGTGTGGAACCTGCTCATGTTCCTCGGCATGCGCTTTGCCTACAACCAGGGCTATGAGCTCGGCGGCAAGGCAGTCGAGGCCCTCGTCGGCCCCAAGGCCAAGGCTCTGCGTGATTCCATCGTGATGGTCGGTACCATGGTCATCGGTGCCGTGGGCGCAACTTGGGTCTCCATCACCTGCAGCCCCAACCTGGTGCTGCCCGGCGGTGGTAAGTTCCAGGACACGCTCGACGGAATCTATCCGCACCTGCTGCCCATGATCTTCATCGTCTTCTGCTGGTACATGATGACCAAGAAGAAGGTCAACCCCATCGTCATGATGCTGATCCTCGTTGTGATCGCATTCGTGGGCGTTGTTATTGGCTTCTTCGATCCGGCGCTGACGTACTAATCGACAGCTCTTTGCCAATTGCGAAAGGCCGTGCCGGCTTGCGCCGCGCGGCCTTTCGCTCATCGTTCGTTTGCTGCTTGGGCGGCACAGGAGACTGGCTCGTTGCCTGCCGTCCTTCAAGAGTGATATAGCCCATGGCCTCCATCGCCTTACATGACATACGCTATATTGCTCTTGAAAGATGACATGGCGGCTCGTTTCTAAAGGAGAACCGAATGCACGAGAAACACGGGCACGATCTTTCGAAAGAGGACCTCATTCGAGAGGCTAAGCTTCAGACCGATGCCATTCAGCGCCTCAATGTTTGGCTGCGCTTGGGGTATTCGTTGGTAGCGATTGGATTTTTGCTCGGCATGTGGGGCTATCAGGGAGGGCCCGGCTGGGGCGTTCCCGTTGGCATTGCGTGCCTGGCGGTGGGTGCTCCCGTCTCCATCATCCTCAAGATCGGCACGAGCAATGCAAAGAAGAACGTCGAGCGCATCCTCGAGGCGGCGGGTGTTAACGTTGAGGAGCTTATGGCGCGAAAGAAGAATGAGTAGAAATATTCATGAGTCGTGGGTTACTATAAAAAATTGTTGCGCATAGCAACTAATCTAAAGATCTGTTTGATAAGTAAAGGACTTAATACTCGGTGGACTACGATGACGTTGCTAGAAAATTAATTGTGTACTCGCGCTCCTTGGCCAAAGGATCGTTAAGTGCTGCTGGTGGCGCCAGTGTGGGTGAGACCCCGGTCCTGCAGTATTTGTCTGGCGTTGACGACGATGTCATTCCCTCCGAGATCGCCAAGAAGCTTAAATTCTCCCGTGCGCGTATGTCGCACATCTTGGAGTCACTCGAGAGCAAGGGTTATATTCAGCGCAGGACTGATCAAAACGATCGTCGGCGTGTGTTGGTGAGCATCACCGAGGAAGGCCGCGATTTTGCGGCGAAAAAAAATGCCGAGAGTGTGGCATCGCTCTCGAAGCAGCTCTCAGCGCTCGGCGAGCACGATGCTCAGGAGCTCGTGCGCATTCTGAATAAAGCCTATAGCCTTACCTATGATGCCGACGATTACCTGGACAATCTATAAGGATAAAGGCAGCCATTTAGGTGCATTATGAAATGCATCCGGGACAGTTGTGCCCATTGACTACCGTCAACATCTCATTCCAAACCAAATCAGCCAACGTACGTCATAGCAATCCCCGGTAGGTCGAGGGTGCCCCGCGGCGGTCTGGTGTTTTCATCTGAGCGACTTTGCGAAGCAAGGGGAGCGAAGATAAAAACCCAGCCCGCCGCGGGGCACCCGGGGACCGCAGGGACGGGAGCAGCTATACTACTCTCAGTAGTTAAGGGTCGCGGATCCGCCGCGTCACCGCTCTCAACAGGAGGTCTATGTTTATGGCAGATCAGAAGCCGGTTGTCGGGATCATCATGGGTTCCAAGTCCGATCTGGGCGTTATGGAAGGCTGCACCGCCGAGCTCGAGGCACTGGGTGTGCCCTATGAGCTCGTCATTGCGAGCGCGCACCGCACGCCGGCGAAGGTCCACGAGTGGGCTTCGACTGCCGCCGATCGCGGTATCAAAGTGATTATCGCCGCCGCCGGCAAGGCCGCTCACTTGGGTGGTGTCGTGGCTGCCTTTACGCCGCTGCCGGTTATCGGCGTGCCTATGAAGACGAGTGACCTGGGCGGCATGGATTCGCTGCTGTCGATGGTGCAGATGCCTTCGGGCGTGCCCGTGGCCTGCGTTGCCATCAACGGCGCCAAGAACGCCGCCATCTATGCCACACAGATTCTGGGTGCTTGCGACCCCGAGTACCGCAAGGTTATCGAGAAGATGAAGCAGGAGATGGCTGACGCCTAAGCGTTCCGCCGTTTCACCGCAGTATAAGGAGAGCCATGTCCGATTATCAGGGAAAACGATTCAAGGCTTCTCAGATTCCCGATCCGTCGAAGCCGGGTGCTGCCCGTGCGGCACAGCAGGGTCGGACATCCTCTCCTCAGCAGCCGCGCGCGCCGCGCCCCGTGACACCGGCGACGCATCGTCGACAGGACGCGCCGGCCGCATATCGTCCTTCGTCTTATAGCTCCGCTAAGAAGCCGCCCCGGTCTTCATCGCATGCCGCGCCGTCGGATTGCACCGAGCCGCCGCGCAAAAAGCGCCACTCCATTATTCCCATTCTGCTCATCATCATCGGTATCGGTCTGATTGTCGCCGCCGCCGCTATTTTTATTAATGCCCAGATTGGCTATAAGCAGGCGAGCGATTCGTATCAGAAAATCGAGAAGCAATATGTAAGCGATAAGGACGCCAGCGGCGTGCCGATTATCGACTTTGATGCGCTTGCTCAGACGAACCCCGAGATTGTGGGTTGGATTTACGTGCCGGGAACCAACATCAACTATCCCGTGGTGCAGACCAACAACAACTCCAAATACCTCAACACGCTGTTCGATGGCACGTCTAACGCCTCGGGTGCCATCTTCTTGGATAGCGATGACACCGCGCCGGGAATGGTCGACCAGCAGACCACGATCTACGGCCACCATATGAACGATGGGTCGATGTTCAACGTGATTTCGGACACCACTGATCAGGCGACGTTCGATAGCATCGAGTTTGTGTATTACATCACACGGGATGCTACGTATAAGCTGCGACCACTGGCGACCAAAGTTGTCGAGGACACGTATGCCAAGGCGCGCACGCCCAATTTTGAGGGCGATGACGGGCTCAAGAACTACCTGTCCGAGATGCTCGACGGTGCCTCTGCCGTGGCGAGCGACGCAGGTGACCGCGCCGCCTCGGCAACGAAGGTCGTAACGCTTGTGACCTGCCGCTCGCTGTCATTTAGCAATACGCGCGCCGTCATGGTGCTCACGCCGGTCGAGGAATAAGTTGTTCGAGAGTAGCTAAAAAGGCCCCGTCCCAAATTGGCTACTCGACGACGGTAAGGGAGAAATGATGCTCGAGAGTGGCAAATCGATGCCTTCGATTGATGCTTGGCTGCGCGAGGCCAAGGCCGATTCGTCGGCATCTGCGTGCGGTATGTACCTGACGCATAACGGTGTGGTGCGTGCGACGCCTAAGTCCGAGGTGCGTGGGGTCGAGACAGATGGTGTGGCGCCTGGACATAAGGTGGGCGGCATGGTGTTTGGCTTCGATGCTCAGAAGGTGCAGGCCGCTATCGAGGCAACGCGCGCGATGCCGGGTATCGGCTATGTGCGCGTGTGGCTGGCGAGCGGCGAGCTTACCGTGGGCGACGACATCATGCTCGTGCTCATTGGCGGGGACATTCGCCCGCATGTGGTCGATGCGCTGCAGGCGCTCGTCGGTACCATTAAGAACGAATGCGTGAGTGAGGTCGAGCGCGAGGCGTAGAGGCTTGCGTCGATAGAAGGATCGTTTATAAAAATGCCCACCGGTACGTGTGATACCGGCGGGCATTTTGCGTTTTGGGCGCGGTGGGCGCTACACGCGCGTCGCATCCTTGGGGCTCATGGTCATGCTCTGGAAGCGGTTCTCCATGTAGTCGTTATCGAAATACTTGCCGTAGAACTGCGCGACGGGAATATCCGGCTCCGTGCCGTTGACGCGCTGGTACCAGTAGTCGAGCGACTGCAGCGTCATGACGCCGTCGACCAGCATAATGACGGTAAAAATGACGGTGGCCGAGTAGCGGCTCTTCCAGGGTATCTTGTTGATGAGCTTAAGCAGCCTCGGCAGCAGCAGCTTGATCCAGATGAGGCCGCCCAGGCCCCACAGGCAGGCAAAGCCCGTGCAGGTGCGTCCGCCCGTGAGGACCACGAGCGGATCGGGCAAACCGAACAGCGTTATGTGCGAGTAACTCCACGAGACCACGCCAAACGCGGTCTGCATAAACCAGCCCACGAACACCTCAAAGCTCGCGCCGAGCACAGCGCTCACCAGGAAAATGATGATGGGGTTCTTTTTATAGAAGCGGTTGAGCACCATGGTCATGAGCACGGCGCCAAATCCGTAGATGGGGCTGAAAGGGCCAAACAGCATGCCGGCGCGGTCCTGGTAGACGCCCGGTTCGTTGACCGTCATGTGCCAGATGTCCTCCAAGATAAGTCCCAGTACGCAGCAGACGAAGAATACCCAGAACAGGTTGAAGTAGTTGAGCTTGATGTAGCCTTCGCCGGTCTCATCGCGGCCGAGCATGCCCTCGGCGGCGGCATCGCGGTCGAGCATCTCCTGCAGGCGGCGCTGCAGCTCGCGCTCCTGACGAAGCGTGGGGTCGACGGTGGCCGAAAGCGCGATGAGGATGCCGAGCTGAATAGCGGGACGCAGCAAGAAGGGCCCGATACCCTGGAGCATCACGTCGACCAAAAGCTCGACGACGGTAAACGCGATAAGGATATAGGACAGACGGGCGGCATTGCGGCGCTGGTTCTTGATAAGGTCCAGGCCAAAGATGATTAGGATGACGGCACTTGCCGCCGAGAGCATGATGCCGGCGACGATAAGGCCGACCGCGATGAGCATGTTGTCGCCGAGCTTGTCGGCGGCGTTTCCGTTGATGAGCGCGGTGATGACCTGCCACATAAAGGTGCCGACCGACGGGAGCGTGCCCACGCCGGACAGGATGCACAGGACGGCGTACACCTTAATGATGAGCGGGATCTTCTTGACCTCCGTGGCGCTGGGGACGCTGGGGTCGAGTTCGTTTCGATCCATACAGAACCTTTCTCGCTTTGTTGTAGGTTATAAGGATACGCCGCCGACCTGCCAAAAGACAGGGCGAACGTCCCAATTGCAACTTTGTAATCCCCAACGGTGGACGCGGCGGCCATCTGGGGGCGCGGGCGCTTGCACTGGACGGACCGATAAAATGTTTGGCCGCAAAACGGATTATTAGCTCGGTGGGCTTTTAAAAAGCGCTGCTCATGCGCTGGGGAGCACGTCGCGCCGTGCGTATAATAAGGCGGGTAACGCCAAAAATACGAGGCTCTGAGGGGATACCATGTCTCAAGAAACCATCCGCGCGGCCGAGCGTGCCGCGGGACAGGTGAACACCATGTCGACGTATGATCCGGACTCCGACCAGCTGCATGAGGAATGTGGCATTTTCGGCGTATGGGCGCCCGATCGCGACGTGGCTCGACTGACGTACTTTGGCCTGCGTGCGCTGCAGCACCGTGGCCAGGAATCGGCTGGAATCGCCGTGGGTGACGGCGGCACGGTTATGGTCCGCAAAGATCTGGGCCTGCTCGACCGCGTGTTCTCCAACGCCGACCTGTCGACGCTCTCCGGCCAGCTGGCCGTGGGCCACGTGCGCTATGGCACCGCCGGTGCCAAGAGCTGGGAAGCCTCTCAGCCGCACCTCTCTACCATCAATAGCGTCATTATTGCGCTCGCGCACAACGGCACCCTCGTCAACACCGACGAGCTGCGCCGCCAGCTGATCGAGCTGGGCGTGCCGTTCCTCTCCAACTCGGATTCCGAGGTCGCGACCAAGCTCATCGGCTACTTTACCCAGCGTACGGGCCATCTGCGCGAGGGCATTCGCAAGACCATGGAGCTCGTGCGCGGCGGCTACGCCATGACGCTCATCAATGAGCAGGCGCTCTACGCTTTCCGCGATCCGCACGGCATTCGCCCGCTCGTGTTGGGCAAGCTGGTGGACGAGGGCCTGGACCAGGCCGATGCCGCATCCGTTTCGCAGCTGCCGTCGCAGGACGGCGCCGCGACGGTTAACATTGCCACCCATGTCACCCGCGCCGGCGGCTGGGTCGTTGCCTCCGAGACCTGCGCGCTCGACATCGTGGGCGCCGAGTACGTCCGCGACGTCCGTCCTGGTGAGATTTTGCGCATCAGCGCCGAGGGCCTTGTGTCCGAGCAGGGCGTGCCTGCCGCCGAAGAGCCTGCTAACTGCATCTTTGAGCAGGTCTACTTCGCTCGCCCCGATTCCATCATGAACGGCAAGAGCGTCTACGCCTGCCGTTATGACATGGGTCGTCAGCTGGCACATGAGGAGCCCGTCGAGGCCGACCTGGTCATCGGCGTGCCCGACTCCGGCCTGCCGCCCGCGGAGGGCTATTCGCACGAGAGTGGCATTCCCTTTGGTGAGGGCCTTATCAAGAACCGCTACGTGGGTCGTACGTTTATCGAGCCTACGCAGGAGCTGCGTGCCATGGGCGTGCGTATGAAACTCAACCCGCTGCGCGACAACATCGAGGGCAAGCGCCTGGTCGTCATCGACGACTCCATCGTGCGCGGCACCACCATGGTGCAGCTCGTCAAGATGCTGCGCAACGCCGGCGCCAAGGAGATTCATATCCGCATCAACTCGCCCGAGGTCATCTGGCCGTGCTTCTACGGTATCGATACCGACGTGCAGTCGCAGCTTATCAGCGCCAACAAGACGGTCGACGAGATTTGCGAGTATATCGGCGCCGATTCGCTGGCCTTCCTTTCGGTCGAGGGCCTGCTTAAGGTCATGCCCAAGGGCGGTTACTGCGATGCGTGCTTTACCGGCCGCTACCCCGTGGCGATTCCCGAGAGCTTTGGCCGCGACAAGTTTATGGAGGGATTTAAGCCCCGCAACCTGGACAAGCCGCTGCACTTTGACGACGACGCCGTGATCGAGAAATACGACGACCGCAGCTGGGAAGAGGAGCACGGCGAGGCATAAAACCTGCCATATGGGGACAGGTTTATTTTGGTAGGTTTTACCTGCTGTTTTGTTGATATGACGGCGCGTGCTGTTATGGCATGCACCGAATCGAGGACAACTATGAGCACCGTTTGGCGCCCGCGCGGCGCCACGGTAGTGGGAGAGGAAGGCTCAGATGAGCGACAGCAAGCATGTGACGTATGAGGATGCCGGCGTCGATACCGCTGAGGGCGGCCGCGCCGTCGACGCGATTAAGCAGATGGTCAAGGACACCAATCGCCCCGAGGTTATCGGCGGCATCGGCGGCTTCGGTGGCCTGTTCTCGGCTGCCGCGCTTAAGGATATGGAAGACCCGATCCTGATCAGCGGTACCGACGGCGTGGGCACCAAGCTCGTGCTCGCCCAGATCATGGACCGTCACGAGACGGTTGGCCAGGACCTGGTCGCTATGTGCGTCAACGATATTCTGGCTTCGGGCGCCGAGCCGCTGTTCTTCCTGGACTACGTTGCCATCGGTCACATCGAGGCCGAGCACATGGCAAAGATTATCAAGGGTGTGGCCGACGGCTGCAAGCTCGCGGGCTGCGCGCTCGTGGGCGGTGAGATGGCCGAGCACCCGGGCGTCATGGCTCCTGCCGACTACGACCTTGCCGGATTTACCGTGGGCGTCGTCGACCGTCCCAAGATGCTCGACCCCGCAAACGTCCGCCCGGGCGATGTGATCCTGGGCCTGCCTTCCACCGGCGTGCACTCCAACGGCTACTCGCTCGTGCGTAAGGTCATTGGCGTCGACGGCGTTAAGCCGGGCACGCCCGAGGCCGTCGCTAAGGCCGAGGAGCTGAGCCGTCCGCTCGAGGAGCTCGGCGGTGCATCGCTGGCAGACGCTCTGTTGGCCCCCACGCGCATCTACGTCAAGCCGATCCTGGAGCTGCTGCGCGGCGGCGCCAACGTGCATGCTATCGCCCACATCACCGGCGGCGGTATTACCGAGAACCTCAACCGCGCGCTCGCCGACGACGTTGACGCCGTGGTCACCCGCAACGGCGCCGAGATGGGTTGGGACGTTCCGCCCGTCATCACCTACGTGTCGCGCCAGGCCGAGCTCGCCCCCAACGAGGCATGCAAGACCTTCAACATGGGCGTTGGCCTGTGCCTGATCGTTGCTCCCGAGGACGAGGCCGCGGTGACCGAGGCCCTGGTCGCGCTGGGCGAGAAGCCGTTCCGCGTGGGCGAGTGCGTCGAGGGCTCCGGTAAGGTCGTGTACTCCGATGAGCGCTAACGAGCAGATGGCTGCTGCCGCGAGCCTGGGCTTTGTGCCCTACACCCGTCCGACCGGCACCGATACGGCCGAGCCGCTCAAGATCGGTGTGCTCATCAGCGGCTCCGGCACCAACCTGCAAGCGCTGATCGATCTGATCGCCGCCGGCAAGCTCAACGCTTCGATTGAGCTTGTGGTGTCGAGCCGTCCTTCGGCCAAGGGCCTGCAGCGCGCTGAGCGCGCGGGCGTCCAGACGCTCACGCTGTCCAAGGATGTCTACGCCGATCCTATTGCCGCCGACGAGATCATCGCGCACGAGCTTCTCGAGCGCGACTGCGAGTATGTGGTCATGGCCGGCTACATGCGCATGGTGCACATGCCTCTGTTGGCGGCTTTTCCCAACCGCGTGGTCAACTTGCATCCGGCGCTGCTGCCGAGCTTTACCGGTGCGCATGCGATTGACGATGCCTTTGCGCGCGGCGTCAAGGTAACTGGCGTGACCGTGCATTTTGCCAACGAGGTCTACGACAACGGTCCCATCATCGCCCAGCGTGCGCTGGCTGTCGAGGAGGGCTGGGATGTCGACACGCTCGAGGAGCACATCCACGCGATTGAGCACGTGCTGTATCCCGAGGTCGTGCAAATGCTCGCCGACGGCCGCGTCCACGTGCTGGAGAGCGGCAAGGTCGCAATTGATGCGCCCCGCGGCTAGCGGCGCACAGTACAATTTAGTTGAGTGGTCAGGGTGGTCATTGGCGCCAAGGCGCGCGTGACCACCTTTTGTTTTGGGTGGTCATCGGGGACGTTCCTGAATGACTAGGTGAGAGAGGTGAGCGCATGGCGGATAACGAAGCGCTGTTTACGCCTGAGCTGGTGTTTTTTGATTGGGAGTGTGCAACGCCGGATGAGGTGTTTGCGCGCCTCGAGGGTGAGCTTGCCCCGCGCGGCTACATTGCCGACGGTTGGCTCGACGCCGTCCGCACGCGCGAGGATGCCTATCCCACGGGTCTTGCCATGCCGGCGACAAACATTGCCATTCCGCATACCGATCCGGGGTTTGTGGCCAAGCCCTATATCGCGGTGGTGAAGCCCGCCGCGCCCGTGACATTTAACGCTATGGCTGGCATGGGCGCTCCGGTGCCGGCGCAGATCGTCATCAATCTGGGCATCGCCGAACCGGGCGGCCAGGTCGAGGCCCTGCAGGCGCTCATGAACATCTTTATGAACGCCGATGCCGCAGCCGACGTGCTCGGTCAGACCACGTCCCAGGGTATGGTCGATGCCATCCGCCGCCACTTCTAAGGTGGGGCTAAGCCGGCACTTGGGGACTGTCCCTAACTGCCGGCAGAAAAGGAACGTCCCTAACTGCCGGCTGCCAGAGCTGTCCCCTTTGCACCAAAATGGTGCAGATTAACCTGTCCCCAATGCACCAAGCGTGCCGCGGGGGCTGCGTTGTGACACAATGGCGTTTGTTCGATTCGTTATGCGAAAGGCCAACTATGGCAAATAAGAAAAAGAACCCCGCACCCGAGCCGACGCCCGAGCAGCAGGCTCGCGCCGCCTCCAGCTCTCGCAAGAAGCAGCGCAAGACCCGCGTGTCCAAGACCGTCAAGATCGTTCTGGTGGTCATCGGCGTGCTGGCAATGCTGCTTTCCGTCTCGGCCATGGCGTGCTCCGGCCTGATGTCGCAGGCGGAGGATACCTCGGGCTACAAGCTTACCGGCGGTGTAGCTGCCACTATCAACGGCACCAACCTCACCGAGGACACCGTGACCAAGCAGATCATGAGCATGCGCACGTCCTACGGCTACACCAAGGACAAGGACTGGGCGCAGTACCTGGTCGACAACGACCTCACGCCCAAGAAGTACCGCAAGCAACTCATCGACTCCTACACGCAGCAGATTCTGCTTCAACAGGCACAGAAGGAGAACGGCGTGACGGTGTCGGACGAGGAGGTCGAGAAGGCTTGGAAGGACGCATGCAAGAGCGCGGGCGGTGCCAAGGCCTTTAAGAAGACCCTCAAGACCTACGGCTATACCGAGGATACCTACAAGGATTCGCTCAAGGAGAGTCTGGCGCAGCAGAAACTCAAGGATGCCGTCGCGCCCACGAGCAAGCCCAAGGACAGCGAGATCGTCGATTACATCAACGAAAACCTGTCCAGCTACAACGACGCCCGCCGCTCGTCGAACATCCTGATCAAGGTTGATTCCGACGCTTCCGACGAGAACAAGGCTGCCGCCAAGGCCAAGGCGCAGGAGTGCCTGGACAAGATCAACTCCGGTGAGCTGAGCTTTGAGGACGCCGTTGAGCAGTACTCCGAGGACACCGGTTCCAAGGAGAAGAAGGGCGATGTGGGCTGGGATAAGCTCACCACCTTTGTCGACAGCTACCAGACGGCGCTCGAGGGGCTCAACAAGGGCGACGTGAGCGAAGTCGTCGAGTCGACCTATGGTTACCACATCATCAAGTGCACTGACTACTTCCATGTCGATAATCAGGTTGATGACATTAACCAGGTGCCCAAGGCCATCAAAAAGTACGTCTCCAACGTGGTGAAGACGCAGGCGGCCAGCACTGCATATAGCGAGTGGCTTGAGCAGTACAAGAAGGACGCCGACATCACCGTCAACCCCATGCCCAAGGACGTACCCTACAACGTGAGCCTGAAGGGTGTCACCAAGAGCTCGACCGACAATTCGTCGACGACTGAGTAATCATGGGGCGGTGCTCGCGCGAGTGTCGCCCGCACTATTGAGGAGGATTTGCAGATGACCAACGAAGAGCTGCAGCAGGAAATGATCGCCGCCATGAAGGCCAAGGACAAGGTTCGCCTGTCCATCATTCGCCAGGTTAAGGCCGAGGTGAAGAACATCGAGGTCAACGAGCGCCGCGATGTGACCGAGGAAGACGTCAACAGCATGATCAAGCGTCTGATCAAGCAGACGAGCGAGACGCTGGAGATGTCCATCAAGGCCGGCACCGACCAGGAGCGTACCGACAACCTGACCGAGCAGGTCAAGATTCTGGAGAGCCTGCTGCCCGCGCAGGTTTCGGGCGAGGAGCTCGAGGCTCTGATCGAGCAGGTCATCGCCGAGCTGGGCGCCACGTCCAAGAAGCAGATGGGCCAGGTCATGGGCGCTCTGGGCAAGGCCACCGGTGGCAACTTCGACAAGCCGGCCGCGGCAAAGATCGTTGGAGCCAAACTCGCGTAATTTGTTATGCGGTTTTACCAAACCGCATAACGGCTCGACGCTGCAAACCCGTACACACGGCAATCTGACGTTCAATTTCAAGGGCGCGACCATAAGGTCTGCGCCCTTTCATTTCACGTCACCTTGCTCGCGTGTACGGGTTTTCGCTGACTTATGCTCAACAAGGGCGGTTGAGCGCTCATTGGGGACAGACTTAAATGAGTGCCCACTTCCCGGGTACTCATTTAAGTCTGTCCCCAATGAGTGGGTGGAAGATTGCGGGTTCTTTACGGGAATGTAGTGTGGGCTGCGGAAACGTGGTTCTTTCCGTACAATAGTTCAACTCGTGTAAACGCAGGGAAGGGACATTCATGGCAGACATGATCGAGATCAAGCATCTCAACAAGTACTTTGGCGACCTGCATGTGCTCAAAGATATCAACCTCACCGTCAAGCGCGGCGAGAAGCTCGTAATGATCGGGCCTTCCGGCTCGGGTAAGTCGACGCTCATCCGTTGCGTCGATTATCTGGAGGAGCCCACGTCGGGCGAGGTCATCATCGACGGTACGCCGCTTACCAAAAAGAACCACCTGGAGATGGCTCGCAAGTATAGTTCCATGGTGTTTCAGCAGTTCAACCTGTATCCCAACATGACGGTGCTCGGCAACCTGACGCTCGCGCCCATCAAGCTGCAAAAGAAGAGCAAGGAGGAGGCGACCGAGATCGCCATCGCCGCACTCAAGCGCGTCGGCATGGCGCATAAGGCCGGCGAGTATCCGCAGAATCTCTCGGGTGGTCAGCAGCAGCGCATCGCCATCGCCCGTGCCCTGTGCACCAAGCAGCCCATCATCCTGTTTGACGAGCCGACTTCGGCGCTCGACCCCGAGATGGTCCAGGAGGTTCTGGACGTTATGATTGAGCTCGCGCAGGAGGACATCACCATGATCTGCGTGACGCACGAGATGGGCTTTGCGCGCCAGGTGGCCGACCGCGTCATCTTTATGGAGGACGGCCGCATTCTGGAGGAGGGCACGCCCGAGCACTTCTTCGATAACCCCGAGAACCCGCGCTGCCGCGAGTTCCTGTCCAAGATTCTGCACTAGGCGCGGTGATGGACATGACGGATATGACGAGGGCGGCCGTGTCGCGCCGTCACTTTTTGCAGCTGGCGGGCGCCGGCATGCTTGCGCTGACGGGGACCGCGCTTACCGGTTGCGGCAACTCCACCAGCGGCGAGGGCTCCGACAAGGGGTCCAAGCTTGCGGCCATTAAGTCGCGTGGACATCTGAATGCCGGCGTCAAGAAGGACGTTCCCGGCTATGGCTATTACGACACCGCCAAGGGCCGCTTTGAGGGCATGGAAGTCGATTTGTGCTACCAGATCGCCGCTGCCGTCTTTGGCGTGAGCTACAAGGAGGCCCGCGCCCAGGAGCTTGTCGAGTTTACCGACGTAACGCCCAAGACGCGCGGCCCGCTGATCGATAACGGCCAACTCGACGTGGTCGCGGCGACCTACACCATCACCGACGAGCGCAAGAAGAGCTGGGATTTCTCGACGCCGTACCGCACCGACTACGTGGGACTCATGGTCAAGAAGCGTTCGGGCTTTACCTCGATTGAGGACTTGGACGGCAAGGTCATTGGCGTGAGCCAGGGTGCCACCACGCAGGGCCTGATCGAGCAGATGATCAAGGACAACGGCTTTAGCTGTAAGCCCGAGTTTAGGGCCTTTAGCGGCTATCCCATCATCAAGAGTTCCCTCGACGCCGGCAATATCGACGTCTTTGCCATGGACCGCTCCACGCTGGCCGGCTACATGAACGAGACCGTTGAGCTGCTGCAGCCCGAGGTCAAGTTTGGCGAGCAGGGCTACGGCGTGGCGACCAAGAAGGGCTGCGACCTTTCGGCCGTGGTCGATCAGGTGATTTGCGATCGCCTGGCCGACGGCTGGCTCGACCAAGAGGTCAAGACCTGGGGTCTTGTATAGGCGCATCGTCCAAGGAAGGAATCAAATGCTCGAAGGATTATTTGACGCCGACCGTTGGTCGACGACATTTCAAAACATGGGGCCCTTCTGGGAGGGCTTTGGCGTGACGCTACAGGTGGTCGTTGCCGGTCTGCTGCTGTCGCTGGTGCTGGGCACGCTGCTGGGCGTGTTCTCCACCACCCGTTCGCGCGTGCTGCGCGCCATAAGCCGCGTGTACGTGGAGTTTTACCAGAACACCCCGTTGCCCGTGCAGGTGCTCTTTATGTACATGGCCGGTCCGCAGTTTTTGCAAGCCATAACCGGTGCCGACCAGCCGGTGCGCATCGCGCCGTTCGTGCTGGGCTTCTTGGGTGTGGGCCTGTATCACGCGGCCTACATTTCGGAGGTCATCCGCACTGGTATTGAGGCGGTTCCGCGCGGTCAGATGGAGGCGGCCCAGAGCCAGGGCTTCACCCGAGCGCAGGCGTACTGGTACATCGTGCTGCCCCAGACGTTCAAGATCATTCTGCCGCCGCTGTGTAACCAGGCGCTCAACCTGGTCAAGAACACGTCGGTGCTGGCGCTTGTGGCCGGCGGCGACCTTATGTACCGTTCCGACAACTTTGTGAGCCTGTACGGTTACCTGCAGGGATACATCGTCTGCTGCCTAATGTACTTCATCATCTGCTTTCCGCTCGCCATGCTGGTGCAGTGGCTCGAGCGTCGCTCCAAGGAGCGTCCGCACGGCGTGAGCCTGGCCGAGCTGGGGCTCGACAACGTAGAGGAGGCCTAGCGCATGGAAATCTTCAACGCGACCAACCTGCTCTACATTTGGGGCGGCTTTGTTAAGACCATCGAGATCTCGGCGCTGTCGATCTTTTTCTCGCTCATCTTTGGCACGGTGCTGGCGCTCGTTAAAAGCTATGCGCCCCGCCCGTTCCGTATTTTGGTGAGCGCCTATATCGAGCTGTTCCGCTGCACGCCGAACCTGCTGTGGATCCTGTTTATCTACTTTACGGTGCAGGGCTTGGACATTGTGATCTCGACCATCGCCTTTACGCTGTTTACCAGCGCCGTTATGGCCGAGATTGTGCGCGGCGGCCTCAACTCGATTCCGCGCGGCCAGTTTGAGGCGGCGCAGAGCCAGGGTTTTGGCTTCTTTGCCACCATGCGCTACATCATTCTGCCGCAGACGTTTAAGACGATCATTCCGGCGCTGTTTAGCCAGTGCACGACCGTCATCAAGGACAGCTCGTATCTTTCGGGTATTAACGTGGCCGAGCTCATGTACACGGCAAACGTCGTGATGGCCCATGCGATCGACCTGTCGCAGGTGCTTATGCTCTACGGCCTGGTGTTTGCGATGTACTTTGTGCTCAACTTTGGTATCTCGCTGCTGGTCCGAGCATATCAGCGCCGCATCGTAGCCGCATAGTCCTGCTTCCCCAAGCGCGGCACCTTGCCCCTCAATCGTCGCTTGCGTACATTTAGTACGCGGCGCTCCTCTTTCGGGGCAATCTTCCGCACTTGGGAAACCAGGACGGTCGTAAGTGACAAAATGGGAATCAGGAATCGCCTATTTCTCATTTGTTAGAAAGGAATCGCGATGAGCGATCTGGAGAATAAGAAGAATCCTGTGGTCATTACCATCGCGCGCGACTTTGGCGCCGAGGGCCACGAGATTGGTCGCATGCTTGCCGACGAGTTGGGGATTCCGCTGTACGATAACGAGCTGCTGGTACGTGCGTCGCTGCGCGCGGGCGAGTCGCTCGACAAGATGGCCGCCTACGACGAGCGTCTGGCCGTGGAGAACATGGCGTTCCTGCCCGACCGCTACGACGCGCGTTCGTACTCGGACAAGTTGTTCCAGAAGATGAGCCAGGTGATTTTGGACCTGGGCGAGACCGAGAGCTGCATTATCGAAGGCCGCCTGTCCGATTACCTGCTGCGTAACAACCCCAACCACATTGCCGTGTTGGTGACCGCTCCTTTTGAGGACCGCGTCGAGATTGTGCGCAAGAAGCGTGGCCTTAATAAAAAGAAGGGCGCCAAGCTGGTCAAGCAGCAGCAGAAGGCGCGCGAGGCGTTCTATAAGCGCTACAGTGCCGGAAAGTGGAAGATGACGAGCGGCAAGGATATCGTCGTCAACCGCGCCAAGCTGGGCCGCGAAGGCTGCAAAGACGTCATAGCCGCTGCCTACCGCTACAAAGTGGCTCAACTCGAAGGCTAACCGACCAAAAACCACCACAAAGGGTACAGGCACCTTTGTGGTGGTTTTTGTTTTAGGCCGAGGGGAAGGCCTTGGCGGCAGTGCCTATCCTCGGCTTTTGCATAGTCTCGATCTGTAACACCAAGCCAGCGAAAATGGCTCTAACTGTTACAGATTGAGATGAACCGTTCGGCCGTCAGCCCAACGTCTTGATCTGTAACACCAGGCGGCATATTTGGTCTCTAACTGTTACAGATTGAGATGCAGCGTGGCCGGCCGGCACAATATCTCGATCTGTAACAACTGCAGGGCTCAACGGACTCCAACTGTTACAGATTGAGACAAAACGATCAGGCAAGTCCAAAACCACCACTAAGGTGCCTGTCCCATCGTGGTGGTTTGGGCGGCCGGCATAGAAAAAAGTCCCCGCCGGGCGTGTGCTCGACGGGGACTTTGCCGTTTGGTGGCTAGCGCTGTAGGTGATTACTCGCCCAGCAGGCTCTTGGTGATGGAAGCGGCGGCCTTCTTGCCGGCGCCCATCGCCAGAATGACCGTAGCGGCACCGGTGACGATGTCGCCGCCGGCCCAGATGCGGGGATCGGTGGTCTGGCCGGTCTCCTCGTCGGCGACGATGTAGCCCCACTTGTTGAGCTCCATCTTGCCGCCGATCTTCTTTGCGAAGGGGTTGGCGTTGGTGCCGATAGCCGAGATCGCGACGTCGCAGGGGATCTCCTCGATGGCGCCCTCGATGGGCACCGGGCGACGACGGCCGGACTCGTCAGGCTCGCCGAGCTCCATCTTCTGGACCTTGACGGCGCACACGGAGCCGTCCTCGCCAGCGACAAACTCGAGCGGGGAGACGAGCGGCAGAACCTCGACGCCCTCGGCCTTAGCATGGTGCAGCTCGGCGCGACGGCAGGGCATCTCGTCCTCGGTACGACGGTAGGCGATGATGGCGTGCTCGGCGCCCAGGCGCTTGGCGGTACGGACGGCGTCCATGGCCACGTTGCCGCCGCCAAAGACAACGACGTTCTTGCCGTGCTTGGTGGGGGTGTCGTACTCGGGGAACTTGTTGGCCTTCATCAGGTTCACGCGGGTGAGGTACTCGTTCGCGAAGAAGACGTTGGGCAGGTTCTCGCCGGGGACGTTGAGGAACTTGGGCAGGCCAGCGCCGGTCGCCACGTAGATGGCGTCGAAGCCCTGCTCGAACAGCTCCTCGGCCGTGGCCATGTTGCCCACGACGGAGTTGTACTCAAACTTGACGCCCATGTCCTCCAAGCCGTCGATCTCGCGCTTGACGACTGCCTTGGGCAGGCGGAACTCGGGGATGCCGTAGACCAGCACGCCGCCGCCGGTGAAGAAGGCCTCGAAGACGGTGACGTCAAAGCCGTTGCGGGCGAGCTCGCCGGCGCAGGTGATGCCGGACGGGCCGGAACCGACGACGGCGACCTTCTTGCCGTTCTTGGGGGCCATCTTGGGCGTGGAGGCGAGCTCGGGGCGGTCACCCAGGAAGCGCTCGAGCTGGCCGATGGCCACGGGCTCGGACTTCTTGCCACGGATGCACTTGCCCTCGCACTGGTTCTCCTGCGGGCAGACGCGGCCGCAGATGGCGGGAAGCATGGAGTCCTCGCGGATGGTATCGAGGGCGCCGCCGAAGTCCTTCGCGCGGATCTGCTCGATAAAGCGGGGGATGTTGATGTTGACGGGGCAGCCCTCAACACAGAACGGCTTCTTGCAGTTGAGGCAGCGCTCGGCCTCGGCCAGTGCCATCTCCTCGGTGAAGCCCTTGTCGACGGGGCGGAAGTCGCAGGCGCGCTCGGCAGCCGGCTCCTCGTTATCGGGGGTGCGGGGCGACTTCATATCGGCAACGAAACGACCGTTAACTAGTGGCATGCGCAGCTCTTTTCCTCATAGGCCTTGAGGGACGCGCCCTCTTCGGAACGATAAGCGGCCTGGCGGGCACGAAGGTCATCCCAGTCGACCAGGGTGGCATCGAAGTCGGGGCCGTCGACGCAAGCGAACTTGGTCACGCCGCCCACCTCGACGCGGCAGCAGCCACACATGCCGGTGCCGTCAACCATGATGGGGTTGAGCGACGCGGTGATGGGGGTGTCGTACTTCTGGGCGGTGAGGGTCGAGAACTTCATCATCGGAACGGGGCCGACGCAGAAGACCTGGCTCACGGCCTTGTCCTGCAGCAGGCGCTCCAGCGGAGCGGTGACAACGCCCTGCTCGCCGTAGGAGCCGTCGTCGGTGGTGATGTGGATGTGGTCCTCGTCGAGCAGCTCGCGGAACTGGTCCTCCATGAGCAGGAGGTCCTTGGTGCGGGCGCCCATGATGGCGTGCACCTCGTGGCCGGTCTCGACCAGGTGCTTGGCGACCGGGAAGGCAATTGCCAGGCCGACGCCGCCGCCAATGACGGCGCAGGGGCCCTCGGCCATCTCGGTGGGAACGCCCAGCGGGCCCACGACGTCGCGCAGCGACTCGCCGGCCTCGTAGGTGGAAAGCATCTCGGTGGTCTTGCCGATCACCATGAAGATGAACTCGACCCAGCCCTCGTCACCGTTCCAGCCGGCCAGGGTAAACGGGACGCGCTCGCCCGTCTCGTTGGCGCGAACCATGAGGAACTGTCCAGCGTGCGCATGCTTGGCGATTGCGGGCGCCTCGATGCGGAACTTGAACACCTTCTCAGAGAACTGCGTCTTCTCCAGGATCTTATACATAGAACCCCTCTCTTGTTAGGGCGACCGAACCGTGCCTCCACGGAAATGGACGGTAGCCCGAGTAAAACCGTACGCGCACAGGCGATGTGCAGACATACGGTGCAAATTATACCCTCATGGGCATGTCACTTACGTGTATCTTCGGCAGGTGGGAAAAGGGTTTATCCCGTCTGGCCTGCCAAAAAGGGACAGGTTTATTTTGGTCGGTTTTATCAGGCAAAACGGCAAAAGGAGCCGGCTTCGCGCTTTGGTGAGGCCGGCTCCTTTTGAGGCATTGCATATGTATGGCGGCGCAGGGTTTATTGCGGAGCCGCCACTGTGGCGTTTCCGCAGATAAAACCTGCCAAAAGAAACCTGTCCCTAAATGGTAGGTTTTAGTGCTTGCCGTTGGCGGAGGCGGCACCGTTGACATGGTCGCGGGCATAGACCACGCCGTGCACGATCGCCAGGCCGGCGGCGTCGGCCGCGCGGGCGCAGGTGTCCTGGAAATCCTCGGCCTCGCGGGCGCGCAGCTGCTTGAGCACGTAGTCGGCCACGGCCATCTTGCCGGGAGGGTTGCCGATGCCGGTGCGGATGCGGCTAAAGTCGCGGCTGCCCATCTTGTCGATGATGGAGCGCAGGCCGTTGTGACCGGCATGGCCTCCGCCCACCTTGACGCGCACGTCGCCGGCGGGAATGTCGAGCTCGTCGTGGATGACGAGCAGCTCCTCGGCCTTGATTTTGTACTCGCGGCAGAGCTTGGAGATGGGGCCGCCCGAGGTGTTCATGTACGACTGCGGCTTGACCAACACAATCTGGCGCTTGCCGCCCTCTTCCTCGGCATCGTTGATATTGATGAGCGCGACCTCGGCGCCGGCCTGGTTTTTCCAGTACGTGACGCCGGCCTGACGGGCCAGCTCGTCGATCGCCTTAAAGCCGGCGTTGTGGCGGGTCTCGGCATACTCATCGCCCGGGTTGCCAAGTCCGGCAACCATGCGAATCTTAAGCGGCTGTGCAGCTGCCATGTTCATCCTTTCGTTGATTTGTCGCCTGCTATGGTGAGCGACCCTGTTGCCGCTGTCAAATGGAGGGCAATTGAGGTTGTTTGGGGGCGTTTGGACGGCCGTCAAAATCCGAGGCGGACAGTTAGTTCAGATACGTATAAGTTCTGAGGACTCGAAGTGCTTAATTCGATGCCGATACGTTGTTTTGGAGCTTTAGTTGGTCCATATGACGCTGTTTTGAAGTCTACCCTGCCTTCAAATAGGGCGAATGGTATAGAGATAACTGCAAAACAGTCTAATTCAATGTGTCCATTTATACGTATTTGAACTAACTGTCCAGCCCTGCTCGACGGCGCACGGGTGATTCGCCGTTTAGACCGGCGCGAGGCCGATTCCGGCCCGCAGAGCGTTGAGCCAAGCGGCCTGACGTTTGCGATAACCCTTGATGCGATAGCGGAACCGAACCCCAGCAAGTCGATGCATCGTCTGGGCGAAGGCTTCGAGCGCAACAAGGTCTTTCATTTGGTCGCGATTGATAACCAGGACGTGGATACCCATGGCTTTAAGGCCATTGTTGCGATTGCCATCGTGGATGCGAGCATTTTGAAGCTCATGCCCAATTCCGTTGTATTCGTTGTCGATTCCTGCAGCTGGGCAATATAAGTCGCAGATGGCATAGGGGATGCCGGAGGACATGTTGACCGCAAGAGTGTCGAAGTCAATTCGATGGTTGAGTAGCAGGCCTCCCATGGGCAGGCTGCAACATCCGAATCCGCCAAAGCGCATGGGCGCTCCGAGAACGGCAAACATTAGGGATTCAGCTGGGGATGCAGATCCGGGTCGGGCGAGATTGACTGCCGTGCGAAACGAGGCGTAGGAGCTACTTTTGGCAAACTGTGCGGCTGCCTCGAGCTCATTTATGGTTGTGGCAGGCTCGCATTTGTAGTGCGCCTGTTCGTAGCGGGTTTCGGTCTGCTGTTCGGCCGCCGACTGGTCGCCCCGGCAATCGAGGTCGTCCATCGCTTCGTAGCCATCGCCCTTGGGCCAGATGTCGTCATAGGCAATGGGGTATGTTGCCCCGGGAGGAAGGGAGTAGGTTCCGAGCAGTTCCATGAGAAGCATCAAGGTTTTGGCGACTGATTCATTTTTGGAACAAAGCATGGCTGTCATGGCAGGAGACGTTGCGTAGATGTCGGCCTCGACGTGCATAATTGCACCTTCAGGAAGCGGAGCGGAGAGAATATGCTGAAGAAGTCGCTTGTCGGGGCGTCTGTTGTCTTCGTTTGAAACGAGAAGATCGAGCAGTTCGGAATCATCTTCATTCCAGGCATCGAGTATCGAAAGTGCGCCAAAGTCTATCGCGTCATTATTGGGAATGCAGCTAGCCAAGGCCTGTGCTTGCTGTTCACTATCAACGGAGTCCCAGGGTAGGGCAGAGTACGCCCGTCGTGCGCGACGAATTGCGCGGAGGGCGGAGAGATGTGAAATCACGGTCGTCATAGCTATAACGTACTAAGTTGGCGGCAGAATGCGACCGCCATACCGTTCTTTTCGCTCAGCGGGGCGCTGCGCGCCATGAACGGCTGGGTGTTATGAAATCGGTGGAATCGGTTGAGGGGATTGCAGGAAATTGAGCTCTGCCGCGAAGGTTGACGATAGCTACTGGACAGTTAGTTCAGATACGTATAAGGCGGCGGGCGTTCGAGGCGTTCCTAAGGGGCTTCGAGGGCGATTTGAGGGTAAATATGCGGCGGTTGTACTCGAAAACGATGAGCATTGGGCGGCATGGCATCCGCCGGGGAGCTCAGAACGCTCCGAACGGCCCTTTGGGGCTTTAAAAAAATACGTATCTGAACTAATTGTCCAGGGAAGGTTGGCGAGGGATAGAAAAAGGGTCGGAAGCGAGCTTCCGACCCTTTAAAAGCATCAAAGATGATGCGATGCGCGTTGGATTACAGCGCGAAGTCGCCGCCGACGAGCGTGGAGACGGGCTCCTCGTGGTAAACGGCGGAGATGGCCTGAGCGAACTCCTCGGCGACCGAGATAGTCTTGATCTTGCCGCCGACCTCGACGGGGATGGCGTCGGTGACGACGCACTCGACGATGGGGGCATCGTTCAGGCGCTCGATGGCCGGACCGGAGAAGATGCCGTGGGTGGCGCAGACGTAGATGTCGCCGGCGCCCATAGCCTTGAGCTCCTTGACGTTGGCGCACAGGGTGCCAGCGGTGTCGATCATGTCATCGTTGATGATGCAGGTCTTGCCCTTGATGTCACCGATGATGCCCATGACCTCGGCGGCGTTGTGGCGCGGACGGCCCTTGTGGGCGATGGCCAGGTCGCAGCCGAGCATGTCGGACAGCTTCTTGGCGGCCTTGGCGCGACCCACGTCGGGGGAGACGACAACCAGGTTGTCGGTGTCGAAGTGCATGTCGTTGTAGTACTGGCCAAACAGCGGCAGCGCGGACAGGTGGTTAACCGGGATATCGAAGAAGCCCTGAATCTGGCCCTGGTGCAGGTCGAGGGTGATGATGCGGTTGACGCCGGCGCGCTCGAGCAGGTTGGCGACGAGGCGGGCGGTGATGGGCTCGCGCGGGCCGGCCTTGCGGTCCTGGCGGGCATAGCCGTAGTGGGTGATAACGGCGGTGATGGAGCGGGCGGATGCGCGCTTGGCAGCGTCGGTGGCGATGAGCAGCTCCATGAGCATGTCGTTGACGTTGCCGCCGGCCACGGACTGAATCAGGAAGACGTCGGCGCCGCGGACGGTCTCGTCGTAGCGGGCGTAAATCTCACCGTTGGCGAACTGCTTTAGCGTAAGGCCCGAAAGCTCGACCCCAAGGTACTCAGCGATCTTCTGAGCGAGGGGACGGTTGGAGGAACCGGAATACACGCGGATGGACTTGCGCATATTCTCCGACTTCTCGGGATCATTAATCGGCATTACCCTTCTCCTTTATATCGAATGCCATATAGATGCCTTGTTGCATTGTAACCGCGCGACGGGGTTAATCGGGTCTTGATAACGTCTTTACCGTCAACGGACACGAACCGACCACTCATCCGGCCGCGCAGGTCAGCATAGAAAAAGGAGCCGCCCCCATGGGAACAGCTCCTTAGATGCTTGGTAAAACGTTATACCTCGTCGTCCTCGTGCAGACGGCGGCGATAATCGGCGGCCCAGCCCTCAATGTTTACCTGACGGGCGCGGCCCAGGCCGAGTGCGTCGGCCGGGACCGGCTCGGTGATGACGGAGCCGGCGGCCACGAGCGCGCCGTCGCCAATCTGGGCGGGCGCGACCATCATGGTGTCGGAGCCAATGAAGGCATCCTTGCCGATGACGGTCTTGTGCTTGTGTACGCCGTCGTAGTTGCAGGTGATGGAGCCCGCGCCCACGTTGACGCCGGAGCCCATGGTGGTATCGCCGATGTAGGACAGGTGCGGCACCTTGGAGCCCTCGCCGATCGTGGACTTCTTGATCTCCACGTGCGTGCCGGCCTTGGATCCGTCGAGCATGTGGGTGCCCGGGCGCAGGTAGGCGCGCGGGCCGCAGTCGACGCCGTTCTCGATGACGGCCTCGATGGCGATGGTCTCGTCGATGACGCAGCCGCTGCCGACGGTGGTGTCGGTGAGGCGGCTGTTGGGACCGAGCTGGCACTCCTCGCCCACGGTGACGTGGCCGATCAGGTGCGTCTGCGGCCACACGACGGTATCGCGGCCGATAACGGCATCGGGGCCGATCCAGGCCTGCGTGGGGTCGATGAAGGTAACGCCCTCGGCCATCCAGTGCTCGTTGATGCGGTCGCGCGCGATGGCGGTGAGCTGTGCGAGCTGGATGCGGCTGTTGACGCCCAGGCCGTCGCGGTAGTCGTCGCAGTGGAAGATGGAGACAGCCTGGCCGTGGCCTTTGAGGATCTCGAGCATGTCGGGCAGGTAGTACTCGGATTGCGCGTTGTCGTTGCCGATCTCGTTAATGTGGGCGGCGAGCTGCGCGCCGTCAAAGGCGTAGCAGCCGGCGTTGCACTCCAGCAGTGTGGCGGCCTGCTCGGGCGTGCAGTCCTTCTGCTCGATGATGCGCTCGATCTGACCATCGGCGCCCAGCTTGATGCGGCCGTATCCGAAAGGATCGGGCGGGGTCATGGTCATGACGGTGCAGGCGAGCTCGCCGGTGGCGACGGTTTGCGCGAACTTGGCGACGGTGTCGGCGGTGATGAGCGGCAGGTCGCCGTTGAGCACGACGACGGGGCCTTGCGTGATGCCACAGGCCTCGAGCGCGACCTTCACGGCATGACCGGTGCCCAGGCGCTCGGTCTGCTCGACGCACTCGACCTTGGTGGCGCTGTTGGCGTAGGCGCCGTCGATGAGGGCGCGCATCTCGTCGGCGTGGCTGCCGATGACGACCACGACGCGGCTGCAGCCGGCCTTGATGGTAGCGTCGACGATCCACTGGACCATGGGCTTACCCAGGATCTTGTGCGAAACCTTGCAGTGGTTCGACTTCATGCGGGTGCCCTCGCCGGCAGCGAGGATAATTGCGGTTGCGTCCATGTGATCTCCTGTTACGTTATAGAGACGTGTGTTTGGAAACGATACACGGCGCAATATGATACCGCAGGCATATGTTGAGCGCGTAGCGATTGGTTTGCGGCGGTTGAGGCTTGCGCCGCCGGCGTGGCGTTTGCGCTGCTTGCGTGCGGCGTTGGCGGTGCTGCGGAGCTGTCGTTTGAGCGAGGGGACGGGGGTGCCCGTGGACAACATACGAGAGGAGTTTGGCGGCGAGCCCGTCGCGGCATTCTCGATGTCGCATCCGGCTGTGCCGGCACTCTATATAGTGCTGACGCTGGGGCTCACTATGTTCTCGATGCAGCCGGTACTGATTGCGCTGTCACTTGCGGGCGGGCTGGCGTATGGATTTGCGACGCGTGGGGCTGCCCGCACGCTGGGCGCGCTCCGCTGGCAGCTGCCGGTGATTTTGATCGTCGCGGTGCTCAATCCGCTGTTTAGCGCCTCGGGCTCGACGGAGCTGTTCCGTATTGGCATGCGCGCGGTGTATCTGGAGAGCATGGTATACGGCCTGTGCATGGGCGGGCTGTTTGTGGCGAGCGTGCTGTGGTTTGAGGCGGCGGCGTCGATGCTCGAATACGACAAGGTGCTCGCGCTGCTGGGCAATGCCGCACCGGTGATTGCGCTCATGATCTCGATGTGCATGAGGCTTATCCCGCAGTTTTTGCGCCGCGGTCGTACGGTGTTGGCGGTGCAGGATGCGATTGATGTGCCGGGCCGCGCGCCGGCCGACCCCGTGCGCTCGCGCTTGCGGGCGTCGAGCGTGTTGATGGGCTGGGGCATGGAAGATTCGCTGGAGCGTGCGGACGCGATGCGCTCGCGCGGGTGGGGTGCCGCGACGCGTCGTACGACGTATGCGCGGTATCGACTGGGGTGCAGCGACGTTGCCGCGCTGGTCGGGCTCGCGCTGCTTGGTGCTGCCGCGGTGGCGGTGGCGTGGACCGCGACGACGCAGTATTCGTTTTACCCGCAGCTTTCGGTGCCGGCGCCGTGGCCTGGCTATATTGTGTACGCGGCTTGGATGGTGTTGCCCTGTGTGCTGCACGCGATTGACGAGAAGAGGTTTGGCTGATGACCCGGTTGGATAACTGCTCGGTAACGGGCGGGGCGTGCGGCTCCGATGTGCCTGCGATTGAGGTGCGGGGCCTGAGCTTTACCTACCCCGGGGCTGAGGCGCCGGTACTCGACGAGCTCGACTGGTCTGTTCCCCAAGGTGCGTTTGCACTGCTGGTTGGTGGTACTGGGTCGGGCAAATCGACGCTACTCTCGCTGCTCAAGCCCGAGATCGCTCCGGCGGGCGAGCGCACTGGTGATGCGCGCGTGCTGGGCGAGAACGTTGCCGACATGGACGTGCGGGCATCGGCGGAGCGCGTGGGCTATGTGTTCCAGGATCCCGAGAACCAGATCGTGTGCGAAACCGTGTGGCACGAGATGGCGTTTGGCCTGGAAAATCTGGGTATGTCGCGCGACGAGATGCGCCGTCGCGTAGCCGAGACCAGCTATTTCTTTGGGCTGGAGGATTGGCTCCACCGCGATACCGATACACTTTCGGGCGGACGCAAGCAGCTGCTGTCGTTGGCGGCCGTGCTGGCCTTGCGCCCGCGCGTGCTGCTGCTCGACGAGCCCACGTCCCAGCTCGATCCTGTTGCCGAGAAAAATTTTCTGCACGCGCTGTTTCGCGTGAACCGCGAGCTGGGTTGCACGGTTGTTGTGGCAACGCACCAGCCGCGCCCGATGCTCGAGTATGCGACGTGTGCGTACCGGATTGAGGGCGGTCGCGTGCGCGAGGTGGCGGATATGGCTTCTTTGGGACGCCGAGAATCGCTGTTTTCCGATGACATGTTGGGGTGGGGTGCCATCCGATGTGCAAAAAACGGAGTATTCAGCAGGCGTGAGGGCAATTTGGGCTCTCTGGAGCCGCCCGGGGACGTATCGAGCGCGAAAAAAAGTTCGGAATTTGACAAATCGTCCGAATTTGTGGCGCAAACGTCGCTCGAGAACGGCTCGGAAGCCTTCCCGTGCACGGATGGGAGCAGAATACTCCAAAAAATGCACGGCGGGTCGGCTACCACCCTGGCAGGGAGCTGGTTTCGCTACGATCGCGCGGGCGGTTGGGTACTGCGCGGGCTCGACGTGGCGTTTTCGGCCGGTGCGGTGCATGCGGTCGTGGGCGGCAACGGATGCGGTAAGTCGACGATGCTCTCGGTGCTGGCGAAGACCGCCAAGCTGCAGCGCGGCCGCATGGTGCGCGGAGCGGCCTCGGCGGCGCTGCTGCCTCAGAACCCCAAAGCATTGCTGGTTGCCGAGACGGTTCACGATGAGCTGATGGAATGGGCCTCGACCTGCGGATATGACGAGAACTTGGCGCGGGAGCGTGCGGCGAGCTTGGGGCTGTCGGGTCTGGATGGGCGCCACCCCTACGATCTTTCGGGCGGGCAGCGTCAACTGCTTGCATTGGCAAAACTGCTGCTAATCGGCCCCGAACTGCTATTGCTCGATGAGCCCACCAAGGGTCTAGACCTGTTCAGCCGCCGCATCACCGCCCGCGCCCTGCGTGACCATGCGAAGGTTGGTGGCACCGTCATCATGGCCACGCACGATCTGGATTTTGCCGAGCAGGTTGCCGATGACGTTGCCATGATGTTTGACGGTGAGATTGCCTGCATGGAGCCGCCGGCCGACTTCTTTGCCGACAACGTGTTTTATAGGGCGTGATGGGATGGCGGATTATCGCATCGTGCGCCTACTCGCAAAACTGGAGATACCGCTGCTGCTGGCGGTGCCAGCCGTGATGGCTGCGGCGTTGCTGGCGGGCGTTGAGCAGGCGGCGCTCGCCATGCTTGTCGTGGTGGCGCTGGTGCTTGCGCTGTTCTTTGCAGGCTACGAGGCGTCGCGACCGGGCCTGCGCCAGATTATGCCAACGCTGGTTCTGGCGGCGTTGGCCGCGGCGGGGCGCATCTTGTTTGGCCCCATTCCCGACTTTAAACCCGTGAGTGCCATCGCCATTATCGCGGGGGCGACGCTTGGCCGCCGCAATGGTTTTATGGTTGGCGCGCTGGCGGCGCTGACCAGCAATTTCTTTTTTGGACAGGGCATGTGGACGCCGTGGCAGATGTATGCCTGGGGGCTCGTGGGATACGTTGGCGGTGCGCTGGCGCATGCCGGCGCTTTTGATCGCGCCGATGGCACCGTGCGTATGCCGGCGCTGCTGACCTACGGCTTTGCTTCGGGTTTGCTGTACGGCGTTGTGATCAACGCCTACGACATTATCGGTTTTGTTCAACCGCTCACGTGGGCGGGTGCCATGGCGCGTCTTGCCACCGCCGTACCGTTCGATATCACGCACGGCCTCGCGACCTGCGTGTTTTTGGTCGCCCTGTACAAGCCTTGGTGTCGCCGCATCAACCGAGTCGTCGTGAAGTACGGGCTGTAGGGCTGGTTGCGCCGGGGCGGGAATCAATACTGCCGAAGCGCCATTTCAAAACTATGCCGGTTTACGGGGCCAGATTGGCACAAGCAGACCATGCCGGCTATTTTTGAAATAGAGCAAGCCGTTTACCTGCGGTTTTATTATTTCGGAATTGCGTATGGTTGGGGGTTCGCGATTCAGCCCCGTAAACCGGCATAGTTTTGAAATAGCCGGCTGATACGACGGGCATCGTGGCCCTCAGAGAGCCAAATTGATCCGTTTTCTTTCGCCTCCAGACGTTCCCAGGGAATCAGCTGAACCCGCCCGCCACGGAATCGGCCTATCTACTACGTTTGGCCCGACACCCCCAAACACAACCGCGTTTTATGAAAAACCGCAGGCTTTCTACCTGCGGTTTTCTTTTTGCGTTGTTCGCTGTGGTTGAGGGTAGTGGCTTAAACGTAGTAGATGGGCCAGTTTCGTGACAAGCGGGCCGCGTGGATGCCCTCGCGAGGTGAAAATGATCCCTTTTCCTCCGTCCCCAGGGGATTAGTTGGGGCTAGAGCTCTAGCGTGAGGGTGACGGGGCAGTGGTCGCTGCCATAGATGTCGCCGCGGATGCCGGTGTCGCGTACGTTGTCGGCGATTGTGTCGCTTACCAGGAAGTAGTCGATGCGCCAGCCTGCGTTGTTCTTGCGGGCATTAAAGCGATAGCTCCACCAGCTGTAGACGCCCTCGACGTCGGGGTTTGCCGTGCGCCAGGTATCGGTAAACCCGGCGTTGAGCAGCTCGGTAAACTTGCCGCGCTCTTCGTCCGAAAAGCCGGCGTTGCCGCGGTTGGATTTGGGGTTCTTAAGGTCGATCTCCTCGTGCGCCACGTTAAAGTCGCCGCAGGTTACGACGGGCTTACCGGTCTCGCGTTCAAGCGCGCTCAAAAAGTCGCGATAGGCATCGTCCCAAGCCATGCGTACATCGATGCGCGCGAGCTCATTTTGGGCGTTAGGCGTGTAGACATCCACAAGCCAAAACTTGTCGAACTCGAGCGCGCAGACGCGGCCCTCGGTTGCGGCTTGGGCGACGAGCTCGGCCGCCTCGTTCTCGCCGGCGTAGGGTAGCAGTGCGTCGGCGTGCAGCACGCGCAGCGGTTTCTGGCGGCTAAAGACCGCAGTGCCCGAATAGCCTTTACGCTCGGCGTAGCTCCAGGTTTGGTGATAGCCGGGCAGGTCAATATCGACCTGGCCTTCTTGCAACTTGGTCTCTTGCAGCGCCAGGATATCGACGTCGAGTTCTTGCGCGATCTGGATAAAGCTCGGGTCCTTTTTGAGCACGGCGCGCAGGCCGTTGACGTTCCACGAGGCGAAAGTGTAAGTCTGAGGCATGGTGTCCTTTCGACGGGGTTGGCAGGCTTAAGATTAGCGCAACAGGGGCGGGGTGGGCTCCGCGCATGCTGACTTAAAGGTCGCATGCTGGGATATCGCCCGACGCCGCCCGATCAACAAGGACGGAGGACTCATATGACGCAGGCAATATCGGACCCCAGGCAGGCGTCCGCCGCGCTGGCGGATCTGTTTGACACCCACAAGCGCGTGGTCTTCTTTGGCGGTGCGGGCGTCTCCACGGCAAGCGGCATTCCCGATTTCCGCAGCGTGGACGGTCTGTATCACCAACGGTTTTCCTATCCGCCCGAGACTATGCTCTCGCACAGCTTCTACGAGGCGCATCCGGCCGAGTTCTTCGACTTCTACCGCACCAAGATGATTGCGCTTGGCGCCAAGCCCAACCGCTGCCACACCAAGCTGGCCGAGTTGGAGCGCGCCGGTAAGCTAAATGCCGTGGTGACGCAAAATATCGACGGCCTGCATCAGATGGCCGGCTCACAGCGCGTGTTCGAGCTGCACGGATCGGTCCATCGCAACATTTGCCGGTCGTGCGGCGCGGTCTATAGCGCCGAGTGGATTTGCTCGCGCGAGCACGAGGACGCCGCGGGCGTGCCCGTGTGCCCCGCGTGCGGTGGTCGCATCAAGCCCGATGTGGTGCTCTACGAAGAACCGCTCGACGAGCATGTGATGACCGGTGCCGTTGCCGCCATCGCCGCGGCCGATGCCCTCATTGTAGGCGGGACCTCGCTCGTGGTGTATCCGGCGGCGGGCCTTACACGCTACTTTACCGGCGATACGCTGGCCATATGCAACCTTGCTCCCACCGATCAGGATGCAAATGCCGACCTGCTGATTTCTTGCGACATCGCGGCCGCGTTTGCGTTCTAGCCCGCGTGCGCGGATACAATAGAAAGACTGATTGCAAAGCGACCACGCCGTCAGCGCCCGAGCGCGGCGGCGTGGGCATTTTAGGAGGATGTTCATGGCGAACGACAGCAAGACATGGCGGTGCGGAAAGTACGAGCTCAGCTTTGACCGTCCGCGCATCATGGGCGTCCTCAACGTGACGCCCGATTCGTTTAGCGACGGCGGGGAGCACTTCGACCCGGATGCCGCCATCGAGTACGGCCTGGCGATGCTCGACGCCGGCGCCGACATCATCGACGTGGGCGGCGAGTCCACGCGCCCCGGATTTACCCCGGTCAATCCCGATGAGGAGGCTCGCCGCGTGCTGCCCGTGGTGCGCGCGCTGGCCAAAGAGGGCGCCATCGTCTCGATCGACACGCGCCACGTGGCGGTTGCTAAGGCGGCCGTGCGCTGCGGCGCCTCGATCGTCAACGACGTGACGGGATTCACCGACCCCAAGATGGTCGAGTTTGTTAAGACGAGCACTTGCGGCGTTATCGTGATGCACGCCGGCGAGGTCGCCGCTCCCGCTCGTACGCACGCGACGGTGCAGCTCGATACCTCGGCCGCGGCGTTTGTTGCCGAGAAGGCGCGCGAGGCGGCTGCCGAGGCCGCGCGCGAGGCCGAGAAGCCCGCTCGTCGCCGCCGTGGCAAGCTGCTGGGCGACCCTAAGCCCGAGGCAAAGCTTCCGGGCGGCGTGGTGCAGCCCTCGTTGCCGTTTGGCGATCCGGAACCCGCGTCCGAGCCTACGGACGAACTGGGGCAGGAGACGCCGGGCGCCGAGCAGGCCGCGCCTGCCGCCGATACCGCTGCGCCCGAGGCCACGCCCGCGGCTACCGAAACCGCGCCGGAGCCCAATGATCACCTGGCGGCCATGATGCGCCGCAGCGCCCGCCGCGAGGAGGCCTACGTGCCCACCTCTCAGCTCCGCCGCTTCACCCTGCCCGATTCGGCGCCCATCATGCGCCGCGTTATGGGCTTTCTGTCCGACCAGGCCCGCACGCTCATCCATGCCGGCGTGTCGCGCGACCGCATCTGCATCGATCCCGGCCCGGGCTTTGGCAAGACGGCCAACGAGGACATCGTCATCCAGCGCGAGACCGCCAAGATGGCGTCGCTGGGCTATCCGCTCATGTGCGCCGTGTCGCGCAAGCGTTTTGTGGGCGCCGTCTCGGGCGTGACCGAGGCCGCCGCACGCGATGCCGCCACGTTTGGCGTGTGCCTGGGCGCTATCCAGGCCGGTGCCAACATCGTGCGCGTGCACGACGTTACCGGCTTTGCGCAGTTCCTGAACGGTTACTGGGCTGTCGCCAAGCCGCAGCCGCGCCGTGCGTTTGTGGCCGTGGGCTCCAACCTGGGGCATCGTTGCGACAACATCCGCGCCGCACGCGACATGATCGCCGAGATTCCGCTCACCTGCGTGTCCAACTGCTCGCGCATCTACGAGAGCGAGCCGGCCTATGAGACGCGCCAGGACGCGTTTGCCAACGCCGTCATCGAGATCAAGACCGAGTTGGCGCCGTTGGTGCTGCTCGACGAGCTTATGAAGATCGAGGCCGAGCTGGGGCGCGACCGCTCCAAGAAGGCCAAGGTCAACGGCCCGCGCACTATCGATCTGGACCTGCTGTGGATGGACGGCGAGACCCACGGCGGCAAAAAGCTGCGCCTGCCGCATCCGCTCATTGGCGAGCGCGACTTTGTGCTGGTGCCGCTCGAGGACCTGATGCACGACCCGGCGCGGTTCTTCCGCTACAACGGCGTCGAGGTCAAGGAGCCCGAGGATCGCGTGGGCCATATCGTGGGCGAATTGGGGCGTATGTAGATGATTGAGATGAATGCCGTAGCTGTCGGTACCGAGCTCGACACCGCGCGCGACGCTGGTCGCGAGGGTGCGTCTGCGGGCTGGTGTGCTTGGAGCGCGGGCGAGACGTCGTTGACGTTTTCGCTGGTTGTGCGCCCCGATGTGAATATGCATGCCTTCCACGGCCTGCCGTTTGTGGTCGCAATGGGCATGATGGACGCGCTCGTGGGCACGGCTTCGACGCCGGGGTTGGGCCTTGCCGGTAAAGTTGGTATCCAGTGGCCGAGCGATATCGTGTGCGGTGCGCCTGCGTTTGAGACGTCGCTCGCGCGTGTTGCCGTGAACGGCGGCGCCGGTGCTGCGGGCATGTTTGCCGCGGTGACGGTTGATATTGAGCGTGCGGCGCTGGGTGAGCTTGGCGTGGATATGGCAGATGAGGCGCTGATCGAGGCATTGGCCGCCGCCGTGCTGGTCCGCGTGGACACCTGGGCGGTTGTTGCTAACACGCCGCAGGGCGCTGCCGGTCCGCTGGCTCCCGTGCTGGGCGAGTACTTCGATATGGTGCCACTGCTGGGTCGTCAGGTCGCGGCGGTGTCGCCCAGCGGCTTGCCGCTTGCGGTCGGTGTGTTTGCGGGCCTGGACATCTGGGGCCGCGCGACCATCAAGACCGATGCCGGCGAGCAGGAGTTTCCGCCCGAGGCCGTACGGATTCGCGGACTGTAACGCGAGGCGTCCGCGCTCAAAGATAGCGATGACAACAAGACCCTCCTCGGCTGTGCCGGGGAGGGTCTTGTTGTCTGGGGAATGGGTTGTCAGCACCCTATTCCTCAAAACTGAATAATTTTCGTTTTTGAGGAATAGCGATAGAAGACCGCAGGGAGGCACCAATGAAACTCATCAATAGAACGTCATATATGGACACGTTGACGAGCCTTATTGGCGTACCGGACATCAAGGTCATAACGGGCATTCGCCGTAGCGGTAAGTCAAAATTGCTCGAGGCCCTCCGCGATTACGTGGAGGCAAATCTGTCCAATTCGAATGTCATCCATATCAATTACAACCTCGACGAGTTCGAGGGCCTGCTCGAATATCATGCCCTGCTCGCCTATGTGAAAGAGCATCGAGTGTCCGACAAGCAAAACTTCCTGCTTATCCACGAGGTTCAGATGTGCGACGGCTTTGAACGCGCGATCAACAGCCTCCATGCATCCGAGCAGTACGACATCTTCATCACCGGATCGAACGCCTTTTTGCTGTCGAGCGATCTGTCGACGCTCTTTACGGGGCGCACGTTCGAGATCGAGGTTTTCCCATTCTCGTTTGAGGAGTATCGCCTCTATAGTGACGAGGGCGAGGTCGATCGCGACTTCGGTGAGTACGCGAGAACCGGCGGTATGTCCGGCTCTTACCCTTATCCACTGCAGGAGCAGCGCTACCAATATCTCTCCAATGTCTTCAAGACGCTCATCGTGAGGGATATCGTGCAGCGGCATAACGTGAGAAACGAATCGGCACTGCTGCGCATTGCCGTTTACATGATGGACAACGTCTCCAACATAACGTCGGCACGCAACATTACAGATGTTTTGAATGCGGATGGGCTAAAGATTACGAACAAGACGGTCGGCACGTACATGGGGTACCTGTGCGATGCGCTTGCCTTCTATAAAGTTCGTCGGTACGACATTCGCGGCAAAAAATACCTTAAGAGCGGCGAGAAGTATTACCTGGCAGACCACGCGTTCAAATACGCACTGCTTGGTACACGTGATATGGATTGGGAACGCGTATACGAGAACATGGTGGCCATCGAGCTGCTGCGCCGCGGATACGAGGTATACGTCGGTGTGCTCTATAAAAAGGAAATAGACTTTGTAGCAATCAAGCGAAGCGAGAAGCTCTACATTCAGGTGAGCGACGACATCAGCTCGGATAAGACGTTTGAACGCGAGATTTCGGCACTGCTGAGCATTGGCGATGCGTATCCCAAGATGATTCTTGCCCGCACGCATCACGAGGCCACGGATCGCGATGGGGTGCAGATCGTGGACCTGGCGAGGTGGTTGTGCGGCGAGGCTTAGCAAAAAATCCTATTCCTCAAAACTGAAAAATTTTCGATTTTGAGGAATAGGATTGGCGGCTGGTTGCTGCGACCTGGCGTTTACTCTATCCCAGCTCCTGCATGCGGCGGTAGATTTCGCAGATGCCCTTGATGGTGAGTTGCCCGTCGACCACGTCGAAGGCATCGGTCGAATCGGCGACAATGCCGGCGAGACCGCCTGTGGCGATAACGGTGGCATCCTCGCGGCCCAGCTCGCGCTTCATGCGCGCGATCAGGCCCTCGGCCATGGCGGCGGCGCCCATCACGGCGCCCACCTTGATGCACTCCTCGGTATCGCGGCCGATGGCATGCTCGGGCGCCTCGAGCGGAACGCTGGCGAGCTTGGCGGCTCGGGCGGCGAGCGCGTCCATCGAAATGCGGATGCCCGGCGCAATCGCTCCGCCAATGTAATAACCGTCCTCATCGATGACATCGATATTGGTCGCGGTGCCAAAGTCCACCACGATTGCCGGCGCGCCGTAGAAAGTTTCAGCTGCGACGGCGTTGGCGACGCGGTCGGCACCTACGGCCTGGGGGCGCGCCGCGCGCAGCTTGGTCACGGCGGCCGTCTGCGGCCCAATGACGATGGCGTCCGCCGCGATGCGGTCGGCCACGGCGTGCCACTCGCGCGAGAGCTGCGGCACCACGCCAGCAAAGGCAATCGCGTCGACCGCGTCGAGTGAGAGGCCGTACATCTTAAAGAAACCCATCAGGCGCACGTGGATCTCGTCGGCGGTATAGGAGCGGTCGGTGGGCATGCGCCACGACTGCACCAGCTCGTCTCCGTCAAACAAGCCCATGGCCGTCTGCGTGTTTCCCATATCGATAGCGAGCAGCATGTCTACTCCCGGTGTCGGCATAAAAGGACGCGCACCATTGTATACGTGCCGTCGACGGCGCTCGGCTGCGATTCGTTTACGGTGATAGGGGCTGAGGGGTTTAAATATGAAGGAATTATGCTCTACGAGATTTTCCTTGCCGTTTACCGAACTCCCACGTAATATTCTTTCTTGCGCACATGAGGCGCCCAGACATTGCGGGGTGGAGCAGTCTGGTAGCTCGCCGGGCTCATAACCCGGAGGTCGTAGGTTCAAATCCTGCCCCCGCGACCAAGAACTTGCAGCTCGTCGGCCTAGCCGGCGAGCTTTTTTGTTATTCCGGGACCGTGTTTTTCGGTCCAATTCTCAGCCTCTCAAACAAAATCTCGATCTGTAACATCTAGACCCGATTTGGACGGCTAGGTGTTACAGATTGAGATGTTTCGGCAGGACGGTCTTCGTTTGTCTAAATCTGTAACACGAGGGACGGTTTTTACTGAGTAACTGTTACAGATCTAGATCTTTCGGCGGGCTAGATTGGTTTGTCTCAATCTGTAACAGTTGCTCGGCAAAATAGGGTCTTACTGTTACAGATCGAGACAAACCGACGGGCCGCCCCGCCCCATCCACCTGCCGCTACCTGCTGTCTGCCGATTTCCGTTGCGCCACTGTGCTCCCATGCCATATCCTCTAGACAACTACGCGGCAACATCGCCGCCGCGCCTACAAGAGAGGAATGTCCATGACCGCACCCGCATCCAAGCTGCTCCAGCCCATTACGGTTGGCCCCCTTGAGCTCAAAAACCGCATTATGTTCCCGCCGCTGACCACCGGCTACGAGGAACGCGACGGTTCCATCGGCGAGCGCAGCCTGGCCTTTTACGAGCGCCTGGCCCGTGGCGGCGTGAGCTACATCGTCATCGGCGACGTTGCTCCCGTTATGACCGCAAGCCCCACGCCCAAGTTAGCGACCGACGCCCAGATCCCCACGTTTAAGGCGCTGGCCGACGCCGTTCACAAGCACGGCGCCAAGGTCGCGCTGCAGCTGTTCCACCCCGAGTACGACGTGCCCGGCGTCGGCCGCATGGTCATGGGTTCCATGGCCGCCGCCAAGGCCGCGCAGGAGGCCAAGGCCGCCGGCGACGAGGAGACCTTCGCCGCCAAGATGGCCGAGTCCAACGAGATCCGCAAGCAGGCATATGCCAAGCTGCACCACGACATGCAGCACTTTGTGAACGAGGCGAGCGTAGAGCAGCTCACCCAGATCAAGGAGGCCATCGCTGCCTCGGCCGCCCGCGCGCAGCAGGCCGGCATCGACGCCATCGAGGTCCACGGCGACCGTCTGGTGGGTTCGCTATGTTCGACCATCCTCAACAAGCGTACCGACGAGTACGGCGGTTCGTTCGAGAACCGCGTTCGCTATGCGCTCGAGGTCGTCGCCGCCATCAAGGAGGCCGCGCCGCAGCTGATGGTGGAGTACAAACTGCCCGTGATCATGGAGAACCCCGACGGCACGCCGCGCGGCAAGGGCGGCCTGCAGCCCGACGAGGCCTGCGAGTTTGCCAAGCTGCTCGAGGGCGCCGGCATCGACATGATCCAGGTTGCGCAGGCCAACCATACCGGCAACATGGGCGACACCATTCCGCCCATGGGCGCCATGCCCTACAACTGGACGCTGCCCGTGGCTGAGCGCGTCAAGGCCCTGGTCTCCGTGCCGGTGGCAACCGTCGGCCGCGTGGTTTCGGTCGAGGCCGGCGAGAAGATTCTGGAAGACGGCGCGGCCGACATCGTCGCGTACGGCCGCTCGCTCATGTGCGACCCCGACATTGCGCTCAAGGCCGCCACGGGCGAGCCCATCCGCGAGTGCCTCAACTGCAACAAGGGCTGCGTCGACGCGATCCAAAACCGCAAATACATCTCGTGCGTGCTCAATGCCGAGAACGGCGACGAGGCGACCATCGCCATTAAGCCGGGCGAGGGCGACAAGAAGATCGCCGTGGTGGGCGGCGGTATTGCCGGCCTGGAGGCCGCGCGCGTGGCGGCCAAGCGCGGCTACGACGTGACCGTCTACGAGGCGAGCGACCATCTGGGCGGCCAGATTGTGCTGGCAGCCGCGCCTCCGCGCAAGGACGAGATCATGCGCTCGGTGGAGTATTACGAGAAGATTCTGCCCGGCCTGGGCGTGAAGGTTGAGCTCAACCACGCCGCTACGGCCGAGGACCTCAACGCCGCCGACGCCGCGATTGTGGCCGTGGGCGCACACGACGTGGTCATTCCCGTATCCGGTGCCGATTCGGACAAGGTCGTCTCGAGCTGGGACGTGCTGGCCGGCAAGGCGGAGCTTACGGGCCGCGTCGCCGTTATCGGCGGCGGCCTGGTGGGCACCGAGACTGCCGAGTACCTGCTGCAGCACGGCTGCGAGGTGGCGATTGTCGAGATGCTCGACAAGATTGCCGCTGGCGAGTCCGAGACCATTCTGCCGCTGATCATGAGCGACTTTGCCGCCCGCAACGTGGAACAGCACGTTAAGACCCGCCTGACCGCCATTACCGACGAGGGCGTGGAGGCCGTGCACACCACCGAGGACGGTGCCGAGGAGCCGGTGAAGATCGCCTGCGATTACGTGGTGATGGCCGTGGGCTCCAAGGCCAACGCGTTTGACTTGGACGGCGTAACAGTGCCCGTGACCTGCGTGGGCGACTGCTCGGGCGAGCGCACCGCCGACATCGCGAGCGCCATTCGCACGGCATATCACGCGGCCAACGAGCTGTAGTTGAACATCGCGGCCAGGCGGGGCGGTAGCACGGATCCGTCTCGCCCGGCTGTGTCCCGTCGGGTGTCAACCGGTGCGGGGCCTGCAAGCGCAGCAGGTCCCGCCCTTTTTGTTTTGCTCCGGTGGATGGCAATGCGCGGTAATCATGAGGAGCGAGGACGTCTACTGCCTCGCAGATCACTTAAAATTATTGGGGGAGGGGTTAATAACTATATCCTCTATACCAAAGGACCTAAAGAGATGCCAATTTTGTTGACAAGCGAATGACGATTAGCTGTGAGCCAGCTACCAGCGTAAATAATCGATAAAGAAATGACGTAATTTGGTGCCAAATGCCCAGATAACGCCGCGTCTATTTTAATTAACTGCTTTGAGCAAACAGTAAAATGCTACTATCTAACTTGCACGTAAGAAAGCAGATTAACGGTTAAGGCTAAGAAGTGGCAGGTATGTCGGAAGCAACTAGGACTCGCACGCATGCGCCCGAGGTCAGGCAGCGCGCCGTCGAGATCCTCCAAGAGGGGGTCGGTCATCGCGCCCTCGCCGCGGAGCTTGGCATTCCCCAGGCCACGGCTCGTCAGTGGGCCCGCGCGTATGCCGTGGGCGGTGCCGACGCCGTTCTCAACGCCGGTTCGCATCATCGCACCTATTCGTACGAAGTTAAGCTCGCCGTGGTCAAGGACCGCTTGGAAAACGGCTTAACGGTTCGCGAGGCCATGATCAAGCACAAGATTCCCAGCGAGTCTTCGGTCAAGGCTTGGTGCCGCCAGTACCGCGAGAGCGGTGAGTCCGCGCTGGTTGATAAGCCGCGCGGTCGCAAGCCGCGCGTTAAAAAGGCGGAATAGCGAACGGGATGGTGCGCCCACAGGGGCGCATTTTTCTTGCCGCGCCAACTTCTTGGACCGTCGTGAGCCTACTGGAACATCCTCCAAAGTGGTTAATAAACCGCGCGCAGTGGCCCGTGCGTCCGCCGCCGCGATAGGGGGAGCGTCGCCTCTCTGCTCCAAAGCGGACAGACTCCTTACCCCGTACGCCTAAAACTCCCCAGTTGACCGAAAACCCGCCGCCGCTACTCCTCAACTGAGCTATAACGTTAAACAATTGCAGCGTTTTTGCATGGGGGAGTGATGGTATGACGCTACTGTATTTCCTTACCCTGTTTCCGCTGGTACCGGCGCTGGGCATGCTGCTCGCGCACGGTGACCGCGCCCGCGATGCGGTAGGGCTCGTAGGCTCCGGCATCATTATGGCGGTGACAGTTGTAGTCGCCGTCATGTTTTTTGGCACGGGTTCGCAGAGCTTCGAGGTGGCACCGGGCACCTCGCATGTGCTCTCGATCATCAGCTCCGTCATCGACGTAATTCTGTGCGCCGTCATCCTGTACAACGCGTTCAAATATAGGAACGCGCTTACCGGTGTGCTCGGCGTGGTGCAGCTGGTGGGTTCGGTTGCCTTCGCAGCCATGACGCTGCCCGCGGCCGAGGTCGTCACCGCCACCCCGCTCTACCTGGACTACATGAGCGTGATCATGGTCCTCGCCGTCGGTATTGTCGGCAGCCTAATCTGCGTATATGCCCTGGGTTACATGAAGGACTTCCAGGCCCACGACGAGCACGAGGCCGCGCTGCGCGGGCAGACCGCGCCCGACCGACGCCCGCAGTTCCTGGCGCTTATGTTCCTGTTCCTCTCGGCCATGTTCGTCATCGTGACAAGCGACAACCTTGAGTGGCTGTTCTGTGGCTGGGAAATCACCACCGTGTGCTCGTTCCTTATGATTGGCTACACGCGCACGCCCGAGGCCATCAAGAACGCCTTCACCCAGATCATCCTCAACATGCTGGGCGGTATCGCGTTTTTGGCCGGACTTATGTACCTGCACGTTAACGGCATGCCGCTGACCATCTCGGGCATGATCGAGCTTTCCGGCACCGGAACCGCGCAATCCGCGCTGCTGGTGATGCCGGTCGTTCTGCTATCGCTCGCCGCGCTCACCAAGGCCGCGCAGATGCCGTTCCATACCTGGCTGCTCGGTGCTATGGTTGCCCCCACGCCCACGAGCGCCCTGCTGCACTCGTCCACCATGGTCAAGGCCGGCGTGTTCCTGATGGTCAAGCTGAGCCCGCTCTATGCCATCTATCCCGCGACTGGCTTTATGGTCACGAGTGTGGGTGCCATCACGTTTTTGCTCGCTGCCCTCATGGCCATCTCGCAGAGCAACGCCAAACGCGTGCTCGCGTACTCCACCATTTCCAACTTGGGCCTTATCAGCGCCTGCCTGGGCGTCGGCGCGCCCGAGGCCGTGTGGGCCGCGATCTTCCTGATCCTGTTTCACACGGTGGCCAAGTCGCTGCTGTTCCTGTGCGTGGGCACCGCCGAGCATCATATCGGTAGCCGCAATATCGAGGACATGGACGGCATGTTCAGCCGCATGCCGCACCTGACGCGCCTGATGATGCTGGGCATTATGGGCATGTTCGTGGCCCCGTTTGGCATGCTCGTGTCCAAGTGGGGCGCCCTGGTGGCGTTTGCCCAGACCGGCAACGTGCTCATGATCATGGTGCTTGCCTTTGGCTCGGCCGCGACGTTCTTCTTCTGGGGCAAGTGGCTTGCCAAGCTTTCGGGCGTCGACCCCACGGCTCAAAACGTTGAGGTCAATGTCCATAAGACCGAATGGATGGCCCTCAACACCATCGCCGCGCTGCTGATTCTTTGCTGCGTGGCGTTCCCGCTCATCTCGAGCGGCCTGGTGTCGCCTTACTTGGCCATGGTGTTTGGCCGCGTGCCGTACGTTATTGGCAAGGACTCCATGTATCTGATGGTGGTTATCGTGGCGTTTATCGCCGTGGTGCTGCTGACTTCATTCCGCGTGAGCAACAAACCGCACGTCAACGTGTACCTTTCGGGTGTGGGGACCGATAAATATCGCCATTTCCGTGGCTCGATGGGACACGAGGTGAAGGCCGAAAAGCGCAATTGGTACTCGGAGGACGCCCTTGGCGAGAAGCGTATTGGCCCCGCGGGTAGCGTCGTGTGTTGCAGCATTATCTTGTTTGCGCTGCTGTGTTGCGCGTGGATTGGGCCCGAGCGGCTTGCCATGAGCGCGCCCTCGGTGCTGCGCGGCAAGTATTTCGAAGGCTCGGGCGTCGTGGGCATTTTTATTGGCACCGTGGCGTTTGCTTTGCTGGCGCCGCTTGTGGGCGGCCTGATCGACGGCCTTGACCGTAAGCTTTCGGCTCGCATGCAGGGCCGCGTGGGTCCGCGTCTGCTGCAGCCCTTCTACGACGTTGCCAAACTGCTGCGCAAGGCCCCTGCCAGCGTAAACACCATGGACGATACCTATATGGCATGTGCGCTCATCTTTACCGTGGTAGGCGGCGGCATCTTTGTGTCGGGTTCCAACACGCTGCTGTGCGCTTTTATGGTGACGCTCGCCGCGATCTTTGTGGTGCTGGCGTCCGCCTCGACGCAAAGCCCGTTTGCGCAGGTCGGCGCCGATCGCGAGCTGCTGCAGGTTATGAGCTACGAGCCCGCCGTTCTGCTGATGAGCGTGGGCCTGTACCTTGCCACCGACAGCTTCGATTCCATTGCCGTGACGGGGCAGTCAGCCCCCATCATCGTGTACAGCGCGCCCATTTTCCTTGCGCTGCTCGCGGTGCTTACCATCAAGCTACGCAAGTCGCCGTTCGACCTTTCGTACTCGCATCACGCGCATCAGGAGATTGTCCAGGGCGTCGCCACCGAGATGAGCGGCAGCACGCTGGCCAAGATGACCCTTATGCACTGGTGCGAGACCGTGCTGTTTTTGATGTGGGTGGGCATGTTCTTTGTCTGGGACAACCCGGTGAGCTGGGCCGTAGCCCTGGTCGTGATGGCCGCGACGTATTTTGTCGAGGTACTGATCGATAACACCTTCGCCCGTAGCACCTGGCGCAGCTGCTTTAAGCTCGGCTGGGGCGTGGCGCTGGTGTTTGGCCTGCTCAACCTTATGCCCATCCTCGTCGACGTGTTTATTTAGGAGGCGGCATCCATGGATCATAAAATGTCGCGCTCACCGTGGGTTATTCATTACGACGGCTCGAGCTGCAACGGATGCGATATCGAGGTGCTGGCCTCGCTTACCCCACTGTTCGATGCGGAGCGCTTTGGCGTGGTCAACACCGGCAACCCCAAACATGCGGACATCTTTTTGGTGACGGGCTCGGTCAATGCCCAGAACCTGCCCGTCGTGCGTCAGATTTACAACCAGATGCTCGAGCCCAAGTGCGTGGTGGCGTGCGGCATCTGCGCGTGCTCGGGCGGCGTGTTCCGCGATGCCTACAACGTGATCGGCGGCGTGGACCGCGCGATTCCCGTGGACGTGTACGCGCCCGGGTGCGCCATTCGCCCCGAGACGGTGATCGATGCCATCGTGGAGGCGTGCGGCATCTTGGACCAGAAGGAGGCCGTGATGCGCGCCGGCGGCGATCCGCTCACCGTGGGCGGCGCCGCCACCTGGGACGGTGGCGTTGAGCTGGGCGAGGACGGGTTTGTGGCCGCGGCTGAGGCCGGCGACGCGCCCGCCGCTGGCGACGCACCTGCTGGGACGCCCGCCGCGTCCGTCGCTGCAAAGGAGGCCGAGTAATGCAAGAGGCAATCTATACCATCGTTGGGATCGACGAGCTCCTGTCGCATGTCCAGGCGCTTAAGGGCGTCGGTGCGCGCTTTGTGCAAATGCACGCCGAGCGTAACGTCGACGACGGCTCGTATCGCTTGGTCTATACGTTTATCAACGTTCGTGCTGCTCAGGAGCATATTGCGCAGGGCGGCAGCTATGCGATCGAGAACCTGGTGGTCGAAGGCATCGACCAGTACCAGGAGATTCCGTCCATCAGCTCGTATTATCCGGCGGTATTCCCGTTTGAAAACGAAGCGCACGATCTGTTTGGTCTTGCCATCACCGATATGCAGATCGACTTTAAGGGCTTTTTCTACCAGGTCTCGACCGCTGAACCCATGAGCGTTATCACGCCCGAGGTGAAGGCCGCGCGCGAGAAGGCCATGAAGGTCCGCGCGGCTGCCGAGGCCAAGGCGCGCAAGGCCGCTGCCGAGAAGGCCGCCGCGGCTGCGGCTGCTGCAGGGGAGGGCGTTGCGGGCGCCGGCGATGCCGCGGGCGCCGCTGCTCAGCCCGCTGCGGCTGCCGGCTCCGATGCTCAGCACGATGGGGCTGCTGCGAAGGCGGCGCTCAAGGCCGCCGAGATGGAGGCAAAGCTCGCCGCCATGGATCCTGAGAAAGCGGCCAAGGTCCGCGCGGCGCTTGCCGCCAAGGCCGCCCGCGACAAGCAGAAAAAGGAGGCGTAAGGCCCATGGCACATCGCTCCGTTATTCCGTTTGGACCGCAGCACCCGGTGCTGCCCGAGCCGCTTCATCTGGACTTGGTGATCGAGGACGACCGCGTTATCGAGGCAATTCCACAGATCGGCTTTGTGCACCGCGGGCTCGAGAAGCTCACCGAAAAGCGCGACATGCATCAGTTTGGCTACATCGCCGAGCGCATCTGCGGCATTTGCGCCGTGGGCCACAGCTGCGGCTATGCCAGCGCCTGCGAACGCATGCTTGACATCGAGGTGCCCGGCCGCGTGCAGTATATTCGCACCATTCTGCACGAGCTTTCGCGCGTTCACTCGCATTTGCTGTGGCTGGGCCTGCTTGCCGACGCCTTTGGCTTTGAGGCGCTGTTCTATCGTTCGTGGACCCTGCGCGAGCAGATTCTCAAGATCTTTGAGAGCACTTGCGGCGGGCGCGTGATTCTGTCGATTAACGAGATCGGCGGCCTTAAGCATGATATCGAGGACTCCGAGCTGGCAGGCATTGTCCAGACGCTCGATGCCATGCGTCCTGACTACGAGGCTCTGGTGCATACGTTTTTGGACGATGACAGCTGCGGCGAGCGCCTGCATGGCGTGGGCGTGATTAGCAAGAAAGACGCGCTGGAGCTTTCGATGGTCGGTCCGTTTGGGCGCGCCTCGGGCGTGGACTACGACGTGCGCATGTTTGGCGACGGTGCCTATGCGGACCTGGCTGCGTTTGAGCCGGTTGTCGCTACCGATGGCGACTGCTATGCCCGCTGCCAAGTGCGTTGCGCCGAGGTCACGCAGGCCATGGACATCATCAAGGAGCTTGTGGGCAAGATTCCGCACGACGGGATCGGCGGGCGCACCAAGCTTACGCCGGCCGACGGCGCACGCGGCGAGGTTGTGATTGAGCAACCGCGCGGCGAGGCGTATTACTATGTGCGCGGCAACGGCACCAAGAATCTGGACCGTTTTCGCGTGCGCACGCCGACGTCGCAAAATCTGGCGGGTCTGACGCATGCGCTGCAGGGCGTGCTCATTGCCAACGTGCCCATGATTATCCTGACCATCGACCCCTGCATTAGCTGCACGGAAAGGTAGGCGCGGCATGAGTTTGCTGACATTTGCCAAGACGGCCTTGGGCTCTATGGTCAAGCAGCCGGTAACGGTGTGCTATCCGCAGGAGAAGCTCGCGGCACCCGAGCGCTTGCGCGGGCATATCGTCAACGACATGGACGCGTGCATCTGCTGCGGCATGTGTGCGCGTCGCTGTCCGGCGGGCGCGCTCGCAGTCGATCGCAAGGGTGGAACGTGGTCGATCGACCCGTATGCCTGCGTGGTGTGCGGTGAGTGCATCGAGAGCTGCCCCAAGCACTGCCTGACTATGGACACCGCCCGCACCCCAGTCGCAGCGGACAAGACTCCCACAGTAGAAACCAAGCCGGAGTAGCGCAGGGGTAGAACTGGAATAGGGGCCGGCGGGGCAAAAATGCC
>CABRZS010000007.1:0-110530 GCA_902475525.1 uncultured Collinsella sp.
CCCCGCCGTATTGGCCTTTCGGCCACCATCGGCGACCCCGAGCGCACGGGCGCTTTTCTCTCGCAGGGAACGGGACGTGACTGCGTTATCCCCCGTTTTGAGGAACCGCGCCGCGTATGGCGCATCTCCATGGAGCACTTCTACAACTCGGGCCCCCAGGCACAGCAGCGAGGATTCGAGAGCGCAGGTCCCCAAGAGGCCGAGGTGCTTGCGTGCGAGCGCATCGAGGCGGCGACGCCCACGGCACTACCCACCGGCACCCAGGACAGACGTCACAGCGGACAACTCACGCAGGAGGAGCGCCGCCAGCGTCGCGAACAGGCACAGGACAAGGCTACTTCCAGGGATCGCCGCGCTTCCTCGGCCCCCGAGGGCGAAGTCGACATCCCACGGGCAACCGAACAGGCACTTCTCAACCCCACCGACACCGCGCCCGAAAACGCCGACCCCGGCATGGGCTACATCTTTGAACATACGCGCGGCCGCAAGTGCCTGGTCTTTGCCAACTCGCGCGAGGAGGCAGAGGCCGTATGCTCCATGCTGCGCAGCTACTGCGAGAGCCGACACGAGCCCGACCGCTTTCTCATCCACCACGGCAATCTTTCGGCATCGCTACGCGAGACGGCAGAAGAGCTCATGCGCGATGAGGAACAGGCGCAGACAACCGTCACCACCTCCACGCTGGAGCTCGGCATTGATATCGGTCGCCTGGAGCGCGCGTTCCAGATCGATGCACCGTTTACCGTCAGCTCCTTTTTGCAGCGCATGGGACGCACGGGACGCCGCGATCTTCCGCCCGAGATGTGGTTTGTCATGCGCGAGGAGGAACCCGAGCCGCGCACGATGATGCCCGAGACCATTCCGTGGAAGCTCCTCCAGGGCATCGCGCTCGTACAACTCTATCGCGAGGAAAAGTGGGTCGAGCCGCCCGAGCTCGATCGACTCCCCTACAGTTTGCTCTATCACCAGACCATGTCGACGCTCGCCAGCACCGGCGAGCTCACACCGGCCGAGCTTGCTCAGCGCGTGCTCACGCTCAGCTATTTCCACCGCGTCTCGGCCGATGACTATCGCGTACTGCTGCGCCACCTCATCAAGATCGACCACATCCAGGTCACCGAGGGCGGTGGGCTCATCGTGGGCCTCGCTGGCGAGCGCATCATCAACAACTTTAAGTTCTACGCCGTGTTCCAGGAAAACGAGGAGTTTACCGTTCGCAGCGAATCGGCCGAGCTGGGCACGATCGTCAATCCCCCACCGCCCGGTGAGCGCATCGCCATCGCCGGACACTGCTGGATTGTCGAGGAAGTGGACTGGAAGCGTCATACCGTCTTTGCCGCGCAGGTCAAGGGCCGTGTGCCGGCCTACTTTGGCGACTGTCCCGGCGATATCAATACACACGTACTCGAGCGCATGCGCAAGGCGCTCAACGAGCACGCGGCATATCCGTACCTCATGGGCAACGCACGGGCACGCCTTGCACAGGCTCGTCATACCGCCGAGATTTCGGGCGCGGGAACTAAACCGCTCATTAACCTGGGCGGCGACACCTGGGTGCTCTTCCCCTGGTTGGGAAGCTACGCCTTTTTGGCGCTCGAGCGCATGCTCAAGATTAAATGCGCCGCGGAGCTGGACCTTCGCGGGCTCGATCCGTCGCGTCCATACTTTATGCAGTTTAAGATGAAGGCCGATGAGGAGACGTTCTTCGAGGTGCTCGCCGCCGAGGCTGAGAAGGACTTCGACCCCATCGAGCTCGTCTATCCCGGCGAGGTGCCTTATTTTGATCGCTACGACGAGTTTGTTCCCGAAGAGCTCGTGCGCAAGGGCTTCGCCAAAGGCGTGCTCGACATCGAGGGTATGAAGCAGCGCGTCCTCAGCTGGCGCGACCACGCATAAGACCAGTCTTTTTGGGACGGGGCTTGTTGAGCTACTTTGGCATAACCAAGAAGTAGCTAAAGAAGCCCCTTCATAAACAGATTGGTCGCAGGGAGACGCGCTAGTCGTGGAGAGCGGTGCCGAGGAAGTCGGCATTGAAAGGCACGGCTTCGGCAAAGGCGTAGTCGCCGTCGCTGGCGATGAGCAGGTAATTCTCTTCGCCGCCAAACTCCGCATCGCCACATGGGACCACCCAGGCGTGGGCGAATACCTCGAGTGCCGTGGCAGCGCAATCGCGCAGGAACGTCACATCGCTCCCCTCGTTTGCGCTCACGATATTGGCCACGTAGATACCCCCGGGGTTCAGGCTGCCCCGCACTAAACGCAATGCCTCAACCGTCGCCAGCTCGCGTACGGGCTCGGCACCGCCAAAGCAATCGCTCACGACCACATCGTAGCGACGATGACCCACGCTCGTCACGCCCAGATACGAGCGAGCCTCAGCGGTAATCACTCGCAGGCGATCGCCCACCGTGCGCTCCAGCTCGTCCAGGTAGAACCAACGGCGCGCCAGGCGCGTAATCTCGGCATCGTACTCAATGACGTCCATGCGCAAGCTCTCGTGCGACATCAGCGCAAACTTGGGATAGGCAAACCCGCCGCCGCCCAGCATAAGCATGCGGTTGATACCGTGACCATAAGCATCACGCATCGCATCCTCGGACTCAAACACGTCGTCAAACGCACGATAGTACGCAAAGACGGGCTCCGCCCAACGCTCACCAACGTAACTTGCGCTTTGGTAGACGCTGCCTTGCACCAACACGCGAATCTCGTCGCCGCCCTCATCGTGCACGCGTTTCACACGCGCCAACCCATTGCGGGTTCGCGCAACCTGCAGACAGGCAGCACGAACAGCGACAGCGGCCGCACCAAGCGCCGCGGCTCCCAGAGCAACGCCGGCAACGACGCCGGCAGAAACACTCGGCTTGTTCATCTAGAGCTCCTTTTGCAGATAGAGTCCGTGGTCGTAGAAACCCAAATGGCGATAGTACTCGCGCGTACCGATCGCGCTAATCACGTTGATACGCGCATAACCCGCATCCCGGGCAATCTCGCACGCACGCTCTACGAGCAAACGCCCCAACCCGTGATGCTGCGCCACCTGTCCCTGGTCGCCCACGCGTGCCGCCATGCCATACACGTGCACCTCGCGAATCATCGCCTCGTCCGGCGTCGTCGGCAACTCGTCTGCATGTGCGGTGACAAAGGCGCGATCGGGCAGCGACAGCCGCAAAAAGCCGGCGATCTTGCCTTCGGGCGTCACCCACTGCAAAAAGCGTTCACGCGTCACCGGCGTCTCGTACGTCACTTCTTCGTCAAGGGTCAACTCGCCCAGGTCGGCACCCGCCGTGCTGATCTCGCGATAGCGAATCTCACGCACCGTCGCACCGTCACCCCGAGCAGCCAGGCGGTTCTCAACGAGCTGACGCAGGTTGGGCTTCTTGTTGCCCACCATAATGTCGTCGGAACTAAAGTCGCGAATCATACGGCTAATGCGGCAGAACGCCGGCGTCACTACGATGTCGTCGGCCAACACATCAAGCAGCTCTTCCTCGGTATAGGGACGCCACTCGCCGCGCTCATAGCGGCCCACCAGACGCGAGCCCTCGATGAGCGCGCACGGGTAGACCTTGACCTCGTCGGGCATAAAGCCCCCCTCGGTCATAAAGCGCTCGTAGTCACGCTTGTCCCCCTCGGGCGTGGCACCCAGCAAGTTGAGCATAAAATGCGCGTGGATCTTAAAGCCAAACAGGCGCGCGAGCGAAAACGCCCGCTCGATCTGCGCCACCGAAATGCGGCGCTCGTTGATATCGAGCAGATGCTGGTCGAGACTCTGGATGCCCATCTGAATCTTGGTGCAGCCCAAGCGGCGGATGAGCGTGAGCGCCTGCGGTGTCACAGCGTCGGGACGCGTCTCGATAACGAGCCCCACCACGCGATGCTTCGCCGTCTCGTTGATGCGCTGCTGCCGCTCAAGCTCTTTCATCGTCGCCGTCTGCCACTCGGCGACCTCGCCCCACGGCGTGCCGGAGCCGTATAGTCGACGCACCGCGCGATTATAACCACCCACGGCGGCATCCACACGCCCCTGCTCGCTGGCAACGCCGGCAGCAAGCTCAGCCTCATCAGTCGCAATGCCGGCAGCCCTATAGCGTTCGCGGCGCTCCGCCACCACCGGCGGCAGAGCATCGGCGGGAGCATCATCAAGCAGGCGCCCCGCCTCGGCACGGCTGATGCCCGGACGCGCCAGCATGGGGTTAGCTGCCACGCCAGCGACGGCATCGTCATTGAGCGCACGGAAAAGCTCGGACATAAACCACGTCTGATACCCTTGCGGATAGTCGCTCCAGGTGCCACCGAGCACGATAAGCTCGATCTTGTCGGTCGCATGCCCCATCTGCGAAAGTGCGGTCAGGCGAGCGCTCACCTGCAAATACGGGTCAAAGCAGTTTTGCTCCGCACGGGCGCATGCCGGCTCGGCATGCAGATAGCTTTTGGGCATGCGCAGATCGTTGGGGCAAAACAGGCAATCGCCCGAACAGGGCCACGGCTTGGCGATGACGGTAATGGTCGCCACGCCCGAAGCCGTGCGGCGCGGCTTCATGCGCAGCACCTGCAGCAGCTGACGCTCCAGCTCGGCGGCGACATTCCATCCAGCCCAACGAGCCGGCTTCTCACGTTTAACCCGCTGGTAGAACGGCAGCAGACGGCGCTTGGCCAGATCTCGTTTGTCGGCACCCTCACGGCGCGCCTCGGCATGTATCAGTTTGACGAGCGCCTTGTCGTCCACGGTCTCGCCGCGACGCAGAGCCTCGAGTATGTTCAAAATAATCTGTTCCATGCCCCCATTGTAAAGGCAAAGGCGCCGGAGCCAGTCACGGCCCCGACGCCTCCATCAAAGAGCATGCCTATATGCACCGATCTCCGAAAACCGCATGTCACTCCGGATCGAACGACATGTCGCCCGAACCGACCTTAAAACGATACGTGGCAGACTTATCACCGTTGTCGAATTCAAGATTCAATATGGTCTCGCCATCGTAGCCAAGCGGAAGGAAATCGCTCTCGAAGCCACCGCTGCCCACGGTGAGGCTCGCCTTAAAGCCCGTAGAGTTCGGAACCGTTATCTCCACATCGCCCGAGTCCACGCTTACGTCCATAGACTTCGCGGGGGCCTGGTAGAGCTCGAACGTCACATCGCCCGAACCTACCTTGGCATTCAGGGTGTCGGTTACAGTACCAGCAAACTCGATGTCTCCCGAGTCCAACGTCAAATCAAAGTCGTGGCACGCAATGTCCGCGACCGTCAGGTCTCCCAACCCCACGTTTGCCGTAATGCCCATCATGTTATCGGCAAGCTCACGCGGCAGTTCAATGGTGACCTTACGGTCATGGGCGCGCTCGTCATCGCAGTCGAACTGGCTAATCTTGAGTGTAGAGCCCTCGATCTTGACCAGATTCTGAGTGGCGGCATCGGAAGCAGACACCCCCTTTGCAACGTACCCGCTTTCGATGACACGCACCGGTCCGCCAGAGACACGTTTAACCTCGACCGTTCCCGACGTCACATCCAAGTCGAGCGATTGGAACGCGTCTTCGTCAAAAGTCGTGCTCGAAAGCTGCTGAGGCCGAGCGGAATAGTTACCGCCATCCAAAAGATCGTCCTCGTCAAGCATATCATCCATACCAGACAAGCCGGGTACAACATCGTCGAGATCCCACGGGCCATCAAAATGAATCAAAGTTCGCGAAACGCCAAACACAAGCCCGATAATCAGTACAAACGCTCCGATGCCAACGCCCAAGCGTACCTTCGATTCATGCGAAAGCCTCATCATTCATCACCCTCTTTGACGCTCGGCTCAGCGGTGATCGCGGTAGCCACGTCAGTATCAACCGCAGCGGAAACATCCTGAGCCTTAGCCGCCTCCGGCGCCGGACCAACCTGAATATCCCCGCGCGCCCAATCGCCATCGAGCGCACGCGCCACCCAGTGATAGATGGGGATTGTAAAGAAGATCAGCGCGGCAAAGGAGCCACCAAACAGGAACATCAGCAAAAAGAACAGCAGCCAGCACACGGCCCAATACGGAAACGACTGGAACGGACCTTTCACCGGAGTCGAGCCAGCTGCGCCGCCACTCGTCACCTGCGCCGTAGCGGCATTGGCGGCCTGCGCGCTCCAGCTTGCCGCTTGCGCCGCCTTGGCGGCGGCATCACTCGCCTGTGTTGCCGCCTCGGTAGCACGTGCCGCTGCCTCATGGGTACGGGCGCGCTCCGCTGCCTCGGCCTCGCGCTGACGGGCGCGGTCCTCGTTCTCAAACTCGATATCGTCCTCGATCTCATCGCTCGGATTAAGGAGCTCGTCCAAACTCACGCCATAGAGTTTTGCGAGCGAGATCAGGTTCTCGGTATCGGGCGAGCTCTCCGCACGCTCCCATTTACTGACCGCCTGGCGCGACAGCCCCAGCTTTCGCGCCAGCCCTTCTTGGCTAAAACCCTTGCTGCGACGAAGGTCGGCGAGCCGCTGCGCAGTTTCTACATTCATGGTTCCTCCTATGCGATGCCAGCCGTGCCGCCGGACCGTTTTTGTTCTTAAGGCGCCTTGCACAGTTAAAAATCTATCCGCCACCGCCAAAAGCATGCCACCTATTCTAGTGAGATTTTTGACAACCGGCGGTTGCGGGCATATATGAGCTGCGGAAATGTGTCCAAACAAAGCAATGACCCGCAGCTCGGTTGTCCCCGTTGCGGCGTTAACGGTAGTATGGTCGTACTGTTTATTCCGCACCGCCAACGGAGGGAGTTCCGCGCCGTGAACCGCGATTTCGCCTCATCGCTCATTCAGCTCAACAATACGTTCTATCGCGAGCACTCCGCCTCCTTCTCCGATACGCGCCAGGCACCGTGGCCCGGCTGGGTACGCACCATGGACATAGCGCTCGAGCAGCTCGACGTCGCCACGATCGAGCATCCCGTCCGCGTCTTCGATCTTGCCTGCGGCAACATGCGATTCGAGAACTTTGCCGCCGGCGGCGCACTTTCCGCCAAGGGCGTCGACGGCGCAAACCCCTCGGCAGATGCCAGTTGCCCGTTTGAGTTCTATGGTGTTGACTCGTGTCAGGATTTGGCTATCGATGCGCACGGTCACGCCCTGCGCATTCCCAACCTGCACTTCCAGGAACTCGACGTACTCGATGCCCTCATGAAGCTCAACCCCGCCGAGACACCCGACGTGCTTTTCGACGCCCCGCTCGCCGACATCTCGGTCTGCTTTGGCTTTATGCACCACGTGCCGTCGTGCGAGTACCGCGTACGCGTGCTCGACGCCCTGGTGCGCCAGACGCGCCCAGGCGGCATCATCGCCATCAGCTTTTGGGAGTTTATGAACGACGAGCGCATGGCGCGCAAGGCCGTTCGCGCCGAAGCCCGCGCCGAGCTCACCCCGCCGTTTGAAAGTTACGATTCCGCGCAGTTTGAAGCCGGCGACCACCTCATTGGCTGGCAAAACGACCGCCACGCCTACCGCTATTGCCATCACTTTGACGATCAGCAGATCACCGACCTGGTGCGCGGCGTGCGCACATTCTACAAGAGCGGCGAGGTCCCCGTGCGCGAGCTTGAGCGCTTCCATGCCGATGGTCGCAGCGGCGAGCTCAACCGTTACGTGATTCTCAAGCGCCTGTAGGCATCGGCGACTTGCCGCCGAGCCGCACCGCAACTTTCGGGCAAGCTATGCCCCACCCTTTTCAACCCATTGATGGAACGTGCTGCCATGCGTTCCATACTCATGATCAAGGAGCCTCATGGGAGCCGTCCACGTTCGCACGCCTAAGAACTTTGTGCTCGAGGAGCGCCTGGAGCGCTACGCCGATGCGATTGAGACGAACCCCGAGGCCTATGCCGGAGATTGGCGCGAGGCTTGCGCGCCAGTTGGCAGCAAGCCCTTCGAACACCTTCACCTGGATCTTGGCTGTGGCAAGGGAACGTACCTTGTAGAGCGCGCGGCCCACGAGCCAAACACCCTCTTTATCGGTATGGACCAGGAGCCCATCTGCATCGCCTATGCCGCACAGAAAATCTGCGAGCAGGAGCTGTCCAACGCACTCGTCCTGCCCCGAGGCGCCGCATCGCTGCCGCAGCTGTTTGCCGCAGGCGAGCTCGATGCCATTACCATTAACTTTCCCACGCCGCAGCCCAAGGCCAAGTACGCCAAAAAACGACTCGTCCATGTCGACCATCTGATGCTCTACCGCCCGCTCTTTTCAGCCGGCGCCACCGTCACACTGCGAACCGACAGTAAGCCATTGCGCGACTACGCCCTGGGGCAGTTTGCCGCGGCCGGCTACGACACGCTTTGGGTAAGCGACGACGTCCGCCGCGACCATCCCGAGCATCCCGAGACCGAGTACGAATGCCGCACGCGCGAGATGGGTGCCGTCGTCTATGGCATTTGCGCCACACCCGGCGCGCAGCCCAGCAATGAACAGCTCGCGGCGGGCCGCGCGCAGGAGCAAAGCCTTGCCTGCTACCTGCCCGAAAACCTCGATGAGCTCACCTATGTACCTCTGGGCATGGAAGAGGCCGTCGAGAACTTTAGAAACCGCGCCCGCAAAGGCAAGAAGCGCCTGCCGCAGGAGTCCTAGGGGCTTCTGATGGTCGCGGCGTCGGCAAACAAGCGCAAATTGGCGCCAGCGAACGGCCCTCAAGCCTAAGTGAGTAGACTTTTTAGCAATAGCCAAGCACAACCCGCATAGGAACAAGTAAAACCGCAGGTAAATCCCTTACGCAAAAGCCATGTGCTGGCGAAATCGCAAAAAGTCTACTCACTTAGCTCGCGGCCGCACCAAACGGCTGGGCAGAACGCCCATTTCCTGCATTTTCTTGCCTGCGAACGCATCGATGCGACGCTACGCCATAATAGTTGGCGGACAATCGCGAGAGAAAGCAAACACATGGCACAGACCACGACAGATATCGCCGCCAGCACCGTCTCCGGTGCCGGAGCCGCCAGTTCATTCTCGGGCGGCACGGGAACCGAAGCCGAATTCGGCTCGCTCGGTGCGCTCTCCCCCACCTGGTGGGAGCCCGAGGACGGCAGCGAGCCCGAACCGTGGCTCACGCCCGACCAGGCCTTCGAGCGCTTCTTTGAATGGACGAGCAATCGCGGTATTGAGCTGTGGGACCACCAGGAAGAAGCCCTCATGGACCTGGCCGCCGGAGATCACGTCATTTTGGGAACACCGACCGGATCGGGTAAATCGCTCGTCGCGCTGGGCATGCTCTTTATGGGCATGGCACAGGGCAAACGCTGCTATTACACGGCCCCCATCAAGGCCCTGGTCAGCGAAAAGTTCTTTGACCTGGTGCAGGTGCTCGGCCGCGATAACGTCGGCATGATCACCGGTGATACGCATATCAACACCAAGGCGCCCGTCATCTGCTGCACGGCAGAGATCCTTGCCAACGACGCACTGCGCGAGGGCGAGGACGCCGATGTTGGCTGCGTCGCCATGGACGAGTTCCACTACTTTGCCGACCCCGACCGCGGCTGGGCCTGGCAGGTGCCGCTGCTCACTCTGCCCCATACGCAGTTTATGCTCATGAGCGCCACGCTCGGCGATGTCACTGCCATCGCCGCCTCACTCGAGGAGCACACCGGCGCTGCTTGCGACTTGGTCGTCGACGCCCCGCGTCCTGTTCCGCTGAGTTACGACTATGTGACGACCTCCCTCGAGGGCACGGTCGAGCTCGCCATACGCCGCGACGAGGCCCCACTCTATATCGTGCACTTTAGCCAGGATGCCGCACTTGCGACGGCACAGTCGCTCGCCAATTTTGGCATTGCCAGCAAGGAGCAGCGCGAGGCCATCAAGGAGGCGGCCAAGGGCACGAGCTTCTCGACGGCCTTCGGCAAAATCCTCAAGCGCTTGCTCGGATGCGGCGTCGGCGTGCACCATGCTGGCATGTTGCCGCGCTACCGCCTGCTGGTCGAGCGCTTGGCGCAGCAGGGCCTGCTACCCGTCATCTGCGGCACCGATACGCTCGGCGTCGGTATCAACGTGCCCATCCACACCGTGGTGCTCACCGCGCTCACCAAGTTCGATGGCTACAAGATGCGTCGTCTGCGCGCCCGCGAGTTCCATCAGATTGCCGGTCGTGCCGGCCGCTCGGGCTTCGATACCGAGGGCATGGTCATCGCCGAGGCACCCGAGCACGAGATCGAGAATGCCAAGCTTATGGCCAAGGCGGGCGACGACCCCAAAAAGCTCCGCAAGATTAAAAAGAAGAAGGCCCCCGAGGGCTTTGTCACCTGGAACAAGCAGACGTTCGAGCGCCTGATCGAGACGCAGCCCGAGACACTCAAGCCGCGCCTGCGCATCACGCACTCCATGGTGATTAGCGTGGTCGAGCAGGGTGGCGATGCCCGAGCCCGCGTACACGACCTCATCGAGACGAGCCTGCAGACCCCCGAGGAAAAGGCTAAGCTCGAGGTTCGTGCCGACGAGATCTTCGCCACGCTCATCGATTCCGGCGTCGTCGTGCGCACCGAGGTGCCGCCCGCACCCGACGCTCCGGCTGACGCCGCGCCGGACATCGACTACGCACTGACGGTCGACCTGCCCGAGGACTTTGCGCTCGACCAGCCGCTCTCGCCGTTTTTGCTTGCCGCGTTGGAGCTGCTCGATCCCGAGAGCGAGACCTATACCATGGACCTGATCTCGATGGTCGAGGCAACGCTCGAGGATCCCAAGCAGGTGCTGCGCGCACAGGAGCGCGCAGCACGCGATCGCGCTATGGCCGAGATGAAAGCCGACGGCATTGAATATGAGGAGCGTCTGGAGCGCATTCAAGACGTCACGTATGAAAAGCCGCTCGAGGATTTGCTCGACGCCGCCTTCGACAAGTACTGCCAGGAAGTGCCCTGGGCAAACGACTACCAGCTCTCTCCCAAAAGCGTCCTGCGCGATATGCTGGAAAGCGCGAGCGATTTTAAGGGTTACATTCAAAAGCTCGGCATCGCCCGTTCCGAGGGCATTTTGCTGCGTTACCTGGCAGAGGCCTACCGTTCGCTCGACCGCACCGTGCCCATCGAGAAGCGCGACGAGCGTCTGCGCGACATTATCTCGTGGCTCGGCTTTGTGGTGCGCTCGGTGGACTCGAGCCTGGTGGACGAGTGGGAGAACGCCGGCAACCCGGCAGCCCTCGATGCTGCGCCGCCGCAGGGCATCGACGAGGTCGTGGCGGACCGCCGCGGCTGCACGCTGTTGGTGCGCAACGCGCTCTTCCGCCGCGTGACCCTTGCCGCCCGCGAGCACGTTCGCGACCTGGGCGAGCTCGACGACGACTGGGGCATGAGCGAGATCCGCTGGCAAAAAGCACTCGACGCTTACCACGAGCAGCACGAGGAAATCCTCACCGACGGAGATGCCCGCAGCGCCGCGATGTTTTCCATCGACGAGTCCGACGAGAAGACCGCGCACGTATGGCACGTGCACCAGATCTTTGCTGACGAGGATGGCGACCACGATTTTGGCATCATGGGCGATGTCGATCTGGACGCCACGCAAGACGGCGGCGAGGTAATCTTCAAGAACTACCGTGTCGGCTTTATCGAGGACCTGCTCGAGGACTAGCCGGGCGCAATGGGACGAAACAAAGCGGGGTCGCTGGCAACATCGCCAGCGGCCCCGCTTTTTGCGCGATACGCTATCCCCTACTCGGCATCCTCGACCTCATACGAATCCGCCTCGGCTGGCTCATCGTTCGTCTCTGTCGCGGCCCCGCGCGCCTCGTCAAACGCTGCTTTCATGGTCTTGTTGCCCCACGTGAGCTTGCGAATGGTAAGATCGTCGGCTTTCTTGTTGGCAAGGCGCAGATTGTTCTCGGAGGACAGCAACGCCTCCTTGGTTTTCTGCAGATGGCTAATCGTCTTGTCGATCTCATCGATTGCCGTTTGGAACTTGCGGCTCGCGATCTCGTAGTTGCGGCCGAAATCGTTCTTGAACTTCTCCATCTTGGCTTCGAAGTTCGTGACATCGATATTCTGCTGCTTGTACTCCGCCAGCTCCTGCTTATAGCGAAGCGAACCCATGGCGGCATTGCGTAGCAGCGTAATGATGGGAATGAAGAACTGCGGGCGGATCACATACATCTTCTCGTAGCGATAGCTCACGTCCACGATTCCCGCGTTGTAAAGCTCGCTCTCGGGCTCGAGCAGCGTGCAGAGCACCGCGTACTCACAGCCTTTCTGGCGACGATCGTGATCGAGTTTCTTAAAGAAGTCCTCGTTTTTATGCTTGGTCGCGGTCTCGTCGTTCTCGTTTTTCATCTCGAACATAATCGAAATGACCTCGTTGCCGCTCGCGTCGCGCTCACGGAAAATGAAGTCTCCCTTGGTGCCCTCGGATGCATCGTTATCTTTCTCGAAGTACGCATTGGGAAACGCCGTCATGCGCAGACGGTTAAACTCGGTCTCGCAGTGCTGCTCGAGCGACTCGCCCACCATCTTGGTGGACAGGCGAACCTTCATGTCCTTAAGGCGCTCAATCTCTTCATCCTTGTAGCGAATCAGGTCATCGCTCGCGCGCTTGGCCTGCGCAAGCTCGAGCTCGTGTGCCGCCTTGGCTTGCTCCTCGCGAGAATCGCGCACCGCCAGCTCGCTCGTCAGTTTGGCACGTGCCTCATCGCGCTCTCGCTCCGCCGCGGCGACCGCCTCTGACAGGTTCATTTTTGCCATCAGTTCCTGCTCGCGCAGCTGGGCACGCAGGCCCTCGGCCTCTTGCTCGGACTGAGCCTTTGCGGCGGAAAACTTCTCTTGCACCTTCGCGCGATAGTCAGTAAGCGCGCGCTCGGCCTCGCTGCGAGCGGCATCGAGCTCACGCTGCGACTCTGCCGCGGCAGCGGCAAGCGCCATCTCCTGGGCCTTGTCCGCCGCGGCGATCCTGGCCTGCAGCTCGGCAATCTGAGCGTCGCGCGCGGACAGGTCGTTTTGAGCAGCATTGCGTGCCGCCGCCTCGGCAAGCCTGGCTTCATCATCTTTGCGCTCCAACTGCGCACGTAAATTGTCGATCTCGCGCTGAAGCTCGGCATTCTCCTTTTGAGCATCGGAACGAGCCTCAACCGCCGCGCGCTGACTTGCACTCTCGCGCTCTGCGGCAGCGCCTTCGAGCTTGGCGCGCAGCTCGGCAAGCTCAGCGTCGCGCTTGGCAACCTCTTGTGCCAGCTGCTGAGCTGCAGCGTTCTTCTGCTCGACAAGCTGAGCGTCGCGCTGAGACTCTGCCTTTTGCAAAGCAGCCGTCGAGCGCGAGCGCTCAAGCTCCAGTGCCTGCTCGCCCTCGCGCTGGACCGCCTTCACGCGCTCATCCAGGTCGCGCGAGAACTCGGCATCGCGCACCTGCTTAACGATATCCGCATAGCCGGACGCATCGACCTTAAAAACTTCGCCACAATGCGGGCACTTGATCTCGTTCATAGCAGCTCCTCGATGGACGCAAATTTCAACCGCCTACACTCTACCGCGCCGCACGGACAAAAAAGGCGCCGCTGCCATAATGGCAACGGCGCCAGAACCACCACAAAGGCGACTGTCCCCTTTGTGGTGACTTGGGTCCTTACAGGTCGCGGTAGTCGATCAGGCGAAGATCGGATTGAGACTCGAGCCAAGCGCGAAGCTCGGGGTCGATCAGTGCATCGACTTCCTTGGTACGATCGGTCGTGAGCGAGCTGTTCTCCAGGATAAAACGATCGAGATAACCCGGATGGCACACAAAGACGACCGTCTCGCCGTCCACCATCCCGCGAACCGTCTGCATGATTGCCTCTTTGGGCTCGTAGCCCGGCTCCATCGAGCGCATCACCATGCGCAGATCAGTATCTCCGCAATGCACCACAGCCGCGGGGTCGAAGCTCGCCTTTTGCTCCTTAAGGCCCAGCTCCTGAGCAACCGCCGAGATCGCTCGGTTAAGGTTTTTGCTCATGACGGCATGGGCCTCAAAGTAATCGGGCTCGCGGCCCACGATCTCGACAAAGCGGTCATGCTGCGCGCGGATCTCGATGCAGGCCTCGTCGAAGTCTATCAACTCCTCGCCGCGCTTAAAATGATCGCGGAAGGTACGGCTGCTATGGAACTCATCATTCTCGTTGAGCATGCTCGGAATGAGCGCCGGGTCGGCACACGGCTTGCCCAGGCACACGTTGGTATGCTGACCCACCGCAATGCCGGCATCCGCCACGAGCGACCAGCCACGCTCGGCCTCGGGCATATTGGGCATAAGTCCCGCCGAGCGCACCAGGCCCTCATTGATACTGCGGGCAATCCCCAGGTTAACGGCATACGAATAACCGATATCATCGGCACGAATGAGCAATTGCTTCATATTGACCCCCATCTACGGAAAGGGACACTTGAAGCGCAGCCAAGTGCCCCAGATAATTGTCCTACCGAACGGATGCTTTAGGCTTTGGCGGCAGCAGCGTCTTCGTCGAGCTGCTCCTTGGTAAAGCCAAAGAAGTAGGCGATGGCAGCGGCGGCAACAAATGCAGTGCCCGATGCAACGCAGCCCCATACGAGATTAGCAGTTCCGCCTGCAACATAACCTGTAATACCAAGGATATTAGTTGCGCCCAAAACATACGTGGTCACATTAGTGAGAGCCGCGATCAGGCCGCCGATAGCGCCGCCCGCGACCATGGCACCCAGGCAGCGAGTATACTTAAAGCCGCAGCCATACAGCGCGGGCTCCGTCACGCCACCGACAATGCCGGAGAGCGAGAAACCAAGCATAGCGCCCTTTTCGTCGACCTCCTTAAGGCGCAGGAAGGCACCGAAGGCCATGCCCCACGTGGCGAACTGAGCGATAGCACCCGCGACCATAACGCAGGAGTCAGACCCTGAGGTGAGCACCTGCACAATGCCGAGGGCAATCAGAACCTGGTGCATACCGGTCATAACCAGGAACTCCCAAAGCGCGGCAATGGCGACGAGGGAGAGGATTGTGACGATGCCGCCAGCGTTTCCGAGGCCGAACATAAAGTTGCCGACCAGGTCGCCCAGAATGGAACCAATCGGAGCTAGGGCGCACAGGGAAACGGGGGTCATCACAGCCATGGTGCACACGGGCACAAACACCGTGGAGAGCATGTCGGGGATGATCTTCTTCATGAACTTCTCGACGACCATCAGCACCGGCATAGACAGCAGCATGGGGAGCACGGTCGCAGAATAGTTGTTCAGCTGAGCCGGGAGCACGCCGTAAACCATCGTGGTCGTAGCACCAGAATCCGCAGCGGCGTTGACCAACGTCATGAACTCGGGGGCAATGAGCACGCCGCCGAGCATCATGCCGAGCGGCTGGCTGCAGCCGAGCTGCTTTGCGGCAGCCCAACCCAGATAGACAGGGAGGAAATAATAGCCGGCGTTGTAAATCCAGTTGTAGAAGAAGTTGTAGATGTCAGAATCGGCAGACCAGATACCGAGCATGCCGTCGCCGCAAAGTACGGCAAGTGTGCGGAACATGGCGGCGCCCATGATAATGGGGATCGTCATGCACATTGTCTTGGACAGGTAGTTAAGGGCCTTCTTGCCCGCAGTCTTGACCGTCAGTGGCTCCTTGGTGCCGTCATCGAGGTTCTCGTCAATGGAGCCTTCGCCCTTGACGCCCAGCGCAATGGCGGCGTCATAGACCTTCGGCACGTTCTGGCCAATGATGACCTGATACTGGCCGCCAGACCACTGTGCGCCCAGCACACCCTTGATCTTCTTAACTTCATTATCATTGGGAATGGACTGATCTTTGAGGTTCAGACGCAAGCGGGTCATGCAGTGCGTCGCGTTCGTCACATTGGAGGCGCCGCCGACGGCAGCGAGCACGTCCTCGGCAATCTTCTTGTTATCGACAGCCATGTCGAATCCCTTCTCTTCCAACTAAAGGCCGTGGGACTTCACGGCACCAAGACGCACGATTCCGCTCGCGCCTGCGCAGCGCGCGATACCAGTTGGCAAGAGATTGATTTGCATGTGATTCCCGGGTGGATCGACATGAAAAAAGCCCCGCGCACAACCGACAGAGACCCAATTATGGTCTCGGCAGAATCGGTAGTGCCTCTCGGAGCTGCGCCGTGAGTAACACCCAACACACGGCGAGTATATGCGGCAGATGCGTTCGTTGCGGCTCAGATTACCGACGAACGGTAGCAAACGACCCGCGAACGGTCGCCATGACGGAAAGGAAATACCAGAGAGCCTATTTATCCGAGTGGACAGAAGCCACGCGATTCACATGCATGATCAGATAGACGAGCTCCTCTTGGGCCAATGGCTCGCCAAAGGTCTCTTGAATCAGATCGTCGACACGGTGAGCGCAACGCGATGCCGCCGGATACTGCTCCACGAGCACGTCGTAAAGACCGGAGTTCTCGGTATCGATCGGCTCTTTCTTTGCCACGCGGTCGAGCAGATAGCGCACATGAGTGGCAAAGCGGGCAAAGGCGAACGACGAGCGATCGACCGTCACACCCAACTCTTCTTGAATAATCGCGACCGTCATATCGAGCAGTCGCTCCTCGTGCTGCTCGGCAAGCACGCGCCGCTCGCTCGGCTTAACCGATGCGTTGACAATCGACATGGCAATGCCCGCGGCCTCGCTTCGGGGCATACGCACACGGAAGCTTTTCTGGATGCCGCGAACAGCCAGCTCGCCCAAGCGGTATTCGATGGGATGCAGCTGCTCCAGATCGCGCTCGAGCGGCAACGACACCACCATGTGTTCGCGGGCGCGCTTAATGGCAAACTGGATATGGTCCGCCAGTGTAATGGGGAGGTTAGGGCTCAATTCGTACGAAAGCTGTCCGGTTGCGATATCAGCCAGCTGAGCAGAAAACTCCAGCACCTCGGGGTCGACCTCATCAATAAACGCCAGGTACTTTGAATCAATGCCGTAAAAGGTACGCGTGATGACATCCAGGTCGACCTCATGCGGCATATCGCCAAAGCCGATACCGCGACCCAGCGCGATAAGCTGACGCCCCGCGCCGTCTTCGCAGATGGCAGCGTTATGGTTAATGCGCTGGATAGCCCTCATGGATTCATCGCTCCTACTGAAACGCGCCGCACAGACCATCCGCGCGGCGCGTTCATTCTACCTGCACTTACAGCTACAGTCCAAAGAAGCCTAGGATTTGGTCACGGCTTACGGGCTTGTAGTTGTTGGCATCGAGGCCAACGTCGTAGCGCAGAACCGGGCGCTCGCGATCGCGGTTGCGCGCGTTGGTGCGGTCTCCCCTGCTGTGGATATGCCCGTGCAACATGATGGCGCCACGCGCCTTGCCGTTCCAGCTGAGCATGGGGTAATGGCTCATTACCAGGCGATGGCCCTTCGCGTAACCGGGGGCGACCTCCAGATAATCGCGCACCTCATCCCAAATGTGCGGCGCGTCTGGATCTTCCCAGTCGCCGTCATGGTTACCGCGGATGAGCGTTACGTTCTGACATTCGATGCGCTCGCGCAGGCGCACCGCCTCCGCCAGGGGCAAACGATAGGTAAAGTCTCCCAAGATATAGAGGCGGTCGTCCACAGCCACGCACTCATTGATGGCATCGATGACCTTGCGGTTCATCTCCTCGACCGAATCAAACGGTCGATCCATGTCGTGCAAGATATTCGTATCGCCCAGGTGCAGGTCGGCGGTAAACCACATCATCGTCTCTGTCCTCATTTCGCAACGTGTTCAACTCGTGCTAAGTATACAGACGCAGCGATGTGGCGGTTATCCAAAGAGCCCGCCGAACAGTCCGCGGCGGCGTTTGTCTTTCTTTTTCGACGCATCACTCTGGGCGTTCTTGCCCTGCCGCTTCTTACGATCCTGCTCCAACTCATCGTCATCGAGTAGCAGATCCCACTCAAACGGATCGTCTGTCAGATCGAACAGATCATCGTTATCAAACATGGCCGCCTCCCTTACCGATTAGCGAGCATCCACCACGTAGAGTCCAACGCGCACCTGATGCCACAGGCTGCGTTCGGGAGCAACCTGTTGCACGCGGGCCTCAAATACGTCCTCGTGGCCGTAATACATCATCAAGGACAGCGGGCCGACCTCGTTTCCCGGAACATACCCAAGCTTGGTGTTGCCGTAATAGATCGCAACCGCCTCGGGGTCATGGGGATTATCGCGCTCGGCACACAGCGTCAGCTTATCGCCGACCTTAAGATCGCCCAGGACCAAAGCGCCGTCGGCATATTGAAATCCTGCGATGTGAAACGACAGAAGAACACGTGAAGGCTCGTACATAGCAGCTCCTCTAACGGCCGGATAAACCAGCGTTTGACCTTATCGAGAAGTCTACGGGCCCGTGCGGACATAAATTCATCCTTATCTGATTCTAATGCACAAACATGCGCACGAACTTGTGCTTCCAGCTTGCATAAGGGGCATAGCGGAATGGCACGTCCAACCACGTTGCCTTGTTCACGATGCTCTTCTTGTGGCTAAACGTATCGAAGCTCTCGCGTCCATGGTACTGTCCCATACCGCTCGCCCCCATGCCGCCAAAGCCCATATGGCTCGTGGCCAAATGCATAATGGTGTCATTAACACAGCCACCACCAAAGGGCACGTAACGCACAAAGCGCTGCTGAACCGCACAGTCCTGGCTAAAGATATACAGGGCCAGCGGCGTCGGACGATCCGTAATAAACGCTTCGGCCTCGTCTAGGCTCTCAAACGTCAGCACCGGCAAGATGGGACCGAAGATCTCCTCCTGCATCACGGCGTCATCGGGGGTCACGCCGTCCAAAATCGTCGGCTCGATCTTGAGCGAAGCCTCGCGCGCGGCACCTCCAAGCACGACCTTATCGGGATCGATCAGCCCGCGCACGCGCGCAAAATGCTTGGCGTTGACGATATGCCCGTAGTCCTCATTGTCGAGCGGATGCTCGCCAAACATGCGGCGGACCTCCTCCTTGATGAGGCCCAGCAGCTCGTCGCGCACGCTCGTATCGACCAGCAGGTAGTCGGGTGCCACGCAGGTCTGCCCCACGTTGAGCCATTTACCAAAGGCGATACGCCGTGCCGCAACCTTCAAGTTTGCCGTCGCATCCACGATGCAGGGACTCTTTCCGCCCAGCTCAAGCGTCACGGGCGTAAGGTTTTTACTTGCGCGCTCCATGACGAGCTTGCCGACCGGAACGCTACCGGTAAAGAAGATCTTGTCCCAGCACTCGTCGAGCAGTGCTTCGTTCTCGGCGCGACCGCCCTCGACAACCGTCACCAGGCACGGATCAAATGCCTCTTCACAGATTTGCTTGAGCACCGCGCTCGATGCCGGAGCATATGCGCTCGGCTTGATGACCACGGTATTGCCCGCGGCAAGGGCGCCGGCGAGTGGCTCGAGCGTCAGCAAAAACGGGTAGTTCCACGGAGCCATGATGAGTGTGACGCCATAGGGCACGGCCTGCGTCTTGCACACACTAATAGCATTGGCGAGGTCGCACGGGCGCAAGTGGGCACGGCTCCATCGGGCCACATGCGCAATCTGATGTCGAATCTCGGAAAGCGAGGTGCCGATCTCGCACATATACGCCTCGTCATGTGACTTACCCAAATCGGTCTTGAGCGCATGGGCAATATCGGCCTCGTGGGCCCGCACCGCATCGCGTAAACTCACGAGCGCACGACGTCGAGCATCGACATCAAACGTGGCGTGCGTCTTAAAGTAGGCGCGCTGATCGGCAACGATGCGCGCGATTTCCTCGGTGTTCATGGGCCCTCCTAGTTCTCGTCTTCAAACATACCACCCGCAACGACCTCGTACATATGCTCGAGCTCCAAACGGTCCATTAAAAGCGGAACGGGGTACAGGGGATTGGCCTCGGCATCGGCATGCGCCGCCATCTCAGGAATGTCGGAGCGGCGAATGCCCGTCACATATTTGGGTATGCCCAAGGCGGCGTTCATGCGGTCGACCCAATCGATAAAGGCCTCAGCAGCCACGTTGTCCAGCGCATTAGCCGGCGCAATGCCGGCCATGCGGGCGAGATCGGCAAGCTTGGGAGCAGCAGCTTCGCCATAGGCGCGAAGCATGTGCGGCAGGATGATGGCGTTGGCCAAGCCGTGGGGAATCCCGTAACGCCCGCCCAGGCTGTGCGCGATGGCATGGACGTATCCAACATAAGAGCGCGTAAAGGCAACGCCCGCTTTATACGCCGCCGAAAGCATATTGCGGCGCGCACGCATGTTGCCACCGTACTCATAGGCCTCGAGCAAATTGTCGTGGATGAGCTGCACCGCCTGGCGCGCCATCTTGCGCGTATAGGGCGTGGTGCTGCGCCCGATAAAGGCCTCGACGGCATGCGTCAGGGCGTCCATGCCCGTTTGCCCCGTAATGGAGGCGGGCAGGCCGCGCGTAAACTCGGGGTCGTGTACCGCAAAGCGCGGGATCAGCACAAAGTCGTTAATGGGATACTTGTAGTGCGTCTCGTCGTCGGTAATTACCGCTGCAAGCGTGACCTCGCTTCCCGTGCCCGCCGTGGTGGGAACGGCGATGAGCAGCGGCAGGCGACGATGGATACGCAACAGGCCGCGCATCTTGTTGATGGGCTTCTTTGGCTGCGCGATGCGCGCGCCCACGCCCTTGGCGCAGTCCATGGCCGAACCGCCGCCAAAGCCGATAATGGCCTGGCAGGCGCTCTCTCGATACAGAGATGCCGCTTCCTCCACGTTTGAGACCGTGGGGTTCGCACGCGTTTCGGCATAGACCGCAGCGCTAATTCCCTTGGACGCGAGCGCTGTCTCGAGCGGTGCCGTGAGCCCCAGACGGGCAATGCCGGGATCTGTCACGATAAGAACATGGTGTATTGAACGCTTTTGAAGCACTGCGGGCACTTCCTCAGCGTGCTCTAAAATGCGTGGCTCGGTATAGGGCAGCACCGGCAATGCGATGCGAAAAACCGTTTGATACGTTCGGCACCAGGCGCGGCGGGCTAGATGCATAAAGGAAGCTCCTTCATTTGTTGATTGGTCAACATTTGCTCGACCGATTGTACTCATCGGAGGTCGCACGAGGTCTAGCAATCGTTAATCAATCAACATCTACACATGCTTAAATTGTTTTATTAAAAATCATTCCTAATAGGCTTCACATTCGGTCTCATTTATGGATAATAGAACTCGTCAAGACGCACGTCCGGAGAGGGCCCTTACGGGACCGGACGAGCGCACCATCGCCATCGATCGAAAGGATCGAATCATGAAGTTTGTTTGCCCCGTTTGCGGTTATGTGGAAGAGTTCGACGGCGACCAGCTGCCCGAGGATTTCAAGTGCCCCCAGTGCGGCGTTCCCGGCTCTCGCTTCCTGAAGCAGGAGGAGGGCCAGCTCGAGTGGGCTGCCGAGCACGTCGTGGGCGTCGCCAAGATGGAGGGCGTCTCCGAGGACATCGTTGCCGATCTGCGCGCCAACTTTGAGGGCGAGTGCTCTGAGGTCGGTATGTACCTGGCCATGGCTCGCGTCGCTCATCGCGAGGGCTATCCCGAGATCGGCCTGTACTGGGAGAAGGCTGCCCACGAGGAGGCCGAGCACGCCGCCAAGTTCGCTGAGCTCCTGGGCGAGGTCGTAACCGACTCCACCAAGAAGAACCTCGAAATGCGCGTTGAGGCCGAGAACGGCGCCACCGCCGGCAAGACCGATCTTGCCAAGCGCGCCAAGGCCGCTGGCCTCGATGCCATCCACGACACCGTGCACGAGATGGCTCGCGACGAGGCTCGCCACGGCAAGGCTTTCGCCGGCCTGCTCAAGCGCTACTTTGGCTAAGCCAGCAGCCTGAGAGATAATCTCTAGCTTCATAAGGCCCGGACTGCATGGTTCGGGCCTTTTTTCGTGTCTCGAGAACTCGTAAACGCCCTGAAATAGAGCTATCTTCGGCATCGGTCTCTCGTCAAAAACTAAGTGAGTAGACTTTTCGAAACTTGCCGAGCAGACCATCCGTATTGCTTTATAAAGTCACAGGTAAATGACTTGTTTCAAAACGGCCTGGTCGCCAAAGTGCCAAAAGCCTACTCACTTAGAACCGCAGCCGTCCACGATCGAGCTGTTTTGTGTCTAACGGGCATCTTTCCGTCAATTACTCCCAATTTTGTCCAGTCAACGAACAGTTCAGACCGGAGTAATGTCTCAGCCCTTTGCTCATCTGAGCTTTTATCACGATATTCAGCATCGAGCATCCTGCATACGGCCTTAACGATCGCGCGGAATCTATCCTCATCGGATATCTGTCTGTGTGTCAGGAGAAGCACGTCGTAGCCCATAGCCTGAAGCGCCGTCATGCGGTCTGCATCACGCAAGCCATCCCCTGCGCGTCCGTGCGAGGCCTTTCCCTGACATTCAATGGCCACTTGTCGCCTGCCGTCCGGCGAAGAAAGAAGTAGGTCGATATATACACGGGACTTTCCCACAATCGCTCGAGCACTTGTGCTTAGCATCACTTCAACATTAAGCTCTATGCCGCAAAAACCTTCGCCTCCCAGGGATCGCGGCAGTGCAAGTAGCAAATACGCCTCGACCTCAAAAGGCGACGCGGCACCCAATGGAACGAGTTGCGATACCGCTATAAATCTATTGCCGTAACGCATCCCGCAAACATCTGAACAAAAACGGTCAAGGTCTCCGCCCAAAACCAAAGCGTCTCGACGCCATAAATTTGAGGCGGTGCCGTCCTCGGACGGGCAGCGCACCCAACCGAACGTTGTCGAAATCGCGCCCGAATCAATTGCACGCGAAAGCTCCGCCTCAAGTGCCGCCGGCAGGGCGCACACCGCAAACAAGCCACACACCTCCGCCAATACCAAAAGAAGCTGAAGATCCGTCAGATGCCGCAACATGATGAATGCCGTCAGTAGAGGAGACGTAATCAAAAACCCATGCTCCGTTTCCAGCACGGATTCCCTGGGAAGCTCACCAAGAAACAGCCGCTGCCTAATGCTGGCAGGACAAGTCCGTTTGTTTCTCGTCCGAACCAATGTATACAACGGAAAACCGAGCGCGACCGCAGCCGTCGGGTTGCGGGCGAGTTCATATCGCTGCCGGTCTTCTTCCGGCCGTGGAAGCGGCGGACACAAAGCGCGGACTTGAGGAGGCAAACGCCAGTACCTAAAAGCTGATATGTCACAAAGTAGATCCTTCATAGGCACAGGAAAACACGAATTTCAACCCAGTCAGTCACGCATTGGCGCGAACGCACCAAAAATGGCGCCGAACGGACTGCCAAGTTTTCAACAGCCCTCCCCAACTGGCCAAAAGCTTGCCGAGAGCTGGACGAAGCCCTGTTGAAAACCCCATTTTTTTCTCATGCAGGAGCTTTGCGCGGCAAGTGAGTAGACTTTTTTGAACATCCCGAGCAGGCCGGTCATCCTGCTTTTCAAAACCGCAGGTAGATAGCTTGTTACAAAACTGCCTGGTCGCCAAAGTGCTAAAAGTCTACTCACTTAGGTTGCAGAGTGCTCCCCATTAGCTGCAATTCCAAGGTAGTTAGTACTTTTGGACTCAGATCGTCATACTGAACAAGAATTTGAGTTGAGTTTTCAGGGACAGATGCGCCATCGGCACACCAAAAACAGTCACCGATATCGATAAAAGGGATGCTCGAGCGCGTGAGGGCCCGTGCAAAAGAGCTTCCGCCCGCGTCACACTCCACGGCCACGACGCAGTAAAGGCCGGCGTCCGCGTACTCGATCGAGACTTCCCCTGCCGGAAACGTTTTCCGTACAAGCGCCGCCAGGCCATCACGCGCCCCACGAGCACGAACGCGCACGCGGTTCACATGTCGCTCGTAATCACCCGATTCCAGCAAACGCGCCAAGGCAACCTGATCAACAGAACTTACCGACGAGGCGTAGAAACCAAGGTTGCGTTTAAACCTCTCCATTAGTTCATCGGGCAGCACCATGTACGCCAAACGTAACGCCGATGAAAGGCTCTTCGAAAACGTGTTGGTGTAGATAACCGACTGGGCGGCATCGATCGACGCGAGCGCGGGAATCGGCTTGCCGGCAAGGCGAAACTCACAATCAAAGTCGTCTTCGATGAGATACCGACCTGGCCGCTCGGCGGCCCAGCTCAGCAACGCATAGCGACGTGCAATGCTCGTCACAAGACCGGTCGGATACTGATGAGACGGCATCAGGTGAAGGACATCGGTCCCGGTTTTCTGCAGCGCGCTCAAGTCCACGCCCTCAGCATCCAACGGGACATGCCGCACTTCGCAACCCATGGCCTGATAGATGCGCGTCAAGCGCAAATAGCCTGGATCCTCGACGGCATACACCTTGTCCGCGCCAAGCAACTGAACCAACATGGTATCGAGCAGCTGGGCGCCCGCACCGATAACGATATTGTCGGGATTGACATTCATGCCCCTTGTCCCGCGCAGATGGCGCGCAATCGCACGTCGCAGTCGAGCGGTGCCCTGCGCCGGTGCGGGCGAAAAGATTTCACGTTCGTCTTCGGACGTCAGCGTCGCCCGTAGCGCACTTTGCCAAAGCCGCGCCGCCTCCAAAGCGGAAGGAGAAAGTGCGTCGAATCGCTCTGCCTGCCCCATGGCATCATGCGCGCTGGGACCAACAGGGACAGCATCTCGGTCGATATCCCCCGCAGCCAAAGCCAAAACCGGCGCATCCGGGAGCTCGCACGCGTAGTAGCCACGACGCGGCATTGAGCAAATATAGCCCTCGGCAAGCAACTGGCTATATGCATTCTCGATGGTAATGACACTGATACCCAGATGACTCGCAAAGGCGCGCTTAGACGGCAGATGCTCCCCCGCCGCAATACGGCCAGCAACAATATCATCGCGAATTTGCTGGTAAACATACTCATAAAGCGATGCTTCGCCGCGATTTTCCAAATTGTAGTCAAGCATGGGTCTATCACCTGACCTTATTGAATCATTCAATCTGGCATTAGTCTGACCTTGTTATTATCTCGAAAACTGAGTATTTCGCCATACCCAGCTCCCCGATAGGATGTTCCGTTAAGCAATGCACATGCCAACCAAGGGAGCAACCATGGCAGAACAGACCAGCAAGGCCGATCGCGTCAAACTCAATCGCGAGCTCGCGCAGATGCTCAAGGGCGGCGTCATCATGGACGTCACCACGCCCGAGCAAGCACGCATCGCCGAGGAGGCGGGCGCCTGCGCCGTCATGGCGCTCGAGCGCATCCCGGCCGACATCCGCGCCGCAGGCGGCGTCTCGCGCATGAGTGATCCCAAGATGATCAAGGGCATCCAAAAAGCTGTCTCCATCCCCGTTATGGCCAAGTGCCGCATCGGCCACATTGTCGAGGCGCAGATCCTGCAGGCCATCGAAATCGACTACATCGACGAATCCGAGGTTCTCTCCCCCGCCGATGATGTCTATCACATCGACAAGACCCAGTTTGACGTGCCGTTTGTCTGCGGCGCCCGCGATCTGGGCGAGGCACTGCGCCGTGTTGCCGAGGGCGCCACGATGATTCGCACCAAGGGCGAGCCGGGCACGGGCGACGTCGTTCAGGCCGTGCGCCATATGCGCAAGATCCAAAAGCAGATCCGCGACGTTGTTGCCCTGCGCGACGACGAGCTCTTTGAGGCAGCCAAGCAGCTGCAGGTTCCGGTCGAGCTGGTGCGCGAGGTCCATGCCGCGGGCAAGCTCCCCGTCGTAAACTTTGCCGCCGGCGGAGTCGCGACCCCCGCCGACGCCGCGCTGATGATGCAGCTGGGCGCCGAGGGCGTCTTTGTTGGCTCGGGCATCTTTAAGAGCGGCGACCCCGCCAAGCGCGCCGCCGCCATCGTCAAGGCCGTGGCAAACTTCACCGACGCCAAGCTCATCGCCGAGCTTTCGGAGGACCTGGGCGAGGCCATGGTGGGCATCAACGCCGACGAAATCGAGATCATCATGGAAGAGCGCGGGCGCTAGTCCAGCAGAAAGGATCGCACATGAGCGATTATGCAGACCAAACGGTCGCCGTGCTGGCGGTCCAGGGCGCTTTTGCCGAGCACGAGGCAAGACTGTCCGAGCTGGGCGCACGTTGTATCGAGATGAGGCAGGCGGCCGATTTGCAGCAGAACTTTGACCGCCTGGTCCTCCCCGGCGGCGAGTCCACCGTTCAGGGCAAGTTACTTGCCGAGCTTGGTATGCTCGATGAGCTTCGCACCCGCATTGTTGAGGGCATGCCCGTCCTGGGCACCTGCGCCGGCTTGATTCTGTTGGCGCGCGATCTTGCCGCCCACGACGATAAGGGGACGCCGCGCTTGGCAACCATGGATGTGCTCGTTGAGCGCAATGCTTACGGCAGACAGCTCGGCAGCTTTCGCACCAAGGGGCAGGTAGGCGGTATCGACTGTGAGGTGCCGCTGACGTTTATCCGCGCGCCCCGCATCGTCGAAGTGCACGGCGACACTGAGGCCCTAGCCGAAGTCGACGGTCGCATCGTCGCCGCCCGCCAAGGCAACCAGCTCGGCGTCACCTTCCACCCCGAGCTCGACGAAGACACCCGCCTCCACGAACTGTTCCTGCAAATGTAGGCAGAATTTAAACGAGCGTGGATTTTCGGACATACAACAATTTTCGGACATACAACAAATGAGAGTGGATAATCTCCCACTTTGAGCTTGAATGCAGGCTCAAACCGGGAGATTATCCACTCTCATCCTATGTAGTCGTTGGGGACGTTCTTAAACGACTAGTCAAACAAGAACGTCCCCAACGACCATATTGCGATAGACGACCACGTTTGCCCAGATAAAACCGACCAAATAAACCTGTCCCCTTTTGGTAGGTTTGGATCAAGGCAACGCCGATGCCTTGGTACCGACAGCGAAAACCCACCAGAGCGAGCAAGGTGCCTTGAAACGAGGCGGCATTGACCTTCTGGTCATGCCGCCGAAGTTGAAAGGCAGATTGCCGCCCTGGCGGGCTTGCAGCGTCGAGCAGTTACGGCGTTTGGTAAAACGCCGTAACTCAACTAGAAACGGTTGCCGCGGAAGCCGCCACCGTTGCGGCCGCCACGATCGCCACCGCGACCGCCGCGGTCGTTGCCACGGTTGCCGCCGAAGCCGCCACGGTTGCCGCCGCGGTCGCCATAGCCACCACGGTTGCCACCAAAGCCGCCGCGACCGCCACGGTCGCCGCCACGGTCACCAAAGCCGCCACGGCCACCGCGATCGCCACCGCGACCGCCGCGGTCACCACCACGGCCACCGCGATCGCCAAAGCCGCCGCGACCGCCACGGTCGCCGCCACGGCCACCGCGCTCGTCACGGCCGCCGCGAGGACCGCGGTCCTCGTCCAGGCCCATGGCGACGAGCGGAGCGATGACCTTATCGAGAGCAGCCATCAGCTCGGTGGCCTCCTCGTAAGAAAGCTCGGGCAGGAGCTTCTCCTTCTTGTTGGCAAGCTCGACCAGGCCCTCAGCGGCATCCTCGGCAGCAAAGACGACGATCTTGCGCATATCGCCCTCGGCGTCGTCGATGCGGCCGACCAGGTCGGCAGCCTCGGCCTCGGCCATCAGACCATCGAGCTCACGAAGGCGCATACCCAGCAGGTCGGACATTTCCTTCTGCTCCATCTTGGGCTTGAGGTCAAGAAGCTTGATGGCGCGCTCGATGTTCGCCATGCGCTCGGCCTTGGCCTCCTCCTCCTTGGAAATAGCAAAGCGACGGCTGCGCAGCAGGCGGGCGGCCTTCTGCATCTTGTCCATCAGCTCTTCGTCATCGTAATCAACGGCGGCCTCGACAACCTCGGCCTCCTCCTCGGCGGAAACCTCGTCAGCAGCCTCAGCCTCGGCAGCTTCGGTCTCCACGGTCTCGACTGCCTCGACCTCGGCAGCCATGGTCTCGTTCTCGGTCTCGTTCATGATCTCTTCGTTCTCAGACATGAGACTCCTTCTTGGCCCTCTCGGGCATCATCGCCCCATTCGCGGGGCCCGTCGCGCACTCTTTGCGCTTTATACATTCATGCCTCTCGGCAAAACGTCCATTAGTTTATGGTGTCGCCATCCAATCTAGCTGCAGAATCTATGTGCACACATTAATGCGACATGTGCGACTCGCGGCGAGCGTACACCAGCGACACCGCGAACCCGACAACGGCAATCACGGCCGCCACGCGCACGGCGGCTGCAAATCCTATCGCCTGGGCAACGTCCGACGCAACGCCTGCGGCGCCAGCAGCCACCGCAGAACTCGAAAGCAGGCCGATAAACAGCGATGGACCAAACGACGCGGCAATCATGTTCCACGTGTTGAGCAATGCCGTTCCGTGAGGATGCTCGGCGGCGGGCAGCGTCTCCAGGCCGGCCGTCTGCGAGGGGCTCAGCACCAAACCGACGCCAGCATACACCACAATGGTCAGTGCCACGACGACGCCGATGTTCATGCTTGCCGCTGTCATCGAAATGGCAGTCTGCCCCACAGCAATCAGGGCAAAGCCGACCGGCAGCAGCGGCCATGCGCCACGGGCGTCCATCACGCGTCCGCCCACAATCGAGGTCACGGCGTTGCAGGCAATCGCCGGCAAAATGAGCAAGCCCGCAACAAGAGCGGTCATGCCGTATGCGCCCTCAAAATAGAGCGGCAGCAAAACGCTCATCGAGAACGTCGTCATCATCGACACCACCACAAGCAGGCACGCAGGCCAAAAACGAACGCTTGCCATGGGGCGCACGTTGAGCACCGGATGTCCGAGCTTGAGCTGGCGGACCGCAAACAGGCCAAGCAGCACCACAGCGGCGAAAAGCGTCACGATACCGGTCATCACATTGGTCGAGAACTCGCCTACGGAATACACAAACGCCGTAATGCCGGCCGCAAGCAAAGCAACCGACAGAATATCAAGCGTAGTGTTCGAGCGCTCTCCAACATTTCGAACGAGCTTTGCTGCCGCCGCGGCGACCACGACACCGCCCACCAGCGGCACTACGAACACCGCCCTCCAGCCAAACAACGTGCACATAAGACCACTGACCACAGGTCCAAACGCCGGCCCCAGCGTAATGCAGGCACCGCCCAGACTCAGATACAGACCGAGCTTCTCGCGCGGAGCGCAAGATAGCACCACATTCATCATGAGCGGAAACAAGATGCCCGATCCCGCAGCCTGCAAAATGCGACTTGGCAGCAAGACGGTAAACGTTGGGGCGACCAGGCACAGGACTTCTCCGGCGATCAGGCATCCACATGCGAAAAACAGCAGCTTGCGCGTCGAGAAGCGACCGGAAAGAAAGGCCATGATGGCCGTAAAGATCGACGTCACGATCATGTAGCCCGAAACAAGCCACTGCGCCGTGATGGCACTCACCGAAAAGGCCGCCATGATGTCGTGCAACGCCACGTTAATGATGTTCTCGTTAAACGCGGCAACAAAGGCCGCGATATACATTACGGCGAGAAACGCCGAAGTGGCCGATGGCGCTACTTGAACTTGTTGCTGAGATTTGCTCCCCATGCATTTCCTTCCTCTTGGAACGACAGTCGTATCGCCCCAGAGGAACAGTCCAGGGCGAGGATGAGCCCTAGACTTACGCCAGACGCCGCACGCGACGAGTCTGGCAACATGGTCCAACGTCGAAAGATTGTAACGCGAACGCGCAGCTTTCCTTCCGCGCTATTATTGAAAGTCCACGAAAGCATGAGACATGAGGAGCCCTCCATGATTAAGCCCATCATGAAATCCGAGTTCTTTTTGCGCCTGCCTTCCGAAGACGCGGGACCCGACGATGCCGCGACCGGGCAGGACCTCCTGGATACGCTCCATGAGCATGAGCACGAGTGCGTGGGCCTCGCCGCCAACATGATCGGCGTGCGCAAACGCATCATCTGCGTAAAGGACGGCAGCAAGTCGCTGCTGATGTACAACCCTCAAATTCTTGAGCAGGTCAATGCCTACCAGACGAGCGAAGGATGTCTTTCGCTCGTCGGCGAGCGTCCCTGCACTCGTTATCGCCGCATTAAGGTGGAATATCTGGACGAGAGCTTTGTCCACCGCATCAAAAACTTCTCGGGCTACACCGCCGAAATCATCCAGCACGAAATCGACCACTGCAACGGGATTGTTATTTAGACAGCCAGGGTAACGATGCAGGTTGAGCACACGACAGCGAGCGAGCCGCATTTGCGCCAAGGTGACGTGAAATGAGAGGGCGCTGACCTTCTGGTCGCGCCCTCGAAATTGAACGTCAGATTGGCGTGAATGCGGCTCGCGCAGCGTCAAGTGGTCCGCCGTTCGGTAGAACGGCGGAACTAATTAGCTCTGGCGGTAATGGTCGAAGAAGTCGGCCAGGTCCTCGAGCGATTCTTTGAGTACTTCCATGCGCGGCAGGTACACGATGCGGAAGTGATCGGGCTCGGCCCAGTTAAAGCCGCCGCCGCGCGTGATCAGGATCTTCTTCTCGTGCAGCAGGTCGAGGGCGAACTGCTCATCATCGGTGATGTTGAACTTCTTCACATCCATCTTGGGGAAGATGTAGAACGCCGCGCGCGGCTTAACCACCGAGATGCCGTCAATCTTGTTGAGTGCCTCATACACAAAGTTGCGCTGCTCGTAGACACGACCGCCCGGGCGGATATAGTTGTTAACAGACTGATGGCCGCCGAGCGCCGTCTGGACGATCGACTGAGCCGGCACGTTGGAGCACAGGCGCATGTTGGAGAGCATGTTGATGCCCATGATGAAGTCGCTCATGCAGCGCTGGTTACCCGAAAGCACCATCCAGCCAATACGATAGCCCGCGATCATGTGCGACTTGGAAAGGCCGCTAAAGGTGACGCAGGGCAGGTCGGGAGCGAGCGAGGCAATCGAGACGTGCTCGTAGCCGTCCATGCACAGGCGGTCGTAGATCTCATCGGCAAAAATCATGAGCTGGTGCCTGCGCGCGATCTCAACGATGCCCTCGAGCACCTCGCGCGGATAGACCGAGCCCGTGGGGTTGTTGGGGTTGATGATGACGAGGGCCTTGGTCGCGCTCGTGATCTTGGACTCCATATCCTCCAGGTCGGGATACCAATCCGCTTGCTCATCACACAAATAGTGAACGGGATGACCGCCGGCAAGGGTTGCGCACGCCGTCCAGAGCGGATAGTCGGGGCTGGGGATCAAAATCTCGTCGCCGTTGTCGAGCAGCGCGTTCATAGAAAGCTGAATGAGCTCGGACACGCCGTTGCCCGTGTAGATGTGCTCCATCTGAACATTGGGCAGGCCCTTGATCTGCGAATACTGCATGATCGCCTTGCGCGCGGAGAACAGGCCACGCGAGTTGGAATAGCCTTCGCAGTCGGGCAGCTGCTGGCGCATGTCCTTGATGACCTCATCGGGCGTGCGGAAACCGAAGGGCGCCGGGTTGCCGATATTGAGCTTGAGGATGCGCTCGCCCTCATCCTCCATACGGGCGGCCTCGTCGACGACGGGACCGCGCACGTCATACAGGACGTTATCGAGTTTGGTGGATTTAGAAAAAGTACGCATGGTGGCGCTCCTTGGAATTTGAGCCGTGGGGCTAGGTTCGGATTTGGCAACGTTATGGGACGAGGACGTCTCGCCTTGATCGGCGCCACCGGCAAGCAGCCAGGTAACATCGACCTTCAAAATGCGGGCGAGCAGCTCTGCCACATCGCGCCGCGGGATCGTCTTGCCGCTCACATATTGGCTCATCTGACTCTTGCCGAGTTTTTTGCCGAGCATCTCCGATGCGCGGATTACGTCCGACTGGCGAACGTCGCGATCGGACATAGCCTGTCGCAGGCGATCGCTAAACGTCTCTTGGGCCACTAGAACCTCCTTGCTGGCAAAGTTCAATTTATAGAACACGAATTGAACCAAGGTTCAATTTAGCAAGCAGTATAGCGCGGCGCATTATCCGGAAGTTCAATTTCACAAGAAAATGTACCGAGCCCCGAGAATTGTCCAAAAGTGGACAACAGGTACGCGCTTTTAGAGGTATTCAAGGAATCGAGCGGCGGCAAGCGAAACGTCAGCCGTGCGATATATCGCGTTGATCTGCCGATGAGGATGCCCCTCGAGCGGGCGCACGGCAACATCGAACTGGCAGCGCCGCAAGATGAGCGCCGGAAGAATGCTCACGCCCAGACCGTCCTCGACCATGGCCATAATCGCATAATCATCCCAGGTTGACAGCTTAGAGCGCACCGCCAGGCCCGCGCGGCGAAACAGCGGCGTAATCTCGTCGTCGCTACCGCGTTCCAGCAGAATAAACTGCTCGTTGGCCAAATCGGCAAGGGAAACGACCTCCGCGGTGGCAAGCGAGAAGTCCGCTGGCACCACGGCCATCAGCTCGTCTTGCACCAACGGCCGCGACGCCATGCCGGCGCCGCGTGGCTCGCGCGGAATAAAGCCCAGGTCGCAGCGGCCTTCCGCCACCCATTGTTCAATCTCTGAATAGTCGCCCATTAGCAACTCGTAATCAATGTCTGGATAATCGGCACGAAAACGAGCGATCACCGGCGGCAGCACGTGGGTCGCCACACTCGAAAACGTACCGATGCAGATCTTGCCGCGCATGAGCCCACGCATCTCGTCCACATGTCGCTGCAGGCGGCCAAACTCATCGCAGAGTGCCTCAACCGCCGGCATGATCTGCCGCCCATCGGCAGAAAGCACCACACCCTCGCGGCTGCGGTCGAGCACCTTAAAACCCCAGTCTGCCTCAAGGTCGCCCACCATGCGGCTCACGCCCGACTGCGAATAGCTCAGCCGCTCTGCAGCATGCGTAAAGCTGCCGGCACGCACCGTCTCGAGCAGCACTTGCATCTTTTGAATATTCGTTTCCACGGCATTCCTCCACCTTTACATGAGTTTTTGTCATGTTATCCATGCATTATATTCGCTTTTCTTCTAAAGCCACCTCACCCATAGTGAACATGCTCGGATATAGAGGGGATGTCAGCACATGAACAACGGACTGTTTACGTACTTAGCAGCATTGCTATTGTTTGGCTCCAACGGCATCATCGCCGCTGCCATCGCGCTGCCGAGCTCCGATATCGTACTGTTGCGCACGTTTTTGGGCGCTCTCACCCTTGCCGCCATCCTCTTCATAACCAAGCGCCATAACCTGCAGGCTCCGTCTCGCCCCCGCGAGGCCGCAGCGCTCATCGTCTCGGGCGCCGCGCTGGGCGCCAGCTGGATTTTCCTGTTCCGCGCCTATCAGACGATCGGCGTTGGCATCTCCTCGCTGTTGTATTACTGCGGCCCCATCATCGTTATGGCCCTCTCCCCGCTCATTTTTGGCGAAAAGCTGACCGGCGGCAAAATCGCCGGGTTTATCGACGTTGCCTGTGGCGCCTTTCTCATTGCGGCGCAAGGTCTAGGCGGCAATATGCCCATTGCGGGTATCGCTTGCGGCATCGCCTCGGCCTTCTGCTACGCCTTGATGGTCATCGCTAGCAAGGGTGCGCCACACATCGAAGGCCTCGAGAACTCCACGCTCCAGGTGAGCGCCGCCTTTGTAACCGCGTTGATCCTTACGCTCTTCACGCAAGGTGCCCCCTCGTTCCTCTCCCCCAGCATTGCCGCCGGCATCGATTGGGGCGCCGTCGCCATGCTCGGCGTCGTCAACACCGGCATCGGTTGCCTGCTCTACTTTAGTGCCGTCGCCAAGCTGCCCGTCCAGACCGTCGCGGTCGTCGGCTACCTCGAGCCGCTTTCGGCCGTCGTGTTCTCCGTTGCCCTTTTGGGAGAGACCATGACGCCCATCCGCCTCATGGGCGCCGCGTTGATCATCGGCGGCGCGATCTTTTGCGAAGTCGCCGGCAAACGCGCAGACACCAAAGCAAGCATCGCCCAAGTAGCACGCGCCTAAAAGCCCCTCTTCAGTTTCAAAGCAGGGGCGCGTCCGTGGTTATCACATTGCAGCAAGACCATACAGCCGGTGCGCCCCTGTTTTGAAATGCTACCTGCGTACATGAATAATCCCCAGATGGGGATTATTGTCTAAAACACCCCGATGTGCCAAACTGCTCTTATATGTATAAAGATGGCATAAAGGTTATCTGCCCTAGACAGATAACCGGATGTCTAAGGGAGTCCACGTGGCACACAACAAACTGGAGGCAAGCCTCCAAGACCAGCACGGACAGAGCGGGCATGGAGCCATTCCCCTTTCTGCTGGTATGTTGCTCGTAACGCTCGGCGTCGTCTATGGCGACATCGGCACGAGCCCTATGTACACCATGAAATCAATCGTCGCCAACAACGGCGGCATCGGTACCGTCAGCGAGGACATGATCCTGGGCGCGCTTTCGCTCGTCATCTGGACCATGACGCTCGTAACCACGGTCAAGTACGTGCTAATCGCCATGAGGGCCGACAACCACAACGAGGGCGGTATCTTCGCCCTGTTCAGTCTCGTGCGCAAAGTGGCGCCGTGGCTGATCCTTCCCGCCATGATCGGCGGTGCGGCGCTGCTTGCCGACGGCATCCTCACCCCCGCCGTCACGGTCACCACAGCCATCGAGGGTCTGCGCACCATCGAGTGGGGCCACGCGCTATTGGGCGACGGCCAGACCAACGTCATCATTATTACCATCATCATTATCTGCGGCCTATTTGCCATGCAGCGCGCCGGCACCTCGTCAATCGGCAAGCTCTTCGGCCCGCTCATGACGCTATGGTTCCTGTTCCTGGCGGGCGCCGGCCTGTTCAACATGCTCGGCAACCTGTCCATCTTGCGCGCACTCAACCCCATCCGCGGCATCATGTTCCTGTTCTCGCCCATCAACCACTCGGGCATCATGGTGCTCGGCTTCGTCTTCCTGTCGACGACCGGCGCCGAGGCGCTCTATTCGGACATGGGTCACGTGGGCAAGGCTAACATTTACGCATCCTGGCCGTTCGTAAAGGCGGCCCTCATCCTTAACTATCTGGGTCAGGGCGCTTGGCTGCTCGCCAACAACTCCAATCCCCAGATGCTCGCGATGGACATCGTCAACCCGTTCTACATGATGCTTCCCGAGCCCCTGCGCCCCTTTGCCATCGTGCTTTCGGCCGTGGCGGCCATCATCGCCTCACAGGCGCTCATCACCGGCTCGTTCTCGCTGGTATCCGAGGCAACGCGCCTCAACCTTATGCCGCACCTGCGCATCCACTACCCCAGCGACACCAAGGGCCAGCTCTATATTCCGCTCGTCAATAACATCATGTGGGTCGGCTGCATCTTCATCGTGCTGCTGTTCCAAAACTCCGAGCGCATGGAGAGTGCCTACGGCCTCGCCATTACCGTGACCATGCTTATGACCACCACGCTTTTGACGAGCTATATCGCCGGCATTCTCAAGCACAAGCTGGGCGCCTGCGTCTTCGCCCTGCTCTTCGGCGCCATTGAGCTGTGCTTTTTCGCCTCGTGCCTCACCATGTTCTTTGACGGCGGCTATGTGATGATCTTCTTGGCCGCACTGCTGTTTGGCCTTATGTATGTGTGGCGTCGCGGCACCGCCATCGAGCGCACGCAGACGATTCTGCTGCCCGTCTCCAAGTACATCGACCAGCTCAATCGCCTGCGCAATGACGAGACCTATCCCGTGCTCGCCGACAATCTGGTATTTCTCACCAACAGCCCCGACCCGCTCACACTCGACCGCGACGTGCTCTATTCCATCCTGGACAAGCACCCCAAGCGCGCCAAGGCATATTGGTTCATCAACGTGCACGTTACCGACGAACCCTATACGCACGAGTATTCCGTCGAGACCTTTGGCACGGACTTTTTGTTCCGCGTGCGCCTGGACCTGGGCTTTAAGGTCAACCAGCGCGTCAACGCCTATCTGCGTCAGATCGTCGGCGACTTGATGGCATCGGGCGAGCTGCCGCCGCAACATCACACCTACTCCATCTACGAGACGCGCGGCAACGTAGGTGACTTCCGCTTTTGCATGCTGCGCAAGATGCTTGCCCCCGAAACGGACATCAACCGCAATGACCACCGCGTGATGGCCATCAAGTACGCCGTCCGCCGCGCCTGCGGAAGCCCGGCACGCTGGTACGGTCTCGAGAACTCGGCCATCATCATTGAGTACGTACCGCTCTTTGCCCGCATGCGCCCGGCCGTCAAACTTGTGCGCACCCAGGTGCCGCTCGAGGTTCAGATCGAAGAGGCCGAGGAAATGGAGGTCGACATCTTCTCGGACGACTTGGTCAACGGCAACGAGGCCGGCAAGAGCATGAACGTCGATCCCACCGAGCTGCTCGAGAGCGTCGCCGATACGCCCGAACAGCAACTCGACGGACTCGAGAGCACCCAGTTCAACGACGCCAACTTCTAACACGCCACCAGCCATTGACGACAACGGCCTCGCATCTCATAAGAGGTGCGAGGCCGTTTTATGTCGCAACGGACCAGTGAGCTACGAACGGCGCGGCTCGGGAACCACGAGCCTATCGGGGCTCGCGCCCTCGGCATCCATCAGGCTCACGTAGCGAATCGACGGATCCCCATACATCGCGTAGTAATAATTGCCCGTGCGCGCGCTAAAGCATCCGGTGTAGATAGTCTTCTCGAACTTGCCATCGCCCATCCTGGACGCACCCTCGATCATCACCACGCCCTCGAGTGAACGGAACATGCGGACGACGTTTTCGGTCTCGCTCTCCTTTTGCGGGTAATTGGCATTGAGGTACGCCGCCTTTACAAAACGGCTCGGCGAATAGCAATCGCCCGGAATGCCGCGCATGCCGGCACCGGCTCCATAGGGCTTAAGCTCGGCGCCACGCCATGTCGCCGTCTGCGGAAAATCGCTTGTGGCGGTGATATAGGTGCGCAGGTTTTCCATGTGCCACGGGAAGGTCGGCTGGTTGGCAAGGGTGTCGACCGGATCGTCGTATACATGCAGGCCGTCAGCCATCATCTCGACCACGATGCTGCGCTGGCTGTCGCCGATAATCCAATGGAGCAGCGACACGCCCAGCCCCTCTCCGGCAGATTTGGCGACAATCACCGTGTCGCGCAGCGCGGCTTCGACCTCATCGACCGTCGAGAACGTCGCTGCCACCCACAGGGGAAACTCATAGGCCGCGATATTGGTCTTGCCGTCGACAGGGCCCTCGGCATACTCGGCATAGCCGGGAAAGTTGAGCCCCGCCACAGCCAGACCCGCATCGTTACCACAGTCGAAAAACATGGGATAGTTCTTGTAATCGATGCACATGCCGATTACCGCGTGTGCCGCCGACGCATCGTCGATAAACGAATACGGAATGTGGAACCCGCGCGGCATCACGCGAACCTGTTGGCCGTAGTCAAAGCTCCAGTCGAGGTTGCGGCCCAGATACATGTGGCCAGAATTATCGGTAAATCGAATGCTCGTGCACATAGCGCCTCCTAGCTTTACGGTCCTGCTAAGGTTATTGTCACCAAACAAAAAGGCGCTAAACACAAAAGCCCGGACATGACAACAATGTCACGCCCGGACCAAAAGAGACGAAGTGCGGTGCTTTGGTCCCCTTAGACCAACTTTCCAAGACAGTGGTCGATCATATGCTGGACCATCTGCGCCTCGAAGCCCACAAAGTCCTGCTTGCGCTCGCGCATCTTGCCATCGACGATCTGGTCAAAGGCAACCTTGCACTTGATATAGCGCGTGGACTTGGTGACCTCCTCGTGCGTCAGGCAGCTCTCCTCCATCTTGCTGGCGCCCAGGCCAAACACCAGACGGGGGTTGTAGAGCACGTGGGGCTCGCCGGCGTCGTCCAGGTAGACGCAGACCTTCTTGGTAACGCCAATCTGGTTAGCGGCAAGGCAGCCGGCATCGTCGAGCGACTTGATGGTATCGATCAGGTCCTGAGCAACCGACTCGTCCTCGACGGTCGCAACCTCGCAACGCTGGGACAGGATAGCCTCGTCGTGGCAAAGCTCTTTAATCATACGTTCCTCCATAGGGGTCGTTGTAACCGCTTAAGTATACGGTACCCACACATTTTCATGCGATAAATACCGTCCGTCTGTTACAAAGCGCCGAACATCAACATGCGAGGAACAGCAAGGTTGTAAAGACGATATAGTAAGTGAGTTCGTGTCAATCGGCCTAAACTCGGGGCTGAACAAGGAAAGGGTATGCATGGACGAACTTTTTCACGTCAGTGAGCGCAAGTCCACAATCGGGACCGAACTTCGCGCTGGACTGACAACATTCCTGGCGATGGCCTACATCATCGCCGTCAACCCCGCAGTGCTCTCGGGCGCTGGCATTGATGCGGGAGCGCTCGCCTGCGCCACCTGCCTGGGCGCCGGCATCATGACCATCTGCATGGGCATCTTCGCCAACCGCCCGCTCGCCTGCGCGTCGGGTCTGGGCATCAACGCCATGATCGCGGGCATCGCCACCACCATGTGCGGCGGCGACTGGCACGTGGCCATGAGCGTTATCTTCCTCGAGGGTATCGTCATCTTGCTGCTCGTCCTGTGCGGCCTGCGCGAGGCCATCATGGACGCCATCCCCGTGGTCCTGCGCCACGCCATCTCGGTGGGTCTGGGCCTGTTTATCGCCATGATCGGCCTGTGCGACGCCGGCATCATCACCGCTGGCGCCGGTACGCTCGTCGGCCTGGGCGACATCGCCTCCCCCACCTTTATCGTCGGCATCATCTCCATCGTCGTGACGGTTGCCCTGGCTTCCCGCAACGTGCCGGGCTCGCTGCTCATCGGCATCATCGTCGCCGTTATCGCCGGAATCCCGCTGGGCGTCACCCATGCGCCCGAGGGCCTCATCGCACCGCTCGACTTCTCGACCTTCGGCGCCCCGTTTGCCAGCACTGCCGACGGCAACCTTGCCATCGTGAAGGTCCTGACCGACCCGATGCTGCTCGTCGTTGCCTTCTCGCTGCTCATGAGCGACTTCTTCGACACCATGGGCACCGCGATGGCCGTCGCCAAGCAGGGCGAGTTCTTGACCGAGGGCGGCAATGTCGAGGACATCCGTCCCATCCTGGTCGTCGACTCCGTGGCCGCTGCTGCCGGTGGCTTTATGGGCGTCTCCTCCATCACCACCTTCGTCGAGTCCACCTCTGGCGCTGCCGACGGTGGCCGCACGGGCCTCACCTCCGTCACCACCGGCGTGCTGTTCATTCTCGCCGCGTTCTTCTCCCCCATCGTCACCATCGTTTCCAGCGCCGCCACCTGCGGTGCTCTGGTCTACGTCGGCTACCTCATGATGAGCGAGGCCTCCGAGATCGACTGGTCCGACGTGTCGCAGGGCTTCCCGGCGTTCATGATTGTCGCCGGCGTGCCCTTCACCTACTCCATCTCTGCCGGCATTGGTCTGGGCTTTATCGCCTACGTGGTCGTCGCGCTCTTTAAGGGCGAGGCATCCAAGATCAAGCCGCTCATGTGGATCGCAGCCCTCGCCTTCCTCGTCTACTTCTTTGTAGCGTAGGCGCAAGATTCGCAATACCAAACAGCAAAGCGCGGAGTCGCATCGAGCGGCTCCGCGCTTTGCTTTTAAAACCAGGCACCACACGGACGCGCGATGTATTGCTTCGCAAGTTTTGGACGTTTTGCTCTCCAAACGGCACTACCGACGGCTACATCCTGCAGATATGCTGGATATAACCGCATAGGCCCTATGAGGATGGGAGTAACCATGGCCGCCTTGTTCACGACCCCCAAGCGCAATGACAAAACCTCTGGAGCCCATTTTGTCGAGCCCGACCTGCGCCGTCGCACGCTGCTCGCACACGGCAGCTGGCGCCGCGTGACGCGCCGCATCGTTGTAGGCGCCGTATGCGCGCTTACGGTAAGCTCGCTGCTCATGCCGAGCATCTCGCTCGCAGCCGAGTGGGTGGACGTTGGCAGCGTCCGCCACGAAGCGGCCGCGGGCCCCACGGGAGACGCCGCCGGTACCTGGTCATGGGATGGCGCCGACGACATGAAGCTCAACGGCTATAACGGCGGCGCGATCGAGGCAGCGGGCAAGCTCAACGTGAGCTACGAGGGCAACAACACCGTCACTAACGACAACGGCCGCGGCATCAAGGCTAAGGATGGCGCGAACGAGAACGCCGAGCTTAATATTCAGGGCGACGCGTCCAGCACGCTCAACGTGACATCTTCTCGTGACGCCATCACTTCCGTCGGCAACATCAACATCGACGGCGCTGGCACTGTCAACGCCACGAGCACCGAGCACGATGCCATCGATGCCGGGGGCGATGTCACCATCAAGGGCTCGGGAAACGTTAATGCCACGGGCGATTCGGATGGCGTCAGGGCAAACGGCAATATCACGATCGACAACAGCGGAACCGTCACCGCCAAGGCCACCGACGATCAGGGTATCGATGCTAACGAGAACCTCATCATAAAGGGCGGCGGCAAGGTAGAGGCAAGCTCTATCAAAGACAATGCGATTTGGGCCGACGGCAACATCGAGATCTCGGGTGGCAGCCAGGTCAAGGCAAGCTCCGAGGAAGACGCCGCCATCGACGGTAAAAACAGCCTCACGGTCACGAACGCTTCCCTCAACGCAAGTGGCGTTGGGTATGGCATCTATGTCTACAAGGGCATCACGCTCGATGGCGCGACCGTGACGGTCCGCGCAAGCTCAGATGGCGGGGAAGCCAGCGCACTCTTCACCGATGAGGACGACATCGTCATCAAGAACGGCTCAACTGTGGATGCGCTCGCAGAAGGCAGGTTCTCGGTTGCAATCTCCACCAGTAATTTCTACTCCGACGAAGCGGGTGGCCATATCTACATCAGCGACTCCGTTGTCAAGGCCATAGCCCGCTATGCCGAGACCGGCGGCGACGGCCCCGACCACTACAGTGGAGACCAAAACGACGAAATCATCCCTGAGTCCGAGGGCCTGAACATCGGCATCTTCGCGCAGACCGAGAAGGGCATCACGCCCGCGACCATCTCGATTGTCCGCAGTAAGGTCACAGCTGAGGGAGACACGGCGGCAATCTTCGCCCTTGCCACGAGCGCGGACGGCGAGACAATCGGCACCATCGAGATCGAAGGCGCTCCCATCCAGACGCCCACAGGCGGCAAGATCATTGGCTATCGCAACAAGGAAGAACGCGACGACGGCATCTTCTACGAGGTGGGTCAAACCATCGGCACGGGCGACGACGTGATCGACTCCCCCTATAACGAAGCTGTCGCCAAGAGCACGGTCATCGCGCCTCCCGAGGAGATCAAACCCGAGGAGAAGCCAGGCGAGACCAAGCCCGAGGGTTCCAAGTCCGAGGGCACGAAGACGACCAAGACCGTTGCAGTTGCAGCCACGGGAGCCAAAACCACCGGCATCCTCGCGGCAACCGGCGACGCCTCGAGCGCAGCCATCGTGGCAGCCGCCCTTGCGGGAACAGCCGCCATCGCCGCGGGCGCCGTGGTGAGCCGCAAGCGCTCGTAAACACTTTTTCGCACAGGACGGGTGGATCGCGGCCCTTGCCTTCCTCGTCTACTTCTTCGTAGCGTAAGGGCAAGGCTGCAAAAACTGAACAATAAAGCGCGGAGTCGCCATGCGGCCCCGCGCTTTTCTTTTAGCGCCGGTCCCTGCGCCGGCGTGCGGCCTATTTCTCCCCCATTTTGGCCATTTTGCCCTCCAAACGGCACTACCGCCGGCAACATCCAGCAGATACGCTGAATCTAGTCGTATAGGCCCTATGAGAACGGGAGCAACCATGGCAGCCTTGTTCACGACCCCCAAACGCAATGACACTACCGCCGGAACCCATGTTGCCGAACCCGACGTTCGCCGTCGCATAGGACTCGCGCACGGCAGCTGGCGCCGCGTGACGCGCCGCATCGTCGCGGGCGCCGTGTGCGCGCTCACGGTGAGCTCGCTGCTCATGCCGAGCGTCTCGCTCGCAGCGGAATGGGTCAAGGTCGGCGGCAACAAGTACAACACCGCGGCGAGCGACGAGGCCGGTACCTGGTCGTGGGACGGCGCCGACGACCTGAAGCTCAACAACTATAACGGCGGCGAGATCCAGGCCGCAGGCAAGCTCAACGTGAATTACTCGGGAACCAACATCGTCACTGCCGAATGGATCGAAAGCATCAACGTTTCTCATGGCACTAGCGAGAATGCCGAGCTCAATATCCAAGGCGACGAGGGCGGCACGCTCAGCGTGACATCTACTGAGGACGCTATCCTCTCCACGGGTAATATCAACATCGACGGAGCCGGATCCGTCAACGCCACGAGCACTGGGCTTGATGCCATCAATGCCGGGGGTGATCTCGCTATCAAAGGTTCGGGCAACGTCAACGCCACGGGTGCATCGGATGGCATCAGGGCAAACGGCAATATCACGATTGACGACAGCGGAGCCGTCACCGCCAGGGCTACCGAGGACAAGGGTATTGGAACCGACAAGAACCTCACCATCAAGGGTGGCGGGACGGTCGAGGCAAGCTCAGCTGATGGTGAGGCCCTTTGGAGCGGCGGCAATATCAACATCTCGGACGGCAGCCAGGTCAAGGCAAGCTCCGAGAAAGACGCTGCCGTCGAGGCCAAGGGCAGCCTCGCAGCCACAAACGCCTCCCTCAACGTAAACGGTGTTGAATATGGCGTCTATGCCCACAAGGGCATCACCCTCGATCATGCAAACGTGACGGTCCGTGCAGGTAAAGGCAGATACGGTGGCGCCAACGCCCTCTTCACCTACCAGGACGACATCGTCGTCAAGAACGGCTCCACCGTGGACGCGTTTGCGGAAGGCGAGGTTTCGGCTGCATTCTCCACCAGAAACGATCGACCCAACGAGAAGGGCGGCCACATCTACATCAGCGACTCCGTTGTCAAGGCCATAGCCCGCTATGTCGAGAACGGCGACGGCCCCACCCCCTACAGCGAAAACCAAGATGGCGAGACGAGCCCCGAGCCCCAAGGCGAGAACATCGGCATCATCGCCCAGACCAGCGAGGGCATTATGCCCGCGACCATCTCCATTGTCCGCAGCAAGGTCACGGCCGAAGGAGACACGGCGGCGATCTTCGCCCTTGCCATGAGCGCGGACGGCAAGGCAATCGGCACCATCGAAATCGAAGGCTCCACCATCCTGACGCCTGAAGGCGGCAAGGTCATTGACTATCGCAAGCTCCGTGACGGCATCTACGAGGCAGGCCAAGCCATCGGCACGGGCGACGCCACGGTCGACTCCCTCTATATCAAAGCAGTCGCCAAAAGTACGACCATCGCACCTCCCGAGGTAGCCAAGCCGGAAGACCCCAAGCCCGACGAGACCAAGCCCGCAGAAAGCAAGCCCGCGGAGTCCAAGCAGAACCCCAAGCCTGAGGGCTCAAAGCCGACCAAGGCCGTTGCGGCTTCAACCACGAAAGCCAAGACTACCGGCGTGCTCGCGGCAACCGGCGACACCTCGGGTGCGGCCATCGTGGCAACCGTCCTTGCGGGAACAGCCGCTATCGCCGCAGGCACCATGGCGAGCCGTAAGCGTTCTTAGACGCCTCTGCGCACATGGCAGCTCCCGCGAAGGCCCCGAGCCCCAGCACCGTTTAACAACGCCACCGCCGAGCTCCCCTCCGGCGGTGGCGTTTTCCATATGCGTCCGCAGGGGATGCACGAGATTGTCTTTGGTCTAGCCCAACCGGCATACGCTGGCATGCGACAATTGGGGCTGCCGATATCACAACACTGAGAGAAGCCCGTCATGGAAGCGCATCAAAAGCAGATAACCGTTTATTCGAATCATACGGAAAGCGCGCCTGTCATCTACCTTCCTGTGGTCGTGGGCGACGGCAGCGAGGTTTATAAGTGTTGCCGAGAGCTCGACTGTCCGCCATTCGCCCTCGTCACCATTGGCGGGCTCGATTGGAATCGCGAGCTGAGCCCCTGGGCATGCGACGGGACCGTACGCGATGCCGAGCCTTTCGGCGGCCAAGCTGCCGATTTTCTTGATGAGCTGCTGAATCAGATAATCCCCCAGGTCGAGTCGTCGCTTCCTCAGCCGCCCACCTGGCGCGGCATTGCCGGTTACTCGCTCGCGGGCCTCTTCGCACTCTGGTCCCTCTGGCAAACCGACGCCTTTGACCGCGCCGCGAGCGCATCGGGGTCGCTATGGTTTCCCGACTTTGTCGACCGTGCCAGCACGGCCCCTTTTGCCGGCAGCCCGCAAGCCGTCTACCTGTCACTCGGCAAAAAGGAAACCAAGACGCCCAACCGCATGATGCGGCATGTACTCGACGACACACGCGCGATGGAAGCGTTGCTCGTCGAGCGCGGCATTCCAACAACGCTGGAGCTCAACCCCGGCAATCACTTTGCCCAAACCGACTTGCGCATGGCCCGCGGCATCCACTGGATACTGACGCATTAAAAATGGTGCCCACGCGCATATACGCATGGGCACCATATCTTGTTTTATCTGAACGCAGCTGCTACTTAGCAGCCTCCTCAAGATCGGAGACATCAAACTCAAAGTCGTTACCCGGCAGGATGGCGTTGAGCACGATGCCCACCAGCGAGCCCACGGCAAGGCCGGAAAGCGAAATCGTCACGCCGCCCAGCTCCAGCACGATGGCACCGGCGGTGCTGTACGCAATGCCGAGCGAAAGCACGAGCACCAGGGCTGCCACCAGCACGTTACGGTTGTTCTGGAAATCGACCTGGTTCTCGATGAGGTTGCGAACGCCCACGGCGCTGATCATGCCATAGAGCACGAGCGACACACCGCCGATTACACACGCCGGCATGGCGGCGATCACGGCAGCGAACTTGGGGCAGAACGAAAGCACGATGGCGCAGCACGCGGCAATGCGAATCACGCGCGGGTCGAACACGCGCGTCAGAGCGAGCACGCCGGTGTTCTCGCCATACGTGGTGTTGGCCGGAGCGCCAAAGAGCGAAGCCAGGATCGTGGCGAGACCATCGCCGAGCAGCGTGCGATGCAGGCCGGGATCGGCAATGTAGTTACGCTCGCAGGTGGAGCCAATAGCGGAGATATCACCGATATGCTCGATCATGGTTGCAAAGGCCAACGGCATGATGGTGATGATGGCCGTCGTGGCAAGACCGCTATCGAACTGCGGCCCAAAGAGTGCAAACACGGTGTTGTCCCACACGATGGGCAGACCGACCCACGAAGCGGCGGCAACGCCCGAGAAATCAACCTCGCCGAGCGCAGCCGCAACGGCATAGCTCACCACAACGCCCAGCAAGATCGGCACGATCTTAACCATGCCACGGCCCCAGATGTTGCAGATGACGATCACTGCCACGGCGACAACGGCAACAAGCCAGTTGGTCTGGCAGTTGGCAATAGCGGAGCTTGCCAGGATCAGACCGATCGAAATGACGATGGGGCCAGTCACCACCGGCGGGAAGAAGCGCATGACGCGCTTGGCGCCAAACGCGCGGAAGAGTGCCGCAAGCACCGGATAGAGCAGGCCGGCACAAGCTACGCCCAGGCAGGCGTAGGGCAAAAGCTCGGCCTCGCCGTTGGGTGCGATTGCGGCATAACCGGCAATAAAGGCAAACGATGAGCCCAAAAATGCCGGTACCTTACCGCGCGACAGGGAGTGGAACAGCAGCGTGCCCAAGCCGGCAAACAAAAGCGTTGCCGATACCGAGAGGCCGGTGAGCACGGGCACCAGTACCGTGGCGCCAAACATGGCAAACAGGTGCTGCAGGCCGAGCAGGAACATGCGCGGGCGGCCGAGCGACGATGCATCGTAGATGGCATCGGTGACGGCGGGCGTCGAGGATTGGGACATGGATGTCCTTTCGAATGGAAGGGCGATCGGGCATATCGGATAACCTGCCCGAACGATACGATCCGAAACATTGTACGCGATACGCCATGTCTCGCACGCGCCGTCACCTGCGAACGTTACCGCTATTTCCAAACGCGCTCGGCAATGCGCTTGACCAGCGCGATCTTTGCCCATTGCTCGTCCTCGGTCAGCTTGTTGCCAATCTCGCAGCTGGCAAAGCCGCACTGAGGCGACAGGTACAGGTTCTCGAGCGGAACATACTTTGCAGCCTCGTGAATACGCTCGACGATGGCATCCTCGTCCTCAAGCTCAGCGGCCTTGGTGGTCACTAGGCCCAACACGACCTTCTTGCCGGGGGCAACGTACTTGAGCGGCTCAAAGCCACCGGCACGCGGCGTATCGAACTCAAGGTAAAACGCATCGACGTTCTCGTGTGCGAACAGGTACGGCGCGATGGGGTCATAGCCGCCCTCGAAGGCATAGGTGGAGTGGTAATTACCACGGCACACATGCGTGTTGATGACCAGGTCGTCGGGCTTGCCCTCGATGGCGGCGTTGTTGAGCGCCACGCCCAGCTCGGACACCTTTTGCAGGTCGACCGGGCTCATACCAGTCTTTGCCACAAAGTCGGTATCGCAATAGATGCCCCAGGTGCAGTCATCAAATTGAATGTTGCGGCAGCCTGCGGCATACAGGTCGGCAATCACGGTGCGGTATGCCGCCGCGATGGCGTCGGCGAGCTCTTCGTCGGTCTTATAGACAGCGCGCAGGCTCTCCTGCTGGCCATCGCAGCGGTCGAGCGTGACTTCGGAGAACGTCTGGATCGGCGCCGGAATAGTTTGCCGCGCGACCTGGCCCTCCCCCTCGAGCGCCTTGACAAATTTGAAGTGCTCGACGAACGGATGGTTCTCGCCGCTAATGGGACCGGTTACCACGGCGGTGTCGGCGGTGGTCTCCTCATCGTGGAACATATAGCCCGTACGCGAGGTGCGACGCTCGACGCCGTTCAGCCCCCACATAAAATCGAGGTGCCAGTAGCTGCGGCGGAACTCGCCATCGGTGATGACCTGCAGGCCGGCGGCCTTTTGCTTGTCCACCAGGTCGCGAATAGCCTCTTCCTCGACGGCCTTAAGCCCCTCGGCATCAAGCGTGCCTGCCGCATAGGCAGCGCGGGCATCCTTTACGGCCTGCGGACGAAGAAAGCTGCCGACGATATCAGCGCGAAACGGCGCGTTCGGTTGAATTGAAGTGCTCATAGATATCTCCCTTTGTATTGGTTGCTTTACTGGGACAGAGTATGAGCGCTCATATGGCCATCGTAAAATATACGTTTATAACAGTTTGATATAGATAATTCCTATATCAGTCTGGACTGCCATAAAGAAATTTGACCCGCGCGGAGCACAGCAGCCTAGATATGCTGACGGATCGCGTCGATATAGGCTTGGCCGTAGCGCGTGAGCGTCGTATTTTTGCGCGTGATGATGCCGATCTCCATGTACTCGTCCACATCGAGCGGAATCGAGATGATGCCGGGGCCGTTGAGCTCGTGACTAATCACGCCCGAACACACCGTGTAGCCGTTGAGTCCCATGGCCAGGTTGAACAGCGTCGCACGGTCGCGCACGCGGATATTCTTGCGGCGCTCAAACGTCGAGGTCAGCTCCTCGGAATAATAAAACGAGTTGTAGCTGCCCTGCTCGTAGGATAAAAACGGATAGTCCTCGAGATCCTCGAGTGTCACGCTGGAACTGTCCGCCAGCGGATGGTCGGCACACACAAAGACGTGCGGCGTGGCGCAGAAAAGCCCTTCGAACACGAGCTCGTTGGCCGCCAGCATGCGCTCGATAACCTCGCGATTATGCTCGGACAAGTACAAGATGCCTAGTTCGCTTTTCATATGCGCGACGTCCTCGATAATCTCGTGAGTCTGTTCCTCGCGCAGGGTAAAGTCATAGCGCGCGGCATCGAACTCACGAATCACATCGACAAACGCATTAACGGCAAAGGAATAATGCTGACAGCTCACACTAAAATGCGGCACCTGCTCGGATGCGCCCTTGTACTTGCCCTCGAGCAGATCGGCCTGGTCGAGCACCTGGCGCGCGTAGCCCAAGAAGGTCTCGCCCTCCTCGGACACAATGACACCCTTGTTGGTGCGCTCAAAGATATGCACACCCATCTCGTTTTCGAGATCGCGGATCGACGCGGTAATCGAGGGCTGCGACACAAAGAGCCGGCGCGAGGCCTCGGTGATGCTGCCGCATTCGGCAACTTTGACGACATACCTGAGCTGCTGGAGCTTCATAGCGCCCTCCCTAGACGTTCGTGACGTCGAAACCCGTCGCATCCATCTGACGCATAAACGGCGGCATCTCCCCCGTCGCGGCGCAGGCGGCAATCTGATGTAGAGCCCCGGCAACCGCATCGTCTGCCGCAGCGCCGATATGCCAGCGCGCGGCAGCCGTGACAGCCTCGTTGGCATTGGCGACTGCAACGGAGTTGGGAACGGCATCGATCATGGGCAGATCGTTATCGGAATCGCCAAATACGGCCACCTCATCGGGCGTCAGGCCCAAAGCGCGCGCCAGCTCCAGCGCAGCGCAGCCCTTGTCCCAACCAGCCGGAAGGATGTCAAACAGGCGCACTCGGTTGTTGGGAAACACAAGCGAGAGTTCCGGCACCTCAGCGGCAACGCGCTCACGTAGCTCCGCGAGCTCCTCACGCGAGCGGGCGCTCCAGATATTTGCCTTGAACACCGGCGCGTCGTCGACAACAGGACGGCACGGAGCCTCTTCGCCTTTGAGCCATGCGTTGCCGCCCGACTCCATGGCGCGATGCACGCGCTCGGGGTCGCTCGTCACGCAATAGGCATCGTTATCCCAAAAGTCGTCACCCAGGCTGTAGACCTTTAGATAGGTATCGTCGGTCTCTTGCTCGAGGTAATCGGCCAGACGCATCAGGGCATCGTTGTCGGTCGCGCGCGAAGCGACCGCCTGACCGTCGACAAACATGACCTGGCCGTTGCAGAACGCACCGGTCGAAAAGCACTCGGAACGATTTTTGAACATCCAGCCCATCGCGGACGGTTGGCGACCCGAAACCGGGCCAAAGTGCAGACCAGCCGCCTGCATGGCATGAATACCCTCAATGGCGTAGTCGCTGGCACCGTCATGCCCGGCTGGAATCAGCGTATCGTCCATATCGGTCAGCACAAGTTTGATCATAGAGTCCCCCAGTCATTTTCACCGTAACCATTGTAACGACCTACCAATAAGGGACAGGTTTATTTTGGCAGGTTTTATCTGGGAAAATGCAGCGCCCCTGTTGCCACCTGCCAAAATAAATCTGTCCCTTTTTGGCAGGTGCGTTAGTATAGGGAGCAACAGATTCGATGCGGGAGTGCCGGCGGTGCAAACCACAAGGCTGAGAGGGCATAGGGCCCAATCCTTTGAACCTGTCAGTTAATGCTGGCGTAGGGAGCATGCCGCCTTTACAGGGGCGCTGTCTATGCACAGCGCCCCTTTTCTATGCCAAGGAGGCATGTGCAGTGATTGATTCGAAACAGCTTAAGCAAAATGTGGTCAAGGCCGTGGAAGAGATTCGCGCGGCCAATCCGATGGCCGGCTCCATCACCAACACGGTGACGATCGACTTTGTCGCCAACGCACAGCTCGCCGTGGGCGGTTCGGCCGCCATGGTCTATCTGCCAGACGAGGGCGAGGCACTCGTTGCCGGCGGCGGCGCCATCTATCTCAACATGGGCACGCTCTTCCCCATCTACGAGCAGACGATTCCCCGCGCGGCCAAGGCGGCACACGACGCCGGCAAGCCCTGGGTGCTCGACCCGGTGGGCCTGGGCATCGGCAGCCTGCGCACCCAGCTGGTAAACGAGCTCAAGCAGTACAAGCCCGCCATCGTGCGCGGCAACGCCTCCGAGATTATCGCGCTCGCCGGCCTGTGGGGTCTTGAGGGCGAGGCGGCCGATCTGAGCCGCGTACGTGGTGTCGATACCACCGACACGGTCGACGCCGCCCGCGATGCCGCCGTGGCGCTCGCCCGCTACACCGGCGGCGCCGTAGTGGTCTCTGGCGAAGTCGACCTGATCACCGACGGCACGACCGTGGCCAAATCCCACGGCGGCAGCCCGCTCATGTCCAAGATCACCGGCTGCGGTTGCTCGCAGGGCGGCGTCCTGGCCGTGTACGCCTGCGCTGCCGACCCGTTTACGGCAGCCGTCTGCGGCACCGCCGTCTACAACGTTGCCGGCACGCGTGCCGCCGCTGTCGCCGATGCCCCGGCAAGCTTTAAGGTCGCCTTTATCGACGAGCTCTACCGCGCAACCGCCCAAGACATCGCCGATAACCAACTCGAGCTCGAGGAGGCATAAGCCATGTCCGAACCCGCAACCAACGCCGGCATGAACACGCTCGTCGCCGTGGCCATCGCCCCGTGCGGCACCGGCGATGAGCTGTCCGCCGAGGTCGCCGAGGTCGTGCGCGTCATTCGCGAGAGCGGCCTTCCCAACCGCACCACCTCGATGTTCACCGAGATCGAGGGCGACTGGGACGAGGTCATGCAGGTCGTGCGCGACGCAACCTTTGTGTTGGCGAGCAAGGGCATCCGCACCGAAGTCGTGCTCAAAGCCGATATTCGACCCGGATTTACCGACACCATGACCGGCAAACTCGAGCGCATGGAAGCACAGATCAAGAAACAGGAGGAAGCACGATGAGCATCCGCGACAACCTTGATATCTCGGCCTATCTGGTACTCGGCCCCGAAAACACGCTCGGGCGCCCCGTGGGCGATGTGGTGGCCCAGGCACTCGACGCCGGCTTTACCTGCATCCAGGTGCGCTCCAAGGTGGCAAGCGCCCGCGAAATCATCGCACTGACGGGCGACGCCGCGCAGGCAATCGCAAAGGCTGGCAAGACCGGCCAGGTCGCCCTGCTGATTGACGACCGCCTGGACTGCGTACTCGCCGCGCGCGAGCAGGGCATTGCTGTCGACGGCGTGCACGTGGGTCAGAGCGACATTCCCGTCGAGGTCTGTCGCAAGCTGCTGGGGCCCGACGCCATCGTGGGCCTTTCGGCCCGTTGCGAGGAGATGCTCGAGTACGTCAAGACCGCCGACATGAGCCTAGTCGACTACCTGGGCATCGGCCCACTCCACGAGACCGAGACCAAGCGCGACTGCGGACGCGCGGCCGACGGCTCCATCATCACCAAGAGCTTTGAGGACCTGGCCGCACTCCACGCGGCAAGCCCCGTGCCCATCGTGGTGGGCGGCGGCGTCAAGACGGCCGACCTGCCGCAGCTCAAGGCCACCGGCGTCGATGGCTTCTTTGTGGTGAGCGCCGTCTGCAGTGCCGACGACCCCCACGCCGCGGCCAAGGAGCTTGTCGACACCTGGCAGCAGGCATAGACATAGGCCGAGCAGCTGCTCCGCGGCCTCATATCTTCAGCAATGGAAAGCGCATCCCAGTTTGGACGTCCATTCCGGGATGCGCTTTCCGCCGAGCACACGGCAAGTTGCTCTACCCCGCTAGGTAGGCCTCCAGCGCAGGCAAAGTCGCTTCCGCATCGTGGCGGCCGATCTGGTAGATGCGCTCGAGCTCATCCGGTTCGCGGCACAGCGACGGCACCTTCACCGATTCGCTCGGCCGCACTACAAAGATTTCGCCGGCAGCCTCGCGGCGTGCCAGGTCATCGAGCGTGGCATTGTAGACCTCATGCCGATGCTCAAGCGCTGCGACAAACTCCGGGTAGTGACGGAACACGCGCCGCAGCATGGGCATCACGTTGTTGGGCTGCTTCACAAAGCCCGCCGGCTGCGTGAGCACCACGATATTGCGGTCATACCCCTGCGCAAACAGCCAAGCGCTGGGAATGGAATCAGCCACGCCACCATCCAGATATTTATGCCCCTCAATGACAACGGGGCGCGTCGCCACGGGAATCGCCGACGACGCCCGGATCCACTCGATATCCCTCTCGTCGCCATAGGGCAGGTCGTGGTAGACGGCCTTGCCTGTCTCGATATCGGTACACACGCACGTAAACCGCATGGGGCAGGCGCGATATGTCTCCAGGTCGATGGGATCGCGCTCGATGGGTACCTCGTGATAGGCAAAATCGGCATTGAACATGTCACCGGTTCGCAACCAGCTCGTCACGCTCGCATAGCGCCTATCGGCACAATAGGCCTTGTTGTAGCGAATGGCGCGGCCGATCTGGCGCGATTTAAAGTTGTAGCCAAACGCCGCGCCCGCCGAGACGCCCACCATATGGTCGCAGGTCAAACCGTGCTCCATCCAAACGTCGAGCACGCCCGCCGTATACATACCGCGGTAGCCGCCTCCCTCGAGCGCGAGCCCCACCGTGCGCGCCGTATTCGGCTGTGCCATGCGACCATCTCCGTTCCTGCGTTTTAAAACGGGACAAGTATACCCGTCAACATATATCGTCTCATTCGCATTTTTATCGAACATCGCATCGCCGCGCTACCGCTTGTCGAATAATAGCCGCCCACAGCATGTGCGCCCATATATAATTGTGCGCTGTTGTTTATACTACGCAGCAGTTATCAACAACGAACATTAGCCGGCAAAGTAACTCAACAACGCAGCAAGGCGGGGCCTGGATACACGCAAAACGCCGAGCAACGACGCGTGTACACAACGAGCTCGCCCGACGCAATCCGCCCCGACCTCAGAAAGCCGCTTAGAACATGGATACTGTCAGCAATTACACCGAAACGCTCGAAAGGACCGTCCGTGACCTTCTCGAGCGTCAGGATGATCTGATTAGGACCGCCTTTACCGACCAGCTTACCGGACTTGGCAACCGCGGCGGCTTTGCCCGCTCCCTCGAGGAGCTCTGGGGGCAGGACACCCCCGTTACCATGGCGTTCATCGATATCGACAATCTCAAGCACTGCAACGACGTCTTTGGGCATGACGAGGGCAACCGCTATATCTTACAGGTAAGCCTCTATCTCAAACTGTATATGAAAGTGGACGAGGCGGCGTTTCGCATAGGCGGCGACGAGTTTGCCATCCTATCTACGATTGCGACCGAGGACGACCTCGCCGAACGTCTGAGACACTGCCGAATGATCCTGCTCAAAAACAACGATTCCGAGATGCCTCATTCGTTTAGCTACGGAGTGGCACACGCCGACCCCGCCCTGGGCGAAGCCTCCAATCGCATGACACTCGATGCCGACCATCGCATGTACGACTACAAGCTGCGCCATGCCATGCACCTTGATCGACGCAATATCGTGCAAGTCCACGCCGACGACTTCGAAATAAGCGACCGCGTTTTCGATGCCTTTTCGATGCTCAACGAAGGCCGTTATTGCTTTATCGAGAACTTGGACAAGCATCGCACCCTTTGGTCACAAGGCGCCTTGCGCGATCTCGGTCTTCCTTCCGAGCATATCGACAACTGCCGCGATTACTGGAAAACGCGTGTCCATCCCGATGACCTTGAGGCCTATACCAGCGATATCGACCAAATCTACAACGGCTCCAAACACCGCCGCGTCATGCAGTACCGTATGCGCAATGCCGCGGGCGACTACGTCCTTTGCCGCGCTCGCGGGTTTCGTATCGACGGCGACGGAAATACCCCCTCGCTCTATGTCGGCGAGCTCGTCAACCACTCGCTTGCCGAAACCGTCGACGCCGCTACGGGCCTCGGAACGCAGCGTATGCTGATCAACGCTATCGATGCCTGCCGTCGCGACCGTTGCGAGACGGGGCTTATAGCGGTCCGCGTTCGCGGCACGGCAAAGCTCAACGAGCTCTATGGGGCCGAGGCTGTCGACAACATGCTCGCCGAATACGCAGGCCGCATGTTGTCGATCACCCGCGGCAGGAGTCGCGTCTTCCGCTCACGAAACGCCCAGTTCGTCGTGCTTAGCAACGAGTTGGGCCACGAGGCATTCGAGCAACTGACCCATCATCTTAAAGAAGCCGTTTTCGCTCCTGTTCAAATCGCGGGCGATACCATTACCCCCGTCTGCCTCGTCGTTCCGGCCTTTTACGAGCGCTTAATCAATCAAGCGACCGCCGTTTTAGGCGAGCTCGACCGTCGTCTTCGTGCGGCCGGCGGGCTTGTTCCCAACGACAGCCTCCCCATACCTGAGATTGAGCGCAAAAGCGCCGTCGCCGAACGCATCGATACGCTCACGGGCCTCTATCGACCCAGCGAGTTTATGCGGCGTGCCAACGCATTTCTGAGGACAGGGCACGACGGCGCTTGGTGTATCGCCACCGTCGACATGGGACACATGCGGCTGTTCAACGAATGGCACGGACAGGCCGAGGGCGACCGCATGCTCGCCGATGTGGGCACGGTCCTCAAGGACATCGAGAATGCCGACATGGGCGTCGCAGGGTACTGGGGCCAAGATGACTTTTGCGTACTCATCCCCTTTGAGCACGACACCGTCCATCAGATCTATAGCCGCATTCGCCAGGCCGTGGCCAAGCATGATAACGGCGTAGGTTTCTGGCCGTCCATGGGTGTCTACCCCATCGACTCCAACGAGGAAATCACCATCGATGCACAGGCCAAGGCCATGTTTACCAATCGACGCGCGAAAAACGACTTTAAGGATCGCATTGCCGTCTTTCGCCCCGAGGAATACAAGCGCGAGGTTGCGTTTCACCGCACCCTCACCGAGTTCCAGTATGCGCTCTCAAACGACCGCATCACCTACTACCTGCAGCCACTGGTTGATATGGAAACCGGCGAGATCATTGGCGCCGAGGCGCTCACACGCTGGATCGACAAAGATGGATCGTTAATTCCGCCCGCGTCCTTTATCCCGGCGCTCGAGGAAAGCGGCTTTGTGGTGACGCTCGACAAGTACATTTGGCAGGGTGTCGCCTCGTGGCTGCGCAAGCGCATCGACCAGGGGCTTCGCGTAATTCCGATTTCCCTTAACGTGTCGCGTGTCGACATCCTCGCCTGCGATGTCGCCAAACACATGAGCGCACTGGCTGCTCAGTACAACCTGCCGCCCGAGCTCATGCGCATCGAAATCACCGAAACCGCCTATACCGGAGAATCCGAGGCGGTGGACAAGCTGACGGCAGACCTGCATAATCAGGGCTTTTCGACCTATATGGACGACTTTGGCACCGGCCAGTCCACGCTCGCAATGCTCAAGAACGTCAACGTCGATGTTATCAAGCTCGACCGCACCTTTTTGCCTGATGGGAAAACCGACAACCGGAGCTCCCAGATCGTGTCGTCTATGCTCGAGATGGCGCAATCGTTGCACCTGCCCGTTGTGGTCGAAGGCATCGAGACAAATGAGCAGGCACAGCTGCTGCGCCAGATGGGCGCCCGCTACGCTCAGGGCTTCCTCTACCACTGCCCCATGCCGGCGAAGGATTTTGAGGCATTGTTCGATGGTGGCAATAACAACTGATACGCTCGCGCGCAAAACACCACCGTCTAGGGGAGCATTTGTCCCCATTGGCTAACTCATATCCCCAATTCAAACCGAATTGGGGATATGATACGGAGCATCCTGTCACCCAAGGAGGTTATCCATCATGAACGAGTCGTATCGCATGGGCGAGCAGTCAATCATTGCCCATCTTCAGCGGCTTGCGAACGGGGCCTCAACCGCCGAGCTCGACGTTGACGCGCTGCCCACGGAGTTGCGCGCCGTCGGCGAGCAACTGCAGAAAACGCTCGCCGTTTTGCAACAAGAACGCCAGTTGCTCGAACGTAGCGCCTATATCGATTCGCTCACCAATCTTGGCAACCGCGGTGGACTCGACCGCCATGTCAATCAGCTCTGGCGCAAAGGCGTCCCCTTCACCTGCGCCTATATTGACATCGATCACCTCAAGCACTGCAACGATAAGTTTGGCCACGCCGAGGGCAACCGCTATATTCTGGGCATCTGTCATGCGCTCACCGAGACCATGGAGCGCGATGACCTGCTGTTCCGTATCGGTGGAGACGAATTTGTACTCGTGTCCCCCACGACAGGCGAAGCCGAGCTCGAGCAGCGCTTGGAGCGGACACGCACCGATCTTGTCGAGGCAACATCGGACGGCAAGGCGCCCATGATCGCCAGTTTTAGTTTTGGTTGCTCGCACGTCGACCCGCTTGCAGGCGATTCGCGTCGCCAGATGACAATGGATGCCGATCGCAAAATGTATCGCTACAAGCTCATGCACCGCGCGCAGCAACCGAAAGAAGACAACGCGCCGATGCGGCCGATTGCCGATCAACTTCCTTGCAACGACCGCGTGTTCCAGGCGATCTCCATGAGCTCCGAGACACGCTATCCGTTTATCCTTAACCTCGATACGGGAGAATCGCAATGGTCGGTCAACGCCGTGCGCGATTTTGATCTGCCTTCCCAGCACCCTTTCAACTCGGTCGACATGTGGCTTGCCCGCGTTCATCCCGAGGACTGCGACAACGTACGCGCCGAGCTCGACATGGTGATAAACGGCACGTGGCACTTCCACTACATGCAGTATCGCGTAATGGACGCCACTGGAAAATACGTGCTTTGCGACTGCACGGGCTACCGCTTGGACGGCACCGATACCGAGCCCAACATGTATGTGGGCACTATCATCAACCGAAGCCTAGCAGATACGACCGACTCGGTAACGGGTCTGGGCGATGTCCACGCCCTGGTCAACGCTATTGGAGAGATGCGCCGCGTGCCGCGCGAAGCTGGCTTTATTGCCATTAAGGTCGACGATATCGCCGAGGTCAATGCCCGCTTTGGATTCGACGCAGGCGACCGCGTGCTCGCCGAAAGCGCCGCCTGCCTCATGGATTGTTCGCGCGGCAAGAGCCGCCTGTTCCGATCAACAGGACCGACATTCGTGGCGCTTTTCGACGACCTTGATCCCGAAGAGACCAACGCGATTGCAGAGGAAATCGAGCGGTTCCTGGGTTCGCCTGTGCTCATCGGATCGCTTGAATACCAACCGCCCATTCGCGTGGCTACACTTCATCTGGACGCCGTCGACCGACAGCCCGTTTCCATTCTGAATGAACTCAAAGCACTGCTTAAAGAGGCGCCGCAAGTACCGGGCACCAAGCTGGACTAGCACCACGGGGCGCGATGTGAAACACAAACCGTTTCGCATCGCGCCCCACGCCATCTTCCCTCTCGTGCGATAATCCTCCGCAGAAGTCACCAACAGCAGAGGGAGTTTGTGATGAAGGTTCTTTTGGTCAACGGCAGCCCCAAGGCAAACGGCAATACCGCCCGCGCACTCGCCGAGGTCGCCGAGCAACTCAACGCCGAGGACATCGATACCGAGGTGTTCCAGCTGGGCGCCAAGCCCATTCGCGACTGCATCGGCTGCGGCCAGTGTGGCAAGCTTGGCGGTCGCTGCACCTTTGACGACGACGTGGTGAACGAGCTGATCGCTGCCGCCGAGCAGGCAGATGGCTTTGTCTTTGGCTCACCTGTCTACTATGCGCACCCCAGCGGCCGCATCCTCTCGGCTCTCGACCGCGCCTTCTATGCCGGAAGCAAAGCTTTTGCACACAAGCCGGGCGCTGCCGTCGCCGTTGCCCGCCGCGGTGGCACGTCGACCACGTTCGATGTACTCAACAAGTACTTCACCATCAACCAGATGCCCGTGGTCGCCTCCACCTACTGGAACAACGTCTTTGGCGCTGTGCCGGGCGAGGCCGATGGAGATGCCGAGGGTCTGGCCACCATGCGAAATATCGGCAAAAACATGGCCTGGCTCCTGCGTTGCATCGAGGCAGGACAGGTCGCCGGCATCGAAGCCCCCGAAGCCGATCGCGCCAGGACCAACTTCATTCGTTAGAACGGCGGAACATTATATGAACGTGCAAATTTTTGGCACCAAGAAGTCCTTCGACACCAAGAAGGCCCAGCGCTATTTTAAGGAGCGCCGCATTAAGGTGCAGTTTATCGACCTTAAGGAAAAGGAGATGAGCAAGGGCGAGCTCACGAGCGTGATGCAGGCGGTCGGCGGCATCGACAAGCTGCTCAACCCCAAAGCCAAGGACGAGGAGACGCTCGCGCTCATCCAGCACCTCACCCCTAGCCAGCGCTTCGACAAGTTGCTCGAAAACCAGCAGGTTCTAGCCGAGCCCATCGTGCGCAACGGCAAAAAGGCCACCGTCGGTTATTGCCCCGATGTATGGGGAGCCTGGGAGTAGCCTGTGTTATTTGCCGGCGCATGGGTATAAGAGCAGGCGTTTGGCATAAGATTCAACTGTAAGCCATGTCTAACAAAGGAGGGCACATGCCCAACAAACCCGTGAAGATCATCATGCTTACCGGATACCTCGGTGCCGGCAAGACCACGCTGCTCAACCACATCCTCGCTAACGACGGCGGCATCCGCGCCGCCGTGATCGTCAACGATATCGGCGAGATCAATGTGGACGCCAGTCTCATCGCCGACGGCGGCCTTTCCGAGACCGATGACCTCATCCCGCTCACCAACGGCTGCATCTGCTGCACGCTTTCGGATGACCTGGCCAACCAGCTGCAGGGCATCGCAGATTCGGGCAACTTCGACTACATCATCATCGAGGCATCGGGCATTTGCGAGCCCATCCCCATCGCCTACACCATCTCGAGCTTCTGCGACGAGGCCAAGGTGGGCGGCGAGCCCAAGCTCGCGCTCGACAACATCGTGGCCGTAGTCGACTGCGCCCGCATGTACGACGAGTTCAACGGCGGTCGCGACCTGCTGGCCGAGGATATCGACGAGGACGACATCGAAAGCCTGCTCATCCAGCAGATCGAGTTCTGCTCCACGCTGATCCTCAACAAGACCGATACCGTGACGCCTGAGCAGATCGCCGAGCTCAAGGCCATCGTGCGCAGCCTGCAGAAGGACGCCGTGATCGTCGAGGCCCAAAACGGCGAGGTCCCCATGGAGGAACTGCTCGATACCGACCGCTTCGACTTTATGCGCGCCTACAACTCCGCCGCCTGGATCGAGGCCATGGAGCACCCCGAGGAGCACGACGACCCCGAGGTGCTCGAGTACGACATCGAGACCTTTGTGTACTCGCGCCGCAAGCCGTTTGACCTGCAGAAGTTCACCGATTTTGTTGAGCAGGAGTGGCCCGACGAGGTCATCCGCGTCAAGGGCCCGCTGTGGCAAGCCAGCAATCCGGACATGTGCTACATGTTTGAGCAGGCCGGCCACCAGATGCGCCTGATGGAGAACGGCTTGTTCGTTGACTCCGCGCCCGAGGGCGAGAAGCAGAAGATCATCGACGAGAACCCCGAGATCATGCAAATTTGGGACGACGAGACAGGCGACCGCATGACGAGCCTGTGCATCATCGGCCGTCACATGGACAAGGATGCGCTCATCGCCTCCCTCGATGCCTGCCTGACTGACTGGCACCGCGCCTAGGTTATCCAAACGGGCGTTTTTCGCCCACGTAACCGCCAAACCACCACGAAGGTGCCTGTCCCCTTCGTGGTGGTTTTTCGTTCTGAGCCAAGGAGATTCATGTTCAATATCGTGCTGTATGCACCCGAGATTCCGGCCAATACGGGCAATATCGGCCGTACTTGCGTGGTCACCGGCGCCCATCTGCATCTGGTGGAGCCGCTGGGGTTTTCGCTCGACGACAAGACGGTGCGTCGCGCCGGCCTGGGCTACTGGCAAAACTTGGACGTGACGTCCTATGCCGGCTGGGAGGATTTCCTTGCTCGCAACGACCTCTCCCCTGCCGACGAGCGCCTACATCTGCTGACCAAAAAGGCACGCCGCACCTATGCGCAGAGTACCTACCGCGATGGCGACTACTTGGTCTTTGGCAGCGAGAGCTCGGGCATACCCGAGCCACTGCTTGCCGCGGCGCCCGAGCGCTGCGAGCGCATCCCCATGTTGCGCGATTGCGACTCGCTCGAAAACGCCGACGCCTGGGAGGCCCACGAGGAGTCGCTCGGGCATACCGAGGACAGCCACGAGGCTATCCTTCAGCAGGATATCTGCGGCAACTTCGTCAATCCGGACGACTACCGCATCAGCGCACTCAACCTCTCCAACAGCGCCGCCATCGTCCTCTACGAGGCCCTGCGCCAAACAGGCTTTCCGGGAATGTGACAAAGGGGCTGTCCCTTTGTCACATTCGGTTAGAGGTAGCGACCGGTGATGCTTGCGGAGCAGGCTGCAATGTCGCCAGGCGTGCCGGCGCAGACGATTTGCCCGCCCGCGTCACCGCCGCCCGGGCCCATGTCGATCACATAATCGGCGTTACGGATAAGGTCGAGATCGTGCTCGATCACGACAACTGTGGCGCCCTTGGCAACGAGGCCGTCAAACACACTCAGCAACACCTGGACATCGAGCGGATGCAGGCCGATCGTGGGCTCGTCGAACACGAATACGGCATCATCCTGCACGCGGCCCATCTCGCTCGCAAGCTTAAGGCGCTGCGCTTCACCGCCCGAGAGCGCCGGCGTGGGCTCACCGAGCGTGAGATAGCCCAAGCCCAGGTCATGCAAGGTCTGCAAGCGCGTCTGAACCTTCTTGAGCCCCAGCGTGGCGTCGAGAGCCTCGTCCACACTCATATCCATGAGCTGCGGCAACGTAAGCAGACTCCCGTCCTTGCCCTCGCGATGGATATGCGAAGCAGCGTCTGCATAGCGTGAGCCACGGCACGTGGGGCAGACGATCTCGACATCGGGCAGAAACTGTACGTCGAGCGATATCGAGCCCGTGCCATCGCACGTAGGGCAGCGCAGAGTGCCAGTGTTGTAGCTAAAGGCGCCCGCCTTGTAGCCGGCCACCTTGGCCTCGAGCGTACGGGCGAAGGCGCGGCGCAGCTCATCATGGATGTCGGCATAAGTTGCCACCGTCGAGCGCACGTTGGCGCCGATAGGCGTAGCGTCAATCAGGTTTGCGCGGGCAATGCCTTCGGCATCGACCCAACGCACGTGCCCCGGCAGGCGCTCGCCGGCCGCCTGCGCCTTGAGTGCCGGGATGAGCGTCTCGAGCACCAACGTCGTCTTGCCCGAACCCGAAACACCCGTAACCGCAACGAGACGGCCGCGCGGGATATCGACTTCAAGCGACTTGACGGTATGGATGGTATCGGTCGCCATGCGGATATGGCCCTGGTCGAACATTTCGTCGTCAGTCACCTGCGGACGCATGCGCTTGGGGTCTGCGCGCAAAAACGGGGCGATGCGGCTGCCCTGCGATTGCTCGACCTCGTCCACCGTACCTGCAGCGATCACATTACCGCCGCCTGCTCCGGCAACGGGGCCCATCTCGACCAGATAGTCAGCTTCCGCTAGAACGCGCGTATCGTGGTCAACAACAACCACGGTGTTGCCGTCATCCACCAGATCGCGCATTACGCCCACCAAGCCGTCGACATTGGCAGGATGCAAGCCAATCGAAGGCTCGTCCAGCACATAAAGCACACCTGTCGAGCGGTTGCGCACCACGCGGGCAAGCTGCACGCGCTGGCGCTCGCCTGTGGACAGCGTGGCGCCGGCGCGGTCGAGCGAAAGGTAATCGAGACCCAGGTCGACCAGGCGACGGGCCGCACTCAAAAACGAATCGCAGATATCCGTCGCCATGGGCCGCATTTCGGTCGGCAAGGATGCGGGCACGCCGTGCACCCACCCAATCGCCTCGCCCAGCGTCATGACAGCCGCCTGCGCCAGATTGATACCGCGCACCTGGGGCTGACGCGCAGCCTCGGAGAGGCGCGTGCCGCCGCAGTCACGGCACGGCCCCTCGCGTAAAAAGCGTGCAACGCGCTTAAGCCCCTTATCGTCCTTAACCTTGGCGAGCGCATTCTCGACGGTATAGACGGCGTTGTAATAGGTAAAGTCAAGCGGCGTGGCGCCCTCGCCGTTTTTGGGAACGTAGAGGATGTGCTTCTTAACCGCCGGACCATGGAACACGATGTCGCGCTCTTTAGGCGTGAGCTGGTTAAACGGCACGTCGGTGCGCACGCCCATCTCGCCAGCCACCTGCTTCATCAGGTCCCACATGAGCGTGCCCCAGGGAAGCACCGCACCCTCGTTGATAGTCTTCGACTCGTCGGGCACCAGGCTCGCCTCGTCCACCTCGCGCATAACGCCCGTGCCGCCGCAGGTAGGGCACGCACCGCCGCTGTTGAAGGCAAGGTCCTCGGCACTTGGCGCATAGAACTCGCGGCCGCATGCGGGGCATGCGAGCGACAGGCCTGCAGCCACATTAAGGCTCGGCTCCACACGCGCCCCGCAGTGCGGGCACACGTGATGGGCGCAGCGGCTAAAGAGCAGACGCAGGCTGTTGTTGAGCTCGGTCATGGTGCCAAAGGTCGAGCGCACACCCGGTACGCTGGGGCGCTGATGCAATGCGAGCGCCGCCGGCACATGCAGCACTTCATCCACCTGGGCATGCTCGGCCTGCGTCAGACGGCGACGGGTATAGGTGCTGAGCGCCTCCAGATAGCGGCGCGAGCCCTCGGCATAAAGAACTCCCAGCGCCAGCGAACTCTTACCCGAGCCCGACACGCCGGCAATGCCCACGAGCCTTCCCAGCGGAATATCGATATCGATGTCCTTGAGGTTGTGGACACGTGCACCGCGCACCTCGATAGCACTTGGTTGTTGCGACACCGTCATCGCTCCCCTTCCTGTTAGCCGAACGTGGCAAAGGGACTGTCCCTTTGCCACGTTACTCGCACTGTGCTCGCCTGCGCCAGTCTTCGCAGGTCAAATACGTAAAGCACTCGGTACGCACATCGCCCATAAGCTCGCAAAGTACGTCGCGCTCAACGTGATGCGGCGCGAATCCGCACTTTTGCTGAACGCGTAACGACTTGTTATTGCCCTCGTAGTACCCGCACCAAAGCGCCTTGCAGCCAAGCGTATCGAACGCATAGCGCTGCATGGCTCGCACCGCTTCGGGAGCAAAGCCTCGACCCCAGAACGGCTTGGCGATCCAATACCCCACCTCAAACTCGAGTCCGCCTCTTTGGCTGTTCGACTCGCAGCGAGGCGGCATGAGCCCGATACTACCCACGGGCTCATCTGTCGCAGCCAGGCAAACGGCAAAGGTATGGGGCGCCGCAAAGACTGTCCGAATGATCTCCCTGCTCTCCTCAATGCTTCGATGGGGCGGCCAGCCCGCAGCCGGTCCCACGTCCGGGTCGCTCGCATGTGTAAACAGGATCGCCGCATCCGTCTCGCGCCACGGACGAAGCGTCAAACGCTCGGTATGAATCGCCATGTTTTGACCTCTCCCAAACATCAATGTGACAAAGGGGCCGTCCCTTTGTCACATTACTCGTGCCATAAAATGCGATCGCGGATGTACTCGCCCAGCATGGGCACGGTAAACCGGACAAGGCCGTATCCGGCAGCCTCGATGACGCGCTCGCGAATCAGACTTGCACGATATTTACTCGCCCAGCTCTGGGTACGGTCACAGCGTTCAATGATATCCGCCGTGCGCGTCGGCTTGTCCTCGTCAACCGCCATAGCCTCGATAAAGAGGCGCTGAGGGCTGCGCAGACCGTAATACAGAGGTGCGTCAACCGCTTCGTAGAACTCGGAGACGGCATCCGCATGGCCATTCTCGACATCGCGCCTTTCGATGACCTGCGAGCCACGCCGGACAGCAGACCGCCACATGTAATAGCCCACCAGCTGAACCATATAGGGATGCCCCATGCTCTTGCGCGCCGCAAGGTCCGCCGTCTCCGCGTCAACGTAAAGACCAGCGTCTTTGACCGTCTGGATATATGAATCGCGCACCTTGGGCAAAGATATCGCCCCCAACGTACGCTGCTGGGCACGCCGCAAAAACGTAACGCTCGGCTCTTCGAGCAGATCGTCAACCATTCTGGGTAAGCCGGCGAACACCAGCGCAAGACCGCGCTGGTCGCTATCGGGCAATCCCGTAGCATCCTGATCTCCGAGCACTTGCTGATAGAGAACGGCAAGAGCCGCCAGCTCTTCGATAGACGCAGATTGCGCCTCGTCAATCGCAAACAGTATGCCCTTGCCTGGACCGAGCTTCTTGAGGCGCTCGTTGACCAGCCCTCGCAACGTCTCGCCCTTTGCTCGCGCCGCCTCGACCGACATCCGGCCAAACGACGGACCGAACTCCATTGACGTCACAACGGGTTTATTCGAGCGAAGCGCGTCGGCCAGGCGATCGCACAAGCCAAGCGAAGCGGAATCGGAGACAACCGCCCATCCGCGCTCGCTGGCTAGACGTTGCAACTCCCGCAGGAGAACCGTTTTACCGCAGCCGCGGTTTCCCGTAATGAGCATGAGCCTGCCCGGCGCTCCGGCGCCGTTGTCGAGCCCTTCCTCAAAATCTTCGATGACCGACTCGCGACCGATGAGTATCGGGGGCCGCTTACCAGCTGTGGGCTTAAAGGGATTTGGATTCATACCGGCCTCCTCGGATTGGCAAACCCTGGTAACAGTTATACCAACTTATACCGAGTTATACCAACAGGATGCGACAAAGAGACTGAACCTCTATCACCTATGGCCGAAAAACTCGGCGTCTGCTGCTCGCCAGGGACGGAAGGTGGCGGGATCGATCTTTACGTGCGCTGCGGCGGGCACGTCATACCATTTGACCGTGTAGCCGGCGCCGTGAGAGCAAAAGACCGAGTCGGGCGTGTTGGGCAGATCGGCCTCGGGCTCATAGGCGGCCGTCTCGATTACGCGCTCGGCATCATGGCAAGCCGCATAACCGGCGAACTCCAGGTACAGATGACCGCGCCCGCTCGTGTAGGCAGCCACCTCCAGCGCGTAATCCTGCACCTCGGATGCCGGCACGCGACCCACAAGCTTCGCTCGGTCTCCCGCCATCGTCGGCGGCTCGTACTCGGCACCCATGCGTGTGGCATCTGACAACGCCCGGCCCACGCACTCCCCCGGCACCTCGAGCTCAAAGTGGTACCACGGCTCCAGCAACACGTCTGCGCCGACCTCGCGCGCCTGCATAAAACCCTGGCGAATCGCGCGATACGTGGCCTGGCGAAAATCGCCGCCCTCGGTGTGTTTGGCATGCGCGCGGCCGCCCGTGAGCGTAATGCGCACATCGGTGATGGGCGAGCCCGTCAGCACGCCCAGGTGGTCGCGCTCCATAGCGTTGGTGAGTGCCAAACGCTGCCAGTTAAGATCGAGCTCGTCGGTCGAGGTCACAGTGCCAAACTGCACACCCGAACCCGCCGGCAACGGCTCCAGGCGCAGATGCACCTCGGCATAGTGGCGCAGCGGCTCAAAGTGGCCCACGCCCTCGACCGGCCGCGAAATAGTCTCCTTATAGAGAATGCCGCCGGGCTCAAACGCAACCGAAAGGCCAAAGCGATCGACCAACACCCGCTGCACGACCTCGAGTTGCACGGCGCCCATCAACTGCAAATGGATCTGCTCAAGATGCGTATTCCAGCTTACGCCGAGCATGGGATCTTCGTCCGCCAACTCACTCAGCGCTTTAAACACCGCATGAACGTCGTGTTCGCCCGGCAGCACCGTATAGGTGAGGACCGGAGCGATGACGGGCGCATCGCCCGCGGGCTCCGTGCCCAGGGCGTCCCCTGGGCGAACGTGCGCAAGACCCGTCACGGCGCAAATACCGCCAGCAGCAACTTCTTGGGCAAGCTCATACTTCTCGCCGTTATAGATGCGTACCTGATCGACCTTCTGTTCCCACGCCTCGGCACTAGAATGCCCGCTGATCATCTGTTTTGCGCGCAGCGTGCCGCCGGTCACTTTAACCCAAGCCAAGCGCTCGCCACGATCCCCGCGGCTGATACGATAGACGCGCGCGGCAAACTCCGGGAGCCACGCCTGCTCACGCATCAGCGCGCATATACCATCCAGTAGCTCGTCAACGCCTTGGTCCTTGAGCGCCGAGCCGGCAAAGCAGGGAAAGAGCTTGCGCTCGGCAACCATGCGCGACAGCGTTGCGACAGAAAGCTCACCCGCTTCAAGAAACTCCTCGAGCGCCGCTTCGTCCAACGCAGCAGCGTCCTCCTGAACGGCGCCGCCCGCCAGCAGCTCGTTGGCATCCAGGCAGCCCTCGGAAAGACGCTGCCCGAGTTGTGCCAGCAAAACATCGCGGCCGGGATTCTCCAAATCGATCTTGTTGATGAAGATGAACGTCGGGATGTCATAGCGTGCAAGCAGGCGCCACAGGGTTTCGGTGTGCCCCTGCACGCCATCGTTGGCGCCCACCACCAGAATCGCGTAGTCCAGGGCACGCAGTGTGCGCTCCGCCTCGGCAGAAAAATCGACATGGCCGGGAGCATCCACGAGCATGACGTGGGTATCGCCGTGGTCGAGCACGGCCTGCGACGAGAAAATCGTGATGCCGCGCTCGCGCTCGATCGTGTTAGTGTCCAGATGCGAATCGCCATCGTCCACGCGGCCACGCTTGCGAATGCGGCCCGCGTTGAACAGCATGGCCTCGGCCAACGTGGTCTTGCCGGCATCGACATGCGCCAAGATTCCAACGACCGCTTGCTTCGACATGGCTCTCCTCTTATTGCAAGCCCATCGCACGCGGCAACGGGCGTTCACGCTCCACACTGGATGATACAATTTACGGGCCGGTGGGCGAAGCGGGCCCTATCCCCCGACCGAGCTCATCGCCCCGCGTTGCCGCGCGGCGATTTTCGTAGGTTCGCGCCTTGCGAAAGCCGGCACCTCCCCTTTTTGTCTGCCCGGGTTCATCTGGGGCGGTAACAATGCGAGTCCCACAACGACGCGTTTTACCAAAAATGGCCCCACTCGGGGCCATTTTTTATTTGAGCTGGGTGATGATACGTGCCTTGGCTCCTACGCCTCGCGCAGCCAATCAAACGCGACACGCGCCGTGCCGTCGGACACATAGACGATACCGACACGCTCGAACCCCGCCTTGGCGATGGCGCCCTGCATGGGCAAGTTGTCCTCGTGCGTGTCAATACGCAGATGGTCGGCGCATTCCTTGGCAAAGGCAAACATCGCCGCCGCGATACCGTGCACGGTGCCGTCGGATGCCACGCGATGCAGCACGGCATACGGAGTGTCGCTGCGCCATTGACCGTCCTCAATCACGTCATAGCACTCGTCCGGACCCGGTAAAAAGGCAAACGTCGCCACCACGCGGCCGTCGACTTCGCACACGTAACTGCCACCAGCGGCGATATCGGCAGCCAGCTGCTCGGCCGAAGGCGTGCCCTCGGGCCACTGCGTGGCGTTGCCATGCGCGCGCATAAAGGCGCGGGCCGCGTCATAGATAGCCATGACGGCGGGAATGTCGGTATCGAGGGTTTTTCTGATCATCACGCGGCGACCTCACGTTTATTGGTATCACTTTGATTGAGCAATGATACCAACGTTTGGAGAGGAGCGCGAAGCAGATGGGGAGCAAAAAGCGAGCCGCCTGGTCAAAAGCCAAAAGCGAGTTTTTGGGCGCTGCCACCGGCGGCGATATGAGCGACCTGTTTGCACGCGAGGACGAGCGCCGCGACGCCCTGGACGCCGAACGCGATGAAGCCTGGCGCTACAAGTCGTGCGAGCGAAAAAACCGTTACGACACGCGCGCCGAGGCCGAGGCCGTTATGGCCGACTGCGAAAACCGCGGGCGGCGAGGGCTGGCCTGCTACAAATGCGAATACTGCGGCGGCTGGCACCTGACGTCGCACCCTTGGAAATAGACCCCGCATCGGCACGGCACTTACGCAGCGCCAACCATCGCACGCAAGCTACGGGCGCGGCGGCACCAAAACATCGTAGCGAACGGCCTTGCCCGCAAGCTGATAGCTCGGCTTAACGCCGGCAAGCAATGGCCCCTTCACCGGTCGCTTGATAACGACCTTGCGCGGGTGCACCGCAAGCGCAGCTTCGACCAGCGTCTCCTCATCGGCACACGGCTGCTCCAAATGGTGCAAGAGTTGGAACTTCTTTTTCACCGCCGCGCTCTTGGTACGCTCGGGAAACATGGGGTCCAGATACACCACGTCAGGAGCGGTGAGCTCGCCCTGCCCGATCAGCTCAGCTGTATGGCGAAGGCCGACAACGCTATCCTCGCCCGCATGTAAGCGCATGCGCGCCACGGCTGTCGCAAGCGCCGGTTCATCTGCCGCGCGATCCAGGGCATCCTTGAGGAGTGCCGCAATCACACAATCCTGTTCATACAGATCGACGGTAAAGCCCGCGGCAGCCAGCAGCAGCGAATCCTCGCCAAAACCTGCCGTGGCATCAATCGCCCATGGGCGCTCGATGCCTTTTGCGCGCGCAGCCTTTACCAACAGCTCTTGCTGCAGACGGCCCTGCTTGAGCCGCGGAAGCATGCGGCCAAAATCGGCACGCAGCTCCATCGAGCCGTCGGTGAGCGTGAGGCCCTCGGGCTTCCCGGTCAGCTCAAGCCCCGCGGCCCGAGCAACAGAAAAGGGATCAACGACGCCCATGGGTACTCCTTAACAAGCAAAACGAATACGCGAGCGCCGTTTATGTCGGCACCCAACCGTCCGCTATTGTCCCACATGCGACATGGTCCACAGCATCCCAATGCAAAGCACCGCCATCAATCCCGTGCACACGGCAGCGATCACAGAATCACCCATGCGCCTTCCCAACGACCGCGGCTCACGCACTTGCTTGACTCCGTACATCATGGCTCCTCCTTGAGACCAGCCCCTTGTTACGGCCTCATCATCGCAGCGCCGCACATGAGCTGCCATCGATTTGGCTTACGTCCAGCTTTCCTTTTTGAAAGGTTGGGGTTGGGCTGCGCGGGCTCAAAGCGCTTTCAGGCGCATGCATCGCCGCGTTGAACTACAATGTGCTTCACCATATGTGCAGCACATGGGGTGCGCCAGACCGGCCGTACCCGTATCGAAAGGACCAGCCATGAGCAACGCCTGCAAATTACTCAAAATCCTATCGTTCTTCTTCTTTGTCGTCGGCATTCTAAGTGCAGGCATGGGTGCTACAGCGCTCTTTGCGGGCAGCGCGGCAGGCGATATCACGGGTGCCATGATCGTCTCTTGCGTCGTCGTCATCGTATTGGGCGTCGTCGAAATTGTGACCGCTGTCTTTGGTATCCGCGCGGCAAATAATCCCGCCAAGGCTGGCGTTGTCTGGATCTGGTCCATCGTCTGCCTAGCATGTTCGGTCATCAGTCTGCTCCTCTCCCTGCCCCTCTTGGGTGGGACCGGCTCAAGCATCCCCGATTTTACCGGCTTGATTGTCAGCATTATCTACTTTGTACTCGCCAACCGCGTCAAGAAAGAGGGCATGGACCGTTTGAGCTAAGCCGCATCCGTGTCAATCGCTCAGCGACTCTGGTATATACGCCAATAAAAAGGGCCGATCGCGTAGCAACGCGGTCGGCCCTTTACGTTTGTCCAGATAAAACCTACCAAAATAAACCTGTCCCTTTTTGGCAGGTTGTTAGCCGTGGCGGTACTCGGCGATGATGAAGTCGATGTCGGTTTGAAGGGTGTCCAGGTTTGCCAGGCGCTCTTTGTCGGCAGGGCGCGTGCGGTAGTAGTACGGCGTCATCTGGAACACCGCCTCGATGTCGTCCTGGGTCTGAAGCGTAATAGTCGCAGACACCCGCTGCGTTCCGACTAACTCGAGTTCAGTAGTCTTCGGCAGTTTCTCGTCATTGAGATATGGCGTGTCGTAGAGTACCTCCTTGAGCCCAAACAGATGACGGGCACCTGGCACCACGGTGTAGAGCGAACCTTCGGGTGCCAGCACGCGGGCAAACTCACGCTCGTTAAAGGGAGCGAAGAGCTCGGTCACCATATCGAAGGCGCCATCGGCCACGGGGATGTCCTTCATGTTGGCCACGAAGTAGGTCGCATCGCCGCGCTTGGCGGCCAGGCGCACCATCTCTTTACCCAGGTCAAAGCCGTAAGCATCCACGCCCGAAACCGCGCCCATGGCACTGGTGTAGTAGCCCTCGCCGCAGCAAATATCGAGCAACGTCATGGGGCAGTTCGTTGACACGGCACGACCAGACACCCGCTCGCGCACCAGCTCGACCATCGCATCGCGCAACGGCGCATAGTATCCGCGGTTCAGAAAGTCACGACGGCTGCGCGCCTGCGACTTGGGATCACCCATGGAGTCACCGCTCTTGGACGAGCGCAGCAGATATAGATAGCCCTCGCGCGCACGGTCAAACCGGTGTCCGCCCGCGCACACAGCACCGCGCTCGTCGTCCACCAAAGGCTCATGGCAAACGGGACACAACAACATGGCAACTCCTTAGCGCGAACAACACAACGCCCACCATTGTCGCACGCCTCCCCCGCCTCGTCATTGGGGACGTTCTTGTTCGACTAGTCATTTAAGAACGTCCCCAATGACTAGTCTGAAGGAGTGTCCCCAGCTGCCGGCAGAAAAGGAACGTCCCTAAGTGCCGACTAGTCGATTAGGAGTATCATCGTCTGCGCAAATAAGCGCGAATGAGCATATTAGAGATTGAGAGCGTATGGCAGACACCGCATCTAAGCACATTGACATGACCACCGGCTCGCTGTGGCGCAATATTCCCCTGTTCGCCTTTCCCGTCGCCGCCACGAGCATCCTTGAGCAGCTGTCGAACCTCATCGCCACGGTCATCATCGGTAACTTCTCGGGCGACCAGGGAACCCTCGCCATGGCGGCGGTCGGCTCCAATGTTCCGCTTACCAGTCTTATGATCAACCTGTTTATTGGGCTGTCGCTTGGCTCCAACGTGGTCATCGCCAACGCCATCGGCCGCAACGATCAGAACATGGTCAAGCGCGCCGTCCATACCTCGATTCTGATGGCACTCGTGGGCTTTGTCGTCATCGCGCTGGGCGAGATCTTTGCCGAACCCATGCTCGCCGCGCTCAACGTCCCTGACGAAACCATGCCGCTCGCATCGCTCTACCTACGCGTCTTTTTGCTGAGCATGCCCTCGATTTTGCTTTACAACTTTGAGGCCGCGATCTTCCGCTCCGTCGGCATCACCCGCATGCCGCTGCAGGCGCTTGCCGTGTCCACCGTCCTCAACATTGGCCTGGACCTCGTCTTTGTCCCCGTACTCCACTGGGGCGTCGCGGGCGTCGCCATCGCCACCGCCATCGCCTACACCGTCAGCGCCGCTACGCTCTTTATCCGCCTGCTCAAGACCGACTCCGTCGTCCGCGTCACCCCACGTGACCTGGCTATCGACCCCGTCGCCCTCAAGCGCATCGTCAAGATTGGCCTGCCCGCCGGCATCCAAAGCGCCGTCTTTGCCGTCGCCAACATCATCATCCAGTCCGCCATCAACAGCCTGGGCACCGAGGTCATGGCGGCATCGAGCGCCGCCATGAGCCTGGAGTATGTGTGCTACAACCTGCTCAACAGCTTTAGCCAGGCCTGCACCACCTTTGTGGGGCAAAACCACGGCGCTCGCCAGATCGACCGCTGCACCAAGACGCTCAAGGTCTGCCTGGTCGAAGGCGGCATCGTTGCACTCACCACGATTATCGTCATCGTCGGTCTGGGGCGCGAGATCCTGGCGCTCTTTAACAGCGATCCCAACATCGTCTCGATCGGCTATATCCGCGTGTGTTCGATCTTCCCGGCGTACGCCTTTAGCATGTTCTACGAAAACATGTCCGGTTATCTGCGCGGCTTTGGCATCTCGCTCATGCCCGCCCTCATCACCATGATTTGCGTCTGCGGCATCCGCTTCTATTGGGTGTTCTGCGTGTTCCCGCACTTCCGCACCTTTGCGAACATCATGATGGTCTACCCCATCAGCCTGGGCACCACAGCGTTCTTTATGGTCGTGGCGGTATTGCTCTGCCATCCGGCACGCACCTATCGTCTGGCGCAAGCCAAGACTGGGGCGCGCTAGACACATCCAACAAGGTGGCGCATCGGCAACTAGCTCACGATATGTGAGCTCATGTAGTCGATAAAGCGCCTCGTGGCGATCGGCATGGTATCCCAGCTGCGCCAGGCTGCCACGACGTCGCGTGAGGGAGCGTGCACGATGGGACGCACGCAAATATCAGCCTGCATGCCCTCGACGGTACGGCGGTAGAGCATGCTCACACCGAGGCCCTCCTCCACCATCGCCATAATGGTGTAGTCATCGGTGACCTCACTCGTCACATGCGGCGATAGCCCGTGCGCGGCAAACGCATCGAGCACCAGACTCTGTTCGCCCTCATCCAGCAGCACAAACGGTTCGGACGCCAGGTCGGCAAGCGTCACCTTTTCCTTTGCCGCCAGTGGATGGACGGCTGGCAACAGCGCCACCAGCTCGTCGTGATAGACCACGCGTTTCTCGAGCCCCTCGGTAAATCCACGCGCTGTAAAGCAAAAGTCGACCACGCCATCGTGCACCCACTGGGCATTGCGCGTGTAATCGCCCTGCTTGAGGGTAAAGCGCACGCCCGGATGCAGGGCCCCAAAGTCGCGGATCACACGCGGCAACACAGTACGACTCACGTTGGTAAACGTCGCAATGCGAATGTCGGTCGACGAAAGCCCCAGCAACTCCTGGCGCTTGCCCTCGAGCTCGGCCTCGGCCGTTACGATCTGGCGCAGATACGGCAGATACTGTTTGCCGTCGCGCGTAAGCGAGACGCCCTGCTTGCCGCGCTCGATAATCGTGGTGCCCAGCTCGCGCTCGAGCGCCTTGACGGCCTGGCTCACCGCGCTTTGCGTATAGCCCAGCGCATCGGCGGCACGTTTCAGGCTGCCGCAATCGACCACCATACATACAATCTGATACCGCGATGCCATCGTGCCTCCACTTCGATGTAGCCGTAAAACGTTTTGCCAGGGTTTTTTCTTCCAACATTAGTATTTCTTAATCATACTGAAGATACATTCGCTTTACTACATCCATATCTGGGAGCAGAATCCTTTTTGCGAAACCGTTCTGTAACAAAAGGAGTCCCATGGATCGCAAAAAAGCAATCGCGCTCTCATTTTCCGTTCCCGTCGCATGGGGCTTTTCGTACCCCCTCATGAAGATCGGCATGGACAGCATGAACGCCACGAGCATCGTCGCGCTGCGCTGCATCATCGCCTTTGCGGCCTGCCTGCTGCTCTTCCACAAGCACGCGGTGCGCATCAACCGTGACCTGATGGTCCGCGCCGCCATCATCGGCGCCATCATGGCAACCGAGATCACCTGCATGTGCCTGGGCTCCAGCCTCACCTCCGCCTCCACCGCCGGCTTTTTGCAGAGCCTGACGGTCGTAATCGTGCCGTTTGCCAACGCGGCCCTGCTGCGTCGCGCCCCCGAGCGCAAGGTGCTCATCGGCACCGCCATCGTCACCTGCGGCATGTTGCTGCTCTCGGGCGCCGACTTTACCAGCCTGAATCCCGGCGCGATCATCATGCTGCTCTCGGCCTTTATCTATGCCGGCCACATTATCATCGCCAAGCGCTTTGTCGAAGAAGTCGATCCGCTGGCTCTGGGCGTTTGGCAGCTGGGCTTCGGCGGCCTGTTCTCGGGTATCGCCGCGTTCACCTTTGGCGGCTTCACGCTTCCCAGCACGCCGAGCGAGATCGTCGTTATCGTTGCGCTCGCACTCATCTGCTCTGCCTACGGCTTTATCACCCAGACGCTCGTGCAGCCCCACGTACCTGCCGAAACCACTGGCTTCGCCTTCTCGCTCGAGCCGGTCTGCTCCGCCGTCTTCTCGTTTTTCCTGGTCGGCGAGGTCCTGAGCCCCATCGCCTTCCTTGGCGCTGCCCTCATCCTCACCGGCGTCATGGTGGCAACCGTCGAGCTTCCGCGCCTTCGCGCACTTGGGCATGCTCATATGACGGCAGCGCCCGAGCACGTCTCGTAGGCCCCACTCCTCATGTAGCCGCGGCATAAAGGCAACCGGTGCGCCTTTACAATAGATGCAAACAGAGCATCTGACGTAAAGGAGCCCCATGGACGCCGCGACCCGCGACCGCAACATAGCAACTTGGTTGGGCGATGCGCCGCAGCCGGTACGTGACACTACGAACCAGCTACTCGAGCGCATCGCCCTCCTGCGTGCCGAGCAGACCATCTACCCAGCACAAGACGATATCCTCAATGCCCTCGCCTACACGCCGGCCGACCTGGTCAAGGTAGTCATCTTGGGCCAAGACCCCTATCACGGACCCAACCAGGCCATGGGACTGTCGTTCTCGGTGCCTGCGACGCAAACCAAGTTGCCGCCGAGCCTGCGCAACATCTATAAGGAACTCAACGCCGATCTGGGCTGCCCCATTCCCGCCACGGGAGATCTAACCCCCTGGGCACAACAGGGCGTCCTGCTCCTTAACACCACGCTCACCGTGCGCGAGCATGCCGCCAACTCGCACGCCAAGCTGGGTTGGAGCACGCTGACCGACTACGTTATCGAGCGCTGCTGCCTGCTGCCCCAACCGGTCGTCTTTTTGGCATGGGGCCGCTTTGCCCAGCAGATGGTCGAGGGCAAGCTCGCCGCGACTGGCGCGGGCGAGGCAACCGGCAAGTACTGCTTAGCCTCCACGCACCCCTCGCCACTTTCGGCCAACCGTGCCACGGCAGAACTCCCCGCTTTTATGGGGTCGCGTCCCTTCTCCGCCGCCAATGAATTGCTCAAGCAAAACGGCAGCAGCCCCATCGACTGGGGCTGTCTCGGCTAGAAACAAAAATAAAAAAAACGCGTCCGACGGCTTCCATCGGGCGCGTTTTGTTACTCGGGCCAGATAAACTGGGTGCGGCCGGCCTCGCCGCCATCGATCAGCAGGCTCTGCCCGGTCATAAACCGGTTGGTCACGCCCACAAAGTAGATCCACTCGGCGATCTCTTGGGCAGTGGCCCAGCGCTTGAGCGGCGTGAGCTCCATGATCTGACTCCACAGGCGCTCATCTTCCATCACGCAACGATTGAGCGGCGTGATCACGCCACCCGGGTCCACACTGTTGGCGATGGCCTGCGGCGCCAGGCGGTTTGCAAGGCTCTTGGTGTAGGCGATAACGCCGCCCTTGCTGGCAGCATAGGCGGGAAACTCCGATCCCGTATGCCCGCTCGCCGACCCCACATTGACCACGGATTTGATAGCCGGCGCCGGCTTGGCGGCAAGCCCCTCCCCCACAAAGGCATAGCGCTCGGTCACGTTGATGGTGCCACGGAGGTTGGCGGCAATGTCGTCGGCCGAATCCTGCGTACCGGCGACGTTTACGATTACCTGGGGTTCAAGGTCAACTGGAAACGAGTCCGGCTCGCGGACATCAACGATCAGATGGCGGTAGCGCTCGTGTTCGATCGCCGCCGGCAGCAGATCAAAGCCCACGACCTCGTGGCCCTCGTCCAAAAAGCATTGCACGCACGCGGCTCCGATACCGCCCGAAGCGCCCGTGATCAAAACCCGCATACTTGCTCCTTAGGCGGCTGCGTGGCGCTCGAGGTACTCGGCGCCCACATTCTCGCGCTCCCAGCCACGCACGACCTTGTAGCCCACGGGGCTCAGGAAAACCTCGCACAGCAGCTCGGCAACAGCGCCGGTCAGCGAGCACATAAGGACCTGCACCCAGGTCCAACCAAAGAACGTATGGCTCACCACAATGGCAAAGACCAGGTTGTCGATAAACTGACCAATACCCGTAGACACATAGGAGCGGAAGGCAAAGCTCGCAAAGTTATTCTTTTTGAGCATACGACCGAGCGACTGGTTGAGCGTGGAGTTAACCACGGCAGAAACGAGCATTGCCAGCGAAGAGCCCAGCACCACGTACCAGGTGCCGCCGATGGTGGCGTTAAGGGCGGTGTTGACCTCGATCATACCCGTGTCGTAGTAGGCGCCCCACATGCCGGGCGTGAGCGAGCATGCCCAAAAGCACAGGCTCACGGCCAGGTTGACCAGCAGCGCGAGGATAGAGATTTTGATGGATGCCTTGGCGCCAAAGCGCTTACAGATCATGTCCTGGCACAAAAACGAAACCCAGCTCACCACAAAGCCGCAATCGAGTGCCAGATACGGCAGGCTGATGAGCTCTTTGTTGGCCAGTAGGTTCATCATGATGACGCTCACGAAAAACAGCGAAACCGTTGCCGCGGGAATGCTCCGCAACAGGACCTTGTAGTCCTCCATGACCTTCTTGATCATTATGTACTCCTTTGGTTTTAGGTTTAACGAGCAGGATATCGGACCCGAACTGCTCGGACGTCACGGTCTTGAGACGACGGTGGGTATAATAGCCGCTCACACGGCATCAGGCAAGCAAACGACGCGGCAGCCCCGCAGGGCCACCGCGCCGATGCATTAAAAGGCTACGTTGCCAAACTCCGACAGGATAAGGTCGGGGTTGTGGTCGGTAGCCCAATCCACGTTCCACGGGCTCGTGAACAGCAGCAGCTTGCCGCCGCGCATGTCCTCGACGCGCAGCGTGTCGCGCGTGAGCGAAAGGCCCGGGATATCGATGGTGTCGGGGTCGTTCTGGATCCATCGGATGTCCGTATAGGGCAGTGGCTGGCGACGAACCTCAACACGGTACTCGGCCTTGAGGCGGCGCTCGAGTACCTCAAACTGCAGCACACCGACCACGCCCACGATGACGCTCTCCATGCCGGCACCCAACTCGCGGAAGATCTGGATAGCACCCTCCTGGGCAAGCTCCTCCATACCCTTCACAAACTGCTTGCGCTTGAGCGTGTCGACCTGCGTAATGCGAGCGAACATCTCGGGGGCAAACGTCGGGATCTGCGGATACTGCACGTGGTGCTTGCCAGAGCACACAGTGTCGCCGATGCTAAAGATACCCGGATCGAACAGGCCCACGATATCGCCCGCGTACGCCTCGTCCACGATGGCGCGGTCGTCGGCCATCATCGACGTGCCCGTGGCCAGCTTGAGCTTGCGGTTGCCCTGCACGTGGAAGGCATCCATGCCGCGCTCGAACTTGCCCGAACAAATGCGCACAAAGGCGATGCGATCGCGGTGGTTCTTGTCCATGTTGGCCTGGATCTTAAACACAAAGCCGCTAAAGTCGTCACGGCAGGGATCGACCGGCTCGCTGGTAAGCGTATCGGTATAGGCGCGCGGCGTCGGGGCCAGACGCAGGAACTCCTTGAGGAAGGGCTCCACGCCAAAGTTGGTGAGCGCCGAGCCAAAGAACGCCGGGCTCAGCTTGCCACAGGCCACGGCATCCAAGTCGAGCTCGTCGCCGGCACCATCAAGCAGCTCGATGTCGTCCATCAGGTTCTTATGGTTCTCCTCGCCGATAAGCTCATCCATGGCGGGGTCGCCCAGCTCGGCCTCGACCTCGGCGACCTTCTTGGTGGCGTTGGCGTGGCCATCGCCCTCGAAGGCGATAACGCGACGGGTCTGACGGTCGAACACGCCGCGGAAGTTGCGGCCGCTGCCGATCGGCCAGTTCATGGGATACGTATTGATACCCAGAACGTTCTCGATCTCTTCCATGAGCTCAAACGGATCGCGAGCCTCGTGGTCGAGCTTGTTCACAAAGGTGAAGATGGGAATGTGGCGCAGCGTACAGACCTTAAAGAGCTTTTTGGTCTGGGCCTCGACGCCCTTGGCGCCGTCGATGACCATAACCGCGGCGTCGGCGGCCATAAGGGTACGGTAGGTATCCTCCGAGAAGTCCTGGTGGCCAGGGGTATCGAGGATGTTGACGCAGGCGCCGTTATAGGTGAACTGCAGAACCGAGGAAGTAACGGAGATACCGCGCTCCTTCTCGATGTCCATCCAGTCCGAGACGGCATGCTTGGCCGAGCTCTTGCCCTTAACCGAGCCGGCAGTCTGAATGCTGCCGGTATAGAGCAGCAGCTTCTCGGTAAGCGTGGTCTTACCGGCGTCCGGGTGGCTGATGATCGCGAATGTGCGGCGCGACGAGATTTCATCCGACAGGCTTGCCATGCGGATCCTTTCTTGCATTGAGTGCATTACGTCGATGTAACCGCACTATTGTAGCCGCCAAATCCCGCCATAGGGCACCTATCAGGACAAATTCATTAGCCGAGCTCGCTGTGCACCGGGCAGCCGCCTCAAGGATTGTCTCGATCTGTAACAGCAAGACGGGTTTTGAGCCCCTACCTGTTACAGATCGAGACAAACTGGCAGGCCCGCCGGCACAATCTCAATCTGTAACATCTAGCCGCCCAAATCAGGTCTAACTGTTACAAATCGAGATAAACAGGAAGGCAGGGAGCCAATGTCTCAATCTGTAACATCTAGCCGCGCAAATCGACTCTTACTGTTACAGATTGAGACAAATAAGCAGGCGGGCAAATAAGATCTCGATCTGTAACAGCAGGCGACCCAAAACGGACCTAGGTGTTACAGATTGAGATTGTTTTGGGGCAAGCGCGGCACTGGCGGACTATTCCACATTTAGCTCTTGCGTAACTGTGCATAGTGTATATATACTGTGCTTACCGGTTATATACACGTGTAGCCCATCAGCTAAGGAGCCGCTGTGGACATCATCCTATCCAATTCGAGCGACAAGCCCATCTACGAGCAAATAGCCTCGCAAGTCAAAGCTCAGATCCTTTCGGGCACGCTCGCGGCGGGAGCCAAACTCCCCAGTATCCGTGCACTCGCGAGCGATCTTGGCGTGAGTGTCATCACCACCAAGCGCGCCTACGCCGACCTGGAGCAACTCGGCTTCATCTGCACCGTGCAGGGCAAGGGCTGTTTTGTCGCCGAGGGCAACCAGGAGCTCTTGCGCGAAAACCAGCTCTGCCATATCGAAGAACTGCTTGCGAAAGCGGCGAGCCAAGCCGAAGCCCTGGGCGTTACGCGCGACAAGCTGCACGAGATGCTCGACCTGGTAGCCCCCGAAACCATGCAGTAGCCATCTGCAAGAAAGGCTATACCATGCAAAACCTTTTAGAACTCAAAGGCATCTCACGCCGTGTGAGCGACCGTTTTTCGTTGCGAGTGGTCACACTCGCCGTGGAGCCCGGCCAGATCGTTGGCTTTGTGGGCGCAAATGGCGCCGGCAAGACGACGACCATTCGCGCCGCGCTTGGGCTTATAAAGCTCGATGCCGGCGAGGTGCATCTGCTTGGACAGCGCTGCGACGCCAACGCGCCCGACGAGACGCAGCGCCACCTGCGCTCCCGCATCGGGCTTGTCCTGGACACGTGTCCCTTCCCCTCCACGCTCAAGGTGGGCCAGGTCGAGAGGCTCGTAGGCCCGGCATACCCCACGTGGAGCTGCGAAACGTTCGCCGGATTCATCGACCGATTTGGCCTCGATCCCAAGACGAAGGTCAAGGACCTCTCCCGCGGCATGGGCATGAAGCTGCAGCTCGCCTGTGCGCTCAGCCACAATGCTAAGCTGCTCGTTTTGGACGAAGCCACCGCGGGCCTCGATCCCATGGCGCGCGAGGAACTGCTCGACGAGTTGCTTGCCTTTGTCGCCGACGGCCAGCACAGCGTGCTGCTCTCAAGCCACATTACATCCGACCTCGATCGCACTGCCGACCGCGTCATCTGCATCGATAACGGCTCGATTGTGTTTGACCTGCCGCGCGAGGACATTACCGACCGAGCCGGCATCGCCCACTGCACCCAAGCACAGGCGTCCGAGCTCATGGCTTGCGTCGAAGGCGCCCGTGCCGCCCACCACGCCTATAGCGTGGACGTGCTCGTGCCCAACCGTCGCGAGGCGCTCGAGGCCTTCCCCGAGATTCCCTGCGACCGGGCAACAATTGATGACTATCTTCGCCTCATGCTGAAAGGGGCTTCGAAATGAAACGCGCCTTTATGTCTGAGCTCGCCATCGTCCGCACGCTTGTCCCGAGCATCGCGGGCGTCGGCCTGTTCATCTTCGTCGTACTGACCCTCGCCAACGCATCGGATGGCGATTCCGGTATGAGCGCCGGCGCCTGTGCGGTCAGTGCCATGTCGCCCATCGTGGTCATGAACTCGCTGGCCGGCTACGACAATCAAAACGGATGGGAGCGCTATCGGGCAACGCTGCCCCTCTCGCGCAAAGACATTATTTGCGCACGCTACCTGTGCATCGTTATCTTCTCGGTCGTCATGGCATGCGCGGCTACGCTTCTGAACATCCTCGCCCTTCCGCTCTTCGACCCCATGGGCATCCCTTCGACATGGCAGACGATCTTTGAAATCGCAACCGCCTCGGCGGCATCGATGCTCATCTCCCTCATGATGGTATTCTTGACACAGCCGCTGTTCTTCCGATTTGGACACATGGAGGCGCTGCGCCTATCCCTTGGCCTGTTTGCCCTGTTTGGCTGCGGCACCATGGCAATGCTGAGTTCCTCCAACCCCATCAGCAACTGGCTCATGTCGATTGCCGGAGCGAATCCCGATCCTGCCGTCCTCGGCTGCCCGTGCGCAGGAATTGCGGTACTGGCCCTCGTGCTATGTGCGCTTAGCTGCGCCATCAGTACCAAGGTCTATCGAGCACGCGACCTGTAGGCAAGCGCGGTATCATCGGGCATGCGCCGCAGATCTGGCGCGGTCTTTTATGAGGAGGCGCTCGACCCGTGTCGTGGGTTACAGCAGCATTTGCATCAGCTTTCTTTGCCGGCATCACATCCATTTTGGCCAAATGCGGCATCAGGCACACCGACTCCGACGTTGCAACCGCCATCCGTACTTGCGTGGTGCTCGTATTTGCCTGGGCAATGGCGGGCATTTCTGGATCCATCGGAGCAATCGGCGCCATTCCCGCCAAAGCCTGGCTATTCCTCACCCTCTCGGGACTCGCCACCGGCGCCTCGTGGATCTGTTACTTTAAGGCGCTCAGCATCGGAGACGTCAACAAAGTTGTACCCGTCGACAAGATGAGCACCGTGCTCGCCGTGCTGATCGCCATAGTGCTTTTTGGTGAGACAGGCAACCTGGCGGTCAAGCTCGCGGGAACCGCAGTTATCACGCTCGGCACGTTTTTGATGATCGAGAAAAAGCAGTCCGTCGGCGCAGAGCAAAAGCAAGACCGAGCCTGGCTCGCTTACGCCCTCGGCGCCGCCGTGTTCGCGGCACTCACCTCCGTCCTCGCCAAGATCGGCATCGAGGGTGTCGAGTCAAACCTGGCCACGGCAATCCGCACCTGTGTGGTACTTGTTATGGCATGGGCAATCGTGGCTGCCAAGGGAAAGCTGGAGCAGGTCGCGCGCATTGACCCGCGCGAACTCGCATTTCTTGCGGCATCGGGCATTGCGACCGGCGCGTCGTGGCTGCTGTACTACTACGCCATCGCTGCAGGCCAGGTGAGCGTCGTCGTGCAAATCGACAAACTATCGATTGTCGTATCGGTGCTGTTCGCACGACTGGCCTTCAACGAAAAGCTGTCGCATCGAAGCGCCATCGGCCTTTTCCTCATCGTGCTGGGCACCGCCGCGCTCGCGATTTGGAAGTAGCGTCGGTGCCAGGCGAGATTCAGTCCACCCGCAAATCCGTGACACAGCGCCCACACCGGGCTTGAGATGTTTGTATTGCCCGCGCGCTACCGTGCTACTTGCGCAGCGGCTTGGGCAGCGGAATGCCCGCCGCGATGACGGCGGCGATGATCATGCAAACGATACCCTTGAGCGGGAAGCACATGAGCAGCAGGCCCACGACCATGACGGGCTGACGCATGACCGCGCCCATCGTCGAGGCCGTGCAGACGGCGACGCAAAAGACCGGATCGGCGCCGGTGAGGATGGCAAGGCCATAGCCCAGGCTCACACCCGAGAAGATAACCGGGAAGAAGTGGCCGCCGCGCCAACCAAGGTTGATGAGGGCGGGCGTCAGCATAGCCTTAACAAGACCGGTCGCGATAAGCACGCCGGCGGGAATGGTCAGATAGGTCTCCATGAGCACGTCGGCTTGGGTCTCGCCGGCAAACATGGTGTAGGGCAGGACCGTGCCGCAGATGGCGAGCGCCAGACCGGCCAGCATGGCCTTGACGACAGGGCGCTCCCCTATGGCGTGAGCCAATGCCTCGCTTGCGTGCTCCGAGACAAAGTACAGCCAGCCACACACCGTACCGATGAGCGCCAGGGGAATAAGCCAGACAAGCTCAAGGTTGCCCACCTGGGCAGCCTCGAACCTCGGCATGCCCATACCGCCGCCCATAAGCTGGCCGAGCAGCAGATAGGTGCCCAGGCCGCCGGCAATCGCAATGCCGTAGACCACGGTCTTTTGTGCCTTGGGCAGCTTGATGGTGATCTCGTCGGACGTGGACTCATCGTCGGCGTCTTCGCCCTGGCCGTCGGCGCTACCGGCAAGCGGTGCCACAAAGCCAAAGACGGGCGCGGTAAAGAGCGCCGTCAACGCGGCCTGGGTACCCAGCAGCGTAAGCTCCCTAAACTCGGCGCCGAAGCGACGCATGCGGTCGCCAACCCAGCTGCACAGACCCGCGATAACACCGGTCAGGCCGGCCTCCGGTCCAATACTTCCGCCAAACAGCAGCGGCAGCAACGCCGCGAGCGAAAGCTTGCCCAGGTTGTCGTACGGGTAGCGCCCGTCTTGCTTGACCTTGGCCATGACCTGATTGAGGTCATCGGTCTTGGTGTCTGTCATCTTCTCGTACAGACCGATTAACAGGCCGCCCAGCAAGCAGACAAAAAACGGATACGGCAGAAAACCGAACGGGCCGCTCGCGAGCTCAGGCGAAGCGACGCCCAGCATATGCGGAATCTCGGTCCATAGATAGTCGATACCGTGCTCCATCGCAAAGAAGAACAGCCAGACCGCAGCGCCTGCAAACGCACCGGTCACAGCCACGCTCACTAAAAACAGCGCACGGTTTTTGGGTTTTGCAAGGTTATCCATCGGGACCTCCCGTGGTCAAAATCGACAAAGATACGTTTTATTGTAGAGCGAGCGTTGCCCGAACGAGCCAACCGTCTGCGCTGCAAACGGCACCATTGGGAGTCATAGTGGGGCAGGCTCAAGACTTATCCGTTGATAATCGAGGCAATCTCGCGCAAATCGTCGGCAAAGTAGATGCCGTGCTGCCGCTGCGGGCTCGATAAGCCTTTATCGATCATGTGCCTGAGCAGCGCCTTAAGATCGTTGTAGTAGCCCCCGAGGTTGTACAGGATGCACGGCGCATCGAGATGCCCCAACGACACGGCGGACATGACCTCGGCAATCTCCTCGAGCGTACCCGTCCCACCGGGAAAGGCAATGAACGCGTCACCGAGCTCAATCATCTTGGCCTTGCGTTCGGCCATGTCACTCGTCACGATGAGGTCGTCGATACCGTCATGTTGAAACTCGGCCTCGATAAAAAAGCTCGGTTCAACACCCGTCACGTGTCCACCTGCCTCGAGTACGCTATCGGCGAGCGCACCCATCAGACCCGACTTGGACCCGCCGTATACCAACGCGTGTCCGTTAGCGCCAATCCAGTTGCCCAGCTCTTGCACCGCAGGCAGAAACGCCGGGTCATTGCCGACGCTGGCGCCCAGGTATACCGTGATATTCATATTCAGTCCCCCTCGTCGTGACGCGCGGCGCCCGTTCTAGCGTTGGCGTCGGCGATATTCGCGCACACGGCGCGATAGGTCGGCAAGCTCGTCACGATCGAGCTCTTCCAAATGCTCAAGATCGTCCATAAAGCGCGCCATGGTGTCCTTTTGGCGCATCTTGATGAGCGTGTTGCAGTAGTTCACCGCCACGCCCGTGAGCATGGCGATGTAGAAGATGCTGATGACGCTCAGGACGACGGTGATAGCGCGGGCAACCGGCGTCTCGGCCGGGATATCACCGAAGCCGATCGTCGATACGGTCTCAAAGCTAAACCAGAGGCCATCGCCAAAGGTGAGGGTCGTGGGCTCGGACAGCCAGACGGCCGTCGAGCACAGCAGATAGAAGACGAGAAACAGGCCCGTGATGCGCGCAAAGCCAGCCTGGCGCAACACGTCGGCAAGCGTCCTCAACTTGTTCATCGCGACCCCTTTTCCCAGACACCCAATCACATTCGCTCGGTATTGTCCCACGCCTCCCCCGCAAACGGAACTAGTCATTGGGGACGTTCTTGTTTGACTAGTCATTTAAGAACGTCCCCAATGACTACCTAACCGTTTAGCGGTGCGGCGGCTGGGTGGGCAGGCTGAGCTGGTATCCTTATGTGATACTGTCTCGACTCGATAGGATTTCATGTGAAACCTTCCACCGTCCTTCGTTTGACTCTATATCGCACCCTGGCCGTCGCGCTTGCCGCACTCGCCGTACTGAGCGCCGCCATGCCCGCCCCTGCCTTTGCCGCCGACTCCGACCAGCAGGTCAAGACGGTCCGCGTTGGCTGGCTCGTCAACAACAAAGGCTTCCAGGAAGGCACGCCGGGCGAGCGCCTCTCGGGATGGGGCTACGAGTACCTCCAGACCCTCTCGTATTACACAAAGGGCTGGCAATACGAATACGTTAGCGGCACCTTCTCCGAGCTTATGGATATGCTCGAGGCGGGCGAAATCGACCTCATGCCCAACATCTCGTATTCGGCAGAGCGCGAGCAGAAGCTGCTCTTTTCCTCGAACCCCGAGGGCACCGAGCGCTACTACATCTACGCCAGGCCCGATCGCGACGACCTTGCCAAAGGCGACCCCCAGGCGCTCCAAGGCCTTACCATCGGCTGCAACGCCGGCGTTATGCAAACTATCGTCGGCCAGCAGTGGCTCGCCGACGAAGGCGTTACCTGCACCTATAAAGAAATCGACACCGGCAGTGCCCTCTTTGAGGCGCTTGCAGACGGCGAGGTCGACGCCGTCATCATGAACGACACCATTTCGTCGCCCGATGCGTCACCCATGTTCTACGTAGGCTCGAGCGACTACTATTTTGCCGTTCCCAAAAGCCGCCCTGATCTGATGAACGACATCAACGCCGCCATGACGGCAATCGCCCGCGTCAACCCGCGCTATAACGACGAAGTCAAATCGAGCTACTCGGCCCAAAACAGCGGCTCATCATCGCTCGCCGGCACCGAGACCTCCTGGCTCAAAGCAAACGGCAACACCATCACGATTGGCTATCTTAAAAACCAACTTCCCTATTGCACGCAAAATGACGACGGCGAGATGGAAGGGTCGCTCGCCTCGCTTGCAACGACGCTGCACGACAAGTTTGGCATTACGGTTAAAACGGTCGCGATCTCAAATAACCAGCAAATGCTCAAAGCCCTTTCCAACGGAACCATCGATGTCGCCCTGCCTCTGTTTCGCGACTACTGGCTTGCCGAACAGAAAGGGGTCATTCAGTCAAACCCGATGGGAACGGTTTCCCTAACCGCCATTCACAGCAGCAACAACCTGAACAGCGACCTTAAGAAAATCGCTTGTACACAGGACGCGATCGTCAACCATTCTGCGCTCGAGAGCCTCTTCCCCGACGCAACGATCACCGATTATCCGAATGGCAACGAGGCGCTCGAAGCCCTCAATAAGGGGGAGGCAAGTTGCATCATTGTCCCCAGCACGCGCCTGAAAACCATCCGCGACACCTACAACATCGAGGATTTCCAAACACAGGAGCTCACCGGCACGGCACAGCTATCGTGTTTGATTTCGCGCGGCAAGCCCGAGCTGTTGGGAATCATCAATAAGGGCATCGTCAACTCCGGCGAATCGCTCTCTGCAAGCAGTTATTCCCCCACATCGTACTCGGCGCAAGAATCGGATGCGTTCCGACTTCTCTACCGCAACCGCATCGTCATTGCGGCAGTCGTCATCTGCATTTTGCTCACCGGCATCGTCATCCTTGTCCGGTCGCTTCACCGCGCGCAGAGAGAACAGCAGAAAGCCGATGCCGCCAACGCCGCTAAGACAGCATTCCTCACGCGCATGAGTCACGACATCCGCACGCCGCTCAACGGCATCCTGGGCCTTATCGAAATTGAGGAATTGAGAGAAGGCGACATGCAGGTCGCCCGCGAAAGCCGCGCCAAGGCGCGCGTTGCCGCCAATCACCTGCTGTCGCTGATTAACGACATCCTCGAGATGGGCAGGATCGAGGAGCGCAAAGTGACGCTCGAGCACGAATCATTCAACCTTAAAGAGCTGTGCGACAATGCGCTCGTACTGTGCAAGCTCCGCGCATCGGACCGCGGCATAACCATGCTCGACACCAGCGAGCCCTACGCTGTCGACCAATATATGATCGGCAGCCCCACCCATATTCGGCAGATCCTTGTCAACCTGCTCGACAACAGCATCAAGTACAACAAGCACGGAGGCACCGTCACGTTCTCATCGACCATCAAACCGGTCGACGACGAGCACGCCGTGTTTTGCTTTAGCGTCTCGGATACCGGCATTGGTATGACATCCGAGTTTTTGGCACACATTTACGAGCCGTTTGCCCAGGAAGGCGACGATGCGCGCAGCAAGTTCCAAGGAACCGGCATTGGCATGTCTATCGTCAAATCGCTCATCGATATGATGGGCGGCACGATTGAGATTTCGAGTGAAGTTGGCGTGGGAAGTACGTTTAACGTCCAGATTCCGCTCGAGATCGACAAGAACCCTCAGGCAAAAGAACGTACGGATAAGCAGGAAACCAGTTGCTCGCTTGCCGGCATGAACGTTCTTTTGGCAGAAGATAACGAGCTTAATGCCGAGATTGCCCAGGCCCTGCTCGAAAGCGAAGGCATCGTCGTAACGCGGGCCGCCGACGGCAACGAAGCGGTCGACCTATATGTTGGTCGTCCCGCCGGCAGCTTCGATGCAATCCTGATGGACATCATGATGCCGGGCATGGACGGCTACGAGGCAACCCGGGCGGTCCGCCTGAGCGAAAAGGCCGATGCGGCCGACATCCCCATCATCGCGCTCACCGCCAACGCCTTTGCCGAAGACGCCAAGGCGGCACACGACGCCGGCATGAACGCCCATCTGCCCAAACCGCTCGACTTTAGCAAGCTCAAAAACATACTCGCCTGTATCAAGAAAAACGGGGCTGTTTCGCTATAGTTTGTGCTCAACCACCATGCGCAGCAGAAAGGAAGCCAACGATGTTTAGGCCCTTACGTCGAAAGAAACGCGCCATCACCGACGAGAAAGCGCGCGAACTGCTCGCTACCTGCAAGCGCGGCGTCTTTGCCGTCAACGGCGATGATGGCTACCCCTATGCCATTCCCGTCAACTACTTCTTTGACGCCGAGCACGACAAGATTTATTTCCATGGCGCCAAGGCTGGCCACAAGGTCGATTCACTCAGGCATGATGATAAAGTCTGCTTTACCGTTTACGGCAACGAGTGGTACAAGGACGGCGACTGGGCTCCCTACGTTATGAGTACCGTTGTCTTTGGTCGTTGTCGCCTGGTAGATGAAGCGCCCGCGTTTATCGAGGACAGGGTCCGCCAGCTCGCGCTTAAGTACTACCCTTCTGCCGAAGAAGTCGAGGAGGAAATCGCCAAAGACATCAAGGGTGTCCAGCTCTACGAGATTTCGATTGAGCATCTTTGCGGCAAGCAGATTCATGAAAAGTAGCGAATGCGGAAAACGCGCTCGCTGCCCTCTGCGCCCCATGTGCCCACGCATTTTGACGGCGTGGGCACATGGGGCAGCACTCGAATCGAGCGTCCCCTATACCCCAAAAACGTAGCGGTCCAGGCGCTCACACGCCTCCTTTACCCGCGAAAGCGGCAGCGCCAGATTCACGCGAATGTGGCAGGGTCCGTGGAACGGACGGCCGTCCTGATACCCCACGCCCACGCGCGCCCCCTCGTCGAGCAACCACTGAATATCGCGGCCATGCTCGCGACACCACTCGGTGCAGTCCAGGAACACCATGTACGTGCCCTGCGGGCGCGAATAGGACACGCCCTCAAAATGCTCGTCCACGTAACTGCAGAAGTACTCGATATTACCGGCAAGCACCTGGTTGAGCTCATCAACCCACTCGTAGCCTTGCGGCTGGTAGGCACCGATAAGCGCATGCATGGAGAGGACATTCATCTCGTTGTAGTGGGTCTTGTTGGACACGGCGCACACGCGGTCGCGCAGCGTCTCGTTATAGATGATGTGGTAGCTGCCGACCAGGCCCGCCAGGTTAAACGTCTTGCTGGGCGCGTAGAGGGCAACCGTGCGCATGCGGGCATCCTCGCTCACCGACTGCGTCGGGATATGCTTGTGACCCGGCAGGATGATATCGGACCAAATCTCGTCCGATATCACCACGCAATCGTGCTGGCGATAGATGTCCATGGCGCGTTCGATCTCATCGCGCTCCCATACGCGGCCGCAGGGATTGTGCGGCGAGCAGAACACCGCGGCATGGATGTGGTTTTGGGCGAGCTTTTGCTCCATGTCCTCAAAGTCCATACGCCACACGCCTTGGTCGTCGAGCCTAAGCGGGCTGTGGACAATGCGATAGCCCGCGGCTTCGATAGACTTGGTAAAGCCGATGTAGGTGGGGCTGTGGACCAGCACCGCATCGCCCGGCTGGACGTACGCGCGCAGCGTCGACACGACACCGCCCAGCACACCGTTTTCGTAGCCGATATGCTCCGGCGCCAAGCCCTCAACGCCGTTGCGACGGCTCTGCCATTCGATGATGCGGTCAAAGTACTCGTCGCGCGGATCGAAATAGCCAAACATGGGATGCTGGGCGCGCTGAATGATGTGCTCCTGAACCGTGGGCACCGTGGCAAAGTTCATGTCCGCTACCCACATGGGGATGCGGTCGAAGCCCTCGTCGGGTGCGTTCGGAGCCATACCGGGAATCTCACCCCAGGAGTCAACGGCGATGGAGTCCATTCCGTGGCGGTCGATAAGCGAGGTAAAGTCGTATTTCATGCTGAGCTCCCGTGCAAAGCGGATTGTTTTGGTAGGCGTTATTGTCCACCAGCGTGGGCGGTTTTGGCATGGGGCTTGGCGCTTAATTTGACGGGTGCGGACGAATGGCTGGTTAGTCTTGCGCGTCGGTGATGGCGGTTATCGTCAACCTGGTTCCGTCGACCGTAAACGATATGTCGAGCCCAGCGTAAGCCAAATGGTAAATGCGGTTTGGCTCGTGCTTGCTGCCCGCGCGGCGCGGATCCTGGTGAAGAACCTCAACCAAGCCAGAAATCTTTGCGGGCGGGACCATATCCTGCAGCGCTTGCGGAAACTCGACGTCGAGCTCTTGCCACGGCGCATCCTCAATCCAGCCGCCGGTCGCATCCGGGTGGCAGTCCGCAAACGGAATGTAGGGCTTAATGTCGTAGATGGGCGTGCCGTCGCGCAGGTCGGCCCCCAGCACATGAATGATGGGACCATCGTCGGTGAGCTCAACACGATCGAGCTTGACGCAGGTGAGCCCGATGGGATTAGGGCGAAACGGACTGCGCGTGGCAAATACGCCCACGCGCTCGGCTCCACCCAGACGCGGCGGGCGCACGGTTTTCGACCATTTTGCGTTGGTGCCGGACCTGTCCTGCGTCTTGGCATCGACTGCTATGTCCTGAGCCGTGCCGCCGGGCGTGCCGTTTTCGAAGCGCCAGAGCAGCCATAGGTGAGAGAAGGAGTCCAGGCCCTCAACCGCTGCATTGGAGGCAAATTCCGGCTCAAAGATAATGCGCCCCTGCAGGTGAGGCGCCAAAAAGCTGTTGCGCGGGATGCCGAACTTTTGCGGCAGGTCGGTATGTATGCGTGCGATAGGTTCCATGTCGGTCATTGTACGGCATGGAGGTGCGGGACGTTGCGCGCAATTCTTCGCCGCGGTCCCCCGTCGTGCAACCAACGGTTGCTTGGAAGGGCGCCCGCTGCCGCTTATGCTTAAGCCATCAACCAGCAGAAAGGAGCCGTTATGGCCTTTGCAGAAAAGCTCATCGCCATCCGCCGTGCCCATCACCTTACTCAGGAGCAGCTCGCCGCCAAGCTCTTCGTCACACGCCAAGCCGTCAGCCGTTGGGAGCGCGGCGAGGTTACACCGGGCATCGACATGATGAAGCTCATTGCCGCCGTAACCGGAGAGCCGCTGTCTCACCTGCTCGAAATGCCCGAGCACTATTGCCAGAGCTGCGGCATGATACTCACGCCCGACGACTGCGGTACCGATGCTCACGGCGCCACGACCGACCATTACTGCAAGTGGTGCTACGACCACGGCAAGTACACCTACGAGACCACGATGGAGGCAATGATCGAGGACTGCGCTCCGCGCCTGGCGCAAAACACCGGCATGTCGCTCGACGAGGCTGTCTCGCTCATGGGTGCCGTGCTGCCGCAACTGGAGCGCTGGCGTACCGTGCAGGAAAACGAGGAGCGCTACGGCGCCGAGGCACGGGCGCGCTATGGCGATGAGGCTATCGATGCAGCAAACGAAACGTTACTGGACATGGATCCTCAGACATGGAACGACATGAAAGAACTTGAACGCGCTATTCTGGGTCAGCTCTCGATTGCCATGGGCGACGGGGATCCCAAGAGCACCGAGGCCCAAAAACTTGTTGCGATGCATCGCCGTTGGATCAGCCTCAACTGGGGACACGAGCCCCAGGACGAAGCGTATCTGGGCCTCGCTCACGGCTACCTTGCCGACCAGCGCTTTGTCGACTACTACGACAAACCCTGCGGCACCGGGGCCACGGCGTTTTTGGTTCAGGCCATCGAGTCGTCGCTGAATCGCGCATAGACCGCGGCGGCTTTGGGTATCTCAATCGAAACCTCAACCGATTGGAGACCCATGGCTACTGATCACGAGCTTGTGTTGTACGTTATGACCGGCTGCCCGTATTGCATTAAGGTCAAGCGCTTCCTGGCCGATAACGGTGTGACCATCCCCGAGCGCAACATCTCGACCGACCCCGATGCCGAGCAGACACTCATCGCCATCGGCGGAAAGCGCCAGGTTCCTTGCCTATTCATCGACGGCAAACCACTCCACGAATCGAGTGACATCATCGCGTGGGTACAGAAAAACCTGCTCTAGCACTCATTGGGGACGCACTTAAATGAGTAGTTTCACTCATTGGGGACGTTCTTAAATGACTAGTTGTTTGAGACGGCCTTTGGATTATGGCTGTTTGGGGCCATCCGACGTCTCTGGAAAGGGCTCCTTAGAGGACCGTGTTCAAAAAATGGCAAATATGAGTACTGCTACTTGTTTAGTAACAGCGATTTTAATCATTTCAGGAATCATTCAACGCCCCAAGCGTCCGCAGACGGCGTTATTTCTCCCCATATGTTCAATAAAAGAGAAGCCTAATGGTATTAAATCTCATCAGGGACCTTTTTTTGAAGAAAATAAATGCAACCACAATGGCAACAGTACTCATATTTGCCCTTTTTTGCACACTGCCCTCCAGAATAGTCGTTAGGGACGACTCGAAATAGCAATTCCGGCACTTAGACGCTCTCTTCTTGAATGACTAGTTGTTAAAGAACACTCAGCGACTACTCCAATTCGCGACACACTGTGTCGCGAATTGAGCTGTTCTCACCACCGAAGACCGGTGAAAGCTCCTGGCCAGAACCTCGATAGTTTGTTAAAGTGCCCCCTCTGCAGGTTCAATGAGCGCTCATGTTCCAACTTGGAAAGTGAAGAAATATCGAAACCATCGATGCCCATTTCCTATCGAAAAAACTAGTCAAAACACGCTAATTAGCTTGATAAGCTGCTTGTATTTTTGTCTACAAAACTGTATACAAAAAGAGATTCCGAGAACCAGCGCTCGACATTATGTCGATCGATAGGAGGCGCTATGGATGCTAAGCGGCTCGAAAAGATGATGGGGTTTGCACCCGGAGAGTTGGAGAAAGCCGCGGAGGAATACGAAAAAGATGAGTGGCCGAAGGGTCGCACCATCAAGCTGGGAAGGCCGTCGATCTCTGATGAGCCAAGCGTTGTTTTATCGGCACGTGTGGGTGAATCGGTTCTTGAGGCGTTTGACGCAAAGGCAAAGCGTCATGGGCAGACACGCACAGAGCGGCTCAGGGAGCTCATTACCCTTGACGCAAGGATTGCCTAGTCCCCCGCCGAACCCAAACGTGTATGTCAGCATCCAAAGTCGACATTTTTCGACATCTTTGGGTGCTGACGTACAGCTTTTGCAACATAGTCGTTGGGGGCGTTCTTAAATGACTAGTCGTTAAAGAACGTCCCCAACGACTAACTAGCCGTGAAAGCGGGCTATGGGCGCAAGTGGCTGCTCGCGAAAGACGCGCTCGACGGCGGCGCGGTATTCGTCGACCTTTTTGGTCTTGCGCACGATCTTGTGAACGTTAGCGGGATTGGCGAAGGCGCATTTGGCGTAGAACCACCACTCCTTCATGCGAAAGACCGCATTGCCGCCAATCTCTTCCGCATATGCCGCAAACAGCGTGTCGTGGAAGCGCTGCAGCTCAGCAGCCGTGGCAGTAGGGCCGCCCTTAACCATGCGAGCCAGCGCGGGGTTCGCAAGCAAGCCGCGCCCCAACATTACGTGACGCGTTCCGGGATAGGCCTCCACCAGCGCATCCATCTCCTCAAGATCAAAGATGTCGCCGTTGTAGGCCACCGGGAACGGCGCCCGCTCCAGCGTCTCGCCGTAAAACTCTTTGCGCGGCGAACCCGCATAGCGGTCCTTTTGCACGCGCGGATGCACGATCAGCTCTGCCAGCGGCATGCGGCAATAGAGGTCAAGCACACGCTCGTATTCGTCGTCGCTTTCCAACCCCAGCCTGGTCTTGACCGACACCGGCAACGGCGAGCGTTCGCACACGTCGCTCAAGAACACCTCGAGCTCGTCGAGATTGCGCAAGAAACCCGAACCCTTCCCCTTGGCTACAACCGTGCCCGAGGGGCAGCCAAGGTTGAGATTGACCTCGTGATAACCCATGTCGGCGAGCACCTGCGCCGCCCACACAAACTCATCCGCATTCTTGGACATCAGCTGAGGCACCACGTTAAGCCCCTGGTTATTGGCGGGATCGACCTCTTTAAACGCCTTACCGCCAAAGCGGTTGCCCACGCGCGGCGGCGGCAAAAACGGCGTGTAATAACAATCGAGTGCGCCGAAACACTCCGCATGCACGCGACGGAACACATGCCCGGTAATCCCCTCCATAGGGGCCAGCGATAAATACATCAACATCCACTCTCAGATCAATGCGGCAAAGGGACTGCCCCCTTGTCACATCCTATTCAAACGGTTCAGAAACTCTTCGCAGGCGCGAGAACGCAGGCGATATTTTTTCCACACCAGATACGATGCAATGGTGAGCGGCGGCTCAAACGGGATAAAACGCAGGTCGCTGCTTTCATCTATCTGCAACAAGCTTCCAATACCAACCGCACATGCGGTGCCCGAACGCACCAGGTGCGACGCGTTGCCGATCAGATCGAAATGCCCCACGACGTTGAGGTCATCGAAGCTGAAGACGCCGCCCGACCACACTTCGAGATCGAACGCTCGATTCGAGGTACGCGAACTCACCAGCAGCGGCATCTTCGCCACGTCCGCAGGCGTTAACACGTCCAGGCCACCCCATGGACCGCTCGCGGCGACAACGGCGCCGGCCCGGTCAGCCTCAGGCATACGGATCCACTCGTATTTCTCGACGTTAACGGGCTCCAACAGCAGGGCAAAGTCGAGCAAGCCACGCTCCAAGCGCTCCTCCACCGCATCGGCATTGCCGGTATAGAGCTCAATCGTCACTCCGGGATGACTCCGATGCAGCTCCGCAAAAGTATCGAGCACCAGCCGCATCGATTTGGTTTCGCCGGCTCCAATGCGGATAACGCCTGCAATGCCGAGCTCCCGATCCGCCAACTCTAGCTCGGTCTGTTCCACCAGCAAGACAATCTCCTCGGCGCGCTGGCGCAAGCGCATGCCATCGCTCGTGAGTACACACGATCGATTGGTGCGCTCAAAAAGCTCGACGCCCAGTTCGCGCTCAAGATCGGCAATCTGACGTGACAGCGTAGGCTGCGTCACATGCAGCACGTTTGCCGCCTCGGTCATGTTTTCCTCACGCGCCACCGCCAAAAAGTAACGTAAAGTTCGTAGCTCCATTGCACCCCAATTCAGTCAAGGCATCCCGCTTGCTAGATATTTGGTATTCGTATATCCAGCTAGTCGATATAAGCAATATACATCATTTGCCTATCAACGTACGCTATAGCCATCCCCTCAAGAATAAGGAGAACGACATGCAGTACACAACCCTTGGCCATTCCGGCATTAAAGTCTCTAAACTCTGCCTGGGAGGCATGAGCTTTGGCGAGCCCAGCCCCGACTTTCATCAGTGGACCATCGGACCCGACGGCACACGCGCCGTCATCAAACGCGCACTCGACACCGGAATCAACTTTATCGATACCGCGAACTGCTACAGCTTTGGCACGAGCGAAGAGTACATTGGCGCCGCCCTGCGCAATCTGGGAATCGCTCGCGAGAGCGTCGTGCTGGCTAGCAAGGTTCACTTCAACGAGGGCGGCCTTTCCGCCAACGCCATCAAACGCGAGATCGAAGGCTCGCTCAAGCGCTTGGGCACCGATTACCTAGACCTCTACATCATTCACCGCTTCGATTACGACGTTCCCATGGAAGAGACCATGGAGGCGCTCAACGACTTGGCGCGCGAGGGCAAGGTTCGCGCGCTCGGCGCCAGCGCCATGTATGCTTACCAGCTGCACAACCTGCAGATCGTCGCGCGCGACCACGGATGGACGCCCTTTACGAGCATGCAGTGCCACTACAACCTGCTGTACCGAGAGGACGAGCGCGAGATGATCCCGGTGTGCCGCCAGTTTGACATGGCCCTTACGCCATACAGCCCCATGGCTTCGGGACACCTCTGCCGACCCACGTGGGAAAGCTCGAGCACACGCGGCACCACCGACACGACCATGGCCAACAAGTACGACCATGATCGCGCCATCGACATGCCCGTCATTGAGCGCGTGGCCAAGATTGCCGCCGATCACGACGTGCCGATGTCGAGGATTGCGCTGGCATGGCACTGGGCACGTGGTGTGGCGGCCCCCATCGTGGGCTGCTCCAAGCCCGAGCGCGTCGACGATGCCGTGGCCGCGCTCGACGTAACGCTCTCGCCCGCCGAGATCGAGTTCCTCGAAGAGCTCTATCAACCGCACGCGCTCGTTGGCCCCAAGGCCCGTCCCGGCGAAAAGCCGCTTGCCGGCACCACCAAGGTCAAAACCACAAAGTGATGCCATGGACGACAACATCATCGACGGCCTACGCGACGCCGGTTGCAGCGAAGAGTTTATCGAGCTATACGGCACTGCTGCCAGCGACTGTGCGCGCATTTGCCTACTAAAACGGCATCGCCGCGAATTGCTCAACGATATACACGCGGGGCAACAGAAGCTCGAATGCCTTGACTATCTCATCTATCGGCTACGCAACGCCTCAACCGGATGCTGTTCAAGCCGCTCGGTATCGCGGCCATGAGGCGGCACTTAATAGCACCTCACCATGGCACCAAATACTGCCTCACCATAAAGCCTAAACCGCAGCAACGAAAGGAACTCCATTGGCTAAGACACTTGTGACATATTTCAGCGCAACGGGTACCACGAAGGACGTTGCATGTCGCCTGGCTCGTGTAGCGGACAGCGACCTGTTCGCCATTGTACCCGCCAATCCATACACAAGCGCCGACCTTAACTGGCGCGACAAACAGAGCCGCAGCACACTCGAGGCAGCCGACCCCTCCTGCCGTCCTGCCATAACCTCCAGAGTCGAGCACATCAAAGACTACGACATCATCTTTTTGGGATTTCCCATCTGGTGGTATGTGGCGCCGGCGATTGTCAACACATTCCTTGAGTCTTACGACCTGACAGGCAAAACAATCGTCCTGTTTGCCACCTCGGGCGGGAGCGGAATGGGCAAGACGGCGTCGGTCCTTAGGGCAAGCGCTCCAGGCGCAAAGATCGTTGACGGCGGCATTCTCAACAACGCAAGCAACACCAGCCTCGAGAAGTTCGCGGCAAGGTACCTCTAACGCAACAAAGGCCGACAAATCGGCGGCGCGGCGAGCACGATGGAAGCGGCATCATCGAGTGGATATAGGAGCGCCTGCCCTATTCCAAAGTCGCCACCCTAACCTTTCATCCACTCCAAAACATGTACGTCAACATCCAAAGTCAACATTTTTTGACATCTTTGAATGCTGACGTACAGCTTTTTGTATGGACCGGAGAAGGCGCAAATGGCGAACCCATCGAGCCGTCAAGACACTTTAGCCGCATGACCATGCACTCATCGATGGCAGGATTCCCTATACTGAGTCACATATGACGGTATCGCGCCAAAGGAGAACGCCGTGACCACGTCGCAGATATCCCTGCTCGCGCTCATCTCGGTTGGAGGCATCGGCATCCTGCTTATCGGAATGAGCACGCTCATGAAAGCCGCCGCCCGCAGGAAAGCCAAGGCCTGCACCGCTATGATCATGGGAACGGTCATTGACCACCGCTTTATGGGCGAAGGCAGAATGTATCCCGTTTTGGAGTACACCGTCGACGGCACGCGGTACCACGTGAGAAAACAATTCCGCGGCGTAAAGACCAAAAGCTTGTCGGGGCTCCCCGTCCGCACGCAAAGCGCGGCGTACGAAGACGCCAAGGGCTGGTTGCACGTACATACAGGGCCCATCGCACGCCTAGATACTCTCGCAGAGCAGCTTTGGCCCCTCGGCAGCCAAATGACTGTGCACTACAACCCCAGCAGCCCAGACAAGAGCTATGTCGAGCGCCCTATCGTGGGCGACTTTGCCACGCTGATGTTTAACATCGCGGGTATCTTGCTCATCGCGCTGAGTATTTTGCTCTATGTTCTTATCCAGCGCTAGCTCAGACTGATACATCCCGCGCGCCGCGCGCCGTAACGACCGCCACGACTCCAAGGACCAGCTATGGCAACACTCTCCGAACAAGAACGTAAACGCATCCAGCGATACTGCATTTGCCCCAAGGTTGCCGGCGCGGCGCTTGCCATGGCATTCGTGCTGCCCTTATCGATCATTCCTTTCGAAATGGTCGACGACATCGTCTTCCATCACGAAGGCTTCCAAGAGACAGGCATGATGACCGCCTTGGTGCTCACCGCCATCGAGCTCGTTATATTCTGCTACTGCGCTCTCGCCCCGCGCTTTGGCATGCGTGGCAAGCAGTGGAAGGAAATGCAGCGCCGGCTCGCCGTCGAGCAGAGCGAGAAAGACCGCTCGGCACAAATCGCAGGCGTTGTTGGCACGCAGGCCGCCGCGCGCCTGCTCAAGAACAGCGACAACGAGACCGCGCGCAACCTGGGCGGCGCGGCAGAAGTCGCCGCTGCCGTAGGCGCCGTCGCCACCGCGGCAGACGTGCTTACCGAGAGCTTCGCCAACGCAAAGGCTATGGCAGAGGCCTGTGGCGTGCCTGTCCCCCGTGCAAAGAAGTGGGTCATCGCGCTTGTGGCGCTGCCCCTCGCGATCGTATGCGGCGCCTATATCCCGCAGCTGGCGCAGGGAAACATCGAGATGCAGGAGAACGCCGCGGCCGCGGCTGAGCAGATCGCCACTGCTCGCAAGGCATTAGAGCCCTCATGCGAGTACGTGTCCGCCGATGACCCCTACGAGCGATATCAAGATTACGGCTATCACGTCCGCGGTTATCTGCACGACGGCGACTCCGATACCCAAAAGACCCATACGTACCTGGATTTTGACAACAAGGGGACGCTCACGGAAGTGAGCTACGCGGCAGAGGTCGACCCCGGCGCGAGCCTCGAGGACAACCTCGCCCGTATCGAGCTCGATCTTGGCGAGCTTTCCTCTGTTGTCCAAACCATAGACGTCAAGACCGCAAGCCCCGAGCTCCTAGCACCGCAGAAGCTCCCCGAAGAGTTTAGGCAAGCTTTTTTGAACGGCTCGCTCTACGAGAGAATCTCTATCAGGACGAGTGACGACCCCATCAAAGCGTATTACTCGTTTGACACGGATCCCGAGGACGAGTTTGACGAGTACACCCATCCAAGCATCCGCATCACGCTGATGGGCAAAACGAACTAGGTGCAGGGAGATGAATGTGACAAAGGGGCTGTCCCTTTGTCACATTATTCGGAACGTAGGGCCTCCACGGGGTCTTTCTTGGATGCGCTGCGGGCCGGCAGCAGGCCAGCGACAACCGTCAGCAACACCGAAATCGCGATGAGCACCAGCGCATCCTGCACGGGCAGGCTCATCAGATTGGGGACCTGTTTGACCGCAAGCGCCCAGGCATTGACCGGAAAACTCACGAGCACCACGACGACGATGGCGAAGACGCCAGCAATGAGGCCTTCGATGAAAGTCTCGGCGTTGAACACGTTGGCCACGTTGCGCTTGGACGCGCCAATCGCGCGCAGGATGCCAATCTCCTTTTTGCGCTCCAGCACGCTGATGTAGGTGATGATGCCGATCATAATGGAGCTCACCACCAGACTGATACTCACGAATGCGATGAGCACCAAGCTGATGGTGTTCACGATGTCGGTCACCGAGCCCATGATGATGCCCATGTAGTCGGTGTACGAGATTGCCTGCTCATCGTGGCCAGCGGCTTTGACCTGCTTGTTGTATGCATCGATGTGATCGAGCACGCGCTCCTTGGACTCAAAGTCGCGCGGGAAAATCTTGACCGAGATGGGATCTGCCTCGTCCGCATAGCCCAACGTGGTCAGATTGTTGTCGAAGGTGAGCTTTGACGCCTTGGCATAGCTCATCATGAGCGAACTCAGGTCCTCGGCGTCCATGTTGAAGTGGATGGCGCGAGCAAAGGCGCTCGCATCCACGTGCATGGCGCTCGCCAGGTTGGCAAAACTCGACGACATCTGCGTCGCCATTTGGTCCATGAGTCCTGCCGCACCCGCCTTGAGCTGAGTTGATACCGTCGCCTCAATCTGCTCTCTGATTGCCTTTGTCACCTGATCCATAGCCTGCTGCAAATACGGAGCCAGCTGCTTTTGCACATAGTCGGTCATCGCCTGCTGCAGGCGCTCGGCCAGGGCATCGCCGCCCAGCGCCCTGAGCTGAGCCAGGCATTGCTGGGCTGCGGCATCATTCTCAAGATACGACGAGAATGCGGCAGCAAGCTTTGATGCGTCCTTAAGATCTTCGGGCGACAGTGCCTTAAACTGATCAGACTGAAGGAAGCCCTCAAACAGCTGGTTGGCTAGTGTTCCCACCTGCTGCATCTGCTCGGGCGTGAGTTCCAGACCGTCAAAGATGCCCGAGAAATCTGGGGCCGGCGCTTTGGCCATGATGTCGCTGAAGTCAATGCCCTTCCCAACGCCCGAAAGGTCAAGGTCCAGCCCGGACAAGTCGATACCAGAAAGGTCCACACCGCTGGCCGCGCCCGAAAGCGCGGATGCATCGAACGAGAACGCGCTCTTCAGCGCCGCCTCGTCCACGCTGAACATGCTGCTCAAATCCACGCCTTGCTTGGCCTCGCCTTGCAACTCGTCAAAGGTTTTGCCCGTAAAGACATCCGTCTCGGGGTGGACAAGCTGCTCCTGCACGATCCGCGAATCGGCGGCGCGCTTCATAAGCTGGCAAGTCAGCGCATGCGTATAGGCAATGCCCGGAGTCAATGCGCTCGCGTTGGCCGTCTCGTTGGGTCGCACCACGCCCACAATGCGCACGTCAATACCGTCGGCAACCTTGGCCGCCATAAAGTCGGCATCGCCAGACATGTCAGTCCACATGCCGGTCTCTTCGTTTTTGCGATAGGCATCGGACGGCGACAGCACCTTAAACGTCGTGGACAGCGCATCGTCGTAGGTAAAGTCGGTGCCGGCCTTGGGCGTCTCGACCTTGCCGTCGGCCGTCATGGCACTGTTAACCAGGTCGTTGAGCTCATCGATATCCAGCGCACCGATGCTGTAGAGCGTGTAGTCACCCACCGTGCCGCGGCTCGAAAGCACCATCACGGCCTCGTTGGCAGACGTAGGCCAATGGCCGGCAACGACATCGTACTGGCTGTCGAGCAGGCTCTGGTCGTCAATCATCTCGTTAAAGACCGAGGTTCCCATGGAATCCATGCTCACCGTTGCCGCCGAATTTGCGCCGCCGCTCATGGCCTCGGTCATAGCGTTGGGCACCAGCCGGACAGGCTTCTCATCGCCCTTGCCCGCACGATAGACAACCGGCGTCACGCCATAGCCGTACTGGATAGCATTGACCTCTTTATTGATACCGTCGCCACCGGCATCGAGCCATGCCTTAAAGCTTGTCATATCGTTAGATTTAACACTTGCGAACATGTCCTTTACGGCTGTGACCACAGGGATCTTGTCGGTTCCCTTAGCTTTGCCACCGGTAGCGTCATCGGACGAGCCCTCGCCCTTGGACGCCTCCTCATCGGTAGCCCCATGGCCGCCCATCATGGACGACAGGTCGTAGTCTTGTTTGGAAATCGTCAGCGGGTAGCTCGAGAGCGTGTCCTCCTCGACCTTTTTGATGTAGTCGTTTACGCCGTTGGACAGCGCCAGGATCGCCGCAATGCCAATAATGCCAATCGAACCCGCAAAGGCAGTCATGGCCGTACGGCCCTTCTTGGTCATGAGGTTTCGGGCAGAAAGCCCCAGCGCCGTCACAAAGCTCATCGAGGTTTTGCGCGTGGGCTTGGCCTCGCGACGCGCGGCCTCGGCAGCATCAAAGGGATCTGAATCGTCGGTGACCTTGCCGTCCGCCAGGTTGACGATACGCGTGGCGTACCTGTATGCCAGCTCGGGATTGTGCGTGACCATGATGACCAGACGGTCGCGCGCAACGTCCTTGAGCAAATCCATGACCTGCACGGATGTCGTTGAGTCCAAGGCGCCGGTCGGCTCGTCAGCCAGCACAATCTCGGGATCGTTGATCAGGGCGCGGGCAATAGCCACGCGCTGCATCTGTCCGCCCGAAAGCTGGCTCGGACGCTTGTTAATGTGCTCGTCCAGGCCGACTTTCTCCAACGCCTCGCGCGCACGCTGGCGACGCTCGGCATGCCCCACGCCCGTGAGCGTAAGCGCCAGCTCCACGTTTTCCAAAATGGTCTGATGCGGAATGAGGTTATAGCTCTGGAACACAAAGCCGATGCGGTTGTTGCGGTAGGCATCCCAATCGCGATCGTGAAAGTCCTTGGTCGAAATACCGTCGATCAGCAGGTCGCCAGAATCAAAGTGGTCGAGTCCGCCGATAACGTTGAGCAGCGTGGTCTTGCCCGAACCTGAGGGACCCAGAATGGCCACGAACTCGTTATCGCGAAAAGCCAGGCTTACGTTGTCGAGCGCCACCTGCGTAAACGACTGCGTAACGTACCTTTTGCAAATTCCTTTGAGCTCCAGCATGGATGGCAACCTCTCCTGCGCAGGCACCCCGCCCGCTCTCCTCCGCCGTTCGTATTCGACGCGTTTGTCCTACTCTATCTTGTCATTGTCATACACACCGCTCAAAAGGCCTTACTTTTCCAATCCACACGGCATCACGTTATCGCTACCGCGATGGTCTTTAGTCACAGCAGCAAAGAAGCGATAGCCACCCGAGAAGTTATAGCAGTCAAAACCGTACTGAGCGAGGATGCGGCAGCCAATGTAGCTGCGAAGACCACTTTGGCAAATAACATAAACAGGCTTTGTCACGTCAAGCTCCCCCAAGCGAGCACGCAAGTCATCGACGGGAATGTTCACAAAGCCGTCGATATGTCCGCGGTCATACTCGCCAACCATACGGACATCGAGCAGCTGCACACTACCATCGCGCGGCAGATCCGGTTCCTGCTCCCAATGCCACTGCTTGAGCATGCCCGAGCCCACGTTTTCGATCATAAAACCGGCCATGTTCACCGGGTCTTTCGCCGAAGAATATGGCGGCGCATACGCCAAATCCAAATCCTTGAGCTTATCGGCCCGAATACCGGCCTGAATTGCCGTCGCCAGCACATCGATGCGCTTGTCCACGCCATCGATGCCCACAATCTGCGCGCCCAGCAGACGCAAGGTTTCCCTCTCAAACACAACTTTCATGGTCATGGGCGTGGCCCCGGGATAATAACCCGCATGCGATCCAGGTGACAGCACGACGTTCTCGCAATCGATTCCCGCCGCACGCGCTGCCTTCACAGAAAGGCCCGTGCTCGCAGCTGTCAAGTCGAACACTTTGATTACCGAAGAACCCAGCGAGCCCTGATAGCGACTGCCTAAGCCACAAATCACGTCGGCGACGATACGTCCCTGCTTATTAGCGGGGCCTGCAAGGGAAATCACCGCGTCTTCGCCCGTCACCTGATGCTTGACCTGCACGGCATCACCCACGGCATATACGTCAGGAGCAGACGTCCCCATGCGGTCGTTCACCACAATGGAGCCCTTGATGCCCAGTTCGATACCAGCTTTCTTTGCCAAATGGCTCTCGGGCGCAACGCCGATAGCGAGTAGCACCATATCGGCCATAATGGAATCATCGCCCGCCACATGTGTGACCACACGGCCATCGGCCTCCTCAAAGCCCGTAACGTCGGCACGAAGGCGCAGGTCAATGCCATGCTCGCGGACCTCTGCATGAAGCAGCGTCGCCATGTCGTAGTCCAGGTTGTTCATCAGCTGCCCGGGGCGCTGCAAAAGCGTCACCTCGAGACCCAAGTCACGCAGGTTCTCGGCAGCCTCAACACCGATAAAGCCGCCACCGATCACCACGGCACTCCTCGGCTCATGCTCTTGCACATAACCATGAATGTGCAGCGTGTCCTCTACCGTTCGAAGGCTAAAGATCTTATCCAAATCGATTCCCGGAAGAGCGGGGCGAATGGGATGCGCGCCTGGCGAAAGAATCAGCTTGTCATACGTCTCGACAAATTCCTCGCCGGTGAGCAGGTCGCGAACGTCAACCGTATGCGCATCGGGATGAATGGCGATCACCTCGTGGTTCGTCTTCACGGCAATGCGGAATCGATTCCAAAAGCCCTCGGGCGATTGCAGCGTCAATGCACTCTCTTCTTCTATCACGCCGCCAATGTAGTACGGAAGCCCACAGTTGGCATACGATACAAAACCCGTGCGCTCAAAGATGACAATTTGGGCCTGCTCGTCGAGCCTGCGCAAACGTGCCGCCGCCGATGCGCCGCCCGCGACGCCTCCAACGATAACCACCTTCATAGCTAACGCACCACCTTTCCCGTATAGCCGCTTATGCCGCCGATATTCTTGACACTGCCATACCCAGAACGCTTAAGAAAACTCACAGCTTGGTTGCTTCGCGCACCACTCAGGCAATGCACGAAAAGCTGCGTGCCCTTTCGACGTATACCCATGATGCTACCCCGAAGCAGAAAAAAGAGTCGCTGTTTCCAGCGACTCCCCTTCAGTTGTCTGTCCCACGGATCTACTGTTCGCTCTTCGCGAGTGCCTGATCGATCAGTTTGTTGAGCGCCTCGCGCTGCTCAGCGGAGTTGATGCCGCCCATGATCGGCTCTCCCACAATGTTACCGTTCTGGTCGATCACGTAGGTGGTCGGGAACGAGTACAGGTTGGAGGTGAACTTTCCGGCCTCGCTGTCCGACTTAAACCAGATGTTCTTATACGTCACGCCCTTCTTGGAAAGCACGTCCTTGGCATCGGCCACCTCGTCTTTGTTGCCATCGAGCGTAAAGGAATTAACGCCCACGACCTGGCCGCCCTTCTCGGCAAGCTCCTTGTTGAGCTTCTCCAGCTCGCCCAGCTCTCCCACGCACGGCTTGCAGGTGGTAAACCAGAAGTTCATGACGGTGACCTTGTTCTTGGAGAACAGCTCGTCGCTGTTTACATCGTTGCCGTCCAAGTCCTTGCCCTTAAAGCTGGGGAACTTCGTCTCCCCGCTCTCGCCGTTGGTCATGCCTGCGGTCGAGGCATCGACGCTCTCCCCCTCGCCGGGCGTGCTGCCGCATCCGGGAAACTCCTTCTCCAGCGCCATGAGCTTATCCTCGATCTCCTTGACCTGCTGCGCGCCGGCCTTAAGCGTCTTGAGCTCGTCAGCCGTAAACTGATCCTTGGCGCCCTCGATGGTATCAAGCAAAAAGTCGCCGTAATTGCTACCGTCCTCAATCATTGCCGAGTCTTTATTTGCCGCATTGAACACCTTTTCCCACAGGGCGTTATCGCTCGCGAAGATCTCGTTTTCCTTTTGCAGCAGCTGCTGGTACAGCTCGGCCGCCTCCTCGGCACTCGACGGCTTTTGCGCTATGAGCTCGGCAATCTGCGCATCGCCGCTCGTAGCACCCTTCGCGTCGCCCTTGGGGGCAGAGCACGCCGCGAGAGTCAGCGCCAGCACGGGCAGCATCAACAGAGCTGCAATTTTTGACAGTTTCATGGTTCCTCCGTTTATATCGAAACTTATATAGGTACCTATTTGTTTTCGCAGGCTTGCGTGGACTGCGCGGGTTTGTCGCCCGTCACACCCAGCCCATAGCGAAAGCTAATAGCATCGACGGGGCACGCGCCCACGCATTTGCCGCAACGAATGCACTCGGCATGGTCGGGCGTACGCGTAACGTCCACGTCCATTTGACACACCTTGGCGCACTTGCCGCACGAGACGCATTTGCACTGGTCAACCTGGATCCCCAGCAAAGACACCTTGTTCATGAGCGCATAAAATGCGCCGAGGGGGCAAATCCATTTGCAGAAGGGGCGATAGAACAGCACGCTCAGCACCGCAACCACAATGAGGATCGCGAGCTTCCAGGAAAAGAGCTTTCCCAGCGCGGAGCGGATTCCCACGTTCATGATGGACAGCGGAATCGCGCCCTCGAGCACACCTTGCGGGCAGATGTACTTGCAAAAGAACGGGTCGCCCATACCCACATCGTTAACCACCAAGACGGGCAGCAGCACCACGGCAAACAGCAGCACGGCATACTTGATGTACGTGAGCGGCTTGAGCTTTTTCGTGGAGAGCTTTTTGCTGGGAATCTTATGCAAAAGCTCTTGTAGCCATCCAAACGGGCACAAAAAGCCGCATACAAAACGTCCCAGCAGCACGCCGATCAGAATGAGCGTTCCGGTGACGTAATACGAGAAGCTAAACTTAGACGAGCCCACCACCGACTGAAACGACCCGATGGGGCACGCACCCGAGGCCGCTGGACACGAGTAGCAGTTGAGGCCCGGCACGCAGACGGCTTTGCCCGCTCCCTGGTAGATGCCGCCCTTGGCAAAGTTAGGCAGGTGAATATTGGTCGCAAGCGTCGCCGCCGCCTGAATCAATCCACGAAATCGCGCTAAAAGATGCGATGCAGTGTTTTTTCTTTTATCCAATTCCGATACACTCCAAGCACAGCCTGATTGCCTTGGCCAGCACGGCATCTGCCTCGCCGCGCATAATTCCAAAGCCAACCATGGCTACCCCAACGATCAGCAAAGCCACCTGCGCCACAGGCTTAATCGCTTTGAACAATCTGACCACTCCTTTCGTTTCGCGACCCATTGGACCATACCGACTATAAAATCCGTGTTAAGCGTGAATGATTATGCAAGGAGAACGTTATGCGCATCTTGGTCATCGAGGACGAGCGGGCGCTGTGCGATGCGATCGCACGCAGCCTGCGCAACTTGGCCTATAGCGTCGACTGCTGCTACGACGGGCAGCAGGCCCTCGATCTGCTCGATGTCGAGACCTTTGATCTTGTCGTGCTCGACCTCAATCTCCCCCATGTCGACGGCATGACCGTGCTCAGGCAACTCAGGACAGCTGATTGTGAGACCAAGGTGCTTGTGCTCTCGGCACGTGGCGAGGTCTCCGACAAGGTAGCGGGGCTCGATGCGGGCGCCAACGACTACCTCACCAAGCCGTTTCATCTTGACGAGCTTGCGGCAAGGATTCGCAGCCTTACCCTCAGACGCTTTACACAAAGCGACGTTGTTCTAACCTGTGGATCGCTGAGCTTTGACACCAAGGCGCGCCTCGCCACAGTGGGCGACGAGATCCTGTCCCTCACGCGCAAGGAGACCGGCATCTTGGAATACCTGATGCTTAACCAGGGGCGGCCGGTGAGCCAGGAGGAGCTCATCGACCACGTATGGGACAGCAGCGTCAACAGCTTTAGCAACGCGACCCGCGTGCACATCTCGTCGCTGCGCAAAAAGCTGCGCGGCGCGTTGGGGCACGACCCCATCCGCAACCGAATCGGCGAAGGCTACGTTATGGAGGATGGCAAATGAAGCGGTTGTCGCTGCAGTGGCGCATCACGTTGATGACGGCACTGCTGATATGTTCGACCTGCGTACTTATGAATTGCCTGGTTGGCTACTCCGGCATGCGCTACATGGACTCGATTGGTGCAGAAGCGTCGGCGCACAGCAAGGTGGAGGCGGCCTCGCCCAGCTCATTTGACCCGACAAACAAAGAGCTCGACGACGCGCTGACCATCGTCGTGAACGACGCCCAAGAATCGTTTGGCGCGACGAGCTGGTATATAACTGCGGCGGTGACGCTGCTCGGCGGCGTGCTGGCCTACTTTGTAAGCGGACATGCGCTGCGGCCGTTGCGCTTCTTTGCGACGCAAGTCGAGAGCGTGCGGCCCGACAACCTCGCCGACACAAAAATCAGCGAGGACGTGCCCTCTGAACTCAGGCGCTGCAGCGCGTCGTTTAACGACATGATTGCCCGCCTTGACGAGGGATTTTCCGCACAAAGACAGTTTACGGGCAATGCGGCGCACGAGCTGCGCACGCCACTTGCGCTCATGCAGGCCCAGGTCGAGCTGTTTTGCGCCGAGCACCCCGACGTCGACGCCGATACAGCGAGCCTGCTCGGGCTGCTGCAGGAGCAGACCGAGCGAATGACGCACATGACAAAGACCCTGCTCGAGATGAGCGAGCTGCGCAGTGTCCCTTGCAACGATGTGATTGACCTAGCGCCGATGATCGAAGAAGTGCTCACGGACCTGGCACCCCTTGCCGAGCAAAAAGACATCACGCTTACAAGTGAGGGCGACGCGCAAACGATCGGCAGCGACACGCTGATCTATCGGTTGCTGTTCAACTTGACCGAAAACGCCATACGCTATAGCGCGCCCAACTCGACCGTGCAAATCAACGCCTGCGCCGAAGGCGACCGCGTGCTGCTACGCGTGCGCGACCAGGGGCCGGGCATTCCCGAGCAATACCAGACGAGCATCTTTCAGCCCTTCTATCGCGTCGACAAATCGCGCAGCAGGGCATACGGCGGCGTGGGGCTGGGGCTTGCGCTGGTCTGGGAGATCGCCGCACTTCACGGCGGCTCCATCGAGGTCGAAAAGAGCTCGGAGCGCGGAACGACCATGCTCGTGACTCTTCCCACTCGCGCACTCGGCTCATTAAAATAACGAACGGGATGGCACGCCGCGTGGCGTACCATCCCGCACATAATATCGAGGATGTGACAAAGGGACTGTCCCTTTGTCACATCTGCTAGTTCTCGTCGCCTACCAGCTGAGTTAGCTTACTCCCACTCGACCGTGCCGACGGGCTTCGGCGTGAGGTCGTAGCACACTCGGCAGATGCCGGGAACCTCGGCGGTGACGCGAGCGGTAATACGCTTGAGCAGCGCCCAGTCGAGCTCGGGCACCTCGGCGGTCATGACGTCAACGGTGTTGATGCAGCGGATGATGCAGGGCCAGTCGTAGGCGCGCTTACCCTCGCGCACGCCGGTGGCGCGGAAGTCGGGCACGACGGCAAAATACTGCCAGATGGTCAGACCTGCCTTGTCGATCTCCTCGCGCACGATGGCGTCGGCTTCGCGCAGCGCCTCAAGACGGTCGCGGGTGATGGCGCCAAGGCAGCGGACGCCCAGGCCAGGACCGGGGAACGGCTGACGCTCAACCATGTTCTCGGGCAGGCCGAGCTCGCGGCCCACGACGCGCACCTCGTCCTTGTACAGCAGCTTGACGGGCTCGCAGAGCTCAAACTGCAGGTCATCGGGCAGGCCGCCCACGTTGTGGTGAGCCTTCACGCCATCCTGGGACTCCAGGATGTCGGGATAGATGGTGCCCTGGGCGAGGAAGCTAACCTCGTCGCCAACCTTGCGGGCCTCCTCCTCGAACACGCGAATGAACTCGGCGCCGATAATCTTACGCTTGGCCTCGGGCTCCTCGACGTCCACGAGCTTATCCAGGAAGCGATCAGTCGCGTCAACATAGACCAGGTTGGCGTCCATCTGGTTCTTGAAGACGTCGACGACCTGCTCGCTCTCGCCCTTGCGCATCAGGCCGTGGTTCACGTGCACGCAGATGAGTTGCTTGCCGATGGCCTTGATGAGCAAGGCCGCGACAACCGAGCTGTCAACGCCGCCCGAAAGGGCCAGCAGGACCTTCTTGTCGCCGATCTGCTCGCGGATTGCAGCGACCTGCTCTTCGATGAACGCCTGGGCAAGTTCGGGAGTGGTGATACGCACCATGTCGTCGGGACGCTTGTTGGGATCCATGCAGAGCTCCTTTTCGGTTCGATGGGAATGCGTTACACGTATGCAAACGCACCGTCACATGACCTCATTATATGCAGAACGAGATGCGTTTCCCATCGCTGCGACAGAGCTTTTTACAGGGGTGGTATTTTTTCCTAATGTCGAGGTCAGCTAGGCTTCGGTAGCCACCTTGGGAGCATCGCCAATAGACTCTTCCTTTATACGTTCGGCACAATCGTAGGCGATACCCACAAATTCAAGTCCCGAGCAACAGGAGTACAATTGCTGCTATTGTTGCCAGCTGTTGGGAGATGGAAGATGGACTGCGATGGCTACCCATGCGTTCCCATGCCGTTGATGTGCACTGCCTTTGTGCCGGGGCAGATGGACGCTGCGGTTGCAGGCATTTCCGACCCCGATTCGCGCGCCATTGCCACGGCAGAAGCGCTGTACTTTCGCGGACAGGCCACCCTTGCTGCCAAGACGGCGCGCCCCTATCTTGACGCCACCGATCCCGCACTGCGCTATTCCGCATGCTTTATCTGCGGATACGCCAGTCTGTCGCTCAACCGTATCGCCGACGCCCGCCGGTGCCTTGCGGGCATCCTCGATACGCCAACTGACGAGGAATCGCCCGCCGTCCACGCCACGCATATCCTGTTCGCCTCGGCCGCGAGCGTCCTGCTGCACTTGCCTTCCCCGTATTCTGCCGAAGAGTTTTATCCGCTTGCGGCGCATCTGCCCGAAGGCCTGCGCTTGTTCGCCAGCTACGTGATGGCGCATGCCCTGTACCTGCGCGGCGAATATGGCCGCAGTCTGGGCATGGCGGAAAACGCCCTAATTATGAAACAGGGAAGCTATCCCATCTCGGAACTGTTCCTGCACCTGGCAGCTTCCATGGCATACATGAGTCTCAAAGACGTCGACGCCGCAAAAGCGCATTTTGGCGCCGCTTGGGACATTGCGCGCCCCGACGGCCTCATCGAGCTCATCGGCGAGCACCACGGCCTTTTACAGGGGCTCATCGAGGCGTGCCTAAAAACGCAATACCCTGACGATTTCGCGCGCATCATCGAGATCACGTACCGCTTCAGCTACGGCTGGCGGCGCATCCACAACCCCGATTCGGGCGAGGACGTGGCCGACGATCTAACGACCACGGAATTCACCATGGCCATGCTCGCCTGTCGTGGGTGGACCAACGCCGAAATCGCACGCCATATGGGAGTATCGCCGGGCACCGTCAAAAACCGCCTATCCGGCGTATACGCAAAGCTTGGCATCGGCACACGCGCCGAGCTGGTCGCGCATATGTTGCGTTAGCGACCGGGCTGCCAAGCGCATCGAACGCGTTCCGGAACCCGGCGCTTCGCTCGATCAATTTGGACATTTTGGCCATCGAACGGCACTACCGCCACGAAGCGTCTTCTCGCAAAATTGGATTATTTCCACCGATATTTGCGGGATGGGAGCCCAAGATGCTTGATCGCCGTTCGTTACTTGTTGCTGGAGCGTCCTCGCTGGCGAGCATCATGTTGCCTCGCGTGCCGGGAAGCGAAAATGCCTTCCTGCTGCCGTTCGCGCCCACCGCGGCCTATGCCGACGAAGAAGATCCCTTCAAGGTGCTCGTTCTCTCGCGCACCATGTTTGGTGTAGTCGTGGTCGACGTCGCCAACAAGAATACGCCCATCGCAGGTGCCCAGGTCACGCTCACATCGCGCTATGCCGTAGGCAAGCAGCTCACCGCCACGACCGATGACGAAGGCACGGCCATCTTTGAGGTCGCCCCTCTTTCGGAAGACTACGTGGACGAGGCAACGCTTCTCGACGCGTACGACTTTAACGGCGGCATCTCCATTAGCATGGCGGGCTACCGCGATGTCGAGATTCCCCTTGCGCGTATCCAGGGCGGCACCGCCATAACCGCACCCACACGTCCGCTGTCCGACGGCGAGCCGTACTTCCGCCAGCTCACATTCGACGAATGGGACATCCAGTACGCTGATGCCACGTTCATGGCATTGCCGAAGGACGACGCGGCAAACGACCAACCCGACACGCATGCCTTTATTGTACAGGCACATCTGCCACAGGGTGGACAGGCAACGCTGCACATCAACAAGGTAATGCCCGCCACGGGTAGCTCGCCCGAAACCGTCACGCAGATCGGCCAGATCAAGGCCAGCGCATCAGGCGCGGATAATCTGGCGACGTTCACACTCGAAGACAAGTTTCTCGACGCGGCATCGGGCCTTCTGGAGGAAGGGTGCAAGCTGCGCTTTGTCCTCGACTATCAGGGCAAAACCTACACGCTCTCATCCCCCATGGCCGTTGTCACCGCGCCGGCCGCAAAGGCGGAATCGGGCTCGACCACTATCGTCCCCACTACCATGGACCAAGAGGTCACTCCGTTTGATTTCCCCGCGGCGTTTCCCGGCATCGGCGGCAATAAGTTCACGTGCTGGATACCCACATTTCCGATCCTCTTCGATTTCTCGTTTGCTGGATACGTGCTGTTTGGCGGAGGATACAAACCAGCCAGCTATATGAACGATTCGGGCAATCGGAGGTGCGGACGATTTCTTGGACCGCGCCTAGGCGTATCCAAGCTTCCTGCGGT
>CABRZS010000008.1:0-100773 GCA_902475525.1 uncultured Collinsella sp.
GCGGGCCGTGTTCCGCTATGCGGTTGTCAATTTGCGAAAGAAATTATGCGTCACCATCCATAGCGTCCATCATAACGCAGGGCGCGGACACCCCGTGTTGTCCGCGCCCCGTTCGTTTGCATGGTTGTTCTGGTGACACCGCCGGCTCAGCCATCGGCCACTAACTCACCGTTTCCTCACCAAAGCGATACAGCTCTTCATTGACCTTTTGGAGGCTACAGCCACGGTCGATGCAAAAGATAATGATTGCATCGCGACGGTCCTCGCAGTTGAGGACGCTTACCCCGGCAGCTGTCAGAGCGCGGTTGGTCTCCTTGAGCGTCAACGCCATTGCAAAGGCAATCTGCAGCACCTTATTACGGCTTGGGTGGCGCGCACCTGTAAAAATCTGATAACCAAAAGTCTCATTAAGGTCGGCCATGCGCACCACGCGCGAGCGCTCTAAGCCCTTTTCCTGCAGCAGCTGCTTAAGGTAGTCCGAAAGCGACGGAGCGGCAAAGTCGTGTTCTTTGATATAGCCATCGATGTTTGGCGCGTCGAGGAGCTCATTGAGCAACTCGTCCGTCAGCTTTTTATCGGGCATACGACCTCACCTCCCATACGGCGCAACGGTAGCGACATGCTAGGCCAGCACCCAGCTTGCAGTGGCAGACTTATCAAACATGTTGGCAAAATACAGTGCCTTCTTGATATCGCCATCAAAGTAGATATTGCCCGCCACGGAGCCACCGGCGGCGAGGGTACCAGACTGTAGCTCATCGGAGCCCTCGCTGTAGTAACCCTGATTCTGTTGAGCACCGTTGGCGTCCTCGCCCTTCCAGTCGTAGATATTGTAATCTGCGCCCTCATCGCCATTGTTGACGTACGTGACGTGAATACCCGTCATGGTCGAACCGTCAAAATTTGTGAGACCGGGCTGGATGGAATCGACGACGACGGAAAGGCCAGCAGTCGTGGTCACCGTCGTGCCAACAGCCAGGTCAGTCGTAGGCTGCTCTTCCTTCTTCGCCTCTTCCTTCTTGTCGCCATCGCCGGCGTCCTCGGTGACGGTCGCCTTATCGCTACCACAACCGGCAAGAAGACCGGCAGTCCCCAAGGCGACGGTGGCGAATGCGCCCAGTGCAGCGCGACGGCTCAGCAGCACTTCGTTTTCGAGCTTTTTCATAATGCATCCTTCCTACGATCCGGCTACCGCGCCGGCACACAGCACATCGTAGGAAGGATTGAACTTGAATTCATAGCTGAGAGCTAATGGGGGTTTGTTAGCCAGATTGGCACTGGATTGAGAAGATGCCTGTTCAGATGGAGCGATGATTGAGGCTTCGGCTCTGATGCTAAGGCGGCTGGCACGAATCTGGCGCGAACCGCTCTCGAATTCGGCAAGCCAGTATAGAGAGAGGCTTTTCAGCGGTGCTAGAAACATAGCATAGGGTGCGGGGTCCGAGAGCCCCGCATCTTTCTTGCAATCTTGACCGCATCGGCTTGCCCTGGGCGACTCGCTTTGGCTTGCCCGCCACATCCTTCGAGCTGAGGATGACGGCACGTGGGGTACGTGAAGACCGACAGAGAGGCGAACAGAGACAACAGTGCCCTCATGCGCAACATCCGCAAGAACGAGAACGCCCTGGGCGCGCCCCCGACCGACGTCTGCTGCGCCCTTCTTGCCTGCAAGAGGTCCATGGGGGCTGCCCGACGAGGGTAGCGCGCGGTGTTCGACGATTCCATCGCCCTACTATCGAATCGGAGACATGGTCCTTAGACCACTCGGACAATAAGACAATGGCCCTACGGTATTTCCCCACGCGCTCTAAGTCAGTATCAGCCACCTCAGGCAAGCGACTCAAATCGCGTCATCCCTATGCCAGCTCGCGCAGCCTTCCGAGCGCCAGCCTGAACCACTCCAGGTCGTCCTCGTCGGGTGTGCCGTCGTACTTCCAGTGCGTGACGTAGCGCCACCGGGAAAAGACGCCGCTGCCCAGAAGCCCCACGTCGCCTATAGAGTCTATGTCCCCTCGCAAGCCCTCGGCCGTACCGGAGCACGGATACGCCTCGGCAAAGGCCTCGCCGCAGTCCATATGCCAACCCAAGGCGAACATATCATTGGCCAGCCCGTAGAAGTCGCGGGCTGGACCGTCCAGCGAGCCCTCGAAGCGCTTGACGAACCTGCGCAGGTCGTCCCCGTAAACCCCGCCGAACAGGCAGGCGTCTATCACGTCCTTGCCGCGCAGGGCCTCTATCCACTCGGCCGGGATGCCCTCGTATCCGTACAGGATGCCGGCCAGCCCGCCGGCCACGCAGGCCGTCGTGTCGGTATCGTCACCCAGGTTTACGGCAGTCAGCACGCAGTCACGGTAGTTGTCGGTATGTTCCAGGCACCAGATGGCAGCGCTGTAGGTATCCCACACGTATCCGCCGCTGGCGCCAGCCTTCTCCTCGCTCACGTGGCCGGCGCGTCCGCTGTAGAGCACCTCGCGGGCGTAGGCGATCATGTCCACGCAGGCCTGGCAGCAGTCGTCGGTGGCGTGGGTGATCGCGCTTACCTCCCTTATGTCGTAGTCGGAGCACTCCGTGAACGCCATGGGCAGGCAGCGCATGAGCGAACCGTTGCCCTTGCTGTACTCGCTCGTGAGCCCGCGACCCGTATCGAGTGCCTGCCTAGTGGCGTTGCCGTAGTCGAAGACGTTCCCGTCGGCGGTGTATGCGCCCTCGTTTATCCATTTGCGGAACTTGGCGAGGATGTCGTCGCAATTGATGTCGCCCAGCTCGCGGTAGCTGTCGCAGAGCGCGAGCGCCATGGACGTGTCGTCGCTCCACGTGCCCGCGGGCTGGCTGTGCGTGCCATGCCCCACCATGTCGGTGCAGGTGAAGCTGCCGCGCGGCATGAACTCGTAGGGCACGCCGAGCGCATCGCCCACAGCCATGCCGTATGCACAGTCCCTCACCGTCCGCAACAAGCCCATGGTGCGCACCTAGTTCCAGTTCATGCCGAACTTGCGCGAACCCAGCACGTTCTTCCAGTGGCTCTCGCGCTCGCACACCTCGGCGGTGGTCATCTTGGTGTCGCACACCTCTAGGATGGAGTAGGTGAAGTTCTTGACGATGTATCCAGCCCCGTACCTTGCCATGATGGCCTTGAACTCCTTGTTGCCGCCCGTCGGGTCCTCGGGGTTGGCATAGGCGCTCCAGCGCTGCCAGATGCCCAAGTCCGCGCCCTCGTCCTTCATGCTGTCGCCCGAGGCCGAGCCCACGTAGAGCCGCCCCGTCGCTGTGTCGGTGATGCAGTAGACGCCCTTCACGTTGTCCAGCGCCCAGTACCAGTCGGAGCCCACGCTGGCGATAACGGCCTGCAGGGTTTTGTGGTCGATGCGCACGTACTTGTAGCCGGGGAAGGGGGCAACGTTGCCCAGGCTCATCGAGTACTCGTACACCACAGGCTCGAAGTCATGCATCGTGTTCTCGTAGAACTTGTTGTAGATGTTCCACCCGATAGGCTTCTTCAGCTTGATGATGAGGCGCTTGATGTAGGCCTCATAGTCGGGAAGAAGTGTCAGCTTGTAGCCTACGCCCCCCAGCACCTCGGGCACTGCTTTCTCCACTTTGTGCATGCCGCCGAAGATGAAGTACTCGGGCCCGTAGGTGTAGTGCTGGGCGAACGAGAGCAGGTACTCCGCATGGTTGAGGTTGTTGTTCGCCTGCCCCGTCGCGCTCCTCCATGCGTTCATCTCGTACCATCGCGAGCCGGTATCGGTCCTCTCAGGGGTCGAGGTGTCTCTCAGCAGCAGGTCGTACGCGCGCAGGTTCACGTCTCCCGCGTTCATGTTGAACTTAACCTTTGTTTTCTCGGGGTGCGCCACCGGCATCAAGTCCCTGAGCGTTATCACAGCATTTCCCATGCTCAATCCGCCGTTTCGATTCGAAAGCCTGTAGGTCGAATCATACCACTCGCTTTCCAGCCGAAAATTAGCGCTCGGCTAACCATCCTGTTGTCGTCGTTTCTTATGGCAAAGAAGAAGGGCACAAAGCCGATAAGCCCCGCGCCCGTGTTTATACCTTGCTTGGCGAATGTTCGCGTTGTGCCCGCGATGCTTCTTTAGGTGAATATTCCAAAGGTGAGGAAGATGAGCGCGCATCATCCACACCACCATCCGCCTCGCTTGTATTCCGCTTGGCCACGCCTTCATCCCCCCCCACCACTTGCGCCGGCGCGAACTCTTAGATGGTGCATTCCGTGCTCATTACCTTACGGAAGACGGTCGTATCCCGCTTACGGAGGAAATCACGATCCTCTTGCCGCCCGCGCCGTCGCGCTCCATCTCGAACGGCGCGTACCATCCGACTCCTTGTCGTTTCATCCTCAAGAAGCCTATCGAAGCCTACCCCAACGTGACGGATTCCCCGGTAAAGGTACTCGCAAGCAACAGGATAAAGAAAACTAAATAGCTGATGCTCAATAGGTAGGCGACGACTAAAAAGATGGTCCATCCAACATTGGTCTTACCATCGGCACGACGTTGCTCGCGAGAACGGTACAGCCAGACCGTCACGCCAATGGCCACAATCAACAGCACAAGTGCTGCCGCGGCCAGTCCAGCAAGCGCAAACATCACGCCAATGCTCACAGCAATAACCGGAAGCAGTAGCAAGCCACACCCGCATCCACCCGGACTATATACGGAAGACTGTCGGCGTCGCCTCATCGCCACCCCCATCATCTTTGAGCACTACAGTGCGATGGCCTGCTGAACAGGAACGATCTTATCGAGTTCCGGTTCGATCCGCCTTTTCTCGGCCTCAAGGTCAAACGCCACCTGAGCGCGCAGCCAATAACCATCCGTCAGGCCAAAATAACGGCAAAGACGGAGGTCGGTGTCGGCCGTCACGCGACGTTTTCCCAAGACAATCTGCCCGATACGCTGAGCCGGAATCCCGGTCTCTTTCGCAAGGCGATATTGAGAAATGCCCATGGGAACAAGAAACTCCTCTTTGAGAAGCTCACCAGGAGTCACCGGCGACAACAAATCGGCCGAAGTCTCATCACTTGTGATAATCGACGATTTCGACATTCCAAGCCATCTCCTGTCTCCACTCAAAACAGACCCGATAGCGCTCGTTAACACGGATGCTATATTGACCGGCACGATCGCCCTTCAAAGCTTCCAGGCGGTTGCCCGGTGGAACGCGAAGATCATCAAGCGAAGCACAAACCTGCAGTTGGCGTATCTTCCTCAACGCAACACGCTCAAAGGGCACGAACCTCCTGACCCGCACACCCATGGCAAAGCGTTCGGTATCCTCATCTTTATACGATGCAATCATAGTATCGCCTTACGTTAGTAACGTCAAACGTTTCTACAGACTTACATCTCTATTATATCGTACGTTTGTTCGTGTTTTCTAGAACAAATAGTCCTTCACGCCTTAGTCAAGCAAAAGCAATCGTTTGTAGACATCGAGGCCCTTGAGCAGGATTTTCTCGTCAAAGAGCATGGTATCAGTATGCAGGGCACTCGTAGCATAGGCGGGGCAGCCCTCGGCGTCGCTCGGATTATCCTGCTCGACAGGAACGCCCGTGCCCAGCAAGAAGAACACGCCCGGCAGATGGCGCTGATAGAACGCGAAATCCTCGGCAATTAGCAGCGGCTCGTCCACAAGTTGCAGCTCGGACAAGGCAGGCGCAATGTGGGCGAACAGCTCGGGGTCGTTATCGACCGGCGGATAGCCCTCGGCAAAATCGAGATCGTACGTGCAGCCCGTTGCTGCGCATGCTTCATCGAGCACACGGCGTACGCCTTCGCGTGCGCGGTCGAACATATCGTCCGTAAACACGCGCAAGCTGCCCGCAACATGGGCCTCCCCCGCCACCGCATTGCAGACGGTACCGGCCTGCAGCAGGCCGAACTTACCAATGCAGGGTTCGTCGGCACCCAACTCGTCCATGAGCTCACGCTCGGAAACTAAGAACTTGGCCGCTGCCAGCGCAGCATCGTGCGATTTCTCGACTGGAACGCCGTAGGTCTTGGCGATATGGATGCTCGCGCCATGGATATGAATGTGCGTCTCGCTTGAGCGCGCCAGCAGCGGACCGGAACAACTCGCCAACGTGCCGGCGGGCAAATCGGGCCATACGTGGAAGCCAAAGATGCGATCCGCCCCGTAGCGCTCGAATACGCCGCTCTCACACACCGTCTTGGCGCCACCGGTCGTTTCCTCAGCTGGCTGAAACACAAAGAGCACGTTGCACTTGATGGCACCCGGCTGCTCACGAATCGTGCGATCGACATACGTCGCGGCGGCAAGCACCATGGCCATGTGACCGTCGTGACCGCACGCATGCATCTTACCGGGATGCGTCGAGGCAAAGGCCGCGCCCGTTGCCTCCGCGATGGGCAGGGCGTCCATGTCGGCGCGAATCGCCGTGGCATGCGCGGCGCCCGTGCCGGCATCGAAGAAAGCGCAGACGCAGCTGGGGCACGGATGGGTCACCTCGCAGGCGAGCGGAGCGAGCGCGCCCTCGATATAGGCGATGGTTTGAGGAAGATCGAAATCGAGCTCCGGAATGCGATGCAGGTCGCGCCGATAGCGACGAAGTTCTTGGAGCTCGGTCATAAAGGTTCCTTTCATGGGGGGCATATCCATTCACACAATATTGTGACGCAGGATTGTGGCACCCTTGTTTCTAGCATATCCCTGCATTTTTTAAACGTTATATACGAATACTCTTGTTTGGTAAAGTGCAACGTGGTAGGGTCGTTACCACTTGATAGAGGCGCGGGCACGAAGAGCCGCGGGCGAGTCGGCAGACTTTGACCCTGCGGGGAGGCGAAACCCGCCGAACTGGGCTTTTCGGGCACGAACAGCCTGGTGGGCCTGCGGGAAACACCCGCAGGACTGTCTGCAGCAATGCGGGAGCGCTATCCGGACATTGGGTCCACGTTATGCGGATTCGATGCGCAGATGGCGCCGTCTGGATAGCGAGGTTTACGGGACATGGCATTGACCCCCAACGAGGCATATGCGGCAAAGCAGCCGTTTGTGGACAAGGAGACGCTCGAGCATATCGTCGAGCAGTTCCCCACGCCGTTTCATCTATACGACGAGGCGGGCATCCGCCGTAACATGCAAGAAGTACGCGACGCCTTTGCATGGAACCCGGGATTTAAGGAGTACTTTGCCGTCAAGGCCAATCCCAACCCGGCGCTCATCTCCATTCTCAACGAATACGGCTGCGGCTGCGATTGCTCGAGCTATACCGAGCTCATGATCGCCCGCTCGCTGGGCATCACGGGGCACGACATCATGTTCTCGTCCAACGACACGCCGGCGGCGGACTTTGCCCTTGCGGATAAACTGGGCGCCATCGTCAACTTTGACGACATCAGCCATATCGAGTTCTTTGAGCGCGTTGCGGGGCCCATCCCCAAGACGGTTAGCTGCCGCTTTAATCCGGGCGGCCTGTTCCAGCTCTCCAATGGCATCATGGATAACCCCGGCGACTCCAAATACGGCATGACCACCGAGCAGCTCTTCGAGGCCTTCCGCATGCTCAAGGCCAAGGGTGCCGAGAATTTTGGCATCCATGCCTTCCTTGCCAGTAATACCGTCACTAACGACTACTATCCCAAGCTCGCACGCATCCTCTTTGAACTTGCCGTGCGCCTGGAGCGTGAAACGGGCGCACATGTCGCCTTTATCAATCTGTCCGGCGGTGTGGGTATCCCCTACCTGCCCGAGCAGCAGGCTAACGACATCCACGCCATCGGCGAGGGCGTACACGCGGCCTACGACGAGATCCTGGTTCCCGCCGGCATGGGCGATGTGGCGATCTGCACCGAGATGGGTCGTTTTATGATGGGGCCCTACGGCTGCCTGGTGACCAAGGCCATCCATGAGAAGCAGATCTACAAGAACTATATCGGTGTCGATGCAAGCGCCGTCGATCTGATTCGCCCTGCCATGTATGGCGCCTACCACCACATTACGGTGATGGGTCAGCCGGGTGGCGCCGACAAGACTGCAGCACCGGTCACGAACACGTATGACATCACGGGCAACTTATGCGAGAACAACGATAAGTTCGCTATCGACCGCGAGCTGCCGCAGATCGACATGGGCGACCTGCTTGTGATCCACGATACCGGCGCGCATGGCTACTCCATGGGCTACAACTACAACGGACGCCTGCGCTCCGCCGAGGTGCTGCTGCGCCCCGACGGCTCGGCCGACCTCATCCGCCGCGCTGAGCGCCCGGGCGATTACTTTGCCACGCTCGACGTGCTGCCTAGCGGCCGAGAGCTGCTGGCCAAGTCGCGCGCCGAAAGTGCCCGCCGTCGCGCCCAGGACGAGCGTCTGGCCGTCGCCGCTCAGTGGAACAAACGCATCCAGATCGCGGAAGCGAAGGAGAAGAACATGGATATCCGCAACCTCGAGGGTTCGATCGTCGCCCTCGTCACGCCGTTTAAAAAGGACGGAAGCGTCGACTTTGACGCGCTCGAGCGCCTTATCGATTTCCACCTGCAAAACGGTACCGACGCCATCCTCACCCTGGGCACCACCGGCGAGAGCGCCACGATGACTGACGATGAGGACAACTCCGTTGTCGCCGCGGTGGTCAAGCAGGTTGCAGGCCGTGTCCCCGTCATCGCCGGCTCGGGCTCCAACTCCACGCAGACCATGCTCACCAAGTCGCTCACCTATCAGGGCCTGGGCGCCGACGGCCTGCTGCTCATTACCCCCTACTACAACAAGTCCAACGAGGAGGGCATCTACCAGCACTTTAAGACCGTTGCCGATGCCGTAGATATCCCCTGCATCCTGTACAACATCCCCGGCCGCTGCGGCTGCGGCATCAGCGAGCGCAACGTAGAGCGCTTGGCCGCGCACCCCAACATCATGGGTATTAAAGAAGCCTCGGGCAACGTCGCCTACGCGGCCAAGATCGCCCACCTGCTGTCCGATGACTTCCGCATGTACTCGGGCGAGGACGCCCTCACCGTGCCGCTCATGAGCCTGGGCGCCTCGGGCACCATCAGTGTGTGGGCCGATGTTCAGCCGCAGCTCGTGCACGACATGTGCCGCGCCTATCTGGACGGCGACGTAGCGCGCGCCCGCGATATCCAGATTGCCGGCCAGCCGCTCATCAATGCCCTCTTTAGCGAGGTCAACCCCATCCCAGTTAAGGAAGCGCTCGCCCAGATGGGTATGATCGAGGCAAACTACCGCATGCCGCTGTGCCCCATGGCCAACGACACGCGAGCCGCACTTACCGATGCTCTGAAGGGAGCTGGTCTGCTTGATTAAGACCGTCATTATGGGAACGGGCCGCATGGGCTCGCTCATCCGCACTACCGCCGAAGGCATTGTCGACGCCGCCGGGCAGCCCGTTTTTGATATCGTCGCCCAGATCGGTTTTGATCTGTCCGAGCTCGAGAGCGCCCCGGCGGCCGACGTTATCATCGACTTCTCGAACGTCGTGACCTTCGATGCCGTCGTCGTCTATGTCGAGCGCACGGGTGCCGCGTTGGTCTCGGGCACCACGGGCTATACGCCCGAGCAGATGGACCGTCTGCGTGAGCTGGGCCAGAACACCCGCGTTATGCACTCGGGCAATTACTCCATCGGCATCGCAGCCCTGCGTCATCTAGTGGCCCAGGCCACGCGCGAGCTGCCCGGCTTTGACTGCGAGATTGTCGAGACGCACCACAATCAAAAGGTCGACGCCCCCAGCGGCACCGCCAAGCTGCTGCTCGACGCCGTAGTCGAGGCCGAACCCGAGGCAGGCTACCACCCCGTCTACGGACGCGAGGGCATGTGCGGCGCTCGCGATCCCAAGGAAATCGGTATGCACTCGCTGCGCGGCGGCACCGTCGCCGGCGTGCACGAGGTGAGCTTCTTTGGCCAGGACGAGGAGGTCACGCTCACCCACCGCGCCACGAGCCGCCAGATCTTCGTCAACGGCGCCTTGGCAGCCGCGCAGAAGCTCGTCACCCGCGAACCCGGCTTCTATACGTTCGACCAGGTCATGTTTGTCTAACCAGGTGTCAACCGAATCCGCCCAAAGGAGAGATAGCAAATGAGTAACGCAGCCGAGATGGATGCACAGGAGATTATCAACTACATCGCCACCGCGCCCAAAAAGACGCCCGTCAAGTTGTACGTGCGCGAGAAGCCGGGCATGAAGGTCCAGTGGGGCAATGCACACGTCTACGGCGGTCGCCGCGGCAAGACCGTCTTTGGTGACTGGGATGAGCTCAAGGCAATCCTCGACGTCAACGCCGACTCCATCGACTACTACGACGTCGAGAACGACTGTCGCAACTCTGCCGTGCCCATGCTCGACCTTAAGGGCATCAACGCCCGCATCGAGCCGGGCGCGATCATCCGCGACTGCGTCGAGATCGGCGACCGCGCCGTCATCATGATGGGCGCCATCATCAACATCGGCTCCGTCATTGGCGAAGGCTCTATGATTGATATGGGCGCCGTCCTGGGCGGCCGCGCAACCGTGGGCAAGAACTGCCACATCGGCGCCGGCACCGTACTGGCAGGCGTCGTTGAGCCCGCCAGCGCCACGCCCGTCATCATCGAGGACGATGTCATGATCGGCGCCAACGCCGTGGTCCTGGAGGGCGTGCGCGTGGGCAAGGGCGCCGTCGTGGCTGCCGGTGCCGTGTGCGTCGAGGACGTCCCCGCCGGCGCCGTCGTGGCCGGTGTCCCCGCCCGCGTCATCAAGATGCGCGATGAGAAGACCGACAGCAAGACCGGACTCGAGGAAGGCTTACGCCGGCTGTAGAAGTTACGCGGTTTTACCAAACCGCGTAACGGCTCGACGCTGCAAACGCCCCTAAGCGGCAATCTGACGTTCAATCGTCGGTCGCGTACCGAAGTACGCTTCCCTCCTCTTTCACGTCACCTTGCTCGCCTAGGGGCGTTTTCGCTGACGTATGCTCAGTCTGCAACTCAATTCAGCTCCAAGCAAAAAGGCCGAAGTCCCGAAGGGTTTCGACCTTTGTTTTTCTGCAGCGTCCAAGCGCAGTTTATCTATTCTCGATGCTGCCGATGTTTTTGAGCTCGATGGAAATGAGGCCGTTGGGCTCGTTGACGAACTCGATGTACTCGGAGTTCGAACCCATCTCTGCCGGGAAGCTGATCTCGATGCCCGTATCGGTACGAATCTTGTGATTGCGCACCGCCGCGCGCTCGACCTGCTTGCGCTCCACGGGAACGCGCTCGGGAACCTTCTCCTCGGTCAGTGCCGCGCGCACACTTTCCTTGATGACCGGCTCGTCCTCAAAGACCTCATCGACGATATCCCAGGGCGGAAGCTCCTCGTCATCCTCGACCTTCTCGGCCACAGCGGCCTTAACCTTGGCGAGCGCCACGGCCGTGTTGGCGCCGTGCTCCTCGGCGACTTCCTCGACCACACGCGTCACGGTGTCGATGACCTCCTTGCCAGATACGCCCGTGTCGCACTGCAGCAGGCCATCGGGGATAAGCATACGGTCCTCGCCGGCAATCTTGCGCTTCTTGTCCACGTAGCCGATCTCCATGGTACTCGCGCGCACGATGGCATAGCTCGGCACCTTTTGCGAGGGGTTCGGCAGAATGGCGTAGTGGCGCGCGATGTCGTTGCGCACCTCTCCCTCCTCGCGGCCCACTTCGTGCATAAAAGCCTGCTTGGAGCCCAGCAGCATCACGGCAAACCAGCGGGCATCCTCATCGTCGTCAAAATCGGCCACGAGCACGTCGGTGGACTCGGCTTTCTCGGCTTTGGTGAGCTCGGAGGAGATAAACTCTGCAATCTGCTGCGACAGGTCCACGAACTCGCGCTCGCCAAAGAAATAACCCTTGAGCTCGCCGCCAAACGCAGAGTTCTCGGCAAACGTGGCGCGTTTATTGTCGGCCGAGGTACGTGCGCGGCGCAGATGCGTGGTCACGAAGTTGCGCACGGTACGACTCTCGATATCGAGCTCGCGCTGGCTCATAACGTTGACGGCAGAGTCAAAGTCCAGGATATGCAGAATCGCGTGATTGATTTTCATATACGGCATTCCGTTCTAGATCGATTTCGGCACGAACCAGTATAGCGGTCGAGCCCTCCCCGAGCGCATCGAAGATTGGTGCATCGGGGACAGGTTGCTTTGCACCAATGGCTAGCGCAAGAGCTCGGACTGCCAAGCCTCGAGCTGTTCTGCCAGACTCTTACCGGCGGCGGACATGTCGATCTGGGGTCGTTTGGGCAGCAGTGCGCACTTAAGGATTGCCGCGATGGTCTGCGAGACAAAGCGTCGTGTATCCTTGTCGAAACCTTGCGCAGTCTGGAGCATCACGGGCAGGCTCTCGCGCAGATTCCCAGCGATATCCGCAAACCGCTCAGCACCCGTAGCCTCAAACACGGAGAACAACGCATCTACAAAACGCTCGCGCTCGCTAGGCCCCACTGCAAGCAGCATCTCGCGAATGGAGCCATCAACGTATCGAGCACCGGCGGACAGGCGCTCACAGTACACGAAGTCGCGACCATCAACCACCCAGCTAAAGGGATTGTGCTGCAGCAGGCTGAACTCGGTGCTCTCAACGATGGCATAGTCCTCCTGCGTCTCGAACATCATGCCAAAGATCGACGACCGAGGTAGCGTCTTATCGATGCGGCTGGAAAGATCGGCAAAGGCGTTGCCGTTCAGAAACTCCTCGACGAAGCCAGGACCATCATGGGAATACACCCGTTCGATTCGCTCACGGGCGACATCGGAGCACATCGCCGCACCGTACACCGCAAGGTTTCCACCCTTGGAATGACCTCCGCACAAAAGCGGCCCGTCAATCGCATCCGCCGCCTCGTCCACATAACGCGCCGCGGATTCCTGGGCCGGCACAGGACACCGGAATGCCATGTTAAAGTCCTCTTTCCAGCCCACAATCGTACTGTCGGTCCCCCGAAAGGAAAGATAACTAAACCCCGCCGGAAACCGGAACGCCATGGCTGCAAACTGCTCTGTCGCCACCACATCGCTCACGGCACGATAGCCGCAAACGTGTACGCCACGGTAGCGAGGGCTTGCTGTCACGGCCTCCAGCAAGGCTCTGCTCCCCTCTGGGTCCCACAAATCGTCAATCATGTCCCGGTAGCACTCGGCACGCAGCAGCTCGCGTACGTCTAGGCCCTGCCAGTTCGTCAGCTCCGCCATATCACCCGGCAAACGCAAATAGGACAACCACGCAAAGACCAGGCTATCCACCGCGCAGAACGGCCGTTCCTCAAACGGGTCAAACGCCGTCTGGGCATAGGTCAAAAAATTAGGCGAATCCGACATGGCGCTCCCATCAACTATGGCGCATTGGGGTCAGGTTACTTTGCACCAAAAAGGCGCCCGGACCGTGTGGACCGGACGCCTTTCATTGTAGCCTGTTGCCCAAAAGAGCTTGATTTAGCAGGAGAAGTCGACGCTGTCGATGATGTCCTTGAGGGCCTTGGCGGAGGCGGTAAGCTCATGCTGCTCGTCATCGTTCAGCGGCACGGGGACGCGGCAGACAACGCCGTCGCGGCCAACGACGGTCGGCATGGAGATGGCAAGATCGGACAGGCCATACTCGCCCACCATGAGCGAGGAGACGGGCAGAACGGTCTGCTCGTCACGCATGACGGCAGTGCAAATGCGCTTGACGGCCATGGCGACGCCATAGTAGGTAGCGTGCTTCTTCTCGATGATGGTGTAGGCGGAGTTCTTGACGTCCTCGGCGATGCGCTTCTCGGCAGCCTCATGCTCCAGATGACCGTGAAGCTCGCAGAAGGTGTTCAGCGGAACGCCGGCAACCTGGGCGCTGGACCAAGCGACGAACTCGGAGTCGCCGTGCTCGCCCATGACATAGGCCTGGACATCGCGCGGGTCGACCTCAACGTGGGCACCAAGCATCTGCTGCAGACGACCGGTGTCGAGCACGGTACCGGAGCCGATGACATGGCCCTCGGGCAGGCCGGACATCTTGATGGCGGCATAGGTCAGAACATCGACCGGGTTGGAGACGATGAGCAGAATGCCGTCGAAGCCAGACTTCTTAATCTCGGGGATAATGGACTTAAAGATGTTGACGTTCTTGTTGACCAGGTCCAAGCGGGTCTCACCGGGCTTCTGGGCAGCGCCAGCGGTGACGACGATCATGGCGGCGTCGGCGACATCGGAATAATCGCCGGCGTAGATCTTCATCGGCTCGGCAAACGTCATGCCGTGCGCGATATCCAGAGCCTCACCCTCGGCGCGGTTCTTGTCCACGTCGATGAGGACCATCTCGGAGAACAGACCGCTCTGCATCAGCGCGAACGCCGAAGACGAACCGACGAAACCGCAGCCGACAATAGCGACCTTCTTCTCGTTAACCATTAGAAACTCCCATCTCTCTCCACAAGCAAGCCGCCCGGGAACGACCCGAGCGGCTTGTCGTAATCCCAATACATCCAATCGGGACTTTGATTATGCTCCTATTCGCAGCCAAAAATCGACCGTTTACCGAAATTGTTTGCAGGATTCGTAAAATAACTGCACGAAATCGGTTTCGAGCTATTGACGAGGCGAAATAGCTTTCTAATACAGGCCCGCCTCGCGAATGGCCTCGACAGCCAAAGCAATCTGATCGGGCGGCAGGACCAGCGCCATGCGCACGTGTCCCTCGCCCGAAGGACCAAAGCTCGCGCCCGGCGTCACCACAACGCCGGCCTTCTCCATAAGCTCCTCGCAAAACGCCATGGAATCGGTGCGACCACCGGGAAGCTTGGCCCACACGAACATAGAGCCATGCGCGTTGGGACGCTCCCAGCCCAGACCCTCAAGACCGTCGCACAGGGCATCACGGCGCTCCTGGTACTTCAGACGCTGAGCCTCGACCTCATCGCGCGGACCGTTCAGACAGGCGATAGCAGCCTTCTGGATCGGGAAGAACATGCCAAAGTCGATCTGGCTGCGCAGCTTGGCAAAGGCAGAGACCACGTCCTCACGGCCGACCAAAAAGCCGATGCGCGCACCGGTGACGTTAAACGACTTGGAGAGCGAGAAGAACTCCACGCCCACCTCGAGCGCGCCGGGATACTGCAAGAAGCTGCCACCCGGCTCACCGTCGAACACGATGTCGGAGTATGCGTTGTCATGAACAATCAACAGATCGTGCTCGCGGGCAAAGGCGATAATCTCCTCGTAGACCTCGAGCGTGCCCACCGAGCCAACCGGGTTCGCGGGCAGCGACACGATCATATACTTGGCACGATCGGCCACCTCGGGATCGATACCCGCCACATAGGGCAGGTAATTATGCTCGGCGACCAACGGATAGTACTCGAGCTTGGCATCGGCAATCTTCGCACCCGCCTCAAAGACCGGGTAGCACGGATCGGGAACCAGAATGGTGTCACCCGGATCGAGCAGAGCCAGGCCCAAATGGCCAACGCCCTCCTGCGTGCCGTTGCACGACTGCACCATGGACGGTGTAATGCCCGAAACGCCAAAGCGACGCTCATAGTAATCGCATACGGCCTGCTTGAGTTCGGGCAGGTCGCGCAAGGCGTACTTCCACATCTCGGGATCCTGGGCTGCTTGTGTGAGCGCCTCGACCACGTGGCCGTACGGCTTAAAGTCGGGCGTGCCCACGCTCATGTTGTAAATGGTCTTGCCCTGAGCCTTCAGCGCGAGCAGCTTGTTGTTGAGCGAGGCGAAGACCTCCGCGCCAAAGCGGTCGAGACGCTGCGATGCCTGCATGGTGCCACCTTCCGATATAAAAAAGCGGCGCTCCGACAAGAGCGCCGCGCGATACGGGCCATCAGATTGCAAAAGTGTAACGCTTGCAACCCCCGTATTGGTTCAATTTAGCCAACCTTAGTCAACTGGATTGAGCGCGTCGATCTGCGCAAGCCACAGACGCGAGCTGGCGTCACTCGGCATACGCCAATCGCCGCGCGGGCTGAGCGTCACCGAACCAACCTTGGGGCCATCGGGCAGGCAGCTGCGCTTAAACTGCTGGGCAAAGAAGCGACGATAGAACGTACGCAGCCACGCGTGGACGGTCTTGGCGTCGTAGACACCCTCGAAACTCTTGAGCGCCATGCGGTAGATCTTGCCCGGCTCAAAGCCAAAACGCAGCAAGTAGTAGAGGAAGTAGTCGTGCAACTCGTACGGGCCCACCAAATCCTCAGTCTTCTGCGCAATCTCGCCGTCGCCCGTGGGCGGCAGAAGCTCGGGGGACACCGGCGTGTCGAGGATATCGAGCAAGACCTCGGCAATACGCCCGCCAAAGACATCAGCCGCATAGCGCACCAGATGACGCACAAGCGTCTTGGGCACGCTCGCATTGACGGCGTACATGCTCATGTGGTCGCCGTTATAGGTAGCCCAGCCGAGCGCCAGCTCCGACAAATCGCCCGTGCCGATGACAAAACCGCCGGCCTGGTTGGCCAGATCCATCAGAATCTGCGTACGCTCGCGGGCCTGGCTGTTCTCGTAGGTCACGTCCTGCACGGTCGGATCGTGCTCAATGTCCTTGAAGTGCTGCTCCACAGCCGCGTGGATCGAAACCTCGCGGAAGCTCACGCCCAGGTCGCGCGCGAGCGACTCGGCGTTGGACTTAGTGCGATGCGTCGTGCCAAAGCCGGGCATGGAGACCGCCGTGATACCCGTGCGCGGCAGCCCCAGTGCATCGAAGGCACGCACCGTCACGAGCAGTGCCAGTGTAGAATCAAGGCCGCCCGAAAGACCGATGACTGCAGCCTTGGTGCCCGTATGGGCCAGGCGGGTCTTGAGGCCGGCGGTCTGCAGGTCGAGGATGGTCTCGCAGCGCTCGGCCAGGTCACCATGGTCGGCCGGTACAAAGGGCGCGCGCGGGAAAACGCGGTCGATATCGCAGGCATCGCGCAGGACAGGCTCTTCGGCCAACACGCCCTCAAACGAAAACTCAACGGCCGTGGCCTCCGGCGCATCGTCCGCGCGCGTCCACGTCGTCGAACGACGGCGCTCGGCAACCAGGCGGTCAAGGTCAACGTCGGCGATGGCCATATCGCAAGTAAGCAGTTTGGTCGCGGCGAGCTTGGAGCCGTTTTCGTAGACGAGGTTCTCGCCCGCAAAGACCATATCGGTCGTGGACTCGCCCTCGCTCGCGTCTGCATACGCATAGGCACAGTACAGGCGCGCGCTCTGATTGGAGATGAGGCTGCGGCGATAGTCTGCCTTACCGATAATCTCGTCCGAAGCCGACGGGTTGAGAATCACCGTCGCACCGGCAAGCGCCATCTCGGTCGAAGGAGGCGCCGGCACCCACAGGTCCTCGCAGACCTCAACGCCCAGCACCAGGTCCTCGGCGCCCTCATCACAGCAACGGTAGACAAGCCCCGAGCCCAGCGGGACCGGACCCTGACCGGCAAATTCAAGCCAAACGGGATCGGTAGGTGCCGGAGCAAACCAACGGCGCTCATAGAACTCGCCATAGTTGGGCAAATACTTCTTGGCCGTGAGGCCCAAAAGCTCGCCCGCGCAGCACACGGCGGCGCAGTTGTAGATATTCTCGGCAACCGCAACGGGAAGACCGATGGTAAAGACGACCGGCAACTCACGGGTTTCATCAAGGATGTGCACAAGTGCCGCCTCGCAGGCATGCAGCAGTGTGCGGTTATGGAACAGATCGGCCGCGGTATAGCCGCACAGATTAAGCTCGGGCAACACCAACGCGCGAATGCCGCGCTCGGCAGCTCTGCGAACAGCTGCCAGCGCAACCTCGGCATTACCCTCGACATCGGCCACGCGAATCTGCGGCGACGCCGCCGCCACACGCAAAAAACCGTCGTTCTCAACTTGACCGTTTAGAAAATCGTTCATGCGAGCTCCAGCACATCCGTTAGCCGCAACGAGCGGCGGCGATATAGTCCGCCTCCATTGTACTGTCAAGTTCAATCAGCACAGATGGGACAAGCTCATGATTAAAATTGGAAAAGAGAAGCCGGGATGACGTTTAGCAGTAGAACGAGATCTCGTCCACAAGGAAAAATGCCTTCCATTTAGAGCAAATCAATTCATGCTGAGCGGCGATGATTTCACAGAGGTCATCAAGCGTGCTCCGGGGGATCTTCGCTTTGTTATTAGCGACAATGCAGCCACCTCTTCGAGTCAGCCAGATTTTGGCCGAGTTATCTGAAGGCGCCCCCTTGCAAACATGGACATGGATTGGCTCGCCCGCTTCATTGGACCAAAAGAAGACCCGATAGCCGCCAATAAGAAAAAGGCTAGGCAACTTTAGCTCCTCCGTTTGCGGCGTAGCGATACAGCAGATGGGCGTTATTGCTCAGAAAAGTCTCAAAACCTCGCTTCTCCTCGTCGGTAAAACGCCCCTCCCACATGGTCCAATTGTAAGAAGGCAGCTCGCAACGAGCGGAGTCGAAACCCTCTGCCGTCGGTCGTTCAAAATGCACGATGACCTTTTCGATATCGCCATCTGTGATCAGGTCAGAATGAATGACCTCGGTACCATCTTCGAATGTCATATACGGGTACATCACGTAAACCACCTCGCAATCATTAATTCAGTTTAGCATCAAGCTAGTGCACCAATGATAGCAAGCCCCCTTGATGAGTTGATGGCATCTGTTGCCAGCACGATCAACGGCGGTCCGGATTGTTGGGCCCCGGCCATAATCGACCGCCACGAAGCGTTCATCCGCAGGTGCGTGGCATAGCGCCTAGAACACTAGCTGAGACAAGGACACTATCGCTGGCATAGTGAACATAGACAGAAGGGTGGTAACACAGACTGTTCCACATGCATATCGATAGTCCTTATTATGCTGCTGGGCAAAGATAGCTACATTCGCGCCGGTGGGGGTCGCAGCCGCAATCAGCAGCGCCATCTTAATTGACCTATCACATGGAAAGAGACATAGGAACAGGAGCGAAAGAATCGGAATGACAAGCAGCCTGACCGATGAGACGGCAAACAAGCTTTTCGCCCTCAGGAGCGCCATCAAATCAGACTGAGCAAGATAGATACCGAGAGTCATCATTGCTAGCGGAGTGTTGAGCCCCGAGATATACGAAAGCACTGACTGTGCCAGAGGGACCGTTGGGACACGAAGGATAAAAATCAAGAAACCGCCCAATAAAGCCATGACCATTGGACTTGCCAGGATCGCTTTAGGACTCATACATTTTTTAGACCCCGACAGCAGATACTGCCCGTATGTCCATTGCATAGCATTGAGAAGAGCGATCATGCACGTGATGAAAAACACGGCATCTTTTCCAAGCGCCGCTTCAACAAGGGGTATTCCCACAAATCCAGCATTCGAGAATGCCGCAGCAAAAATGTCGATGGGACGGCCCCTGAACAACAGGCGGGCAACAACGCAAGCGAGCAACAACATCGCCGCCGACAGCATTAAGGTCATTCCCAACTCATACATCCTCTGAAACGAATACTCGATCCAAAATGATTTGAGAATGATTGCGGGAATCACAAGGTTGATGAGCAACTTTCCGAATTCTATTGCAGCCTGCTCGCTCAATATGCCCAAGCGGTTTAGAGCGTAGCCCATTCCCATGAGCAAAAACATGATAAGGACTTGTTGGATGAGAGGTTCAATGATTGACACAATACATGCTCCGTATAATCCTGACCGGTTCATCTACCACGATGGTCTATAGCGCCCGCTATAGCGCGGCACCGACCGCCTGAATGATTCGCGCAACGAACGCATCGGCAACCCCGCGCGGCGTTCGCGAGTTGTAGGTTTCAAAATACTTGCCGTAGTCTTCCTGAGGCACAAGGTAGTTGCAGTACGTGTTCGCATAGCCGATAACAAAGACGTTGTATTGGCTAAACGCCCTCTTAAAATCCAAGCCTAATGTGCTACACGTATCGCATGGCATCGTGATAAAAATGCAGTTACCAATTACCGCAAACTGGCTCGGAAGCTCAAGCTCGATTTTCCCCATCGAGAGCTTAAGTTGTTGCCGCTTAAGGAGAAAGTCTCGCATCGGGCTCGCATCCATAGCCTCTATCCGATTGGTCATCTCGATCCAGTCCGGATCTGTTTTTGCATCGTAGACACTCTTCATGCTGATAGAGCCCCAACGCGGAGTATCAACTCTGAGTGCCGCGCGCTCACGCTTGGATTCAATTTGAGCGCAAAGTTCGTTAGCCGTGCGCTCGAGTTCGGCAACTCCCTCCCCTTGCCGATAGAAACGCGTCGACACATCCCCGCACGTTCCGTTGACGCAAAGTACAGGACAGCCATATTTCCTCTCCAAACGCTGCCTGACATGCCCAATCAAATCAGCAGAGAGGACGGCGCTTTTCCCATTAAGGATGGTAGGATGAGCGGATATGAACAGCATTTTTCCAATTGGGCGACCGCCTTGAGCGTCCTCAAACGAGAAAATACTTACCTGTTTATCGGCCGGACCGCCCTGAACATTTCGATTCCCGTACAGTCCCTCGATGCCTAACATCTCCATCGATACGGTCGCCTTCGACCTGGACGCCCATGCAGATACCGCCGCCTCGGTAGCCAAGCCAATCAAATCACTCGTCAATTCGGTTTCAGGTAACGTATCCTCGTAGGCAAGCTTAAAATAGCATGGTGCAGAATGGGTATGAATGCATGCGACGACGATATTGCTCGAATCGATGCCCGTTTTTGACGATACGGCGTTCTTGACCGAAAGGGAAAAATCTTTCGACACCATTATTGAATCGAGCTCGATAAGAATAAACGGGACAAGATCAACACAGACAGCGCTAGCGTTGACCTCAATAGGATCAAGAACATCCGTCCAGGCACCTTTTCTGTTGTAGCCGCCCATGCGGCAAGGAGACTGGGGTGTTACGTCAATCTTCGAGATTCCAAACTCTATGTTCATTCCAACTCCAACTCTTCGCGGCACACGCCGCCCAAACATCGGAAATAGAAATACAAAAAGAGAAGGGCGTCATGGACGCCCTTCCAATGCGTCCTGCCACACGCAGGCCGTAGAAAACTTAACGCTCGGAAACGGGGCCATTCTCGAGCTCATCCGCCGTAAAGCCCAGGAAATACGTGCCCAAGGCGCTCACAAGGAAGCCTGCACCAGCAGCGATTCCAAAGTTGATGAGATTCTGGGTCCCGCCGCCCGCAAACGCGAGGAACTCCAAGAAGTTAGATGCCGCGCCGGCAGTATAAACCGTGGCTCCGAGAGCGATTGCAAGCGCACCGGCAACAAAGGATCCGATAATCTTCCAGACAAACACGCGGCGATAGCGCAGCATCATGCCGTAGATGAAAGGCTCGCCGACGCCTCCGACAATGTTTGCGACCAAATAGCCGAATGCCATGCTCTTCTCGTCTTTATCGCGCAGCTTGAGCCAGGTCGCCACCTCGCAGCCGAAGGTCGCCCAAAGGCTAACGCCCGTCGCAACCAAAACAAAGCTGTCGGTTCCCACAGTCATATAGTTAGCGATGGTAATCATCGCAACCGCCACATGCATGCCGGTAATAATCATTGGGCACCAAAGACCCGCCAGAATACCTCCTCCGAGGATGGCGGCGATACCACCGGAAGTACCAAGGAACTCAAAACCGGCGGCGAGGGCATTACCGGCCCATGAACCAACAGGGGCGAGAGCGCAGAGAGACACAGGAACAGCGACGACCATGGTAAGGAAAGGCGCGAAAACCGTTGAAAGGGTATCTGGCACATATTTGCGGAAGAAGCGCTCGATATAACTCATCGCCCACACGGACAGAAGAATGGGAAGGACCGTCTTTGTGTAGTTTGCGGCGACGCAGGGAATGCCATAAACGGAGAACTGAGCTCCATCGGTCGCAAGCTGAATCATGGTCGGGTCGATAAGAATGCCGCCCATAAAGGCACCGAGGACAGGCGTTACGCCAATGTTCTTAGCCGCATTATAGCCAAGGTAGATGGGGATAAAATAGAACGCTGCGTCATAAACCATGTTCATCAGAACATAAAGGTCGCTTGTGTCGGACAGCACGCCCGCCATCGTAGGTCCCAGCACCACCGCTACGGTCTTGAACAGGCCAGCACACATTAGGACGGGGATCATAGGCACCATGGAGCTTGACAGGTAGTTGAGGATGTTATTGCCAATAACCTTAGGTGTGAGCTTCTGCTTAGGAGCATCAAGGTTCTCGTCGATGGCGTCCTGCTTGGCAAAGCCGCCGATCTTGCAGAGCTCGTCATAAACCTTGGGCACGTTTTGGCCCACGATTACCTGGAACTGCCCTCCGGAGATTTGAGCACCCAACACACCGCCAATCTTCTTCACTTCTTTGATATCGGGGGCATCGATATCTTTGAGGTTAAAACGCAGGCGCGTCATACAGTGCGCAACAAACGTCACGTTCTCCTTGCCACCGACGGCCTCGAGCACGTCCGCTGCGATTTTCTTATTGTCAGTCATAGCTGAACTCCCTTGCTTTTCTGTCTTCCCGTTTGCGCACACGCGAAGAACCGATTACGGCAGGCCTGACACGAGGCAAATCGAGAAAAGCAAGAAGAAGACAAAAACAGAAGAGCCCCAAAGCACAAAGCGGACAGGGAACTGTCTACGTCATGCTTCGAGGCTCTTCTCGAATAACACCTTATGTGACTATGAAACTACATCCAACAGTTGCTTTTACGAAAGTCGAAACCGGCCAACGGTCAAATTTCAGCGGCGAGCGGTCGATTAGGACCTAGATCCCGCGCAGACGCGATTGACGTGGAGCATCAGGTAGACCTTCTCTTCATCGGCGAGCCCGGCGTCAAAGCGCTCTTCGATAAGCACGGCCATGCGGTCGACGCACACGGCCACGTCGGGATGCTGCTCGCAGAGCGGTCCGTAAAGCGCGCCGTTCTCCGTGTTGAGGGGCTCTCCTGTCTGCACGCGTTCTAACAGGTAGCGCACGTGCGTGGCATAACGGCAAAAGTCAAAGCCGTCGCGGTCCACGCAAACCCCCAGCTCGGATTCGATAATCTTGGTGAAGCTCTCGAGCATCACCTCGTCCTTACGCACCGTATTGGATTTGGCCTTTGAAGACGAGGCGACCACGCTGTTGACGATACAGAGCGCGATACCGCTCGCCTCCCCCCGCGGCATCTTGACGTTGAAGCCGCGATTGATGCCCTCGATCGCGAACTTGGCGATCTTGTACTCAATGGGGTACATCTGCTGCACATCATAGGAGAGCGGCATCTGCACAAACATATGCTCGCGGCAGCGTTTGATGGCAAAGGCGATATGGTCAGCCATGGTAAAGGGAAGGTTTGCCGAGAGCTCGCGCGAGATGTTGGAGCGAGCGATATCGGCAATCTGGGCGGAGAACTCCATCACCTGAGGATCGATCTCGTCGAGCAGCGCTAGGTAGCGCGAGTCGACACCGTAGAAGGTTCGCTCGATCTTATCGAGTGTGACCTCATCGGGGCCATTGGGAAACCCGATACCGCGGCCAATTGCCACGAGTTCACGGCCCTTGGCGTTTACGCAGATAACCGTATTGTTGTTGATCCGCTTAAGGATTTTCATGACGCTCCCTACCCGGCGCAAGCAACAGCGCCGCGAGCCCGATTATTCCACGGGATTTCAAATCCGGTCAACCTTCCTTTCGACATCCGAACGATTCGCCCCGTCTTCATTCGATCAGCCTGAGGAGAAGTTTCGCGCCTTGGTGAGTTGATGGTGTTGCGGGCGAATCCATCTCCGGTTCACACCAACTGGGTACCCTGAGGGCTGAACAACCTGTCGCAGCACTAAACGAACCGGGAGGACCCCGTATGACAACCAAGTACACCGACGCGCCGCGCACGCGCGTCATGACACCGGCAGCGCTCAACAACGGCGTGCACGAGAACCATTCCATCGGACAAACCATGGCCATCGCGCCCAAAAAGGGCCTGTTCGACGACATTTCCATTCCCCAAATCATCGCCGGCGCCGCAGCTGCCGCCACGAGCGTCGCGCTTGCTTCAAAGATCGGCATTGCCGGCTCGGTGATTGGTGCCGCTGTGAGCTCAGTCATCACTGTTGTGTCCTCGCAGGTCTACCGCCACTTTATCTCTGCCAGCGCCGAAGCCCTCAAAGGTACGCACGCCACCGTCGACTACCCCGCCGGCGCCTATGAGCCCGTTGAGTTTGATGCCGAGGAGCACCTGGGCGGAGCCGCGACTACGCAGGAGATGCGCCAGATTGCGGGGCGCGCGACCACGGCGCGCGTCGCCCCCAACAGCCTGCGCGCCAAGGCGGCGGCAGAGCGCAGCCAGACGCAAAAGAAGGTCATCATCTTCTCGATCGCCATCGCCATCGTCGCGGTCATCGCCTGCACCGGCGCTATCCTTATCACCACTGCCGGCGAGGGTCTGGGTGAGCGTCCCGAGCCAATCCTTTCGTCGCGCACGACCGAGAGCGATGCGGATAGCACTGGTCAATCGCAAAGCCAGCAGGACGACCCGCAGGGCAACTCCGCATCCACCAACTCGTCTTCGGACACCCCTGATCAGTCGCAGAGTGCCGATTCCTCTACGTCCAACAGTGGCACGCCGTCCGGCACGACCGACTCAAGCCAAACGACTGACGGTTCGCAGACGAACACGGGCGGCCAGACAAGCGACACCACGTCGGGAACGGGCACAGCAGACAGCAACAACAGCAATTCGAGCGGCACCACAGCGGGCACGACATCTGACAGTTCAAGCCAAGGCACGACATCGGGCAACTAGGCGCTGCATCCCCAGATAGGCAACCTGTACAACGGGCGCGAATCGACAGCGGTTCGCGCCCGTTTGCCTTGGGCGCCGCCATGGCGAGCGCCATGCGATGGTAAGATGCTTTACATGTGTAAAGAGGAGATTTGCCATGAGCAAGACAATAGTTAGGCCCACGCTTTCGCTGGGCAACCGCATCTATCTGTATCGCCTGCTGCGCGATGCGATTGGATGCGGCAAGCAAACGTTTATGACGCAGGTCGAAGAGGCTCTCGCCGCTGGCGACATGACCGCTTATGACCTGGGCTTCGAATCCACGCGCGAGCTGCTCGAGGCGCTTGACGACTGCATTAAGCTGACCGTCTTTAAGGGCGGTCGCCTGTATGCCACCGTCATCGCCAACGAGGCCTGGGATACCGCCCTTGCCAAAGGCGAGGACAAGCCCAAGGCTGCCAAGGGTGCCAAGCAGTCCTACAAAAAGAAAAAGCGCGGCGAGAAAGACCTCAAGGCTGTACGCCCCAAGCACGTTAAGCGTCCCGAGCCCGTGGCCGAAGTCGCTCCGGAGCCCGAGCCCGAGACAGAGATCGAAGTCGCTATTGAGGTAGCAGCAGAAGCCGAAACCGAAATCGCCGCCATGACCGATCCCGAAGTCATGTCAGAGCAGGAAGCCGCTGTGGAGCTCAACGAGGCCCCCAAGTCGACAACCGAAGAAGCCGCTAACCAACCCGAGACGTCTGCGTTCCAAAACAGCGATGTCTTTGGCAACGAGGCCGAGGACGATCAGTCCGACGAGCCCGCCGATCAAGGCGCTACCGAGTCGGCGCCGGAGCCCGAGACGCCGCAGCCCGCCATCTCGATCACGGTCGTCTATGACCCCGAGAACGCCAACGCCGGCATCACCACCATGGCATCCACGCCGGTCGAAGCCAAGCTGCCTGTCGAGGCAGAGGACGCCCCGCAAGCCGATGCCAAAACCGAGACTGAAGACACATCCGTCTCCGTGGAACCGACAGATTCCGCAGTTAAGCCGGAACCGGTGCCTGAGTCTGCACCCGTCATCGAGTCCGCATCCGAACCTGTCTATGACCAAATTCCCGCACCGGTACCGGCTTCGGTACCCGCAGCAGCACCGGCCCCCGCACCCACAGCACCGACCATCCCCGAGGACTTCCCCGTCGATTTCGCAACCGAGGTCTTCTGCCCCGGCCCGTTGCTACACCAGCTGTCGACCTATCTCCCCTACGGCGCCGACACGCTCGGCATCGTCGGCGAGTACTACTGGATCGCCCGCGAACGCGGCACCATCGAGGCCGCGCGAAACCGCGCAATCTTCCCCCTGCGCTACACGCAGGCCGGCGAGCGCCACGAAGTCACCGTGCGCATCCGCCGCAACACCACCGGAGGCCTCGGAGCCACCTGGACCGTCGACAAGGTTGAAGAATCCAACGAATAGCAAAACGCGGCGAACGTCACAAAAACGTTCGCCGCGTTTTTTTATTTTCCCAGGTTGAGCATAAGTTCGTGTGACAAAGGGGCTGTCCCTTTGCCACATCAAACTAGTCCCTGGTAAGTTTCCTGTGAATACGATGCGGCTGGGCTGCGTCCTCGCCCAGGCGCTCGATACGGTTGGCCTGATAGGCCTCAAAGTTGCCCTCGAACCAATACCAGTTGCCCGGATTCTCGTCGGTGCCCTCCCACGCCAGAATATGCGTGGCGACGCGATCCAGGAACATACGGTCGTGGCTAATGACCACCGAGCAGCCCGGGAACTCAAGCAGCGCCGCTTCGAGCGAGGACAGCGTCTCGACGTCGAGGTCGTTCGTGGGCTCGTCGAGGAGCAGCAGGTTGCCGCCCTGCTTGAGCGTAAGCGCCAAGTTCAGACGGTTGCGCTCGCCACCGGAGAGTACGCCAGCGCGCTTCTGCTGGTCCTGGCCCTTAAAGCCAAAGCTCGCCACATAAGCGCGGCTCGGAACCTCGGTCTCGCCGACCATCATGTGGTCCAGGCCGTCCGAGACGACCTCCCACAGGTTCTTATCGGGGTCGATGCCGGAACGGTTCTGGTCGACGTAAGAAATCTTGACGGTCTCGCCCACTTCGAGCTCGCCCGAAGTCAGCGGCTCCAAACCCACGATGGTCTTGAAGAGCGTGGTCTTGCCGACACCGTTGGGGCCGATGACGCCCACGATGCCGTTACGCGGCAGGGTGAATGAAAGGTCGTCGATGAGCACGCGGCCATCGAACTCCTTGTGCAGGTGATGGGCCTCGAGCACCTTGTTGCCCAGACGCGGGCCCACAGGGATGCGGATGTCGGTCCAGTCGAGCTTCTGGCTTGCGCGGGCCTCGGCCTCCATCTCCTCGTAGCGAGCCAGACGGGCCTTGTTCTTGGCCTGGCGAGCCTTGGGCGAGCTGCGTACCCACTCGAGCTCGGCCTCCATGCGCTTGGCGAGCTTGGCATCGCGGTTGCCCTGCGCCTCAATACGCGCGGCCTTGGTCTCCAGATACGTGGAGTAGTTGCCCTTGTAGGGATAAAGGTGGCCGCGGTCGACCTCGCAGATCCACTCGGCAACGTTATCCAGGAAGTAGCGATCGTGCGTGACGGCAAGCACCGCGCCCTGGTAGTTGTGCAGGAAGTGCTCGAGCCACAGGATCGACTCGGCGTCCAAGTGGTTGGTGGGCTCGTCGAGCAGCAGCAGGTCGGGAGCCTCGAGCAGCAGTTTGCACAGCGCCACGCGACGACGCTCGCCGCCGGAGAGCACGTTAACCGGCATGTCGGAATCGGGCAGCTGCAAGGCGTCCATGGCCTGGCCGAGCTTGGAATCGATATCCCAGCCGTCGGCGGTATCAATCTCGTCCTGGAGCTTGCCCATCTCGGCCATGAGGGCGTCCATGTCGCAATCCGGGTCGCACATCTCCTCGCCGATCTTATTGAAGCGATCGACCTTGGCAATCATATCGCCAAACGCCATGCGCACGTTCTCGATGACGGTCTTGTCATCGTCGAGCGGCGGCTCCTGCTGCAGGATGCCCACGGTGTAGCCAGGGGTAAGCCTGGCATCGCCGTTGGAGACCTCCTCGATACCGGCCATGATCTTGAGCAGGGTCGACTTACCCATGCCGTTGGGACCCACGACGCCGATCTTGGCACCGGGATAGAAGCTCAGGGTCACGTCGTCAAGAATCACCTTGTCGCCATGGGCCTTGCGAGCCTGATACATCTGGTAGATAAACTCCGCCATTTGCCTGTTTTATCCTTTCTACCTGCTGTTTCCCTATTCTTGATTCGCTTTAGTGGAAACGAAATGAGGAAACCAGCTCTGAAACTTAACGAAAAAGGGGCATGGTTGCCCACACCCCCTAATACTACCTGGGAAAAGCCCCCCGGAACATACTATGAACTGCGTACGCTAGTTTTCCGCAACCTTAACGAGCGGCTCGCTGCGATTTGCGCCACAGCAGATACGAATAGACGTAGGCAGCTCCGGCTGAACCAAACGCCAGAACCGCAATCACCGCGGCGACGACTTCGCTCGACAGCACGCTGCCCGCCACGCCCATCACGATCAGGCTAACGCCCAGCACCATAAAGCAGGCGCCGCCAAAACGCTGCGTACGGCGCCAGTTCTCGGGATCGGCAAGCGCCCAAGGCGTCTTGATACCGAGCGTATAGTTCTGCTTCACACGCGGCAAGTAGTTGCCTACGCCGATGAACAGCAAACCGATAGCACCGGAAATCAGCACGTTGACCGAACCGACCGCCGGCACCACGCCCCAGACCGTAAGCTCACCCAACCAGCTTATGGCACACATGAACAAGGTGAAGGCGATTACGAAGCCCTGATAGAACTTGCCCGAGGTTCGATATGCCTCACCTTTGGGGTCAATGCGTGGCACCACGTAGAACATTGCAAGAAGTGCCAGAGGCAGCACGCCGAGCGCGGAGGCCATCCAGCTAGGGCCCCAACCGTCGACGGCGCCGTTCGCTCCCCAGTGCGTGGGAATCTGTGCAGGCAAGCTCGGCATCACCATAAGGTGCGCCGCGACATTAATAGCGCAGACCACAACAAGCATGGCCCATACACGCGGCGATACCCCCGTGGCGTGAATGCCCTTGTTTTCGTTATTCATCCTCATCACCTTCAGTGTCTGTAAAGCCCATAAACCAGCCAATCAAGTCCTGCATGACGGTGGTGTTTAAGCTGTAAACGATGTTTTGGCCATGGCGCTCGTCGGTCACCAACCCGGCGTTTTTGAGCGTCGCCAAATGATGGCTGAGCGACGGCTTGCTAATGTCAAAATGCTCGGCAAGCTCCCCGGCCGTGCAATTGCCCTCGCGCAGCAGTTCCAAAATGCGCCGCCGCGTAGGATCGGCCAGCGCCTTAAAACCCTCTCCCGGCATAGAACCTCCTCTCGCTATCTCTCGCGACGTGCACACTATACTCATTATTTTGATGTTTGTCTAATTATCTAATAGCAATGTTATGTATAGAACATTCGTTCGTTTTTAGATACAATGGGTCCAGAAGCAGATGGGCCAGCTCCCTCTTCCCAAGAAGGAGATGGACTATGAGTATTGATAATGTCCTGACGTTGTTATTGCTTGTAATCGCGGCTGTGGAACTCGGCATCCACATAGGAGGTCGAATGAAATAGCCGCCCCCGCGTAATGCGAAGACGGCCACTTCTCACGCTACAAACGTGTTTGGGAGTTGGCCAACCCGCTGCAACGGGTGCCATCTGCTTCATCTTATGCGAATCCTTGCCTCATTTCAACAAGCCCCTAGGACTCAAATGGAATCGCGATAATACCTATAATGGCGATAGTTAAAACATGAATCGCTTCCCCATCGGAGGATATCTATGACCGAAACCGCTGCGGCTCCCATCGAGACACGCGACACCAAACTCGAGATCATCATGGGCCGTGAGGCACTCGATAGACTCGCCAACGCCACGGTGCTGGTGCTCGGCTGCGGAGGCGTGGGCTCTAACTGCTGCGAGGCACTTGTCCGCGGCGGCATCGGTCATTTTGTGATTCTGGACAAGGATATCGTCGCGCCCAGCAATATCAATCGCCAGGCCATCGCCTTTCACAGCACCGTCGGCAAGCGCAAAGTCGATGTTATGGAAGCCATGATCCACGATATCAATCCCGCCGCCAGCGTTATCAAGCGCACCGAATACCTGCTGAGCGACAACATCGATGATTTCTTCGCGAGCCTTTTGGAACAGACGGGCGGCAAGCTCGACTACGTCGTCGACGCCATCGACACCATCTCGGCCAAGCTCACCATTGCCAAATATGCTCAGGACCACGGCATTCGTTTGGTTAGTTCCATGGGCGGGGCCAACAAGCTCCATCCCGAGTGCCTGCGCTTTGCCGACATCTTCGATACGGTGCGTGACCCCATGAGCCGCATTATGCGCAAAGAATGTAAGAAGCGCGGAATCAAGAGCCTACATGTACTGTTTAGCTGCGAGGAATCGGTTAAGACACAGCCCCGCGACCCTTCCAACATCCACGAGCGCACCGAGCTGGGAACTGCCAGTTTTATGCCGCCCATCATGGGTCAAATGATTGCCGGCGAGGTTATCCGCCAGATCAGCGGGCGCGGCACCGAACGCGTACGCTCCGATGGCCAGCGCCTGGACTAGCAGGATGTCCTGCGATGGAGCCGCAGTTGTTTGATGCACACTGTCATCTTGATTTGATGGCCTGCCCGGATACCGTTGCCGATGAGACGACGGCACTGGGCCTGGGTCTATTTGACTGCGGCGTCGACCCACGCGACTTCGCGGCAGCAAAAACACGCGCCAGTCACCACCCGAACATCATCGCGGGCGTCGGCCTCCATCCCTGGTGGCTCGCCGACGGCCGATGCAGCGCTACCGAAATCGACCTGCTTTGCGAAGTCGCTGCACAAGAACGCTTGATCGGTGAGGTCGGGCTCGACTTTTCCGTTCGTTTTGCCGGAAGCGAGCCGCTACAAGTACAGGCATTTGACCGGCTCTGCGATGCACTCGCGCAGCACCCTCTTGCCGGGCGCGTGATATCAATTCACGCTGTTCGTTCGGCAGGAACCGTACTGGACGCCCTTGAGTCATATGGATTACTCACCCCAAGCCCCAACTCCCCCGCCATCATCTTTCACTGGTTTAGCGGCACCTCGGACGAACTCGTCCGCGCGCGCGATGCAGGCTGCTATTTTTCCGTCAGCGAGCGCATGCTCGCCACCAAGCGCGGTCGTGAATACGCCCGACAGATTCCACTCGACCGCCTGCTGTTCGAAACCGACGCTCCGGCCGAGCCGCAAGCGGATACAAGCGCACGGCAGCTCATCGCATCGCTAAAAAGCGTCTCCCGGCGCATCGCCGAACTTAAAAACTGCGCTGTGGAGAGCGTCGAATCGATTGCTTTGGGGAATTCGCACTCCATTTTTGACTTCCGCTGACCCCGGTGGGCAAAAAATGCCAAATATGAGTACTGTTGCAAAGCTAGTCACATTATTTTGCAACAAATTAGCGCCTTGTTAATGTACATCAGTTCATTAACAAGGCGCTTTAACATGGGCAAAGCCATATCAAGCAGGCTTTAATCATCCCCAGACACTCAACTAGGGTCTCAAAGGCTTGATTTTGCTGTTACCAAAATAGTGACAGTACTCATATTTGGCATTTTTTGCCCACTCGCTCCCAGAAAGGCCCCAAAGACCCCCTAAGAAAGCTCAAGCAGTTCCGGCAGCTGGTCGATGATCTTGTCCGCGGCATCCTGGCTAAAGCCAAACCGCTCCTCGCGCTTGGCAATCACCGTTAACCCCGCGCGTTTGCCGGCAGTGATACCAGGCACCGAATCCTCAACGCAGCAGCAACGGTCCGCAGGCAGCCCCAACAGATCCAGCGCATGCAGGTAGATGTCGGGCTCGGGCTTACTCTCCTTAAACTGCTCGCCGCTCACCACGTACTCAAAGGCGTCCGACAGTCCGCATGCATGGAGCACCTCTTCGATGCTGACCATGGGAGACGAACTCGCCAGCGCCACACGGACGCCGCGGCGCGGCAGCTCTCGAATCGTATCAACGGCACCCGGGTTGATCAAAGCCTGATAGTCGCGCGGGCGCTTATGCGCCCACTCGTCCCAACGGGCCAACGCTTCCTCGCCAGTGAAATGCCCCCTACCGGCGCGCTCAAACCAATCGACCAGCATATGCAGGAAGAACTGATGTGAGGTGCCAACCTGCCCGTTTAGCTCCTCTTGGGTTAGATTCAGCCCAAGCTCCTTGGCAAACGCGGCGGTCTCCCCCAGGTAGTAATACTCGGTATCGACGATGACGCCATCCATGTCAAAGATAACGGCGTCGAACGGAAATGCAGACACGGCACCCTCCCTAACAAAAGGACGCCCGCAAGCGGACGCCCGAACCATACACTATCGGCGATTCTAACCCAGCAGTTGGTCAAGTGCTACCGCGATACCGTCTTCGTTGTTGTTGGCGGTCACCATCTGGGCCACGGCCTTAACCTCATCGACGGCGTTGCCCATGGCAACACCGGTGCCGGCCCACTCAATCATGGACTTGTCGTTCTGGCCGTCGCCAAACGATACGACCTCACTGGCATCGATGCCGAGCTTGGGCAGGGCACCCTCGAGCGCACGGGCCTTATCGATACCGGGCGCCGTGTACTCAAAGTACCAGTCGGCCGTAAACATGCCCGAAAGCGTCTGGGTAAAGGGCGCATACATTTCCTCGTAATGCGCCTGCAGGTAGGTCGGATCGCCCGCCGTCAGCAGCTTGTCCACGGGATAAGTATCCACGACCTCATGCAAGCTCTCGACCTCGCGGATCTTAAGGTCGCACGCATCGCGCTCGTATTTGACGATGTTTTTCTGCGAACCGTCCGGCAGTGTAATCATGCAATGGTACGAGTCCTCGACGTGCAAATCGCGACCGAGTGAAATCATAGGAATCACGTCGAAATTGCGCAGATGATCAATCAGACGGTGCAGTTCGTCAGCCGGCATGGCCTGATCAAAAAGGACCTCATCGGTCTGAGCGTCGACCACGTGCGCGCCATTAAAGGCAACTAGCAGACCATCATGGTTTTGAAGGTCGAGCTCCTGCGCCAAGGCGTGCAGCCCCCATGCAGGACGACCCGAAGCCAAGATGAGCTTAATGCCCGACTCCTGCGCAGCGAGCAGCTTCTCGCACGTACGCGGGCTGATGACCTTTTGGTCGTTGGTGAGCGTACCGTCGATATCCATTGCGATGGCTTTGATTGCCATATATGCCTCCCTGTCATTGAACAACCTTGCCTGAGTCATCATACAGAACACCCACGGCGACGCTGTTTGCAACGGGAAAAATGTCATATTGTCCCAAACATGAACGGCGCGCCTTCGACGATTGCGATGCCCGTCGAGGCGCCTCCCGATACATTCCATCCTATCCAAATAGCAAGGGGCCCGTATCCCAACGGATACGGGCCCCTTTCAGCCATAAGCCAACTCAGCCGTAAAGACTACTTGCGATGAGCGCGATAGAACTCGATGAGCGCCTGGGTCGAAGCGTCCTGCTCGGCCTTGGCGGCGTCGTCGTGGAAGGCCGGGGTGATCTGCTTGGCAAGCTGCTTGCCCAGCTCGACGCCCCACTGGTCGTAGGAGTCGATGCCCCAGACCGTGCCCTCGACAAACGTGATGTGCTCGTACAGGGCGATGAGCTCGCCGAGTGCGAACGGGGTCAGCGTGTCGCCGAAGATCGAGGTCGTCGGACGGTTGCCCTCAAAGCAGCGGGCCGGGACGATCTGCTCGGGCGTGCCCTCGGCACGAACCTCGTCGGCCGTCTTACCAAAGGCGAGCGCCTTGGTCTGGGCCAGGAAGTTGCCCAGGAACAGCTCGTGGACGTCCTGGCCGCTGTCGGTTGCGGGGTTGGCAGTGTTGGCGAAAGCGATAAAGTCGGCCGGGACCACCACGGTGCCCTGGTGCAGCAGCTGGTAGAAGGCGTGCTGACCGTTGGTACCGGGCTCGCCCCAGAAGATCTCACCGGTATCGGAGGTCACAGCGCTGCCGTCCCAGCGGACGTGCTTGCCGTTGGACTCCATGGTGAGCTGTTGCAGGTAGGCCGGGAAGCGGTGCAGATACTGGCAGTACGGCAGCACGGCGTGGCTCTTGGAACCGAAGAAGTTGACGTACCAGACGTTGAGCAGGCCCATCAGCGCGACGGCGTTGTTCTCGAGCGGGGTGTTGCAGAAGTACTCGTCGATGGCGTGGAAGCCCTCAAGGAACTGCTGGAAGCGCTCGGGGCCGAGCACGACGATCAGCGACAGGCCCACGGCGGAGTCGACAGAGTAGCGGCCGCCGACCCAGTTCCAGAAACCAAAAGCGTTGGCGGGGTCGATGCCGAAGGCCTCGACCTTCTCGAGTGCGGTGGAAACGGCGACAAAGTGCTTGGCCACGGCCTCGGCGTTCTGCTCATCGGAGCCGTCGATGGCACCCTGAGCCTTGAGCTGCTCGAGCATCCAGGTCTTGACCTCACGAGCGTTGGTGAGGGTCTCGAGCGTGGTGAAAGTCTTGGAGACGATAATCACGAGCGTGGTCTCGGGATCGAGGCCCTTGAGCTTCTCTGCCTGATCGTTGGGGTCGATGTTGGAGATGTAGCGGCAGTCAATACCGGCGTCGGCGTAGGGACGCAGGGCCTCGTAGGCCATGACCGGGCCCAGATCGGAGCCGCCGATGCCGATGGACACCAGGTGCTCGATCTTTTTGCCGGTAACACCCTTCCACTCACCGGAGCGCACGCGCTCGGCGAAGGCATACATGCGGTCGAGAACCTCGTGCACGTCGGCGACGACGTCCTGGCCGTCGACGATGAGCTGGCCCTTCTCGCTTGCCGGGCGGCGCAGCGCGGTGTGCAGGACGGCGCGGTCCTCGGTGGTGTTGATGTGCTCGCCGGAGAACATGGCGTCGCGGCGCTCCTCGAGCTTCACCTCGCGGGCAAGATCGCACAGCAGCTTGACGGTCTCATCGGTCACCAAGTTCTTCGACAGATCGAAGTGAAGGTCGCCGGCGTCAAAGCTCAACTTATTCACGCGGTCGGCGTCAGCGGCGAACCAGGCCTTGAGGTCGATGCCCTCGGCCTCAAGCTTCTCCTGATGAGCCTCGAGTGCCTTCCAAGCGGCAGTCGACGTAGCATCGATAGGTGCGGCAACAGTTGCCATAGAGTCCTCCTCAGCATACGGGCGCACGCCTCCATGCGCCCGGACATTCAGATATTCACTATTCTAGCGCAGGTCAAGACTACAATCAGCGAGCGTTGCCAATCGGCCCCCAAACGGCAACCGAACAAAAAGGGACAGGTTTGTTTTGGCAGGTCAAACGCTTTACCAATCAAATAGAACCTATCCCTTTATGGTAAATATTAGGCCGCGGCGCACACGCTGCCGAGCAACTCACGCAGAGGAGACCCAATGCCCTCCAGCAGTTCGGGCGCGATAATGGCGAAAACGGGAACCTCGCCGGCACCCACAACGGCGGGCACTTTTCCCTCGGAGACGATGCATCCATAAGGCACAAAGCCGTCCTCACCGGCATCGAACGCCGCCATGCGACGCGCGAGCTCGCGCGCAAAGCCAGCAGTATCGGCATCGCCAATCGCCAGGACAAAGTTCACGCCTTCGTCGGTCGCCAGGGCCACGGCTTCGTCGATCAGCTCGTCTCCCCCGTCGCCCTCAAACGAGCCGCAGCGGAAAAGCACACGCTCGAGTAGGGCTCGATCAAGCGAGCCAAGTGCCGCCGAGACAAGCTCATCGCGCGTATGCTTGTCACCGCCCAGCACAACCAGCGCCTTGGTGCCACCGTAGTGAGCGACCAATCGTCCGCACCAGCGAGCCACATCCCCATCCGCAACCAAGCGCGTCGGCATACCAAACCCATAGTTGACCATTATCCCCACAACCCTTCCGTGCGTATAGGCGGTATCAATCGTTAGGCTCATGCTACGAAGCGAGGTTTTCCGAGCTGTTTCGCGCTCTTTAGAGCTGCGTTAAAAAACCCGATGCAACCGCACGACCATACCCGCCAAAGAGGGACAGGTTTTGACGATGTCCGCGCAAGCAGGTATTATCGAACATGTATTCGATAAGAACATGTGTTTGATGGAAGGACACGGATGGCGCACGAGCAGCACACCTATATCTGCATCGACCTCAAGACGTTTTATGCCAGCGTCGAGTGCGTCGACCGTGGGCTCGATCCGCTCACCACCAACCTGGTCGTTGCCGACGAATCGCGCGGGCGCACGACCATCTGCCTCGCCATCACACAGGCCATGAAGGACCTCGGGATACGCAATCGCTGCCGTCTGTTCGAAATTCCCGATGGCATCGACTACATCACGGCCGTACCGCGCATGCAGCATTACATGGAGGTGTCGGCGAAAATCTACGGTATCTATCTGGAATACGTCAGCCCCCAGGACGTGCACGTCTACTCCATCGATGAGTGCTTTATCGACGTGACGCCCTATCTGGACCTCTATCACACAGATGCGGAAGGGTTCGCCTGCACGCTGCGCGACGAGGTCCTCGCGCGCACCGGCATCACGGCGACGGTCGGCATCGGCCCCAACCTATTCCAGGCCAAGGTAGCGCTCGACATTACCGCCAAGCACGTACCCAGCCGCATCGGCATACTCGACGACGAGACCTTTCGCAAGGAGATCTGGCCTCATCGTCCCATTACCGATATCTGGGGCATCGGCCCCGGCGTGGCAGCCCGCCTCGAAAAGTACGGCGTCTACGATCTGATGGGCGTCGCCGCGCTCGACGAAAACCTGCTTTACGATGAGCTCGGCGTCAATGCCGAATATCTTATCGACCACGCCTTTGGGCGCGAGCCAACGACCATCGCCGATATCCAAGCCTATCGCCCGCAAGCGACCTCGACCACCACGGGGCAGGTGCTCTCGAAGGGCTATGCCTACGAGCAGGCCTACACCGTCTTGCGCGAAATGGTCGATGCCGCCGTGCTGGATTTGATCGACAAACACGTGGTGTGCGACAGCATCTCGCTCTTTGTGGGCTATGCAAGCGAGCGCGCCGACATACGCCGGCTCAACGCCAGCGGCACGGCGCAGTATATAGACGGCTGCGGACACCTGCGCTCGAGTACCTCGGGCATCGAACCCGCAGCGACCGACGGCTCCGAGCTCGCGCCCCGTGCTCCCAAGCCCGTCCAGCGCGATGACGAAAGGCGTCGCCTGGTGCGCGAAGCGCAGGCAATCGATGGCATCTTTGTGGGAGAGCATGGCGGCAAACCGCGTGGTGGCTATGCCGCACTCTTTGCGCACTCCAACGCCTCGCGAAAGCTGCCCGAGCGCACTAATTCGTTTAAGAAAATCATGGGCTATTTCGATGAGCTCTGGGCGCAGACCGTCGATCCCAAACGACCGGTCAAGCGCATCAACCTTGGCTTTGGCAACCTCATGCCCGAGGAATTTACCACCATCGATCTGTTCAGCGATATCGAGGCCGATGAGCGCGAGCGCGACCTGGCGCGCGCCGTCCTGGCCGTGAAAGGCAAGTACGGCAAGAACGCGCTCGTCAAGGGATTAAGCTTTACCGCCGGCGCCACCGCGCGCGAACGCAACGGCCAAGTTGGAGGACATCGTGCCTAAACCCAAACAACAGCCCATGCGCCCGCCGACCGCCTTCGAGCGCCTGGCGGACCCCGAGGGCAGGCGCCGCGCCGCCGACCCCAAGCTCACTGCCAACGGTGCCGTGCGCGCCAACCGCGCCGCGCAGTTTATGCCCTTTGCCGCCCTCACGGGATACTACGAACTCGTGCGCAAGCAGGAAATCACCGTCGAGTCAAAACGTGAGCTCACGGAAGAAAAAGCCCTCGTACTTTCTAAAAAGCTCGAGGGTCTCAAACGTGGCGACTTGGTTCGTGTCAACTATTACGATACATACGGCTATCGCAGCCGCACCGGCATCCTCGACGAGGCGCTCCCCGCCTTCAAGCTCCTCAAGCTCCGAGACATCGCCATCAACTTCGACGACATCCAAGACATCGAACTGCGCGGACGAGCCTAGCCAAGGAAGCGCATCCAGGGCGGCGCTTACAGCGTCATGACGTAGTAGCCCGTGTCTTTCACGGCCGTCTCGAGGACACCACGATCAACCGGCTGCTTAGAGCGCACGCGTGCCGTGTGGTCCGCATACGTCACCGTTGCCCACACGCCATCCAGCGCATTGAGGGCATTGGCTACGTTCTGAGCGCAGCCGTCACAGCTCATGCCGCCGATGAGCAGCTCATCGCTATAGGGATAGTGTGACGCATCGGTATCCACCACAACAACCTTTTTGGCCTTCTTGCCGCTCGTACCATCGCTGCAGCAACTCTTCCCGTGTGTCGAAGCGGCAATGCGACGCAGTCCAAAAAACATGCCGACGGCAATGACGGCCAGCACGATGAGATTCGCAGGGTTGAGCAAGTCACTCATGCGCTCCCCTTTCAAGTAGCACTATCTAGATACCCCCATGGGGTGTCCCCATCTTAACCCAAAATCATGTCTGTTCGGTCAATTAGTTTCCCTCTTCAAACTTTTTTGTTGACCATGGCTTACTTTCGTGTATAAGTTTTCCTAGGCTAACAGTTTAGATCCGTAAGGAGCGCCGTGACTCGAACCATAGATATCCCAACGTTTCAGGCAGCGGTCGTGCGCAACTGCTCTCCCACGCTCGCGGGCATCAAGCCGGCATCGCTCTTTACCTATCCAGGCACCTACGCCCACGGGAACGGCTCGACCACAACCGAAACCATCGCAGAACGTCGAGCACGCCTGCTCAACGTTATCGCCCAGTGCAATCGCGAGCTTGACCCGCTCGGCATCCACCTGAGTGTTTTGGTCTGGCGGCCCTGCGGAGCACTCGTGTACGTGTACCGAGCCAAAAGCCTCGCCACCTATTTCGCAGACCCTCGCGCCCAAACAGCGCTCGCCTCGGAAGGCTACGACACGAGAGACCTTTCGACATGCCTTGTGCATTTGGCATCACGCATCACGCTCGCGAGCAATAACGTCGCGGAATGCGCTTGTAGCCAGACTCGATGCGCACTACCCCAGCAAGCTAGCTGCAGCAACGACTGCACCTGCGAGTTTCCGCACGAAATAGGCTACTTCCTTGGATATCCCTACGACGACGTGCACGAGTTTATCGTCCAGCGCGGCGAGAACTACAAGGTCTTTGGGGCCTGGAAGGTCTACACGAATGTCGAGCAAGCGCTTGCGATGTTTGACGCCTACCGCGCTTGCACTCAATACCTCACTTTTATCTATCAGCAGGGCTGCAGCCTGGCGCAACTTGCCCAGGCAACCCGATAGAACGTACAAGCCGCGGCAAGCGCCGCACGACCGAAAGGACAAAACATGAGCAAGATCGCCGTCGTCTACTGGAGCGGCACGGGCAATACCGAGGCCATGGCAAACCTCGTCGCCGAAAGCGCCACGTCCGCGGGGGCCGAGACTGAGGTCATCCCCTGCGCCGACTTCTCTGCCGACAAGGCCGCCGAATATGATGCCTTCGCCTTCGGCTGCCCCGCCATGGGCTCCGAGGAGCTTGAGTATGACGAGTTTCAGCCTATGTGGGACGAGGTCAAGGAGACCCTCGGCGACAAGAAGGTCGTCCTCTTTGGCTCCTATTCGTGGGCCGAGGGCGAGTGGATGGACAACTGGAAGGCCGACGCCGACGAGGCCGGCGTCAACGTCGTGGACTCCGTCATTTGCTACGATGCGCCCGACGATGAGGGCGAGGCGGCCTGCAAGGCCCTCGGAGCCGAGCTCGCGTAACGAAACCAGGCCTCCAAAAGAGCCTGTATCACAGCGCATCCCCATCCCTACAAAAGAGCGGGGGCTGGATTCAAGTCCAGCCCCCGCTCTTTTGTAACGGCAGTTACATCAACCGGCTACGAGATATTTCCCAAGAACGCCTTGGTGCGCTCGCTCTTGGGGTGGTCGAAGACCTCGCTCGGCGTACCCTCTTCCACAATGACGCCGCCGTCCATAAAGACGACGCGGTCGGCGACATCGCGGGCAAAGCCCATCTCGTGCGTCACGACGATCATGGTCATGCCGTCGCGTGCCAGGTCGCGCATGACACCCAGGACGTCGCGCACGAGCTCGGGGTCGAGCGCCGAGGTGGCCTCGTCAAAGAGCATGACGTGCGGGTTCATCGACAGGGCGCGGGCGATGGCAACGCGCTGCTGCTGACCGCCCGAGAGCTGGCTCGGCATAAAGTCGATACGCTCGGCAAGACCGACCTTGGTCAGCTCCTCGACGGCAATCTTCTCGGCCTCTTCCTTGCTGCGCTTGAGCACCTTCTGCTGCGCGAGCATGACGTTCTTTTTGACTGAGAGGTGCGGGAACAAATTGAACTGCTGGAACACCATACCCAGATGCGTGCGCACCTTGTTAAGATCGACGCCCTTGGCGCACACGTCCACACCCTCAACGACAATCGAGCCACTCGTGGGATGCTCAAGACGGTTGATGCAGCGAAGCATCGTCGACTTACCCGAGCCCGAGGGACCCAGAACTACGACGACCTCGCCCTTGTGCACATCCAGATCGATATCGCGCAGGACCACGTTATCGCCAAAGGCCTTCTGGAGGTTCTTGATGCTGACGACGACCTCGTTCGAGTTATTGGTTTCGCTCATGATAGGACCTCCTTACAGACCGGCGATGTGATCGGCGGGCGTCGCGACGACCTGTCCGGCGCTCTTGGCGGGACGCTTCTTCTTAGTTTCGGCCGTGCCCAAAAGCCTCGCCTCAAGGCCGCTCACCAAGCGAGCGAGCGGCAGGGTGATGACCAGATAGAACAGGGCGGCAACCACGTACGGTGTAATAGAGCCCGTCGTGGCCACGATGGTGCGGGCGTTCATGACGATCTCGACCACGCCCACGGCCGCGAGCAGCGACGTATCCTTGTAAAGCAGGATGAACTCACTGGTCAACGTTGGCAGGACATTGCGGAACGTCTGCGGAATCATAACGTAGAGCAGTGTCTGGAAGGCGTTCATGCCCAGCGAGCGCGCAGCCTCGTTCTGGCCCTTGGGGATCGACTGAATACCGGCACGGAAGATCTCGCACAGGTAGGCGGACGAGTTCATGGCCATGACGATGACGCCCAGCACATAGTCGTCAACCTTGACGCCGGCCAGCGGCAGGCCAAAGAACGCGATGTAGATCTGCAGGAACGCCGGCGTACCGCGAATGATATTCACATAGATACCGGCAAGGCAACGCAGGATGCGCGACTTGGAGATGCGCATGAGCGACAGGGCGAAACCGAAGGGAATTGCCAGCGGAAACGCCACGAGCACGATCGAGAGCGACATGAGGAAGCCTTTGAAGACGATCGGCAGGCTCTGGACCAAAATGACCGGGTTCAGGAACAGGCGAAGGAACATGTTGGAATTCCATGCCTCGACCCACGGCTGCTCCTTAAGGTCGGCCAGGAAGTTATCGAATGCCGTCACGCCCTTGATCTCCACCGACGGAATCTTGGAGATCTTCTTGGTCGAACCATCGGCCAAAGTGTAGGTGCCGCTAAAGGCCTCGTCGCCGCCCTCGACGGGGAAGGTCACGCCGTAAACCTCGACACGGAAAAAGCCGCCGGCAGGCGCCGTCTCGCCAAAGTCAATCTTGAGCGTCTGGCCGTCAGCCTTGCACGTGGGTTTCATGGGCGTACGATCCATGAGGTCCTCGCCCGAGAGCATCGTCAATCGCGTGTCATCGGTACCAAACGTCGTGCCGTCGACAAACGTCAAAGAAAGACCGCTCAGCTCCTCGTCGGCATCGGCCTGAACTTCCCAGGTAATGCGCGTCTCGGTGCCGCCGACCACATCGCTGCCCGAACCGGTGTTGGGTCGGGCGGTAATCTTTGCGGTCTCAAGCGCCTGGGCGGTCGTGGGCGCATATGCCCCCGCGCACACCAGCGCGAGCGCCACGGCCATGACGCAGGCTAGCTTTTGGAGCAAGACGGGCAGTGGAAAACGCTGCTCAGCGGCCCCTTTGTTCAGTCGAGACAAGGTGGCTCCTATCGTAGAAGTTGCCGGCAAAACGAGACGGAAACGCTCTCCGTCAAGAGAAGCGCAAAGGCCCTCTCCGCAAAACGGAAAGGGCCCGCGCGCAATCAAGTAGTTATTTTACTTGATGTTGTACTTAGCCATGAGGGCGTCGACGGTACCGTCGTCGGTCAGGTCCTTGATGGCCTGGTTGATGTCATCCTTGAGCTTGGTGTTGCCCTGGTTGATGGCAATGGCGTACTCCTCGCCGGTGCTAATCTGCTTGATGGTCTGGCAGGTGTTGAACTGCTCGGCGGTCAGCTGGCTGGCAACGGAGCGGTTGGTGACTACGGCGTCGCCCTTATCGGACTGCAGGGCGCTGAAGCACTCGGTAGCGTCCTTGTAGGGGACGATCTTGGCCTTCGGGAAGTTCTCCTGGGCAAAGGCCTCGGCGGTCGAGCCAGACTGGACGATGATGGTAGCGTCGGCGTTGTTGAGCTTCTCGCTGAAGTTATCGGCCGTAATGTCGGTGTTATCGACCTTGGTCACGATAGCCTGATCGTCCATGTAGTAAGAGTCGGAGAACGCGACTTCCTTCTCACGCTCGGGCGTGTCAGTGATAGCCGCGATGGCGGCATCGTACTTGGCGCCCGAAGCAACGCCAGGGACGAGCGTGTCGAAGTCGTTGTTGACGTACTCGACATCCAGACCCAGCTTGTCACCGATAGCCTTGATGAGCTCAAGGTCAAAGCCCTGGTAATCGCCGTTGTCATCCTTGTACTCAAACGGCGCGTACTCGGCAGAGGTGCCGACGGTGAGTGTACCGTCCTTGACGAGTGCATACTCCTTGGAGCCGTCGACCTTCTCGACCTTCACGTCATCAGAGCTGCTGGAACCGGCATCGGAACCAGAGGTGGCGTTGGACGAGCCGCAGCCCGTCAGTGCGAGGGCGAGCGCCATGGCGCCCGTGGCGGCAAATGCGCCAAGCTTCTTGAGCTTCATAATCAGTCTCCTTCCGGTGACCCCGTTTGATTCAGAGGTCTGCAAAAACTGTTGGCTATTATGCACCCGGAATTACGAATCTGCAATGAGAAAACTGATTGAAACAATCCCATAACGTGAATGGAACACTCCACTTTGTGACAGTTGTTACTGCTGTAACGACCTTAATAGCGTAATTTCCGCTGCATAACCTGTAAGTTCGTTCGGCGTCTCCAAAATAAATGGCAATGCGCGCAAGCGGCTATTCGATACAATATTCTGCATAACCTGCATACCGCCGCCAAATTCCTCGCTGCCAAGGTATCCCTTGCCGATGCACTCGTGACGATCTTTATGGGCGCCACAAGGGTTCTTCGAATCGTTGATGTGTACGGCATGCAGGCGATCGATGCCCACCACGCGGTCGAACTCGTCGAGTACGCCGTCCAGATCATGGATGATGTCGTAGCCGGCATCGCTCACATGGCAGGTGTCCAAACAAACGCCCAGCTTATCGGACAGCTCTGGACACTTGGCGGCAACGCCCTCGATAATGCACGCCAGCTCTTCAAAGCTACGGCCCACCTCAGTGCCCTTACCCGCCATGGTCTCGAGCAATACCGTCGTCTGCTGGCCCTCAAACATCACCTGGCACAGCGTGTCGACAATCATCTGAATGCCGGTGTCTGCCCCCTGTCCCACATGCGCACCGGGATGGAAGTTGTAGTAGTTGCCGGGCAGTGCTTCCAGACGCTGCAAATCTTCCGCCATAGCCTCCAAGGCAAACTCGCGCGCCCGCTCCTTAGCGGAGCAGGGGTTATAGGTATACGGGGCATGCGCCACCAGCGGTCCAAAGTCGTTTTGCGCCATAAGCTCGCGCAGAGCCGCCACGTCATCCATGTCAAGGTCTTTTGCCTTGCCACCGCGCGGGTTGCGCGTAAAGAACGCAAAGGTATTGGCGCCAATGGACAACGCCGTCTCCCCCATCGCCCGATAGCCCTTCGTCGTGGATAGGTGACACCCGATCGTCAGCATCTCCAACTCCCCCTCATCAGTTGCGGTGAAATACGGTCTATTGGTGCCTTATTTTGGCGCAAACAGACCGTATTCCACCGCAAGATATAAAAGGGGCATCAGGGGCACGGTCCGCCGAGCCCCCCCTGAGCACCAGCACCGCAGCCTAGAGCGTCAAGCGAATCGCATCGATAATCTGCGCGCAGCGCTGCGTGGCGGCAAGAGGCATAACGGGGCTTTCAAGCTCTCCCGTCTGGACGAGCTGCGTCGCATGCTGAATTTCGCCGTAGAAATCATCGACCTCAAACGGGGCATTAATTTCGAGCATTCGTCCGTCGGAGTACTTCACATGGGCGAGCTCGGGGCGATGGAGGCGCTCGATTTCCACCGAACCCCGTTCGCAGGCAATCATTAAGCGGCTTTCATATGCTGCTTTGCCGTCGCACACCATATGAATGGGTATACCGCCGACACTCATATGGATCTCATCGGCCCAATCCACGCGGCCGCCTAATACGTCACGCCAGCGAACTTCACGAGACGAAACATCGCACGCACCCGCAAGCAGATCCTCAAACCACCCGACCGCATAGCAGCCCATGTCATATAGACAGCCACCCTGCAACGGATCGAGCAGATAACTCGAAGGGGACTCACCATAATCGAGTTTTTGCACGCTTTCGATCGAGACGATACAGCCGAGCTCGCCCGACGCAAGCAAACCCTTCACGCGAGTATGCATCGGACAAAACCGATTTTTCATCGCCTCCATAAACGGCACGCCGTGCTCGCGAGAGGCGGAGGAAATCGAGAGAGCCTCTTCCTCACTCAAAACGGCCGGCTTTTCGCACAGCACGGCCTTTCCGGCGCGCAGCGCGCGACAGGCCCAACGCGTATGCATGCCATGCGGAAGAGCCAAGTAGATTGCGTCGACATCGGGGTCGGCAATCAGCGCGTCATAAGCCGCATCGCCGCTACCGTCAGCCGTGGCATAACTGTGCGCGGCATCAATCGAAAACGCCCTGCAAAACCCCTCAACATGCGAAGGGGTGCGACCGGCGGCAGCCACAAGCCGTGCCCCGTCCACCTCCTTGAGCGACGATGCAAATCGGTGCGAAATGTGCCCAGCGCCCAAAACGCCCCAACGAACCTCGCGCAAATCATCATATGAATCCCGATGGCCCACGACAGCCCCCTTCAGTTGCGGTGAAATAGTTCCTGTTTAAGCCCCATTCTGCCGCAAACAGGAACTATTCCACCGCAAGTTATAAAAGGGTCATGAGGAGCGCGTTTTGCAAAAGGCTTTAAGCGCAGCCGTTACGGGGCCAGGCTGGAAACGTCGGCGCACATCGTCGAGACGCTCGGGAATATCGATGTGCTGCGGGCAGTGACGTGCGCATTTGCCGCACTTGACGCAATTGCTCGCCAGCTTGGGCTCGTTCGTTCGCACCGCACTCGCCGTAAAGTACTGAGACAGCCCCGTAAACCAACTATGCGCGTAGCTCGCGTTGTAGGCGCCAAAGCAGCCGGGAATATTGATGCCCTTGGGGCACGGCATGCAGTAGCCGCACCCCGTACAGGGCACGCGATTCGATTTCTCAAACTCTCCCAGCACACGTGCGATGGTGTCGAGCTGCTCTGTCGTCATCGAATTCGGAAGTGCGCGATCCGCCAATGCCGCGTTCTCGTCCACCTGTGCGGTATCGGTCATGCCCGAAAGCAGCATCGTGACCTGAGGATGGTTCCACACCCACGAAAGTCCCCAGGCGGCAGGAGTGCGCAAATGCGGGTCACGGGCGTCATCGAGCACGGCGCGGGCCCGCGGAGGCAGCTTGCCCGCCAGGCGTCCGCCCAAAAGCGGTTCCATCACAAACACCGCGAGCCCGCGCTCGGCGGCTGCTATAAGTCCCGCCGTTCCCGCTTGGTAGCGCTCTCCAGCGTAGTTGTACTGAATCTGGCAAAAATCCCAGTCATACGCGTCGAGCATCGTCAGGAAGTCCGCCGCACTGCCGTGATACGAAAAACCTATCTGGCGAATACGCCCCGCAGCATTTTGGTGCGCAATCCAGTCCTCGATACCCAACGCCACCACGCGTTCCCACTGGGCGGGCGAGGTAATGTTGTGCATAAGGTAATAGTCGATATGATCGGTCCGCAGGCGGCGCAGTTGTTCGTCGAAAAACCGGTCGAAATCCTCCGCGCACTTGCACGAAGCGTGCGGCAACTTAGTCGCCAGCAACACCCGGTCGCGCAGCCCCAAGCGCTCAAGTGAGGCGCCCACGCACACCTCGTTACCGGGATAGAGATACGCGGTATCCAGATAATTAATCCCCTGCTCCACCGCACGGGAAATGATGGCATCGGCTGTCTTCGCATCGGGGTGTCCCGGCGCACCGGGAAATCTCATGCAGCCCAGACCCAGAGCGGATATTCGGTTACCACTTTTGGGGTCAACGCGATATTGCACGGCCCCTCCTTTCGCCATCAGCGCCCCGGCAAGGCGAAACACAATGGTCACGCGGCCGAAACATCGTGGAATCGCAATCGAGAACGTATCGTAACGCAGCAGAAATCGAGCTGTCACGGCACCGCTTTAACATCAGCAAAAAGCCCGATGAAAGGAGCCGCCCATGCCCGCGCTCGACCTTTGGAACCTCGCCTCCCAGCTCAAAAGCAACGATTATCGCTGGGTCGACCTCACCCACACGCTCTCATGCGACACCCCGCACTGGTTTGGCTTTAAGCCATTTGAGTCCACCAAGCTCTTCGACTACCTGCCCGGCACGCCCGAGGACATGCTCGCGCCCATGCGTTGCTTCCAGTATTCGGTCGCCTCGCAGTACGGCACCCACGTCGACGCGCCGCGCCACTTCCATGTCGAGGGTCGTTCCCTTGGAGAGATTGAACCCATCGAGTTTATGCATCCGCTCTGCGTGATCGACAAGCATGAGGAGTGCGCCGCGAATCCCGACTTTATCCTGACCATCGAGGACCTCAAAGCCTGGGAGGATGAGCACGGTCGCATTCCCGAGGACGCTTTCGTCGCCTTCCGCTCCGACTGGTCCAAGCTCGCCGACCTCGAGAACAAGGACGAGGACGGCCAGCCCCACTACCCCGGCTGGGACCTCGGCGCCATCAAGTGGCTCGTTGAAGAGCGCGACATCGGCGCCATCGGCCACGAGCCGGCTGACACCGACCCGGCGAGCGTGACCACGCGTGAGGACGCCTACCCCTACCCCGGCGAACAGTACATCCTCTCGGTCGACCGCTATCAGATCGAGGTCATGGACCATCTAGACGAGCTTCCCGCCACGGGCGCCGTCATCTTCTGCACCTTCCCCAAGGTGCGTGATGGCGTCGGATATCCCGCACGTGTCTTTGCGGTCTGCCCCGCGTCATAAGTTCCCATGCGTTTGTTCTTCTAAATACGGCCATCCGGTGCACGCGACATGGCCCGGCGGCATACAATCCATCAGGCGCCCCATACGCGGGCGCCTTTTTATGGGGAGATGATTCACATGCAGATCAACAAGGTCGCCTTCATCGGCAAGGGCGGCGTGGGCCTGCTCTACGGCAGCATGATCACCCAAGCGCTCGGCAACGACGCCGTCGAATACGTTATGGACGACGCGCGCTTTGAGCGCCATGCGAACGATGCGCTCACCGTCAACGGCAAGCCCTGCGCGCTCAAGTCCGTCCGCGCGAGCGAGGCGACGCCCGTCGACCTGGTCATCCTCACGGTCAAGACAACCGGGCTCGATGTGGCGCTCAAAACCCTGGAAAGCGTCGTGGGACCCGACACGCTGATCGCGTCGCTGTGCAACGGCATCACGAGCGAGCAGAAGATTGCCGAGCGCTTTGGCTGGGAGCACACCGTCCTTGGTATCTGCCAGGGCATGGACGCCGTATTCCTCAACGGGGAGCTCACCTATACCAATGCCGGCGAGATCCGCTTTGGTGCGGCAGCGGGCACCGATCCCGCAACCGTTATCGCCATCGACGAGCTCTACACGCGTTGCGGCATCGCCCATACCGTCGAGCACGACATCGCACATCGCATGTGGGCCAAACTCATGCTCAACGACGGCATCAACCAGACCTGTATGGCCTACGGCGGCACCTACGGAAGCGCTACGGAGCAGGGCTCCGAGCAGCTCCGCAGTTTTGTCTCCGCCATGCGCGAGACGCTTGCAGTCGCCAATGCCGAGGGCATCGAGCTCACCGAGGCAGACCTAACGCAGATGGTGCGTCTCATAAAAGGGCTCGATCCCGCCGGCATGCCCTCGATGGCGCAAGACCGCATCGCTCAACGCAGAACCGAGGTCGAGGAATTTGCGGGTACCATCTGCCGCCTCGCGGCCAAGCACGGTATCCAGGTGCCGCAAAACGAATGGCTCTATTCGCGCATCCGCGAAATCGAGGCAAGCTGGTAACGCCGCCGCACCGCATCCAACAGTCTCAATATCAAAAACCGCCGCAAAGGGCACTCCCCTTGCGGCGGCTTCCTTCTTCATCTATGGGCAAAACCAGCTTCACAACGGCTAGCGCCGCACCTGCGGCGTCTCGTCCTCGTCATCGCGGCAAAGGGTCACGCCCGCACTTCCCAGCAGCGCTGATGCGATGAGCGCGCCGACCACAATAGGAGCAGCCCCGCACGAGCCCTGCATGCCTGCGACAAACGCAGCTGTAGGGCCAAGACAGCCAAGTACCAATGCGACGGCGGCGATAGCGATATCTCGAGCGTTCATGAGACCACTTCCTCCACGAGAAAGACCTTGCTTCTCATGACTTAGTGTGCCCCGCGCCCATATGCGCGGCGTACTGCCACGGTAAGCGCTCTGTTAACTCAAACGCATACATAGAACGGGCGTCCTTACGTTGCCCTAAAGCTCGGTAAAGACGCCCATCCGCCAAATATCCGTGATGCAGAAAAATTACCAACCGGTATAGTAGTCGGTGGTTCCGGCAGCACAGCCGGAGTCATAGACCTTGCACTCGCCCTTGGAACCGGTAAACGTGGAGCCTTGGGCCTTATCGCCCGCGGCAACGACGTAGTAGCCATCGGAATCGCGCCAAAAGCCCTCGGAATCCTGCGTCCATTCGCCCGTGCGGTGGTGATACAACACGTTGCTGCTGTAATAAGTCTCGCGGCGGCCGTTATAGTTATTGACGCCGCTCGAGCGCGTCAGACCCGAGCCGTTCGCGTAATACGCAGCAGACGTGTAAGACAAGCCGGAGCCGGCGTTGTAATACGAAGCCTGAACGGCCTCGGCGGCCTCGGCCTCGGCTGCGGCGGCCTCGAGCGCTTCGCGCTTGGCATTCTCAAGCGCAGTGCGCAGCTCATCGAGCTCGGTCGACTTCGTGTCGACCTCCCCCATCGTCAACAGACTACCCGCACCGTCGATACAACCCTGCAGCACAGCGCGCTCGTCATCGGTAGCATAGTCGCCATACATATTCATAATGATCTGAGCGCGCATCTCAAGGGAATCGCGCTTGGCCTCCATCGAGGCGTTCCACTCCTGCATGGAACCATAACCATCGCCGCGATAATCAACGGGCTGTACCAGCGTCGCCTCGGACGGCGTAGATCCAACCGTATCGGACAGTGTTGCCGCGTGGGCATCAGTTGCGCCGGCGCCTGCCAAAAGTGCCACGGTCAGAGCGGCGGAAAGGGCAGCGGCTTTCGGTTTTCGTGAATCGATCCTCATGTAGCTGGAAACCTCCGTAGTGCGTTTTTGCTGCGTTTGAGCTGCGTGTGATTCGATCGCGCTGCATAGTACCTCGAGCAAATCGCGACCTGCGGTTTTACTCAAAAGGCGCACGTCAATTGCGTAAAACTCACATCCTCTCAACAGGAGTTTTCCACAACTCAAATGCATAAAGCATGCCAAAAACCCTGTAATAGCGCCCTTCCTATGCAAAAAAGACGCCTGCGCAACCATTGCTTGCGCAGGCGTCTTGAGCAGGCATTTATGCAGTTATACCTATCGAGTCGCAAGGGGTCCTTGCACAAGTCGCCTTACTCGTCCAGCGCGGCGAAGGCCTGCTTCAGATCCCAAATGATATCCTCGGCGTTCTCGGTACCGATGGAAAGACGGATCGTGGAGGGCGTGATGTTCTGCTCGGCGAGCTCCTCGGCAGAGAGCTGGGAGTGCGTGGTGGTAGCCGGGTGCACGACGAGCGACTTGACGTCGGCCACGTTGGCAAGCAGCGAGAACACCTGCAGATGATCGATGAACTTCCAGGCCGCCTCCTGGCCACCCTTAATCTCAAAGGTAAAGATCGAGGCACCGCCGTTGGGGAAGTACTTCTGATAGAGCTCGTGATCGGGGTGCTCAGGCAGGCTCGGGTGGTTCACCTTGGCGACGTGGCTGTCACCAGCCAGGAACTCAACGACCTTCTTGGTGTTCTCAACATGACGGTCAACGCGCAGCGACAGAGTCTCGGTGCCCTGGAGCAGGACCCAGGCGTTGAACGGGCTGATGCAGGCGCCCTCGTCACGCAGCAGAATAGCGCGGACATAGGTTGCGAAGGCGGCGGGACCGGCAGCCTCGGCAAACGAAACGCCGTGATAGGAGGGGTTGGGATCGGCGATCTGGGCGTACTTTCCGCTCGCCTTCCAATCGAAGTTACCGCCGTCGACGATCACACCGCCCAGCGAGGTGCCGTGGCCTCCGATGAACTTGGTTGCGGAGTGGACGACGATGTTGGCGCCGTGCTCCAGCGGACGGAACAGATACGGAGTGCCGAAGGTGTTGTCGACGACAACCGGCAGACCGTGCTTCTTGGCAATCTCGGAGATGGCGTCGATGTTGGGGATGTCGGAGTTGGGGTTGCCGAGCGTCTCGAGATAGATGACCGTGGTGCTGTCCTTGATGGCACCCTCAACCTCTTCCAGGTTATGGGCATCGACAAACGTGGTCTCGACGCCAAACTGGGAGAGCGTATGCTCCAGCAGGTTGTAGGAGCCACCGTAGATGGTCTTCTGAGCCACCACGTGGTCACCAGCCTGGGCAAGAGCCTGCAGGGTATAGGTGATGGCAGCAGCGCCGGAGGCGACGGCAAGACCTGCCACGCCGCCCTCGAGCGCGGCGATACGGTCCTCGAAGACGCCCTGGGTGGAGTTGGTCAGACGGCCGTAGATGTTACCGGCGTCGGCAAGACCAAAGCGGTCGGCGGCGTGCTGGGAGTTGCGGAACACATAGCTCGTGGTCTGGTAGATAGGCACGGCACGGGAGTCGGATGCGGGATCGGCACTCTCCTGGCCAACGTGCAGCTGCAGGGTATCGAAACCAAAGGTGTGCTCGGGGTTGTTGATGAACTGGCTCATGATGATCTCCTTGATCGAACGAAAGTAAGTAAAAAGAGAAAAGTAAGTCGCTGTCTCCTGATCACGCCGACGGGCGCAAACAGGAGCCCGGCATTCGTCTTGGTAAGCAATTCATATGCGGGCCTCCTTTCGCGTCCCGATTCCGTGGTCGGCTTAATAACCTACCGCCTTTGTGTGTTTTGAATAGTACGGGCATTGTCTTCCTCGGTCAATCACTAAAAAGCGCTAACTTGTTATCTGTTTTATAGATAACTATCGAAAGGATGGCATCGATGACCCTTCAGCAGCTTCGTTTTCTGATCGCCGTGGCAGAGTCCGGCTCAATCAACGCCGCAGCTCAGCGCCTCTATACCGCTCAGTCCAACATCTCAAACGCCGTCAAAAGCCTGGAACAGGAACTCCATCTGGAGATCTTTACGCGCTCCAGCCGCGGCGTCACGCTCACCAACGACGGCACCGAGCTTTTGGGCTATGCGCGCCAGGTCGTAGAGCAGGCCGACATGCTCGAGGCACGCTACGAGGACGGCGGCACCCCGCAAGCCCGCCTCGCCATTTCCGCCCAGCACTACGCCTTTTCGGTCGAGGCCTTTGTCAACGTGGTCGAGCGCTGCCGCGACAGCAAGTTCGAGTTCATCATGCGCGAGACCACCACATCGCAGATCATCGATGACGTCCGTGCGTTTCGCAGCGATATCGGCATTCTGTATCTGGATGACTTTAACGCCCGCGTTCTGCAGAAGGCCTTCGCCGATGCCCGCGCAAGCTTCCATCCCCTATTCGACGCGACGGTCCACGTATTCGTCAGCGAACGCCACCCGCTCGCACGCCGCCCTCAGCTGTCCCTTGCCGACCTCGCGCCCTATACGCGCTACAGCTTTGAGCAGGGAACCTCAAACTCCTTCTATTACGCCGAGGAACCTTTTAGCTATATCCCTTGCGACCGCAACATACGAATCTCGGACCGCGGAACACTTACCAACTTACTTATCACGTCGAACGGTTACACCCTGTCGACCGGAGTCCTCTCCAATGAAATGCAATGGGGTATGGCATCGATCCCGTTAGCAGACGCCCCAACGATGCACGTTGGCTACATCATGCACGACGAGCGCAAGCCCTCTCTCCTCTTGCAGCAATACCTCGACGAGCTCAACCGCATCATCCATGCCGACCAACTGTCGGAAGACGGGGCAGAAATCATAGATTGCTAGCCCCCGGCGGGCATGGCGCTACAATGGTCACTCACACGAAACGCACCCAACGAAAGGAAGCCCGTGAAGGTCATCATCTATACCGACGGCTCGGCCCGATCAAATCCGGGACGCGGCGGCTACGGCGCCGTGCTCAAATACACCAACCCCGCCGGCAAGACCTTCACCTCCGAGCTTTCGCGCGGCTATGCCAAGACCACCAACAACCGCATGGAACTCATGGCGGTTATCGTGGCGCTCGAGGCACTCAACCGCCCCTGCGATGTCGAAGTCCATTCCGATTCGCAGTACGTCGTCAACGCCTTTAACAAGCACTGGATCGACGGCTGGAAAAAGCGCGGGTGGAAAACCTCCAACAGGCAGCCCGTCAAGAACCGCGACCTGTGGGAGCGCCTACTCACCGCCAAAAGTAAGCACAAGGTTGAGTTCATCTGGGTTAAGGGTCACGCCGGCCACGAGCTCAATGAGCGCTGCGATGAGCTCGCCACCACGGCGGCCGACGGCAGCAACCTCGATATCGACGCCGGCTTTAACGAGAGCGACCTGTAATAGCGTTTTCGCACAGCTTTATATCCCCACGCGCTACACTCATCCTGTAGACCAAACAACGCAAGGGGGACGTATGCTGCGCATCGCGACCATCGGCACATCCATGATCACCGACGACTTTATCCAAGTCGTCAACGCCAACGACCAAGCCGCGTTTGTGGGCACGCTTTCACGCGATGCCAATCGCGGTGCTGCCTTTACCGCCGAGCGCGATGGCGAGCGAAACTTTATCTCACTCGATGAGCTTGCGGCAGCCGCCGACGTCGACGCCGTCTATATCGGCAGCCCCAACGCACTTCACTACGAGCAGGCCCTTGCCTGCATCGCCGGTGGCAAGCACGTCATCGTCGAGAAGCCCTTCTGCGCCACCGAAGCGCAGGCGCTGGAAGTCTTCCGCGCTGCCGAGGCAGCAGGTGTCGTGGCCCTCGAGGCCATGCGTCCCCTCCACGACCCCGCCTTCCACGCCATCGAGGACGCCCTGGGCGAGATCGCCCCCATCCGCCGCGCCTCATTGCGCTTTGGCAAATATTCCTCGCGCTACAACGAGATTCTCGCGGGACGCGCCACCAATATCTTCGACTGCAATATGGCATCGGGTTCCCTCATGGACATTGGCGTCTACACCGTCGAGCCCATGGTCGAGATTTTCGGCATGCCCTCCGGCCTTACGAGCATGACTACTCTACTCGACCCCACCACGCGACAGCTCACGCACGGCCCCATCGACGGCTGCGGTTCCATCCTCGCCAGCTATGGCGGAGGCAGCATCTCCGTCGAGCTCGCGCACTCCAAAATTACGAATGACCTGCTGCCCTCGCAGATCGAAGGCGAGCGTGGCACTATCCAGATCGACCATCTGTCCACGCCCCGCAACGTCCGCATCGACTATCGCGGCGATGTCGTACGCGGCTCGGCGACCGAGGCACCGCGCGAGCAGGGCGACAACGGCCGCGTGCTCGACCTGCCCAAATCGAGCAACACTATGGAATACGAACTCACAGACTTTATCACCGCCATCGGCGGCATCGATAACGTTAAGGAAGAGATTTGGGAGACCCCGGCGGGACGCCACGAGCTTGGCCACTACCGCGATGTCACGCTCGTCTCACTGCGCATCATGGATGCCGTGCGCCAGCAGGCCGGCATAACCTTCCCGTCCGACGCAGGCAAGCAGGCATAGCGATGGGCTTCTTCGATACGTTCTTCTCCAGCGTCACCGGAGGCAGTCGAGAGCCTCAAAAACCATCAAACGTCGAGCTCGAGCTGCGCCGCAGGCTTACCGTGCTCGCAAGCGACGAGGCCACTCAAGACACTCCCCTGCGCTATTTCCTGCGCTGGGCGGGGCAAGTCCAAGGCGTTGGTTTTCGCTTTACCAACACCAACCTCGCGCAGGCACGCTCCCTCACCGGCTGGGTGCGTAATATGGAAGACGGCTCAGTCGAGATGGAGATACAGGGAGCTCCGGCAAACGTCCTATCTCATCTCGAGGCGCTTCATGCCTCCTACGAGCGCATGGGAACGCGTTTTCGCCTCGTAGACGCCCAGGCCCGAGCCCCACTTGCCAATGAAGACGGTTTCACGCCTCGTTATTAGTATTGTGTGCTAAATACGGTATCATTTACCTACGACCGTTGATAGAAAAGAGGCGAGGCGCATGGCGGTGCAAAGAAGGAATACCAGGCAGCGAAAGCTGGTTCTTGACGCCGTGCGCCAAAGCTATAACCATCCCACCGCCGACGAAATCTACAACGTCGTGCGCGCGCAGGATGACAAAATCAGCCGCGGTACGGTCTACCGCAATCTCAATCTCTTGGCCGACGCCGGCGAGATCCTCTCCATCAAGACGCCGGGCGGCAGCCGCTTCGATCGCACGATCGAGCCGCATGCGCATATCATCTGCACCTCGTGCAGCCGCGTCATCGACGTGCCACTCCCCTTCGATGCCCAGCTCGACGCCAAGGCATCCGAGCAAATCGGCTGGCACGTCACGTCGCACTACACCATCTTCGAGGGTCTCTGCCCCGACTGCCGGTAAATGTTTGGAACATGCCTTAAATCCACCTTTTCGCACTTTGCAGCAAAAAATAGATTTCTAGGTATGTCCCGAAAACCTACTCGGCGAGCAGACGGCGCAGCTCCTCTTCGACCGTGCGCACGTAGCGGACGTGGTCGTTGATGCCACGCATAGAGGGATTGCAGCTCTCCATTAGATAAGGATGGCCCACTACGTTGAGCATGTCGCGGTCGTTTTCGTTATCGCCAAACGCCATCATCTCATCGGGCGAAATACCCAGGGCACGACCGTAATCGGCAAGCGCGGAGCCCTTGCCCGAACCGAAACCGATAAAGTCCGTCCATTCGGTTCCCGACGTCATCACGTCAACACGGTCGCTAAAGAGGCGCTCGAAATACTCCAGGGCCGCCGGCTGATCCACCTCGGGCATCTGGAAGGCAATCTTAATGACGTCCTCGTCGATGTCCTCGGGACGGCCGACCACCGCCACATCGCAGTGGACCTCATAGCGCAAATGGTCGACGAACGCATCGTTGCCGCTTATGGTGTAGAGGTGCCCCTCGCAGGAAAGGGTAACGTCGGCATGGGGGTAGGCGACCACGGCATTCGCGATATCCATCGCCAGGTCACGCTCCATAGAGCGCTTGACAACGGCACGCCCCTCGCTCATCACCAGGGCTCCGTTTTCGCATACATAGGCGAGCTCATCGGCCACCGGGGCAAACAGGTAGCGCAAGCTCGCATATTGACGGCCGCTCGCCGGCATAAACACGATACCGCGACGATGCAGTTCATCGATGAGTTCAAAGGCCTCGGAACGCGGCTCGCGCTCCCCCGGATGCAGCAACGTGCCGTCCAAATCGCATGCAATCAGCTTGATTCCCTCAAGACCCATATGCTTCCCCAAAGCCTCCTATCAACAGCAAGACGGACCTTGATTGGTCGCCCCTCAAAGCCCGCCTTGCGTATATACGCGCTTAGCCGCGCGTCTTTTTTACGATGGTAAAGTCGGGAGCCATGCTCACGACGGCCTCCGCCGTACTCGATGCAAGGCGCCGGTCCGCATCGAGTTCACGGGTAACCACCGAGAGCTGAACACCCTCGACGCCCCGGAGCATGCGGCCCAAAACAGGCTGCACCGGCGTATACATGCGCACGGTATGCTCGTCCGAATCGCCTCGGAAAAGCGGCGCGTGCATATTGCCGATCTCCCAGCACGCATGCGCGAGCGCAATCGGATCCATGCGGTCGACTTCGACCAAATAAACCTCGGCGCTGCGCAGGCGCACGACAACCGCCACGGGCACCATGCCCGAACGGTCGATGGCGAGCACGTCGCCATCGGCAAGACGACCGCCGTCGGCAGCATCCAGCCGAACATCGATCGTGCGCCCCAGCTCCGTCACGCCCGCAAACGCGCATACATCAGCCCGGTCCCAATCGAACAGTAGCTCGTCAACTTCAAAGACGCCGCCCAACTTCCGGCGAAGCAGGAGTTCATAGGACGGATCGTTGAGATTTCCCAAGCATGTCGTCGAAACCAAGCGTTCAGGCATACTCTAACCCTCGACCTCAACGAGCTCGATATCAAAGTTGAGGTCCTTGCCGGCCAGCTCGTGGTTGGCGTCGAGCGTCACAGCCTCGGGCGTTACGTCGATGACCACGGCGGGAACGGGCATACCGCTCGGCGTGGACAGGAAAAGCTTCATGCCCTTCTCGATCTGCTCGATGTTGGGAACCTGTTCGGCCGGGAAGGTAATAACCATCTCGGGATTGTGCTCGCCGTAGGCATCGGCAGCAGGAATGTGCACGGTCTTCTTCTCGCCCACCTGCATGTCGACAACAGCGGCGTCGAAGCCCTTGATCATCTGACCGGCGCCGCAGGTGAACTCCAGCGGCTCGCCGCGATCGTAGGAGCTATCGAACTGCGTGCCGTCATCGAGCGTGCCGCGATAATGGGTCTTGACCTTCTTGCCCTGGTTGGACATGGTAACCTCCGTGATAAGGGCGGCGCACAACGCGGGCCGCCGTGAACATATGGCGCTAACTATACCCTAGTCATACAATTCAATGACAGTTTGCAAAGAAACGCTGCAACCGGAGGAACCATGGCATATCCCGTATTTGACCTACACTGCGACACTGCCGACCGAATCGGCTGGGCCACGCTCGATCTCGACCTGCGCTTTACCGCCGGCACCGACGGTTATTTCCCCGGCGACGAAACGCATCCGCAAGATTTCGACCTCATCGAGGGTAACGCCTGTGCCATCTCGCTCGCAAAGATCGGCAACACGCCGTGGGCACAGTGCTTCGCCACGTTTGTCCCCGACGAGATTCCCACCGCCCACGCCGCGCGCTTCCAGGCGCAGATCATGGCGCATATGAGCGGCCAGGCAATGCTCAACCACGACCGTATGGTCAACGTGCGCAGCGCCGCAGACATTCGCCCCGCGCTCAAGGACGGCAAGGTCGCTTGCATCCACACCATCGAAAACGCCACGTTCTTTGCCGAGGACCCCGCGCTGATCGAGGTGCTCAAGAGCCTGGGCGTGCTTATGTCGTCACTCAGCTGGAACGCGCAGGGACCGCTCGCGAGCGGCCACGACACCCACACCGGCTTCACCGCCGCCGGCATCGAGGCGCTTACGCAGATGGAGCACGCCGGCATGGTGCTCGACGTCTCCCACCTCAACGATGAGTGCTTTGACGAGGTCGCCGCCCGCGCCACGCGTCCCTTCGTCGCCAGCCACTCCAACTCCCGTGCGGTTTGCGGCGCCAAACGCAACCTTACCGACGACCAGTTCCGCACCATTCGCGACATGGGTGGCATCGTCGGCCTCAACTACTGCAGCGAGTTCCTTTCCAACGACGCAACCAAAAAGACCGCCGCAGACGTCACCTTCGACCAGCTGGCGGCGCATATCGAGCACTGGCTCGACCTGGGCGGCGAGGACGTCATCGCGCTCGGCGGCGACTGGGACGGCGCCACGGTGCCCGCTTTCCTCTCCGATGCCAGCAAGATGCCCGAGTTCCAGAACATGCTTTCCAAGCATTTTGGCAAGACCGTGATGCAAAAGCTCTGCAGCGACAACGCGCTCGCCTTCTTTGAGCGTTATTAATTTCACATCCCTTGAGCGGGCCGGCATGCCGAACGGTCGACATGCCGGCCCGTCCCCAATCCAAAGGACCGCTTTTGACGCAGCAGTTTACGATTTCCGCATCCCGACCGGATGGGACGCCCATCCCCGTCGTCGTTACCAAAAAGTGCGTCAAGAACTTCAACCTACGCGTCACTTCGAGCGGTGAGGTCCACGCCAGCGCACCGCTCGGCGCCACCCGCGAGCGTATCGAAGCGTTTGTGAAGCGCAACAGCGCCTGGATTACCAGCCGACTTGCCCAGCGCGAGCAGCGTCAGGCGACGGCACGAGAGCCGCTCAGCCCCTCGTCCATCATTGCACTTTGGGGCAAGCCCATCACGGTACAGGATGCACTCGATCACAACTTTGCATCACCCGCACCGCGACCCAAACAGGCCACCTTCGCAAGTTTTATGGGTACCGATGAATCGGACGAAGGCCCACAGGCCAAGCGGCACGCAATCCTCGACGGCCTAACGTCCGATGAGCTCCAAGCCCACATCGACCAGCTCTATGCGTTCGAGGTCACATCGGCGCTGCGCGACATCGTGCACGCGTACGAAGTCGCAATGGGCGTCACCGTGGCCCGCATCTCCGTGCGCAGCATGAAAACGCGCTGGGGATCATGCACGCCCAAATCCGGCGCCATTCGCATCGCGCGCGAGCTCGCCGCCTACCCTGTCGAATGCCTCGACATGGTTGTCGCCCACGAGCTCGTCCACTTGCTCGAGCCAAGCCACAATCAGCGATTCCACGCCCTGCTCGACACGTACTGTCCCAACAATAAAGCTCTGTCGCAGCGGCTCAAGCAGCCACCCATAGAGTCGTATTAGAACCGGTTAGCGCACGCGCTCGATCTCGACGCCGCAGCTTGCCAAGGGCAGGCCAACAGGAGCCCACGGCTTATCGAGCTTTATGCGCACACCAAGCAGCGAGGAATAACGGCGCAGCAGCATCTGGGCTGTCCCCTCGGCTGCCGCCTCGATGAGCTTAAACGTGTGCTCGCGCAGATAGCCATCGACATCGTGGCACACCGAGCCGTAGTCAATCGAGGCATCCAGGTTATCGTGCTCCCCCGCCGCGCGCAGGTCGGCATAGAGCACCAGAGAAACGATGAACTTCTGACCCAGCGCATTCTCCTCGGGATACACGCCATGGTTGGCAAAAACCTCAAGGCCGTCAATGACAATGCGATCGGTATGGCGCAGATCGTCATAGCTCACGTGAGGCACCGCCGTTGCGGTGGATATTTCGCCCCTTCCACGGCGGGCGAGCTCAGCACCTTCAGTCTTGGTTGCATTCTCGGGCAGTTTCTTGTTACTCAACGCGATCGTCTCCTTCGTTTAGAACCCCGACCGCGCAAACTAACTACACGCGAATCGACAGGTTCTTTTTATCATCGCTCCAGTTGCAAGCGTTGCGCGCGGGGCATGCAAAGCAGGCACGCGACGCTTTGTCGGCTGCATAGAGCAGACGCTCAAGCGGTTGGCTGTTCACGCGCAGCTTTCGATGGCCCAGAATGGCCGTCTTAATGGCTGCGGCATCGGCCGGCTCAAACGCCACGTCATCGGGCATGCCGCCGAGAATCGCATCAGCGACGCGTTCGCTTGCAACATCATGGGATATACCCGATTCATACTGTTCATCTTTGCCGATATCGTGAAGAAGTGCCGTGGCGTAGATGACCTCGCGGTCAAATTCGAGCTGCTCCTCGAGATTCTTGATCCACATAATGCGAGCGACATCGAGCAGATGGTCAATACCGTGGCGGCAGAAGATGCGCCCCGATTCCAACTGTACGATGTTGCCCAGGTGCCGCCGGAACAGCCCGTTGGCACAAATGTAATCAATGCGAGGCATGGCACCAAAGGGGGCCAGGCCCGAAGCCATAAAGCCGCGACGCGACGTCCCCTCATCGGTCTTCGATGTAAAGTCGTTGACGACTCTCATGGTTAGCGGCCCAGCATCCTAAAGAAACGCTCCTCGAGCGCGGGATCGGTCTCAAAGACGCCGCGGCGAGCAAGCGTCACGGTCTTGGTGCCGGGCTTTTGCACGCCACGCATCGTCATGCACATATGCTCAGCTTCCATGAGCACGATCGCTCCCTGGGGAGCCAGATAGTCCATGAGGGCATCGGCGACCTGCGCACACAGCTGTTCCTGCAGCTGCAGGCGGCGGGCATAGACCTCAACCGTGCGGGCGAGCTTAGACAGACCCGCCACGCGACCATTGGGGATATAGCCAATCGCGGCCTTGCCATAAAACGGCAGCAGATGGTGCTCGCACAGCGAGTAAAACGTGATGTCGCGCTCGATAACCAAATCGTTCGAAGCGACGGCAAAGGTTTTGGACAGGTGCTCCTCGGCACCCTGATCCATGCCGCCGGCGATTTCACCATACATACGGGCAACGCGCGCCGGGGTCTCCAGCAGGCCCTCACGAGTTGGGTCCTCGCCTATGCCCTCAAGCAACAGCTTAATGGCGGCCTCGACTTTTTCCTGATCGACCATCTGGGCCTCACTTTTCCGATTTCACGTTCGCGCTATGGTACCACGCCTCCGGCATCGACCACAAGCTACATAGTATGGGTCGAATAGACCGGATCATCACGCCAAAGTTCAACCGCATCACAAAGCGCAACGCCCTCGCACTCAGCACGGGCGCGCGTAGCGTTCATATCGATCACGCGCTGGTTACTCGAGCCCCTAAAACGCAATGAGATATCATAAAGATCCTGAACAAACGGGCCATCCACCAACATGTCGAGGCAGGCAAGGATACGGTCCGTCACCTCAGTATGGTGACGACCACCCGGCATAAGCTCCTCGAGCACGTCGCCGGTAAAACACCAAATGGTCTTTCCTGACCCCGCAGGATAAGCGGCACGAACACGCTCGACAAACTCAACGAGCCCCGCCTGGTTCTCGGGCTCCATAGGCTCGCCGCCCAGAATCGTCAGGCCGTCAATAAAGGGATGATCGAGGCTCTCGATAATCTTGTCCTCGACGGCGCGATCAAAGGGCTCGCCCGCGGCAAAGTCCCACGCGACAGAGTTAAAGCAATTCTTGCACCCACGACGGCACCCACTCACAAACAGAGAAGTACGAACGCCTTCCCCATCAGCAATGTCGAAATACTTAATGTTCGCGTAGTTCATAGGTAACTCTCCCGGGAGGCCGGGACATATCATCCCGTCCTCAAACATTCTCGGCCTTCGGCCTGCGAAACTGCGGGCGGGACGATATGTCCCGGCCTCATGCAAAGGGTAACTCAATGAACGAAGCGAACATCGAGTATAGGGTTCGAGGTCTAATAAAAACTGGGTTGCGGCTCAACCGCCATCGCAAGCAAAGCGTTGTTGCAAGTCAACTCATTTCCGCTAAGAACTTCGAGGAGCGAGCAGGCTGCGTGCTGCATCTCAGCTACATCAACTTGGCCGCCCCGTAGCGAGGCCCCGGACCTTTGCTCGATATGAGTTCCGCACGAACAGGAGGCGCCAGTGGCGCCTCCGTCGTGAGCCAGGACTGTCCGAAATAGCGAGTAAAGGTCCGGGGCCTCGCTACGGGGCGGCCTGGGATGGTTATTAGAGATGCAGCACGCGGTCGCGGATCTCCTCGGTTCGACCCTGGTTCCAGAACTGGGTACCGATGTAGCCGCACGTACGACGAGCGACGTTCATCTTCTCCTGGTCGCGGTTGCCGCAGCTGGGGCACTCCCACACCAGCTTGCCGTCATCCTCGACAATCTTGATCTCGCCATCGTAGCCGCACACCTGGCAGTAATCGCTCTTGGTGTTGAGCTCGGCGTACATGATGTTGTCGTAGATGTACTGCATCACGCGAATGACAGCCTTGAGGTTGTCCTGCATGTTGGGAACCTCAACGTAGGAGATAGCACCGCCCGGCGAAAGCTGCTGGAACATGCCTTCAAACTTAAGTTTGTCGAAGGCATCGATCTCCTCGGACACATGGACGTGATAGCTGTTAGTAATGTAGCCCTTGTCCGTCACGCCCGGGATAATGCCAAAACGACGCTGCAGGCACTTGGCGAACTTGTAGGTCGTCGACTCCAACGGCGTACCGTACAGCGAGAAATCGATATCACTTTCGGCCTTCCACTCCGCGCACTTGTCGTTCATGCGCTGCATGACGGCCATGGCGAACGGCGTGCCCTCCTTCTCGGTGTGGCTGTGACCCGTCATGTACTTGACGCACTCATACAGGCCGGCATAGCCCAGGCTGATGGTGGAATAGCCGCCCACGAGCAGCTTGTCGATCGTCTCGCCCTTCTTCAGACGCGCCAGGGCGCCGTACTGCCAAAGAATCGGCGCGGCATCCGAAAGCGTGCCCATCAGGCGCTCATGACGGCAAAGCAGGGCACGATGGCACAGCTCAAGGCGCTCGTCGAAGATCTTCCAGAACTTATCCATGTCCTGATGCGAGCTCAGCGCGACATCGGGCAGGTTGATGGTCACAACACCCTGGTTAAAGCGACCGTAGTACTTAGGCTTGGTCGGGTCATAGTTCAGCGCGTTGGCGACATTGTTAAAGCCGTTGCCCGAACGGTCGGGCGTCAGGAAACTGCGGCAACCCATGCAGGTGTAGCAATCGCCGTTGCCGGCAGTCTCGCCCTTAGACAGCTTGAGCTCGCGCATCTTCTTCTCGGAGATGTAGTCGGGCACCATGCGCTTGGCGGTGCACTTGGCGGCGAGCTTGGTCAGATAGAAGTACGGCGAATCCTCGCGAATGTTATCGTCCTCGAGCACGTAGATGAGCTTGGGGAACGCCGGGGTGATCCACACGCCGGCTTCGTTCTTAACGCCCTCATAGCGCTGACGAAGCGTCTCCTCCACAATCATGGCAAGGTCGTGCTTCTCCTGGGGCGTACGGGCCTCATTGAGATACATAAAGACCGTCACGAACGGCGCCTGGCCATTCGTGGTCATAAGGGTCACGACCTGATACTGAATCGTCTGGACGCCGCGACGGATCTCGTCACGCAGGCGGTCCTCAACAACCTCGCGGACCTTTTCGGGAGATGCGGAAACGCCGAGCTCCTCGAGCTCGCGGGCGACCTCGCCGCGAATCTTCTGACGGCTCACCTCGACGAACGGGGCAAGATGGGTCAGCGAAATCGACTGGCCACCGTACTGGGAGGAAGCAACTTGGGCGATGATCTGCGTCGCGATGTTGCAAGCCGTCGAGAAGCTGTGCGGCTTCTCAATCAGCGTACCCGAGATAACAGTACCGTTCTGGAGCATATCCTCCAGGTTCACCAGGTCGCAGTTATGCATGTGCTGGGCAAAGTAGTCGGAATCGTGGAAGTGGATCAGGCCCTCATTGTGGGCATCCACGATCTCCTGGGGCAGCAGCACACGCTGAGTCAGATCCTTTGAAATCTCGCCGGCCATATAGTCGCGCTGGACGGAATTGACGGTCGGGTTCTTGTTAGAGTTCTCCTGCTTGACCTCTTCGTTATTGCACTCGATCAGCGACAGAATCTTGTCGTCGGTCGTGTTCTTCTGGCGCTTCAGGCTCTGGACATAGCGATAGATGATGTAGTGGCGGGCAACCTCGTAGCAGTCGAGACGCATGATCTCGTCCTCGACCAAATCCTGGATCTCCTCGACCGAAACGGTGTGGCCCGCGTTCTCGCATGCCTCGGCGACGTTTTGCGCCGCATAAACCACCTGGCGGTCGGTTAGACGAGAGCTCTCCTCGACCTCCAAGTTGGCGGCGCGGATGGCATTGACGATCTTATCGATGTCAAAGACAACCTCGGTGCCGCTGCGCTTGATGATCTTCATCCTCTTGCCTCTTTCGCATCGTAGCCTCATTGCGCTTCAGAGCCAAACGATGCCCGGCAGGGCTTGCCCCTGTCTTGCGGCGCCGTCGCGCAATCTGTGTTCTCGATAAACCATAAGCCTCCATGCGGACATTCCCAGGAGCCGATCAAGCGGCTCAAGGATACGTTCAAAAGAGGCAGTTAAGGTCTTCGTTCTCTGTCCGCCATCTATCATACGACAAAGAGGCATCTATATCCTGTATTCTTTTTTTAGATCAAACACAACATATAGTGTTTCAGCAGGTCAAAGCAATTAGTCATTTTGCAGACGCATTAAAAATGAGGGGTATTTGACAAGTCGGTAAAACGTTACCAACACGGCTACCTGCATGGCAGTTATAAAACCCCCTTAGTCAAGCCGCTGACAAATCCTACCAAAACCAAGCCGCTCACGCCAAAAGAATCCAAAAGATTATGCTTGACCAACATGTCGCGGTCATGCCTTGCCGAGCCTCATGCAACCGCGGCACGAATCCTTGAAAGATATGTGTATGCAAACGGAGAAGATGAGAGTTTCCTCGGATGACTACTGAGAGGCATCCCGGAAGATCAAAAACTCGAAATTTGGTGACGTATTTGGCGACCCATTTGGCGACCAAAACAAAACAGCCCAGAGGCGATGCCTCTGAGCTGCGAACATTTGGTGGGCGTTAGAAGATTTGAACTTCTGACCTCTTCCGTGTCAGGGAAGCGCTCTCCCCCTGAGCTAAACGCCCAAATGGAGCGGACAACGGGGCTCGAACCCGCGACCCCAACCTTGGCAAGGTTGTGCTCTACCAACTGAGCCATGTCCGCCTGCGAGGATTTAATATACGGGATGATCCACCCAAATGCAAGAACTTTTTTTGAAAAGTTTTGCGACGCCCTCGCGAACCTCGCGAAGACATCAGCCGCCGCGGAAGGCGCAGGCAAACGCAAGCTCGCCGCAAGAGACCCCTACATCTCACCGAGCATGATCCAGGCAGAGCTGTCCTGCGCGAGCTTACCGTCTGCAAGCGGTGATGAGGCGAGCAGGACCCTGCCCGCAGGCAGCTCCACGAGCGCTGCACCGAAATTCGTCACACACGCCCAGCCGTTGTCGCGGCGATAGGCGATGACGCCGCCCTCAGCGCCCTCGGCACCATCCGCAAGGCCGGTGCGCCCGTCAAGATCGAGCCACGCAAGATCGTTGGCGCACCCGCGCAGCTTGCGCCGCAGCCAGAGGGCGTCACGATAGAGCGCAAGCATCGATGTCGGGTCCGTTTCTTCCCTATCGGCAGCATAATAGGAGAACCATGCAGGCTGCGGCAGATGAGGCGCCGCATCGGCGTCTGCCGGCGAAAACCCAAACGATCCGCCCTGCGCGGGATCGTCCGCCGCCACCCACGGCAGGGGCACACGACAGCCGTCGCGCCCCTTCTCGCGCTTCGGTCCGCGCGTATTGGTCGCAGTAGGATCTTCGAGTGCAGCCCACGGAATGTCAGCCACCTCAAAAAGGCCGAGCTCCTCACCCTGATACACGTATGCCGAGCCCGGAAGCGCCAGCTCGAGCAAAAGGGCCGCCCGCGCGCGGCGCTCGCCGAGTTCACGGTCCTCGTCATAAGACGACCCGTCGCGTAAGAGCCAGTCGAGCGCAATCTGGTGGTAGCGCGTCGCCTTGATTTGCGGCAGGGCATAGCGCGTCGCCACGCGCGGCACGTCATGGTTGGAGAGTACCCAGGTCGAGGCAGAATTGGATTCGATAGCCGCCTTCAAGCCCTCCTCGATTGCAGCGTGCATGTCATCATAGGTCCAAGTGGCCTTGGCAAACTCAAAGTTGAATGTCTGGCCAAGCTCGCTGGGACGCGCGTAGAGATACTGGCGCTCGGGCAGCACCCACGCCTCGGCAACGGCGCTGCGTGGCGGATTATAGCGGTCGAACACGCGGCGCCACTCGCGATAGATCTCGTGAACCTCGTTGCGATCCCACAGCGGATGGGTGCCGTCGTCAACCATGTCATCGCCCTCGGCGAGATGCCACTGGTCGAGATCATCGCGGTCGAGATCCTTGGCGAGACCGTGTGCCACATCAATGCGAAAGCCATCGACGCCTCGATCGCTCCAAAACGCCAGAACATCGCAAAAGAACGCGTGAACCTCGGGGCATGACCAGTCAAAGTCCGGTTGCTCGGGCGTAAACATGTGCAGATACCACTGACCGTCCGCAACACGCGTCCAGGCGGGGCCGCCAAAGTTGGCATTCCAATTGGTGGGAGGCAGCTCGCCATGCTCGCCGCGGCCATCGCGGAAGATATAACGGGCGCGCTCGGGCGATCCGGGGCCGGCGGCAAGAGCGGCTTTGAACCAAGGGTGCTGGTTGGATGAATGGTTGGGCACGATGTCGACGATGACCTTGATGCCGTGCGCATGAGCCGCAGCGATCATGTCATCGAAGTCGTCAAGCGAGCCGAGACGTGGGTCGACATCGCAGTAGTCCGCCACATCATAGCCGCCATCGACAAGAGGCGATGGGTAAAACGGGCTCAGCCAGATGGCCTCGATACCCAGCTGCTCAAGATAGTCCATCCGCTGGGTAATGCCCGCGATATCGCCCAGACCCGAACCAGTCGAATCCTTAAACGAGCGCGGGTAGATCTGATAGATCGCGGCATCGGACATCCATGGGCGCGACGAGGACTTTTCTGTAGCCATGGGATGAGTCTCCCTTGCAACGAGGTTTTGCGAGATGCCCACGATGATACGCCCAAAGCGGACATTCGCGGCAAACAACGCCACAGCCACGCCCCAAAACGCTCGCTCCCTCTCGGGTTCGAGCCTCCTGGGACGAATCGATCGATTAGTGAAAAGAACGGAAGACTTACTCCCCGGCCACGACAGCGAGCGGGCTCCGGGTGCCCCAGGTTGCCGCGAAAGAGGAGGGAAGCGTACTTTATGTACGCGACCGACGATTGAGGGGCAAGATGGGGTGCCCGGGGCCCGCGCAGCGCCAACAAAAAACGCGGTTCGTTAGAACCGCGTAAGATAGTTGGAGCGGACAACGGGGCTCGAACCCGCGACCCCAACCTTGGCAAGGTTGTGCTCTACCAACTGAGCCATGTCCGCATATGTAAAACAAAACGGGCGCCGGAGCGCCCGGATGTTACCTGGAGGCGAAGCCCGGATTCGAACCGGGGGTAAAGGCTTTGCAGGCCTCTGCCTTACCACTTGGCCACTTCGCCGAAAAAGGACCGCCTAAACGGTCCGGAAATGCAATGGAGCGGACAACGGGGCTCGAACCCGCGACCCCAACCTTGGCAAGGTTGTGCTCTACCAACTGAGCCATGTCCGCTTGCGGGTTATTAATTTACGCGAGTTGTCCAAAAGACGCAAGTACTTTTTTCAAAAAACTTGTCTGACGCATGTTCTTAGTAGCTAAACGCGCTAAAGCGATTGGCTAGGCACACGATTCCAGCGCTCCGCTAAACAGCTTCACCATCTGCACGCGCGTGCCGGCGCCGTCCGTACGACGAGCAACCTCCACGTTATCGACGAGCATACGCATAAGCTTGATACCGCGGCCGCGTTCCTCGGATGCGACCGGCTCGCTCGTTTCATCGATAGAATAGCCAGCACCTCGATCAAGCACCTCAACCACAACGCGATCGCCATAGGCCTGAACCGTCAGGACGCACCCGATACCGCCCGCATGGTCATAGGCATTACCCAGTGCCTCCCCCGACGCCAATGCGACATCGTAGCGCTCGTCACGGCGCAACGGAAGCGATTCAAGGAGCTCGGCGATGCGATGTCGGTAGTATGGAAGATTCTCGATACCCTGACGGACCTCGACGCTCTTACTCCAGCGAGGCAGCTCCCCCACCGGAATGGCGGGAATAGACTCCCGTGCCGGCCCCGCGACATGAAGGATATCGACAAGACGAGCAATCTCCAAAAAGCGAACAACTTCACCTGATGCATTGACGAGCGAAAGCAGGCCTTCTCGCCTCATGAGCTCACGAGCGCGCGTAAGCAGGAATGCCAGGCCCGTCGAATCGATAAAGCTAACAGCCTGACAGTTGATGACGACACGACGCACGCCGCGGCCAATCAAAGCATCCAACCGCCGACGCAGCGCAGGCACCGTGGCGATGTCGATATCGCCTGGTGGCGTCAAAACCGCTATGTCATTCCACTCATTCATACGACCATGGTTCCCCAAAAAAGCCCACTCGATGCATTCGTTTCCCCAACCGTACGGATTCAGCCCGCCCAGCGTCGTCTATGAACGACCCCGTAAAAACTCAAGGGACACCAATGCAATGTCATCGTCCAGCGCCGATTCGGTAAATCGGTCAAGCTCGCCCAAGACCTTGCCGCAAATGCCCGACACGCCCTCACCCGAGACAGAGAGCAGAAGGTCGCGAAGGCGCTGCTCGCCAAAGAAAGCACCCGAGCGGTCACGCGCTTCGATTGTTCCGTCGGTGTACATAAATAGCATGTCACCAGGAGCGAACGTAAACACGCCTGTCTCGTATACCATGCTCTCAAAGGCACCGATTACCCCCGATTGGCATCCAAGCAGCTCGACCTCCCCCCCACGGGCCTCGCCGCCACCCAGCGGCATCGACTCTGGCCTGATGACCATGGTCGGAGGATGGCCCGCCGAACAATACGTTGCGCGTCCGGCTTTAAGGTCAATCTTGGCGATAAAGGCCGTCACGAACGTCTCGACCCTCGAAAAGCCCATGAGCATGCTGTTAAGGGAGCGTGCCATGCGGGCCGGTCCAGCGCCCTCCCAGGCATATGCCGTCAGGGCCGTCTTGACGAGCGCGGACATCGATGCAGCCTCAATGCCTTTGCCAGACACATCGCCCAGAATCATGACGGCGCAATCGTCGGGAAGACGGATGAGCGTATAGAAATCGCCGCCGACCAACGCCGAGTTCGTGGCCGACAGGTACACCGAATCGGCGGCGATTCCCGGAACATCCCCCAGGGAATTTCTCATGCCAATCTGGAGGGTCTGAGCGATATGGCGCTCCTCACGCTTTTGAGATTCGCCTTCATAGATCAGTTCAAAGTCATGAGCCAAGTGCACCAAGTAATCATATTCAAGGTCATCAATCGGCTCTTGGCTACCATCACGAAGCAGCAGCGCGCGCGTCGTCGGGCCCTTCGCAACAGAAGCAGGAACGATCGCGTCGTTACTGTGCTTGCCATCGCCCTCAGAGCGCGGGCGCCCCGCCTCGATGCCGGCGTCGACGTAGAGACCCTGGCAAGGCAGGCCATGCGCTCTAAGCCAGCCTCCCATAGGCATCGATTCGTCAACGCGAGTTATACGGACGTGTTTAAGGTCCTCGGCACTCGTGCCGCCCAAAACAGATGCCTCAAAGCCATCAGGGGCAGCCCCCAGACGTGCCGCTGGCGCCGTCGTGGAAAAGAAAAGCTTCTCGGGATCGTCCGGCAAAGCAACGCGACTGCCGCCTTCAAAATCTATGACGTAGGAATCCAGACTGGCGTCATACTCAATAGGGCAAAAATGGCAGTTGAGCATATTGCAGATCTCGGACGATACCGCCTGGGTAGCCGCGGCGGAATCGTCTAGAAAGGTAAACAACTCATCCCGCAAGACATTGAGCGAGCGGCCAAGCTCGGCCGTGCGACGGGAGCGAAGGCTCGATGCCATGCCGACCAGCTGGATAGACAGGTAATCGCAAATGACCTCGAGCACATTAACGTCATAGGCGAGCGGTGCCTGGGGGCGTTTCCAACCAACTTCCAGCACGCCAAGGATCTGCGTACCGTAAAAAACGGGAAGACAGATTTCACTGCGGTACGGAGGCATATCCTGCATGCGCAACAGGTGCTTAGAACGATTATCCAGGTCCATGAACATACCGGAGGCGGCCTTATCGCCCTCAAGGTCCTGTTGAATCGACAAGCGACAAGCACGCGACTCGCGAAGAACATACGTCGGAATGCCAGTGCCATACGGCAAAAACTCGGGCAGGTAGCTGTCGAGCAGCTCCTTGGAAACACCGCGAAGCTTAAAGCCGCCGCTCTCAGAAAAATAGATAGCGGCACCCGAAGCATCGAGCGTTCCTACAAGCTGGTTCAAAACGGTATCAAGCAGGCTGGGTAACTCATCGGAGCCCACAGTGCTCATAATGACCGAGAGCGTGCCAGAGAGACGCTTGTTCGCCACTCTAAGCTCCGATAACGCACGCTTGAGTTGCCGGTCGTGAGAATACTGTTCCTCGATACTGTGAAGCGCCACCAGGACACGTGGTGCGCGGCGCCCAAAGATGCGTGGAGGCGTTACGGAGCCCGCACGAACCAAGACGGGAATAAAAGAGCCGTCACTCAGTTTGAGCATCAGTTCGTTCTCGGAGCCATCAGTTTCAAATGGCAGACGATGTTCCGTCGCACGTTCAAAAGAGGACGAGTACAGGACGTCTTTAACATCTCCACCGATGACGTCGGCGCGTTCCTCGCACATCAAACCAAGTAAGCGATTATTCACATGCAGAATGGTTCCGTCGAGCTCGCAGATGATGACAGCATCGCTCGTGATCTCGACTAGTTGGGCAACGTCTGCCCACTCGTTGCGTTCAAGCGTTTCCATCGTGGACCCCACCGTCTATCGGTAACAAAAAAGCCTCCGAAGAGGCTTCTCAAATGCGATGGTGTCGGAGGCGGGACTTGAACCCGCATGACCAAAAAGCGGTCACTAGCACCTCAAGCTAGCGCGTCTGCCAATTCCGCCACTCCGACATGCTATGTTGTTGATTCGCGCTTCGTTTTGTTGGACCCGCGCGTTCAACGAGGAAGATAATAACCTATGATTCGAGAACTGTGCAAGCACTTTTTTCAAAAAAGTTTACGAATTTGTAAATGCGCAGGTAGATCCGTATGCCCGGCCCCGAATCGGTGTTGCCTCCCGGCGCGTCCTCGGGCATGGGCGATATTTTGCTACGCACTTCGTGCTGCAAAATATCGCTCCCCCTGCGGAATGCGCCGGGAGGCAACCCCGATTCGGGGCCTACGTCCACGTACTCCATGCGCCGTTTTCAAACATGTTCTGGGGGCTGATGCAAATTTGGTGGCTCGGCATTGCCGAGCCCTTATATAGCGAGGCCGGAGCTAAAGCTCCGGCCTCGCTATCTTTCCCATTAGAATAAGTGAGCGATCAAGGAATCACCCCCCCCCTGCAGCGGTAACACAGGGCCCGTGCTGAACTTAGTTTTCAGAACATTCCGCAGACCAGGAAACCCCCTTATCCGCAGCTCCGAAGGAGCAGGATAAGGGGGGTTCCATGGTCGAGGACGTTCTGAAAACTAAGTCCAGCACGGGCCCGGACGATAACAACCGGCTACAGGTCGATGTGCGATTCCTTGATCGGGAACGGCTCCGCGAAGTGGCAGGCGCAGCAGTGGCCCGGGGCAACTTCCTTAAACTCAGGAAGCTTCTCGGAGCAGATGCCCTGCGCGATCGGGCAGCGCGTGTGGAAACGGCAGCCGGTCGGCGGATCCAGCGGCGACGGCGGGTCGCCAGCGAGGATGATGCGTTTGCGGGTCTTCTGGATATCCGGATCGGGCACCGGCACGGCAGACAGCAGCGACTGCGTGTACGGATGGTGAGGCTCGCTATAGAGCGTCTTCCAATCCGAAACCTCGACCATCTTACCCAGATACATAACGGCAACGCGATCGGAGATGTGCTGCACGACGGACAGGTCGTGGGCGATAAAGAGATACGCCGTACCAAACTTGTCCTGCAGTTCCTTAAGCAGGTTCAGAACCTGGGCCTGAATGGAAACATCCAGAGCGGATACCGGCTCGTCACAGATAATCAGCTTGGGCTTCAGCGCAAAAGCGCGGGCGATGCCGACACGCTGACGCTGGCCGCCCGAGAACTCATGCGGATAGCGGTTGATGTGCTCGGGGTTCAGACCGACGACATCCAGCAGCTCACGGACGCGCTCGATACGCTCTTCCTTGGTGCCCACACCATGAATGGTCATGGGCTCGGAGACGATCTCACCAATCGTCATACGAGGGTTGAGCGAAGCATAAGGATCCTGGAAGATAAACTGCATCTCACGACGCATGTCCTTGATCTCATGCTTGCTCATCTCGGCAACATCTTTGCCCTGGAAGAACACCTTACCTGCCGTCGGCTTGGTCAGACGCATGATGGTGCGGCCCGTGGTGGACTTACCGCAACCAGACTCGCCGACCAGGCCAAAGGTCTCGCCCGGATAAATCTCGAACGAAATGTCATTCACAGCAGAGACGACACGCTTAGAGAAGCGCTTGGCGAACATGCCGGACTCTGCGGGGAACTCCTTAGAAAGGTGCTCGACCTTCAGCAGCGGAGTGCGCTCGTTATTGTCTGCCATTTACGCCTCGCCTCCCTTCTTGGAATCTTTGCGCGTGCGGGACGTCTCGGGGGCGTTCTTGAGGAACTCGGGGTCACCGGAATAATGGCACGCAGAATAGTGACCGGACTCGGTGACAACGCGCTCGGGGCGCTGCTTGCGGCACTTGTCCGTCGCATAGGGGCAACGAGGAGAGAATACGCAGCCCTCAGGCAAGTTCATGAGCGAAGGCGGGTTGCCGTGAATCGGCGTCAGCGGCTTCTTCTCCTCGATGGCCTGCTCCGGGATGGAGCGGATAAGACCCCAGGTGTAGGGATGGCGGCTCTCGTAGAAGATTTCCTCAGCAGTACCGAACTCGACGGGACGGCCGGCGTACATAACCATGATCTTATCGGCCATATCGGCGACGACGCCCAAGTCATGGGTAATCATGATAATGGCGTTGCCGTTCTTCTGCTGCATCTCCTGCATGAGCTCGATAATCTGAGCCTGGATGGTAACGTCCAGAGCCGTCGTGGGCTCGTCGGCAATCAGAATATCGGGATCGCAGGCAAGAGCCATGGCAATCATGACACGCTGACGCATACCGCCGGAGAACTGGTGCGGATACTCGTTGACGCGCTTCTCGGGCTCGGGAATACCCACGAGGTCCAAGAGCTCGGTGGCGCGCTTGAGCGCCTCCTGCTTGGAGTAGCCACGATGCAGACGAAGGCCCTCGCCCACCTGCTTACCGATCTTATAGACCGGGTTAAGGGAGGTCATAGGATCCTGGAAGATCATCGCGATATCGTTACCGCGAATGTGCTGCATCTCTTCCTCGGTCATCTCAAGGATAGAACGACCGCGATAGCGAACGTCACCGCCCTCAATCTTTCCCGGAGGCATCGAGATAAGGCCCATGATGGTCATGGCGGTCACGGACTTACCCGAGCCGGACTCGCCGACGACGCCCAGGGTCTCGCCGCGATCGAGCGTGTAGGACACACCGTCGACAGCGCGAACCACGCCATCCTCGGTGTGGAAATACATCTTAAGGTCATCGACCTCGAGCAGATGCTGGCCCTCGGGAACCGGCTGGTCCTTCAGGTCCACATAGTTCTTGTTCTTCTTCATCCTTATGCGTCCTTCATCTTGACGTCGAGGGCGTCGCGCAGACCGTCACCCAGCAGGGTGAAGGCGAGCACCGTCGAGAGAATTGCCAGACCGGGCATGATCATCATCCAGGGAGCAGTCAGAAGATACTGCTGACCGTCCTGAATCATGGAGCCCCACGAAGGCGTAGGCGGAATAACGCCCATGCCGAGGAAGGACAGAGCGGACTCGGTCAGAATGGCGCCACCGATGTTCATGGTCGCGTAGACCACGATGGAAGCAACGGAGTTCGGGAAGATATGGCGCATCACGATACGCGCATCGGATGCACCCATCGCGCGAGCGGCGTCAACATAATCGTTCTCTTTGACCGTTAGGATCGCAGATCGGAAGACACGGGCAATCGAGGGCCAGCCGAGAATACCGATGGCGATGAAAACATTCTGAAGACCACGGCCGATAACGGCGATCATGGCGACAACGAACAGCACGTACGGGAACGCCAGGAAGATATCCGCGAAGCGCATGATGATCGTATCCCAGATGCCGCCATAGAAACCGGCCAGGGCGCCCATGATCAGACCGATCACCGTGGAGATGGCGGTGGCCATAATACCGACGGAAAGCGAAACGCGCGCGCCGTAGATAACTCGGACGAGAATGTCGCGGCCAAGGGCGTCGGTACCAAACGGGTGCTCGGCACACGGAGCCAGCAGCGAAGTCTCGGCCATGGTCGTCGAGTCAGAAGCCGTCGGCGACCCGAGCCAGGGCTTAGCCCACAGGTCTGCGGTCAAGGCAACCAAAACGACGATGATAATCCAGCAGATACCGATAACGGCGAGCTTATTCTTGCGAAGACGCTTGAAAGCGTCGCCCCACAGCGTGCGGGACTTGGCGGGAGCAGATGCGGCCTTGGTGGCGGTAGCCTGCTCCTGAGACTGAGAATCAGTTTCCTGCATGAGACGTACCTCCCTTAGGCCTTATCCGACGGACCGCCGAGGCGGATACGCGGGTCAAGGAATGCATAGCTAATGTCGACGAGAAGGTTGATCACCATAACGACGACAACGATGAGCGTAACGCCGCCCATAACGATGGGCCAGTCGCGCATGCTAATGGCGCGGTAGACCTCAGAGCCGATACCGGGCCAGTTAAAGACCGTCTCGGTCAGGATGGCGCCCGAAAGCATGCCGCCGAAGTCGACACCAATATAGGTAACAACGGGGATGAGTGCATTCTTAAGCGCATGCTTGACGATGATCGCGCGATTGGAGAGACCCTTGGCCTTTGCCGTGCGGATGTAATCCTGATTCATGACGTCGAGTAGCTGCGAGCGCATGATGCGGGCAGCATAGGCGGTCGAAACCGAAGCCAGCGTGATGGTCGGAAGCACATAGTGCATCCAATCCTGATACTGAGAGCTGGAGCCGCCGGCACCCGAAATCGGCATGGAGAAAGCGCCGCCGGTGGCATCCTTAAGGATGACGCCAAAGAACAGCTGCAGCAGCATGCCGAGCCAGAAGGCAGGAACAGCAACGAGGATCGACGTGGTGAGCGTTACCAAAATATCCCAGAAGGAATAGCGCTTTACCGCCGAAATGATACCCGCACCGATGCCCATGATTGCCTCGAGCACAATGGCGCACGCGGCGAGTTTAACCGTATACGGATACTTCTGGGCAAAGATTTCCGCAACCGGCAGCTTGCGCTGATACGAATTGCCCAGATCGCCATGAAGCAGACCATTCATGTAATTCAAGTATTGGTCCACAAGCGACGTTGGAACGGGATCGCCGTTCTCGTCAAGGATCGCGTTGCCGTCCTCGTCCGCCTGGACCAGGTGATAGCGCACGCGAAGTTGAAGCTCTACCTCGGGGGACAGAGCCTTGTCTCCACCGATCAGCTTGATCGGGTCTCCCGGCACAATATTCTGGAGGGCGAACAGAATCAACGTAACGCCCAAAAATACCGGGATGAACTGAAGCACACGTTTAACGATGTACTTACCCATACCACTCCCCTATCTAGGGATTAACCTAAATGGGATGCCGATCGCCAGACCGGCATCCCAAAATTACCATCAGCCAGTTTACCCCAGGTTAGGGAGAACTGTATGTTTCCCATGAGGTCTACGTAAATACTTGACCCTCATGGAAGCTGCAAAAACTCTTAGGCGAGCTCAGCGGTACCCAGATCGGCGTGCTTCTGCGGATCAACGTAGAGGTACTTGACGCGGTCGGAGCCAGCGATGGTGTGCGTGTAGAACATCACCGGGATAACCGGGCAGTCAGCGGCGACCATAGCGTCAGCCTCCTGCATCTTGGCGATGCGCTCGTCGTCGTCAACTGTGGCACGGGCCTCATCGACCTTGGCGTCGAACTCGGGGTTGCTGTAACCGGAGCGGTTGTCGCCACCGAGGGAGTCGGAGTGGAACAGCGGGTACAGGAAGTTGTCCATGATCGGGTAATCGGCGATCCAGCCCAGACGGCCGAACTGATAGTTGAAGTTCTGATACTGCTCGAGCAGGGCAGACCACTCGGGAGTATCGGAGACGGCGGTGACGCCCACCTTGGCGAGGTCGCCGATGATGGACTCCATGATCTCCTTGTGGCCACCGTCCTGGTTGTAGGACAGGGTCACATTGATGCCACGATCGCCGTTAGCGCCAGCGGGAGCGACCTTGTCGAGGTACTCGTTAGCCTTGTCGACGTCATAGGCGCAGAACTCCCATGCGCCCTCCTTGTAGCCGGCGATTCCCGGAGGAACGATGCCGTCAGCGGGGGTACGGGTGCCCTTGAAGATGGTCTTGCAGATGGCCTCACGGTTGATAGCCAGGGAGATGCCCCTGCGCAGGTCAGCGTTGTTGAACGGCTCGGCCGTGGTGTTGCACGTCAGATAGTACGTGGAAGGCTCGGAGCCGAGCAGCATGCGCTCGCCATCACCCATGGTGTAGCCATCCTTGGACTCGCCGCGGTCCTTCTTGGCGGCGTCGATCTGAGCAACGGGAACGTCGCAGACATCGAGGTTGCCGGCCTGGAACTCCTTGTAAGCGGTCTCCACGTCCTTGATGACCTGGAAGTGGATGGCGTCGATCTTGGCCTTGTCGCCATAGTAATCGTCAAACTTCTTGAGGTTGATCTCCTGACCATCCTCCCACTTGCCGTCCATCATGAACGGGCCGTTACCAACCGGGGCAAGATAGAAGCTCTTGACATCGGACTCGGCGCACTCGGGAACCGGGGACAGAGCCGGGTGAGAGGCGACGAACGGGAAGTCGGCGTAGGCGGAAGTCAGCTTGACGACGAGGGTCTCGTCATCCGGGCAGGTAACGCCGGACAGCTCGGTAGCATTACCGGCAAGCAGATCGTCATAGCCCTCGACCATGGAAAGGTGGTAGGAGACCTCGGAAGGACCATACTCGGTAGCGATGGCTGACTTAGTGTTGACCAGGCGCTCCCAGCCGAGCTTGAAGGACTTGGAGGTAACGTCGTCACCGTTGTGGAACTTAGCCTTCTTGATCTTGAAGGTGAACTCGGTGGCGTCGTCGTTAGCCTCAAAGGACTCGCAAGCCAGCGGAACGATCTCGCCCTTCTCGTTATCGTACTCCGTCAGAGCGTCGAAGAGCTGGTACTCGACCTGAGTGCCCTGATCCTCCTGGACGTTGTAGGGGTCGATGCAGACCGGGTTGTTAATGTAGAAGTTCAGCGTCGAACCGGAGTCAGATCCGGAAGCGTCGCCGCCCTTCTTGCCGCACGCGGCAAGAAAAGCCATGGAGCTCGCAGCGAGGGTGCCGCCAACAAAGGCGCGACGACCCATAACGGGCTGGTGGAACATAGAATCAGCCATGCCATCCTCCTTATGAGATAGGACAAAGTGAATTCGGCCGGGCAACGTCGAGACAGCCCGTTCGAACCATTCAAACGCGGTCCGCCGTTATGGCTGGTTATGCAGTGCGGACCAACGTTTCGCAATACAGTAGCGCATTTTATGCACAATTTGGCGCTGATTCCGGTTAACGGTCGAGAATTTCTTTAGTTGGGCGAAGTATGTGGGGATATTTTGACCCTGTTACAAGTCTGTAAACAAAAAGGGTCCCGCACTTACGGAACCCTTTACAAGCATATGTACGGCTCGTGCTTAGTAGCCCACGATGCCCTGCGGGAAGAAGAACATGCACAGCACAACGCACACGGCAAACACGACAGCCATGATAACGGTCAGGCGGTCAAGGTTCTGCTCCATAACGCCCGTGGCAGAGGTGGAGTTATACAGAGAACTGGCGATCATATCCGAAACGCCGGTACCCTTACCGGAGTGCATCAGGACGAGAATCGTCAGCGCCACGGCGGAGACAGCCCAAACAACAAACAGAAGAATCTGGAACGGACCCATAGATAAGCTCCTTAATAGAACAATTCAAACTCCAGTACTGTACCACAACCCCCAGTACTCCCCCGCCTGCCATTTGAGGACAGGCAGAAATAGCGCAAAAGGGGGTTGTCCGAATGTGGACAACCCCCTTGCTAGAAAACGTTTGTTGTTTTCTATTAGGCCTCGGTGGCGAGTACGCGACCCGTCATCTCGGCGGAAGGCTCAATGCCAGCCATGGTGAGCATGGTCGGAGCGATATCGGAAAGACGGCCGTCCTCAATACCGGTGAGCTGCGCCTTCTCATCAACGATGATGAACGGCACGCGGTTGGTGGTGTGAGCCGTAAACGGATGCTTGGAACCGTCGGAAGCAACGTCAAACATGTGATCGGCGTTGCCGTGATCGGCGGTAATCAGCGCAAAGCCGCCCTTAGCGAGAATCGCCGGGACAACCTTGGACAGGGCATCGTCAACAGCCTCGACGGCCTTAACGGCAGCGTCGAAGACACCGGTGTGACCAACCATGTCGCAATTTGCGAAGTTCACGATGTAGAAATCAGCGCGATCCTCGTTGATAGCGGCGACAAGCTTCTCGGTAACCTCGGGAGCGCTCATCTCGGGCTGCAGATCGTAGGTAGCAACCTTGGGGGAAGCGACGAGCACGCGCTCCTCGCCCTCCTTGGGCTCCTCGATGCCGCCGTTGAGGAAGAACGTCACATGGGCGTACTTCTCGGTCTCGGCGGTGTGCAGCTGCTTCAGGCCATTGGCGGCGATAACGTCGGCCAGAACGTTCTCGGGGAACGTCTTGGGGAAGGCGACCTCGACGTCAAACGTCGGATCGTACTCGGTCATCGTCACAAAGTGCGAAAGCTTAATCTGCTCGCGCTCAAAGCCGTCGAACTCCTTGTCCGTGAACACGCGGGTCATCTGACGAGCGCGGTCGGGACGGAAGTTGAAGAAGATGGCCGCGTCGCCCTCGTGAATGCCCTCGTTGTGGGCAGCGAAGGGCTCGACGAACTCGTCGCCGCGCGGATCCTTCTCGTAGTAGGCCTTGATACCGGCAACGGGGTCGGTATCGGCATCGGACGCGTTGACCATGACGTCGTAGGCACGCTGGATGCGCTCCCAGCGGTTGTCGCGGTCCATGGCCCAATAGCGGCCCGAAACGGTGGCAACGCGAGCGTCGCAACCGGTCTCCTCGGAGATCTTAGCCAGGAAAGCGCAGAACTCGCTCATGTAGCCGGCACCGGACTGCGGGTCGACGTCGCGGCCATCCATGAAGGCGTGGACGCGAACGGTCTTGACGCCATGCTGGGCAGCCATCTTGACCAGAGCCTCGACGTGGTTCATGTGAGAATGAACACCGCCAGGGCTCATAAGGCCCATGAGGTGCAGGGTCTTGCCTTCGGCCTTGACGTCGTCCATAGCCTTGACGAAGACCTCGTTCTTGGCGATGGAGCCGTCCTTGATGGCGTTGTTGATGCGCGAAAGCTCCTGGAACACGATGCGGCCGGCACCGATGTTGAGGTGACCCACCTCGGAGTTGCCCATCTGGCCGTCGGGAAGGCCCACGTCCTCGCCCGAAGCACCGAGCGTGGTGTGGGGATACTGAGCGTACAGGCTATCAAGGAAGGGCGTCTTGGCAGCGGCGACGGCGTTCTCGCCATCGGCCGGAGCCAGGCCACAGCCGTCCATGATGATCAGGAGTGCAGGAAGATGACGCTGTGCCATATGTCCTACTCGCCTGCCTTGACGACCATAGAGGCGAAGTCGGCAGCCTTGAGCGAAGCGCCGCCCACGAGGGCGCCGTCAACGTCGGGCTTGGCGACGAGCTCGGCGATGTTGCCGGGCTTGGCAGAGCCACCATAGAGAACGCGGATGCCGTTAGCGAGCTCCTCGCCAAACATCTCCTTGAGGGTCTCACGGATAGCGCCGCAGACCTCCTGAGCGTCCTCAGCGGTAGCGGTCTTGCCGGTGCCGATGGCCCAGATGGGCTCGTAGGCGACGACGACCTGCTTGGGGCAGGTGATCTCAAGACCAGCAAGGCCAGCCTTGACCTGGTTCACGACGTGCTCGACATAGGTGCCAGCCTCGCGGACCTCGAGGGACTCGCCGCAGCAGAAGACGGGAACAAGACCGGCGGCAACGAGAGCCTTGGCCTTCTTGTTCTGATCCTCGTCGGTCTCGTGGAAGTAGTCGCGACGCTCGGAGTGACCGATGATGCAGTAGGTGCAGCCAGCGGACTTGAGCATGTCGCAAGAGGACTCACCGGTGAAGGCACCCTTGGCCTCCCAGTACACGTTCTGTGCACCGAGGGCGATGGGGGCAGCCTGAATGCGGTCATGAACCGTGGTGATGTCAATGGTCGGAGGGCAGACGAGCACCTCGACGCCAGCCGGAACCTCGGGCAGAGCCTGAGCCAGCTCGTCGGCGAGCTTGGCGGCCTCGGCGACGTCGTTGTTCATCTTCCAGTTACCAGCGATAAGAAGGGTGCGATTAGGCATCGAGAAGCGCCTCCACTCCGGGCAGGGCCTTACCCTCGACGAGCTCCATGGAAGCGCCACCACCGGTGGAGATCCAGCTCATCTTGTCGGCCAGGTTGAACTTGTTGACAGCCGCGACAGAGTCACCACCGCCGATGATCGAGGTGCAGTCGGCCTCGGCGACGGCCTCGGCGATAGCCTGGGTGCCGTGAGCGAAGTTGTCGAACTCGAAGACGCCCATGGGGCCGTTCCAGAACACGGTCTTGGCGCCCTTGACAGCCTCGGCGTAGAGCTCCTCGGTCTTGGGGCCGATGTCCATGCCCTCACGATCGTCGGGGATAGCGTCGGAAGCGACAACCTCGGGGACAGCGTCCTCGCCAAAGTGATCGGCAACGCGGTTGTCGATGGGGAGCAGAATCTTGACGCCCTTCTCCTCGGCCTTCTTGAGCATCTCGCCGGCGCGCTCGACCCAGTCCTCTTCCTTGAGGGACTGACCGACGGTCAGGCCCTGAGCCAGGAAGAAGGTGTAGGCCATGCCGCCACCGATGATCAGGGTGTCAGCGGAGTCGATGAGGTGATCGAGAACGCCGATCTTGGAGGAAACCTTGGAACCGCCGACGATAGCGACGAAGGGGCGCTCGGGCTCGGCGAAGATGCCGGTTAGCGTGTCGACCTCCTTCTCGAGCAGGAAGCCGGCGACGGCAGGCAGGTAAGCGGCGGGGCCCACGACGGAACCCTGGGCGCGGTGAGCGGTGCCGAACGCATCGAGAACGAAGACGTCACCATAGGAAGCGAGCTTCTTGGCAATCTCGGGGTCGTTCTTCTTCTCACGCTTATCGAAGCGGACGTTCTCGAGAACGAGGACCTTGCCCGGCTCGACGGCAGCGACAGCCTCGGCAGCCTTCTCGCCGTAGGTGTCGGCGACAAAGGCAACGTCGAGACCAGAGAGCTCGGCGAGCTTCTTAGCGACAGGCTCAAGGGAGAGCTCAGGCTGGAAGCCGGTGCCATCGGGACGGCCGAGGTGGCTCATGAGGATGACGCGAGCGTTGTGCTCAACGAGATAGTTGATGGTGGGCAGGGCAGCCTTGATACGGGTGGTGTCGCCAACGACGCCATCCTTGATAGGCACGTTGAAGTCAACGCGGACGAGAACGCGCTTGCCGTCGACATCGATGTCGCGGACGGTCTTCTTGGTAAAGGCCATGTTTGCTTCTACCTTTCGTACGTGTCTGCCTCCCATTACGGCAGACGATTTCCTATAAAAAGGGCGCGACCCTAGGGTGTAAGCCCTATAAGGCCGCGCCCTTCTTTAGACGCTCAACGAGCTATTCGCTAAAAGCTAAATTAAGCAACGAACTTCTCGAAGTACTTGATGGTGCGGACCATCTGAGAGGTGTAAGAGTTCTCGTTGTCGTACCAAGAGGTGACCTGAACGAGGGTCTGGCCGTTGCCGAGGTCAGAGCACATGGTCTGAGTGGCGTCGAAGATGGAGCCGTGGGTCTCGCCGATGATGTCGGTGGAGACGATGTCGTCCTCGTTGTAACCGAAGGTCTCGGAGATGGTGGAAGCGTAGGCCTTCATAGCGGCGTTGACCTCGTCGACGGTGACCTTCTTGTCAACGACAGCGTAGAGGTTGGTGATGGAGCCGGTCGGCGTCGGGACGCGCTGGGCGGCACCGATGAGCTTACCGTTGAGCTCGGGGAGAACCAGGCCGATAGCCTTGGCAGCACCGGTGGTGTTGGGGACGATGTTGACGGCGCAGGCGCGGCTACGACGCTTGTTGCCCTTGCGCTGCGGGCCGTCGAGCGGCATCTGGTCGCCGGTCCAGGCGTGAATGGTGGTCATGATGCCGGACACGATGGGAGCGAAGTCGTTCAGACCCTTGGCCATCGGGGCGAGGCAGTTGGTGGTGCAGGAAGCAGCGGAGATGATGTTGTCCTCAGCGGTCAGCGTCTCGTGGTTGACGTTGTACACGATGGTGGGCAGATCGCTGCCGGCCGGAGCGGAGATGACGACCTTCTTGGCGCCAGCGTTGATGTGGGCCTGAGCCTTAGCCTTGCTGGTGTAGAAGCCGGTGCACTCGAGAACGACGTCGACGTCGAGGTCGCCCCAAGGCAGGTTGTTGGCGTCGGCCTCCTTGTAGATCTTGATCTCCTTGCCGTCAACGGTGATGGAATCCTCGCCAGCAACGACCTCGTGATCGCGAGCGTAGTTGCCCTGCGTGGAGTCGTACTTCAGCAGGTAAGCGAGCATATCGGGAGAGGTGAGGTCGTTGATAGCGACGATCTCGGAGCCCTCATGACCGAACATCTGACGGAAAGCCAGACGACCGATGCGACCGAAGCCGTTAATAGCAACCTTTACTGCCATTGTGTCTCCTTTCGTAAGGCCCCCGCAAGCTACAGCGCCCGCCGTTGAGGCCCACAAACTAACCACTCGCCTAATATACCTTTTTTTTGACTTGAATTTCACGAGAATGCTCGAAATTGAAAATCAAATTTACGTTAAAACGTTTTAAAGAATAAAATAGCAGCTAAATCCGTATATAAGTCGATACTTTAAACTACCCGTTTGCTTCAATGAGCTTTTCAAGCCTCAAAACTCGATGGTAGAGGGCCGACTTCGACAAGGGAGGGTCAGCCATCTCCCCTAAATCACGCAGCGACAGATCGGGATAGCGCTCGCGCAGGTCGCAAAAGACCGCCAAGGCATCCGGAAGCGCATCGCGAAGGCCGCGCTGCTCGAGCTCATCGATAAGCGCAAGCTGATGTTGGGCAGCACCGGCGCTTCTGGTCTGGTTGGCGAGCTCGGCGTTCACGCGACGGTTCACATCGTTCTTAACCAACTTGACCGCGCGCGCCTCCTCAATCTCGGCAACGCTGCGCTTGGCACCAATCAGCTTTAATAAATGCTCGATTTCCTCGGCGCTCTTAATGTACACGGCATATGACCCCCGCCGCGCATTAACACGAGCATGGACCCCAATCTGCCCCAACAGGTCGCAAAGCCCCTTGGCATATTGCTCGCCCTGCACCGCGATCTCCAAATGAAAATCGCCGCGTGGATCGGCCACGAAGCCGCCCGCGATGAGCGCGCCGCGGATGTAGGCAAGCCTGCAGCAGGGACGGGCAACGATGTGTCGGGGAACACCAGCAACGAGCCCTCCCCTGCGGTCTAGAATGCCCAGCAGCACCAGAGCCTTGTCCAGGTCGGGTTGATCGGGCAGGGTAATGAGATAGTTACGGACCTTATGCAAGACCGATTTACGAACGGTGAATTCCGTTTTGAGCTTAAGGATGCGATGCGTCAGCGTGATCATCGTGCGCGCGACGGCTCCCGTCTCGGTCGCGACCGTCAAACGATACCGCCCGGAGCCGGCCAACGAAAGCGTACCGCTCACACGCGTCAGGGCGGCAAGCGTCGACAAATCGCAGTATTCACATTCGGGTTCGCAGCGCGCAAGCTCGTCGCGCACCTCAGCGGTAAACGACATGCAGGCCTATGCCTTCGTGTTGGCGCGCGACAGGTCGCGGTGGGAGATGCTCACGTGATACTGGGCGCCTTCCAGGTAACGGGCCGTGGCCTCGGCAATGGCGACGCTACGGTGCTGTCCGCCCGTGCAGCCGATGGCGATAGAAAGCTGCGGCTTACCCTCCGCGATATAGCCCGGCATCACCGTATCGAGCAGCTGCGTCCAGGCCTTCCAGAACTCCTGGGTCTTGGGATGGTCCAGAACAAAGTCGGAGACTTTCTTATCGAGACCGGTCATGGTACGCATCTCGGGATCGTAAAACGGATTGGGCAGGAAGCGAACGTCGATCATAATGTCCGCCTCGACGGGCATACCGTGCTTAAAGCCAAACGAGAACACGTGAACGTCCATGAGCTGCTGGTCGGACAACTCGGAGAACGCCATGCGCAATTTGTTGCGCAGGGCAGAGGTGCGCAGGCGGCTCGTGTCGATAATCATATCGGCTCGATCGCGCACGCCCTGCAGCTGAAGGCGCTCGCGCTGAATGGCATCGGCCGTAGTCTCCCCCGGCTTGGCAATGGGATGACGGCGGCGATTTTCGCTGTAGCGACGAATCAGCACCTCGTCAGAAGCCTCCAGGAACACGATGTCGCAGCTCATCTCGCGCTCTTCGAGCGCGGCGACCGCATCGAGCAACTCGTCAAACAGTCCCTGGCTACGCAAATCGCAGGTGACGGCGAGATGCCTGCCCACGCCCGTATTGATGCCGACGAGCTCGGCAAGCTGGGCGATCAGACGCGGAGGCAGGTTATCAATGCAAAAATAGCCCATGTCCTCGAACACGTGCATGGCCTGTGTGCGGCCCGATCCGGACATTCCGGTGATGATGACGATATCGGGGATGCGCTCCGAGCGCTCCGCCGCATCCATGGCATCTCCCTTTTGCATGTGCTGCCTCCCAAAAACAAGCGCGGGACCCAGCAACCCGGATCCCGCGCGGTCAATTGCCTATATTGAGTATACCGCCCCGAGCGGATACGAGGCCTGTCTTACGCCTCAAGCGCAGCCTTGAACCAACTCGTAATACTCGTGGGGTGCGTGATGGCGGTGCCGACGACAACGGCCCAGGCGCCAGCATCGATCGCAGCGCGAGCCTCCTCGGGCGTGTGCACGCGGCCCTCGCAGATGATGGGAAGACCGGGGAATTCCTCGGTCGCCTGACGCAGGAGTGGCAGGTCGGGGCCATCGGCCATGGTGCAGTCGATGGCGGCGACGCCGTGAGAAAGCGTGGTGGATACCAGGTCAAAGCCCATATCAACCGCACGGCGAATGTCCTCGATGGTGGCACAATCCGCCATCAGGAGCACGCCCTCCTCGTGCAGCGGGCGGAAGGTATCCTCGACGGTCTTGCCATCGGGACGCGGACGATCGGTGGCGTCGATCGCCACGATATCGGCACCGGCAGCAACGCAGGCGCGAGCGTGACGCAGCGTCGGCGTGATGTAAACGCCCTCGTGTCCATCCTTCCATAGGCCGATGACGGGAACCTCACAGCGACCCTTAATAGCGGCAATGTCGGCAAGGCCCTGACAGCGAATGGCGGCGGCGCCGCCAAGCTCGCAAGCGCGAGACATTTGAGCCATGGTCTCGGGCGTACGAAGCGGCTCGCCCATATACGCCTGAACGCTCACGACGAGCTTGCCCTTCAGGGATTGAATCAAAGGATCGACGGTCATAAGGCTGCAACCTTTCTCAGAACAGCCTCCCGAGGCGTGTTGTCTCGGGAGGCTCCTACAGCAGATACGTTTACTTCAACGAGGCAAGAAGATGCTCAGCGGCACCGATGAGCGGAGCATCGCCCTCCAGAGAACCGATGAGGATCGGCGTGTCCTGAAGCGGATCGAGCGCCTGGCTGGCATAGCCCTCGTGCACCGAATCCTTCCACGTCTGCGAACGCCAATCGGGACCTTGGTGAATCACGCCGCCCGAAAGCACGATGACCTCAGGGTCCAGGATGTTAGCGAGCGAGCCCAAGCTGGCACCCAGCGCAAAGCCGGCATCATGGATGACCTCGGTCGCCTTTGCGTCGCCTGCACGGCACAGGTCGTTCACATCGCGACCGACCGAAGGACGGCTGGGGTCGACGCGGCCAAAGCGCTCATCGTACATACGACCAATGGAAGTGCCCGAAGCAACCGACTCCAGATGGCCGGAACGCCCGCAGGCGCAGGGAATGCCGGCGGCAGCCGAGCACTCGATGTGGCCCATATGGCCAGCAGCACCATGGAAGCCCTGCATCACGCGGCCGTTCTCGACATATGCGCCGCCGATACCCGTACCGATGCCAAGACACAAGACGGAGAACTTGCCCTTGCCGACACCCCAGTGGGCCTCGCCCAGAGCATGAGCCTGCACGTCGCCCACAACGGCAACGGGAAGACCAAGGTCCTCGCGCAGACGCGGCCCCAACTGAACGCCGGACCAGCCGGGCATGATCTCATTGGCATACGCAATGGCGCCCGTCTTGGGATCGACGACGCCTGCGGCACCGATACCGACACCGAGAACCTCGACATCGGGATTCGCCTCAAGAGCGGCCTTGATAGACGCCTCGATACGCTGGAAGACAGCCTCGCCGCCCTCTTGGGCCTCTGTGGGAACCTCGGCCTCAAAAACGGGATGGGGCACACTACCGTCAGCCGGGTACTCCATGATGGCAGTCGCAATTTTAGTTCCGCCGATATCGACAGAGCAGACGTACTTGTTCTCCATGTCGTTCTCCTTAGGAGATAAAAACAACTACAGGAAATGAAGGCGGTGTTATCGCCGCAGCATGATAAAGGTTTCCCAGGTGCCCGAGGTTGGGGTGAAAGTGGCCGGGCGTTGACCTAATGGGTCACGCCCGACCACTTGAGCCCCAAGATCGGGTGCCTGGGGAATCTTTACAGGAGACCGTTGTCCTGGAGGACCTTCTTAATCGCCTCGACGTTCTCGCCGGTCATGGCCTTCACCGGGCGCGGCATGGTCGGGCTGTCGAAGATACCCATGAGGTTCATAGCGGTCTTGAAGGCGCCGACGCCACCGGCATAGCCCTGGACGCCCGAGGTGACATCCCAGATGTGCGAAATCTCATTGAGGCGATCCTGCTCGGCCTTGACGGTAGCCCAGTCACCAGCCTGAGCGGCCTTCCACTGACGAACGTAGCCCTCGGGCTCAACGTTGGCGAGACCCGGGACAGAGCCGTCGGCGCCACCGAGGTAAGCGCCGTCGACAACAACCTCGTGGCCGGTGAGGATGCTCATCGGATGGCCGTTCTTCTCGTTCTCCTGAACGAGGTAGCGGAACGAGATGTCATCACCCGAGGAATCCTTGACGCCAGCAAGGACGCCCTCGGCGCCGAGCTTGGCAAGGAGCTTCCAGGGGAGCTTGGTGTGAACGCAGACGGGAATGTCATAGGCAAAGATGGGCAGGTCAAGCTCCTCGTGCAGGATGCGGAAGTGCTCCTCGACCTCGGTCATGCCCTGCAGGGCATAGAACGGGCAGGTGGCGACGAGGGCATCGGCGCCCAGCTCCTGAGCGACCTTGCCGTGCTCAATCATGCGCTCGGTCTCGGTATCGATGATGCCGACCAGAACAGGCACGCGGTGGTCGACGATGCGGACGGCCTCGGCGATGATCTGGCGACGACGCTCGTCGGTGGAGAAAACGACCTCACCCGAAGAGCCCAAGAAGAACAGGCCATCGACGCCGGCATCGATCATGCGGTTGATGCTGCGCTCAAAGGAGGCAACATCGAGCTGGTGATCTTCGGTATCGGGAACAACGACGGGAGGGATAACGCCGGTGAATTTCTGAGTTGCCACAAGAATCTCCTTAGTTGTCTGGCGGGCGGCCCTATGCCACCCACTCTTGTTGGCAGTGTCCAGGCCGTCTAGGCCAAAGAACACGAGTAGAACGTTTGGTTAAAGAAGTCGACGACTTCGTTTTCGAACGCATTGATGCGCTCATGAGCGTATTTGGCATAGATGATATGCCTCCGGTCACACTCAAGACCGTTGAATACGGCAAACTGATCCTTGGGATCGCTCACGGTATCCATAAGCGATGTGCCCATGAGCACCGATCCGCGCACCCGAGACGACAGCGCCTCGAGGCCGCCAGGAAGCGGATTGGCAACCGCCGTGCAGGCGAGGCCCCGCTCGTCCAGAGCAGAAACCGCCAGCGCGACTCCGCCGCCAAGCCCCTCGCCCCATGCAAAGATGCGGTCGGGGTCCATGCCATCAAGATTGCGCGCGACCTCCGCCAACGCGCAGCCCCAACGGACGCGCCTGACAAAAGCAGGCGAGGTAATCCCCTGTCGCAGATCGCTGGGTCCAATCGCCTCATCGTCCAGCGCAAGCACGGCATATCCCATGGCCGCAAATCTCGTCATGTGATGCCAGCCGCGCACAGGCCGATCGATGTCGTGAAACATCAGACAGAGCGGCACAAGCTCGGATGCCCGGGCGTGACCTAAGGGCTCAATCAAACGGCCGTGTACAACATACCCGCCGAGTTCAAAGGAAACCTCGGAGTAGCGCGCGCACGGATTGACGAAATCAATCGCCGTAACAGTCAGGCCGCAAACCTCAAAGTCCGAGGCGGCTGTCTCTAATTTGGAAACATCCGCAGAAGCATCGCCGCGCCAACCCCGGAAATCAGAGAGCCTTGACGAAACCGTTCCAGACATCCCCGCGAGCCTGGGGACGATCAGCTCGTCGACATTGCTCTCGCACTTAGACATGAGCCTCCCCTCCCTCGCAGAAAAACGGAATGATCATGTCGTCAAAGTCCTGAATCTCCTCGTGGCCAAAGCCCTCAAAGAACTCGTGTCGCTTCTCACAGGCCAGGTTGTTGTAGACCGCAAACTGCGTCGCCGGCGGACAGACGATATCGGCTGTGCCCGTGCCAAACAGCACGGGGCATTTGACCATGGGGGCAAAGTTCTTGGAATCGAAGTACGCCAGTTTGGCATAGGCCTCTTCAATACGAGTCGAGTCCTCGTCAAACCAACGCGACCAATAACGCAGGCCCTCATAAGCGATATCGTCGGCATCCAGATCCCAAACAAGGCGGAAATCCGACAGGAAGGGATAGAGGATGGCGGCACGATTGATAAGCTCGCTATTAAGCGCGCAGGTCGCAATGCCCAAACCGCCGCCCTGTGATGCGCCGTTCACAAATACGCGGGAAAGATCGATGCCCTCGAGCTCGCGAACAATACGGCACAGAATGCGGATATCCTGGTGCAAGCGGACATAGTAGAGGTTGGCCGGGTCGCCATCGATACCGGCGACGATATGGCCCGCGACCGTTGTGCCTTCAAATCCACCAATATCCTCGGAGGGGCCACCCTGGCCGGGGCAGTCGAGGGCAATGAGCGCCATGCCCATACCCGCAAACGACGCCTGCTCGAACCAGCTGCGGCTTGCACCCGGATAGCCGTGGAACTGTAACACCAGCGGCACGGGCTCGTCCGAAACCGGCTTGAGATACTTGGCATGCAGGCGGGCGCCGCACATGCCGGTATACCAGAGGTCAAAAAACTGGCAGGTCGCCGTATCGGCAATCGATGCCGCCTCGACCGCATAGTCGATCTTGACGGCGTCAGCCTCAGCTATGCGGTCGTTCCAAAAGAGATCGAAATCGGATGGACGGGGCATGGCGCCCCGATAACCACCAAATTGCTGTTGTAGCTCCTGAGCACTTGGCATGGCTCGTGAACCCAACCTTTCGAAATCGCAACGGAGGTGCGCCCGGCAAGGGAACCGGGCGCACGGGAGGGAAAGCGAGGCTACTCGCCGAGCTTGGGATGCAGCAGCGACGGCGCAGCGCCGAGCAGCATCTTGGTGTAGGGGTCCTGGGGGTGCTGGAAGACCTGCTTGGCCTCGCCCTGCTCGACGATCTTGCCGCCATTCATAACGATAATGTCGTCAGAGATATAGCGGACCGTCTGGATGTCATGGCTGATGAACACCATGGCCAGGCCGAGCTCCTTCTTAAGGTCGGTCAGCAGGTTCAGAATCTGCGCGCGGACCGAAACGTCCAGAGCCGAGGTGGGCTCGTCGGCGATGATGGCATCGGGGTTCAACGACAGGGCACGGGCAATTGCGACGCGCTGGCGCTGGCCGCCCGAAAGCTGGCCGGGAAGAACCTCGGCGGCGGAGCTGGGCAGACCGGTGAGCTCCAGGAGCTCCTTGACGCGCTTCTCCTGCTCGGCCTCGGTACCCAGGTTGTGGACGCGCATGGGGTCGAGCAGCTGCTCGCGAACGACCATGCGGGGGTTGAGCGCCGTAGCCGGATTCTGGAACACGACCGAGATGACGCGGCCCATGTGACGACGGTCCTCGGCGGTACGCTTGGTAACGTCCTTGCCCTTAAAGTAGACCTTGCCGCTCGTGGGGGCCTGCAGGCCGCACATGACGTTGGCGGTGGTGGACTTACCGCAACCGGACTCGCCGACGATGCCGATCGTCTGACCGGGCATGAGCCTAATCGTTACACCCTGGACGGCGTGAACCAGGTTAGGGTGCAGAATCGAGCCGGTACGGGTCCTAAAGGTGACGTGGACGTCATCAAGGAAGATGATCGGCTCGACGCCGTTGACTGCGGTCTCGCTCATCTACATCACCTCCGCGTGAGGGGTCAAACCATTTGCCTTGAGCACCTCGTCGGGGAGCTCGGAATAGAAGTGCTCGGTGCCGGGCACGCGCTTGAAGACCGGACGCGTGTCCAGGCCAATACGCGGATGGCTCGAGCGGGGCGCGAAGCGATCGCCCTTGGGGAAATCGCGCGGGCTCGGAACGGCGCCGGGCACCTGGTGCAGGCGGCCCGAACCGCTCTCGATGGACAGGACGGAACCCAGAAGACCGCGGGTGTACTCGTGGATCGGGTTGGTGAGCAGCTCCTTGGTGGGCGCCTGCTCGATAACCTGACCGGCGTACATAACCGTGATGTTATGGGCGACCTCGGCGACCAGCGCCAGGTCATGCGAGACGAAGATCATGGCAAAGCCGAGCTTGGCCTGAAGGTCGTTGAGCAGCTTGATGACCTGCTTCTGGACGGTAACGTCCAGGGCGGTCGTGGGCTCGTCGCAGATGACCAGCTTGGGGTCGCGGGTAAGGGCCATAGCGATCAGAACACGCTGACGCTGGCCACCGGAAAGCTCATGCGGGTAGCTCTCGAGCGTACGCTTGGGGTCGAGGCCCACGAGCTCCAGGAGTTCCTCGGCGCTGCGGGTGCCGCCGCGCTTGGTGAGCTGCTTCATCTGGGCAGAGATGAGCATGGAGGGGTTGAGCGAGGACAGGGCGTCCTGATAGACCATGGCGATATCGGTACCGCGCAGGCCGAACCACTCCTTCTTGCTCATCTTGAGCAGGTCACGGCCCTCCCAGAGGACCTCGCCGGAAAGATGTTCGTCATCGTCGGTCAGGCCCATGATGGCCAGCGTGGTGATGGACTTACCGCAACCGGACTCGCCCACCAGGCCCATAGTCTGGCCAGGACGGACGTCAAAGTTGACATGGTCGACGACGTTGATATCGCCGTGGTGCTCAAACTGGATGCAGAAGTCACGGACCGAAAGGATCGGTTCGACAGACTCGTCGGGCACATGGCGATCGTCACGCTTGAGCTCGACATCGCGCAGGGCTCCAAGGCGAGCGGAGAGGGACTGGGCCTGCTCCTTGTAGGCGCGAACGGGGTCGGAGACCAGCAGGTCGGCCTCGCGGCGCTTGGAGGAATCGGTCGGATCCAGGGCGGCGGAGGGAGCAGCGGCCATGGCGTCGGTAATGCCCTCGGAGAGGATGTTGAGCGCCAGGCAGGTGATCATGATGGCCAGGCCCGGGAACAGCGCCTGCCACCAACGGCCGGCGAGCACGCCGCCGCGGGCGTCGGCTAGGATGTTGCCCCAGGTAGCGGTGGGCTCCTGGATACCAGCGCCGATGAAGGTCAGCGAAGCCTCGAAGATGATGGCGTCGGCGACCAGGGTAACGGTGAAGACCATGATCGGGGCGATGCAGTTACGCAGAACATGCTTGATCAAAATCCACGGAGCCTTGGCGCCGGAAACGATGACCGCGCGGACATAGTCCTCGCCGTACTCGGACACGATGTTGGCGCGCACGATACGGGCAATCTGCGGAGTGTACATAAAGCCGATGGCGAAGATGATCGACGGCACGGAGTTGCCCAGGATGGAGACGAAGACGGCCGCGAGGGCGATGCCCGGGATGGACATGATGATGTCCAAGATACGCATGATCGTCTCGGAGACGGCCTTGCGCGAAACCGCTGCAAGGGCGCCCACGACCGAGCCGCAGACCAGAGCCATGGCAGTGGCGCCAAAGCCGATAATCAGCGAGTAACGACCACCGTAGAGCATACGCGACAGAATATCGCGACCCTTATCGTCGGTACCGAAGATAAATCCGTTGCCGGGAGCCTGGCGAGCCGTAAAGATCTCGACCGGGCTATAGGGGGCAAGAAGGGGCGCCAGAATCGCAGTCAGGGCGACCAGCACCAGCACGACGGCGGCAATCTTAGAAGACAGCGTCATCTTCTTCCAGCCACCGAGCTTGAGCCCCTTGGAGGCAGCCTTCTCGAGCTGCTCGGTTTGCTTCTCTCGAATCTTTACCATAATCTACACCGTCCTGATGCGCGGGTTGATGAGCAGGTAGAGCATGTCAACCACGATGTTGATGATGATGAAGGCAAGAGCAACGACGATAACGACGCCCTGAACCAGGTTCGCCTCGTTGCCCTGAACGCCCTGCAGAATCGCGGTGCCCATGCCGGGGAGGTTGAAGATAACCTCGATGACGACGGCGCCGCCCATGAGGTAACCGATCTTAAGACCGAGGGTGGTGACCGGGGTGATCAGCGCATTGCGAAGAACGTTGATACCGACGACGACCTTCTCGGGAACGCCGGCACCGCGAGCCATACGGACATAGTCCTTGTCGAGCTCCTCGACCATGGCGGTACGCACGATACGAGTCATCTGGCCCGTCAGCGGAAATGCCAAGGCGATGGCGGGCATAATCATGCGGCCCAGATAACCAGCCGGATTCGTGGTGAAGTGAGGCAGAGCACCCGATGCCGGGAGCACCTTAAGGTAGGAAGAGAACAGCAGGATCAACAGAACGGCAAGCCAGAACGACGGGGTTGCCAAGCCGGCGATGGAAAAGACGCGGATCACTTGGTCCGGCCATTTGTCGCGATACAGTGCCGCGATGACGCCGAGCAAAAACGAAACGACCGCACCGATGGCAAGGCCGATGAAGGTCAGCTGCATCGTGACGGGCAGGGCCGTGGAGATGCGCTTGGCAACGGAGTTGCGAGCAGCACCATAGGTGCCCATGTCGCCATGGATCAAATCGCCCATATAGCGCACGTAGCGCACGGGCCAGGGGTCGTCCAGACCATACTTCTCATGGTACTCGGCAACCGCCTCGGGCGAGGCACCGTCACCCAACGCCGTGTAGGCGGGGTCGGTCTTGGAGAACGACATAAGGAAGAACACCAGGACGGTGACGCCCAATGCCATGATCGGCAGCGCCACAAGACGCCTTCCAATCAAACGTAGCAAGTTGTTCACGTTCTCTCCCCTTTCTTTTGTCGGTAGGACCAACTGGTATATGAGTACGGATACTCATTACAAGACCCGAGCGACATCGAGGTCGCCCGGGTCTTTGTTTCAACTATGAGGATACGGTCCCAACGACCGACATCCTGCATACAGACTCAAGCGAGTCTTACGCCTTGACGGTCGCAACGCCCCTGAAGGACATGCTCGTCGTGCCGATGCCCTTGAAGCCATCGAGGGCCTCGCCGTTGGGCGCAGTGGACGGATCGTCCCAGGAAGCGGAGACGGTCTTGACGTGGACAACGGGGTACAGAACGGCGTTGTCGGCAATGATGTCGAAGCACTCGTTCCACTTCTTCTGCTGCTCGTCGCCCTCGGCGGCAAGCGCCTCGTCCATGAGACTGTGGAGCTTCTGCCACTCAGCGGACTCCTTCCACGGGCAACGGGTCTGCATCCAGACGTTGTCGCCGTACCACCAGTTGAGCAGCAGGTCGGGGTCGGCGCCGAAGCAGGAAGGATCGCCAGGGGCAAGGAGGATATCGTAGGCCTCGCCGCCGTCGATGGCAGCGTAGGTGGCCGGCGAGGTATCGGTCTGGATGGTCACATCGAAGCCGAGAGCGTCGAGGTCGTTCTTGACCTGGGCGGCCATGCCCTTAATCTGCTCGTTGTCGGTGGTGCGCAGGGTGATGGCACCCGGGGTGATGCCAGACTCCTCGATGAGCTTCTTAGCCTTCTTGGCGTCGGTCTTGTACACCGTGGAAGCCTCATGATAGTTGGTGAAGCTCTTGGGCAGGTAGCAGCTGGCAGCGGTGGCAAGGCCGGCGAAGGTGTTGCTGACCATCTTCTCGGTGTCGAGCGCATACATGACAGCCTGACGGACCTTGACGTTGTTCCAAGGCTCCTTGGCGACGTTGAACATGATGAAGCGGGTGCCGAAACCCTGAACGTTATCGATCTTGCAGCCGGCGCTCTCGAGCTGGTCGACGGCGTCAGCGGTAACGAGCTCCATAACGAGCGTGGAGCCCTCCTGCTGAGCGGTAACGCGAGCGGTGGGGTCGGTCAGGATGCTGTACTGGATCTTCTTATCCTCGGCAGCATACTCACCGTTGTACTCGGGGTTGGGAACCAGGGTGATCTCGGTATCGGAGATAGAGTCGTACATCCAGGGGCCGGAGCCGATCGGCTGCTTGGCGCGATCCTCCTCGGTCTGGGTGGCCGGGGTAACGCGGACGATGGCCAGACGATCCTTGAGCAGGGAGAAGTTGGGGACCTTGGTCTTGACCGTCACGGTGCTGGCGTCCTTGGCCTCGATGGACTCGAAGGGCTGGAAGAACGGAGCATAGGTAGCGGAAGCGGCGCAAGCGGTGTAGGAGGCAACGACATCGTCAGCGGTGACCTCGGTGCCATCGGAGAACTTGGCGCCCTTGCGGATGGTGACCTCGAAAGTGGTGTCGTCCACAGACTTGGGATCGTCGGTGGCGAGCTCTTTGAAGGTGCTGTAGTCGTGGTAATCGATGCCGTAGAGGCCCTCGACGACGTGCCAGTTAGCACCCAGGCCCACAGCGGAGCCGGTGCTGGCGGGATCGAAGCTGGACGGAGCGTAAGCGGAACCAGCGGTGATCACGCCGCCGCCACGGTTGGCGGAATCGGTGGAACCGGAAGCGGAACCCTCGTCGCTAGAGCTGCCACCGCAGCCGGTGAGACCAAGCCCTGCGACAGCAGCGACGCTGCCGGTGAGGCCGAGGAACGAACGCCTGGACATACCCTTGTTGATGATGGCCATGTCTTCTCCTATCAATAGAGAATCTTACCCGGGAGCGCCTAGACGTGCCCCCGCGCAACTTGCGGACGATATATACCTTACCTACCGACGAACCCAACTGAGGTGCCGCGCTCGGCGACCGATACATACATACGCTTGAACGGTATTTGCTACCGTTCACCGAATTCATTGACAAACGATTCGCCAGACAGTATGTATCGACGAGGTGAGATATCAGTCTTCGTCAACCCGCAGGATAGCAGGGTTGTTCACCATGGCTAGTCAAACGTTTTAGCGTTAATTAAACCCGAAATCGGCTGGTAATCGCCGTGAAATAAATGATTGAAAATCACGCAATCATGTATATCAGTTGTTTAGAGGCGTGTTTAGTTTTCGGATTGCTTTGCCGCCGCCTCGGCGCGCTCGGCATTCCATGCAACGAGCGCCTCGTGAACCGCTTTGGCGACATCGGCAGGAATGCCTCGAACTTCCGCGATCTCTTGCTCGCTCGCCGCGCGCAAACGCTTCATCGAGCCAAAATGGCGCATAAGGGCACGTTTTCTGGTGGGTCCCACGCCTGGAACGTCATCGAGTACCGAAACCGTCATGGCTTTATCGCGCAATTCGCGATGGAACGTGATGGCAAAACGGTGCGATTCATCGCGCACCTGTTTAATTAGATAGAGCGACGCGGACCCGGTCGGCAGCACGATGGGAGTCTCGTCCCAAGGCACGAAAACCTCCTCATCGGCCTTTGCCAAGCCACAAACTGGTATATCGAGCCCAAGAGCCTCAAGTTGCTTGATCGCAGCGGTCAATTGCGGCTTACCGCCATCGACAACGAGCAAATCGGGGCGCGAGCCAAAGCGCTCGTCGGCCATGCGCTCGGGAGCATAACGTCGTCCCAAAACCTCGGACATCGACACGAAGTCGTTTGCCTCGTCCAATTCGGCCTGAATTTTAAAACGACGATACTGACTCTTGTCGGCGCGCCCGTTGGTAAACACCACCATCGAGGCGACCGTAAAGGTGCCATGCAGTGTAGAGATATCGAAGCACTCGATACGCAACGGCGGCGATGGCAGCGCCAACGCACTTTCGAGCTCCAGGAGCGCTTGATTGGTGCGGTCGTCAGCGTACCCCGTTCGCATCATGTAGCGCATGAGGGCATGGCGCGCATTTTTGGATGCCATATCGAGCAGACGGTGCTTTTCGCCACGCTGCGGCCTATGGAGATGGCAGGAACGCTCACGCTTGCCCGCAAGCCACTCCCCCAGCGCTTCCGCATCCTCAAGCTCGACGGAAAGGTTGACCTCAGCTGGAATATCAGCCGTCTCGTCGTAATAGCGCTTAAGAAAGCCCGACTGGAGCTCTTCCTCGTCAACATCAAGACCCTTGTCGAGAATGAACTCGCAGGTGCGAACTGTTCGGCCCTCGCGAACGACGAAGACGCAAGCGGCGGAGATGGTCTCCTCGCGATAGAAACCGATGACATCTATATCGACACTGGAGGGAAAAACGACTTGCTGACGATCGTCCAGACCCCTGATGACCTCCAAACGACGTTTGACGCGTGCCGCGCGCTCAAAGTCGAGCGCCTCAGCGGCATCCGTCATCTCGGAGGTCAGCTCATCGACGACATCCTTGCGATGGCCCGACAAAAAGCGCTCGACACGCTTGACGTTCTTGGCATAGTCTGCCGGGGAAATCGCGCCGACACACGCACCCGGGCCGCGCCCGACATGGTAGTCAAAGCAGGGGCGCCCGTTTTGCGCGCAAACCATATTGACGATGTCTTCCTCGCCCTTGTGGGACTCGACGATACGGCGACAACGACGCCACTCCGCACAGGATGCGGAGCAGATGGGGATAACCTTGCGCAGCGTATCTATCGTCTCACGTGCCGCGCGGCTATCGGTATAAGGTCCAAAATAGCGCGTTCCCGGCTTATGACGCTCACGCGTGTATTTGATAGCGGGATACAGGTCGCCCTTTGTAATGGCGATAAAGGGGTAGCTCTTGTCATCCTTGAGGTCGACGTTAAAGTACGGATGGTACTGACCAATCAAATTGCGCTCGAGCACCAACGCCTCGTGCTCGGTCTCCACCACGATATAGTCAAAGCTCGCCACCAGCTGCATCATCAGCGGGATCTTCTGGCGCTCGTCCTGCAGCGTCACGTACTGACGCATACGGGCGCGCAGGTTTTTCGCCTTGCCCACGTAGATGACATCGCCCTTGGCGTCTTTCCAAAGGTAGCAGCCGGGCTGCGTGGGAACGCGCGAAACCTGCTCGGCAAGCGTTGGAATGTTGTCGTGACCGGCCACGCGCACCTACTTGCGACGAATCAGCGCCGAGACCTCGGGCATCTTAAGGACGACGGCAAGGCCAAAGGTAACAGCAAGCGAGACGACACCCGCAACGCAAACGTAGCCAAAAGTAATCAGAATCGAGCCGCCAAGTGCCCCGACAAAGTGCTCAAGCGCCCACATGACGCCGGCGCCTGCGGCAGCACCCAGGCCACCGAGCAAAAGGCCAAAGAAACCGCCATGCAGGATAGATTTAACCTGAAGACCACGCAGACGACGACGCAGCCACCACAGCGAGCAACCGACCAAGATCACGTAGTCGACGACATACGAAAGCGCGATTGCCGGCATACCGAAGCCCAGCACAACGCCAAACAGCAGAACCGAGCCGGCCTGGCCGATGGCGGAATACAGACAATAGCGGCTATAGGGCTTCATGTCGAGCAAGGCAGAGAAGCTCTTCTGCATCAGCACGACCACGCCGTAGAGCGGCAGGGAAAGTGCCAGGTAGATAAGGAACTCCGACACCAGCGCCACACCGGACTCATCGAACTTGCCAGCGCAGTAGATCATGTTGAGCGGACGCGCGAAGACAATCAGGTACAGCGCGAATGGAATCAGGAAGAACAGCATCTGGGCGACGCCACGCGAAATGCCCGTGCGGACGCTGTCGTAATCCTTCTCCTGTGCGTCGTGAGAGAGCTCGGTATAGAGCGCCGTCGAAAGCGAGGCGGCAATCAGCGCGTAGGGCAGCGTGTACCACAGGCGCGCATAGGCGATGACGGAAGGACCAGTCTCGGGCTGGACCACCAACGCAGCAGCGTTGGTGATAGAAGTCGAGACAAACATGCACACCGTGGCGAGCAGCGTCGGGATACCGAGCGCAATCGTCTGGCGCAGTGCGGGGTCCTTAAAGTCGATATGGATATGGGGATGCACGCCGTGCTTGCCAAGCGCGGGGATCTGACATGCCATCTGAACAAAGACACCGAGGGTCGTACCGGCCGCAATCAAGATGATGCTGGCACGTTCGCCAAACTGTGCGGACACGGGCGCAAAGCCCATAAAGCTCGCAATGACGATCACATTGTTGAGGACCGGGGCAAACGTCGACCAGAAGTAGTCGCGGTGTGCGTTGAGGACGCCCGAAAACACCGAGCCCAAACCATAAAACAGAATCTGGATGGCAAAGAAACGGAACATGAACGCAGCGGTATCCATGCTGCCGCCGTCACCCGAAAGGAACGATTGCGTCCAGATAAAGCCCGGGGCGAACACGGTCCCCAGCAACGAAATGCCACCCAGCACCAATAGCAGAATACCGAGCAGGTTGCCCACGTACTCGTTAGAGGCCTCGCGACCCTGCTCACGCCTCACGCCCATGTACACGGGCAAAAACGCCGTCACGAGCATGCCGCCCATCACGAGTTCGTAGAGCATATTGGGCAGGTTGTTGGCGACCTGATAGGAAGACGAGAGCAGCGACATGCCGATAGCGGCCGCCATTGCCCACGTGCGGATAAAACCGGTGACGCGAGACACGATGGTCAGGATGGTCATAAGCCCGGCGGAACGACCAACCGTGGAGTAGTCCGACGAGCCCATGTCGTCAGTGTCGTCTCGCGACGAAGAAGCTTCGGATGAGGGTGTCTGAGGCGCAGATTCTTTTGCAAAATGAGCTCCGCACTTCAATTCTTCCTGCGGCATCGCTCAGTCCTCTCTCGTAATCGGGGCGACCGTCGCCCCGCAAAATGCAATTAAATCATCAGGTGCAAGCTCAAGCTGATAACCACGCTTGCCTCCCGAAATAAAAATGGTATCCCAAAGGACACATGTCTCATCAATGAGCGTCCGGTAGCGTTTTTTCATACCGACCGGACTGCAGCCGCCGCGAACGTAGCCAGTCGCCGCAAGCAAATCCTTCACATGCATCATGGCCAAGGACTTCTCCCCCGCGGCACGCGCGGCGGACTTTAGATCGAGCTCGTCGGCAACAGGGATGCAGCACACGACGTGGTCGTTGGACGGCGTCACGCAGACCAAGGTCTTAAATCCTTGTCCGGGCTCCTCGCCAAGCTGCTCCGAAATCGCGACCCCCAGGCCCGCCGACTCATCACCATCGTCTTCGTACGTATGTAGAACATAGGAAATGCCGGCGCTTTCCAGCTCGCGCATCGCATTGGTTTTTGGCGTCTTTACAGCCTTTGCCATGGCATATCCTTTCCCTCGCATTCGGACGCAAGGATTAAGTATATGTCCAATTCGGCTGCATACGTCACTTCGACACAGCAAGCGCCATCGAATCACAAGGAGTCGATGGCGCCCATAAACTGAATCGCCTATTTATTGAGCATCAAGTTGAGCCTGACGCTCCCGGTCACGCCTGAGCAACGGCGCCAAAAACTTGCCCGTATAACTCTGCGGACAGTCCGCAACCTGCTCCGGTGTGCCCGAAACCACGACGGTTCCGCCGCCGTTACCGCCCTCGGGGCCCATATCGATCAGGCGGTCGGCAACCTTGATGACATCAAGGTTGTGTTCAATCACCAGCACCGTGTTGCCCGCATCGACCAAGCGCTGCAGCACATCGAGCAGCTGGCGGACGTCCTCAAAATGAAGGCCGGTCGTCGGCTCATCCAAAATATAGAACGTCTTGCCCGTCTGGCGTCGATGAAGCTCCTTGGCGAGCTTCACACGCTGCGCCTCGCCGCCCGAGAGCGTCGTAGCGGGCTGGCCCAGGCTCACGTAGCCCAAGCCTACATCGTACAGCGTCTGGAGCTTGCGCTTAATCTGCGGGATATTCCCAAAGAAGGCCAGTGCCTCGGTGACGCTCATGTCGAGCACGTCCGAGATGGTCTTACCACGGTAGGTGACCTCAAGCGTCTCGCGGTTATAGCGTTTGCCGCCGCAGACCTCACAGGGGACATAGATATCGGGAAGGAAGTGCATCTCGATCTTAATTTGTCCGTCGCCCTTGCATGCTTCGCAGCGACCGCCGCTCACGTTAAAGGAGAAACGTCCCGGCGAGTAGCCGCGCGCCTTCGACTCCGGCGTACTCGCAAACAGCGCGCGAAGATCATCCCACAGGCCAATGTACGTAGCAGGGTTGGAACGCGGCGTGCGGCCAATCGGCGACTGGTCGATATCGATAACCTTATCGATACACTCGATGCCCTCGATTTTCTTATACGGACCCACAGGGCGCGTCGAACGGTGAATGGCATTCGTAAGGGCAGGTGCGATAGTGTCGGTAACCAGGGAGCTCTTACCCGATCCCGACACGCCGGTAACGACCGTAAGCGTACCAAACTCGATCTTGGCGGTAACGTTTTTGAGGTTGTTGGCGCGGGCGCCCGTGATCTTAAGGCAGCCGCGACCGGGCTCGCGGCGCTCATCGGGAACCCGGATCATTCGTTTGCCGGTCAGATAAGCGCCCGTCATCGACTCGGGACACGCCATGATATCGGCAGGCGTTC
>CABRZS010000009.1:0-95608 GCA_902475525.1 uncultured Collinsella sp.
GGCAGCTATACGAGTAGTAAGTGCAAGGGGAAATCTACGGCTTACTTAGAGCAAGATGCGCGCAAGCACCCACATCACCGTGATGTTTGCCATGAGCGCGATCCACTTAAACAGGACGCTTGCCATAATGTAGGGCGTTGCCTGCGGAACTAGGGAGAAGAGCCGCTTCTCGAACATGAAACCTCCTATGCCGTAACGGTGCCGGGTGGGGTCCTCGGCAGCCGCTTAGTTAGCCAAATGCAACTAGAGTAACATCGTGCAGCCTGTAAGTATGTCGAGGGTAATTTTTTGGCCGATGAACTGTGTAGAAAGTTCAAAATTGTTGAGTGCGGCGAACTTTGTTGTGGACGGAGTGCGGGCGCAATTCTGATCGTGTGCAGCCCCGCTCCAAAACGTGTACGTCAGCCTCCAAAAGCTGCAAAAAATGACATGTTTGGAGGCTGATGTACATGTTTGGATAGGGGCAAGGGCGACGACGGACGAAAGTCACGCCTGTGCCACGTTCGATGTGCTAGCGTTTGGGTGAACAAAACGAGCCCGTGCGGAAAGGAGCCGGACCGTATGCCATGCGATAGCAAATCTCCGCTGTCCCGCGAGACCGATGCGCCCGAGACCATCGTCAAGCTGGAATGCGATATCGACGACGCGTCGCCCGAGGTGCTCGCCTACGCCGCCGACCGCCTGCGCGAGGCCGGTGCGCGCGAGGTGCACTGGCTGCCCCTCTATTGCAAGAAAGACCGTCCCGGCTGGCAGCTGCAGGTAATCTGTACCCACGAGGATATCGAGCGTCTGCAGACGATTATCTTTTTGGAAACCACGACCAATGCCATCCGCCGCCAGGTTATGGAGCGCGTTTGCCTACCACGCCGCTTTGAGCGCGTAACGACGCCATGGGGCGAGGTGTCCGTCAAGGTGGCCACCCTGCCCGACGGCAGTGAGCGCGCGGCACCCGAGTACGAGGACTGCGCCCGTCTTGCCCGCGAGCACGATGTGCCGCTCCAGCGTGTGATGCAGGCGGCCCAGAGCGCGGCACTGCGATTTGAGTAACGCGGCCGGCGGCACGCCACGCCCAGCCACATCAGCCCCACTCCGAAAGGACTCCCCATGAAATACCTCATCGCCTCCGACATCCACGGCTCGGCATACTGGACCGAGCGCCTGGTCGCCGCCATCGAATCCGAGCAGCCCGACCGCATCGTGCTGCTGGGTGACCTGCTCTACCACGGCCCGCGCAACGACCTGCCGCGCGACTACGCCCCCAAGCGTGTGATTCCGCTGCTCAACGCCCTGGCCGACCGCATCATCGCGGTGCGCGGCAACTGCGACGCCGAGGTCGACCAGATGGTCCTCGACTTTCCCGTTATGGCGGACTACGCCACGCTGTTCGACGAGACCGGTCGCGAGCTGTTCCTGACGCACGGCCACGTCTTTGGCGCCGGCATGCACAACAGCGTCGACCACGCGCCCGCGCTGCCCGAGGGCTCCGCGCTCGTCTACGGCCACACGCACATCAAGGTTAACGAGGCAAGCGCCGCGCACCCGGGCCTGTGGCTCTTCAACCCCGGCAGCGTGAGCATTCCCAAGGACGGTGCGCACAGCTACGGCATCTACGAGGGCGGCGCGTTCCGTCACGTGATCCTGGAGGAGGAGTAACCATGGCCGAGCATATGGCTCAGCAAAATGCCGAGGGTTCGCGCGACCTGTCCACGCTGGTCGACGCGTCGGCCGAGCTGCAGCATCTGGTGCAGACCATCTGGCGCCTGCGTCAGCCCGATGGCTGCCCGTGGGACCGCGAGCAGACGCATCAGAGCATTGGCAAGAACATGATAGAGGAAGCCTACGAGGCGCTCGATTGCATTGAGGCGGACGACGTGGCGCATCTGCGCGAGGAGCTGGGCGATGTGCTCATGCAGGTGGTGCTGCATGCGCAGATTGCGGCGGATGCCGGTGAGTTTACGCTTGCCGATGTGGCGCGCGATATCGACGCCAAGCTCATCCGTCGTCACCCGCACGTGTTTGGCGATGCGGATGCCGAGAGCTCCGACGAGGTGCTCAAGATTTGGGACGAGGTCAAGCTTGCCGAGAAGGCCGCCAAAGACCAGGCCGTGGCGGCAGGCGAGGCTGCGCCCGAGGGTCTGCTCGACGGCGTGCCCACGCACCTGCCGGCGCTGATGCAGGCTCAGAAGGTGTCGCGCAAGGCGGCTGCCGTGGGCTTTGAGTGGGGGACGGTCCAGGACGTGTGGGACGAGGTCGCTGAGGAGCGTGCCGAGTTTGAGGCCGAGGCTCCCGGCTCGCCCGAGCGCGAGATGGAGTTTGGCGACCTGCTCTTTGCCCTGGTCAACGTTGCGCGCAAGGAGGGAATCGACGCCGAGAGCGCCCTGCGTGCCAGCACGGCAAAGTTCCGCCGTCGCTGGGCCGCGATGGAGCAGATGGCGGCCGACGCCCACGTGGATCTGGCCGAGCTTTCGACCCACGGCCTCAATGACCTCTGGGATGCCGCAAAGGCAGAGGAGTAAGACTGCGGGGGCGACGGGACGGACTTTCTCATCGCCCCCATTATTTTTCAAAAAGATTGTATCCCTTGGCTAACTTAGGGCATAATGCAAAAAGTGCGATAAGGCTAACTTATGAACCTGCGCGCCACTGTAGCGTGCAAGCCGTGTCGCCAAGCATTCAACCCGTTTCCAAGTGAGAGGGAGACAACATGAGCGATATTTTGGACGTCTACGGTCGCGAGGTGCTCGACAGCCGCGGCAATCCCACCGTCGAGGTCGAGGTCGTGCTCGAGGACGGTAGCTTTGGCCGTGCAATGGTGCCTTCGGGTGCTTCGACCGGCGCCTTTGAGGCCTGCGAGCTGCGCGATGGCGACAAGGGCCGCTACCTGGGCAAGGGCGTTTCGCAGGCCGTCGAGCACGTCAACAACGAGTGCGCTAACGCCGTCGTGGGCCTCGATGCTTTCGACCAGCGCGCCGTCGATGCCGCGCTGGTCGCCGCGGACGGTACCCCCAACAAGACCAAGCTCGGTGCCAACGCCATTCTGGGCGTGTCGCTGGCCGTTGCCCGCGCCGCTGCCGAGTCGGCGGGTCTGTCGCTGTACCAGTATCTGGGTGGCGTCAACGCCCACCTGCTGCCCACACCTATGATGAACATCCTTAACGGCGGCGTGCATGCCGACAATAACGTCGACTTCCAGGAGTTCATGATCATGCCGGTGGGCGCCCCGAGCTTTGCCGAGGGCCTGCGTTGGTGCGCCGAGGTCTACCACACCCTCAAGGGAGTGCTGCACGAGGCGGGCCTGGGCGGCGGCGTGGGCGACGAGGGCGGCTTTGCGCCCAACCTCAAGACCAATGCCGAGCCGTTCGAGTACATTACCAAGGCCGTCGAGAAGGCTGGCTTTAAACCCGGCGTCGACTTCATGTACGCCATGGACCCGGCCTCGACCGAGTTCTACAACGCCGAGACCGGCATGTACGAGCTCAAGGGTGAGGGCGTGGAATACACGAGTGCCCAGATGGTCGATTACTGGGAGAAGCTCGTCGACACCTATCCCATCATCTCCATCGAGGACGGCATGGCCGAGGAGGACTGGGACGGCTGGGTCGAGCTTACCCGTCGAATTGGCAACAAGGTGCAGCTGGTGGGCGACGACCTGTTCGTCACCAACACCGAGCGCCTCAAGAAGGGCGTCGAGTTGGGTGCCGCCAACGCGATTCTGGTCAAGGTCAACCAGATCGGCACGCTCACCGAGTCGCTCGAGGCCATCGAGACCGCCAAGGAGGCCGGTTACGCCTGCATCGTGAGCCACCGCTCCGGCGAGACCGAGGATTCCACGATCGCCGACCTGGTCGTGGGCGTCAATGCCGGCCAGATCAAGTCGGGCGCCCCGTGCCGCAGCGACCGTATCGCCAAGTACAACCAGCTCATCCGCATCGAGGACGAGCTCGAGGGCAGCGCGCACTACGCCGGCAAGGCTGCGTTCTACAACATTCGCTAGATAGACGAGCCTGGTGGGGAGGGGATGGACTCGGCTTCGCCCCGCTCCAGCTAGACGCTACAGAGTTCTGTCGGGCGCTGGGCCATATGGCTCAGCGCCTTTTTTATGTCGAGCAAAGGCTGGCGAAGGCGGTGCGGGTGCTCGTGCTATAACTAAAGGACTTAGCGCAAACAAACCTCAACCGCACAAGGCGCACATGGATCAGATTTACGACAACAGGTACTATTCCGCCGGTTCGCGCGAGCCGTCGCCTCGCCGTGCGCGCACGGTGCAGCTCGGTGGGTCCGCCTACGCCGGCGTCGACCGCTCCACGCAGCGCCCGACAAGTACCTCGCGCCCCAATGCTCAAGTGAATACTTCGACAGATGGACCGGTGCGCCCGGCACGTTCGTCGCATGCGTCGCGTCCCTCGACTCAGGCACACGACAAATCGAGCAGGCCCTCGAACCGTTTTTCGGGCTCGGACTTTATGCGCTACGCCAACGACAACGCGGTGGTCAAGGCGATCTATGACTTTACGCATGGCTCTCTGCGTCCGCTGTTTATCGGTATCGTGGTGGCGCTGGTGCTCGTGAGCCTGTATTTTCCCGTGCGCGATCTGTACGTGGCAAAGCGTTCGAGCGATATCTTGGCCAAGCAGGTCGAGATTCGCCAGCAATACAATGATGAGCTGCAAAAAAGCGTCGACAAGCTGCTCTCGGAGGAGGGTATCAAGGACGCGGCGTCCGAGGACCTGGGCCTGGTGATGCCCGGCGAGAAGAAGATTGACGTGCTGGGCTTGGATGACGATTCGGACTCGTCGTCGAGCAAAAAGTCCTCAAACGCCAAGAAGGCCAGCGAAGTTGCCAAGGAAATCGAAGAAGTCGGCAAGGACGCGCCGTGGTACATCCAGGCGCTCGACATGCTGTTTGGGTTTAACGGCGTCGAGGGCCAGACGGTCGTGTCCAACGGCAAATAGCGCCCGGAGGGGAGCCCGCAATGACAAATTGCAAACGCTATAAGGTGGCCGCGATCGACCTGGGAACGGTGTCGTCGCGACTGGTGTTGGCCCAGGTCGAGGGCGGAGCGATTGTGGAATCGTCCAAGCATACCGAGATTACCGACCTGGGCGAGGGCGTGGACGCGACGGGCCGCTTTTGCGAGGCGGCCGTTGAGCGCGTGCTCGCCGCATGCCGCATGTTTGTGGACGAGGCCCGTGCCTTTGGGGCCGCGTGCATCTGCACCACGTGCACGAGCGCCGCGCGCGATGCGTCCAATGCCTCGCTGCTGCTGGACGGTCTGTGCGAGATGGAGCTCGAGCCGCAGGTGATTCCGGGCGAGGTCGAGGCGCGCCTGACGTTTTTTGGCGTGGCGCACGACTTTGCTGGCGAGCGCATCATCGTTGCCGATTCGGGCGGCGGATCCACGGAGCTCGCGACGGGCGTCTATGCACCGGAGCGCGGCGTCTTTGCGCTGGAGGGAACGCGCTCGCTGGACATTGGCTGCCGTCGTGTGACGGAGCGCTTCTTCTCGGTGCTGCCGCCGGCGGACGGCGAGCTTACCGCCGCTGGCGCATGGGCGGGCGAGCAGTTCGGGGCTTACTTTAAGGGCCTGCCGAGCAATTTCGAGCGCGCCGAGCGCCTGGTCGCGGTGGGTGGCACCGTCACCACGCTCGTGGCGTTGGTTCACGAGCTGGAGCCGTACGATTCGAGCTTTGTGCACCTGCGCGAGCTTTCGATGGATCAGGTTTCGGCCGCTATCGAGTGCATGTCCGCGCTGGATGTTGCGGGCATTGCCGCATTGCCAGGCGTGCAGCCCAAGCGTGCGGGCGTGATTCTCGCTGGCGCCGTGGTGATTCGCGAACTCATGCGCGCCGGTGGCTACAGGGCGCTCACCGTGAGCGAGAACAGCCTCCTCGCCGGCATGGCAGCCACCATCAACGAGACTCTCGACGGCGCGACCCCCACCATCGCCTGGACCCCGAGCCTGAGCACCCTCTAAAACTAGTCTTTTTGGGACGGGGCTATTTTAGCTACTTATGCCAGCCTGTCGATTTGCCCAATCTCCCAAAGCGGAATATTGACGAGCATGTCCTCGTCTCTATATGCCGCCAGGGAGGTCCTCACGCAACGCATGAGTTTGAATTTTTCGCAGGCTATTTTCAGACTCTTCGCTTTAAGGTTCTCCGCCGCCTTGACCTCAAGCGGAAGTACAGTCCCCATGTGATCGATAGCAAAATCGGTTTCGGCATTGCCAGAGGTAGAGGACCAGTACGCGGGGCTTTTGCCTTGCAGCAAGAGTTCCTGTGCGACATATTGCTCGGTGAGCGAGCCCTTAAACTCGGTGAAAACAGCGGAGCCGTCCAGGACGATGGTCGGTGGGAGGTTGGAGAGCGCGCCGAGGATGCCGGTGTCGATGCAAAACAGCTTGAAGCCCGAGAGGTCCTCATAGCTCGAAAGCGGTGCCCTGAGAGCGGAAACGCGCGGCACCTTATGAACGATTCCGTAATCCATGAGCCACTGGAGACTCTCCTCGAAATCGCGTGCGCGCGCCCCGGGGCGAAGGGCTCCGTAGATGAACTTTTTATTTTCCTTTGCAAGCTGGCCGGGAAGGGATTTCCAAACCAACCTCATGCGCTCGACGATGCGGGCGGGTGCATGTTTGCCAAAATCGGATTCGTAAGCCTCGATGATTTGCTGCTGAAGCCTTCGGGCTTCGATGAAGTCGCGTGTCTCGGCGAAAGCGGAGACAACTTCGGGCATACCACCGACAACAAGGTATTCCTTGAGCAAGTGCTCGAGCTTTTCGGTGACGTTTGCTAGAAGGTTCATGTCTGCGGCAAGGATGGCGTCGGCGAGCGGGTCGCCATCGACGGCGCGAACGAACTCGGTAAACCCCATGGGACGCATGGTGAGCTGGTCGATTTTGCCGACGGGAAATGACTCGTTTTCGCGCCGGAGCGCGAGGCCCATATAGGAGCCGGCTGCGACGATATGGTATTCGGCCGCAAGCTCGTTGAAGTACTTGAGCGAGGTGATGCCGCGCGGTGCCTCTTGGATCTCGTCAAAGATGATGAGCGTGTCTGCCGGAGTTACGGTTTGGCCGCGAAGAAGCTCTATCTGGGAGATGATGCGCTTGGGGTCGAGGTCTCCATCGAACAGCGAGCGTGCGCCCGGTTCGAGCATAAAGTCGAAACGAATGATGTTTCGATACTGCTGGCTTGCGAATTCGTTAAGAAGCCAAGTCTTTCCTGTCTGGCGGGCTCCCTTAAGCAAGAGAGGTTTGCGATTCGCCCTTGATTTCCAAGCGATAAGTTCACTCATAAGCTGTCGTTGCATATTGCCTCCCAACCCTCTCGGCTAGTATAAGGCCATTTGGGCGTTTCCATCGGAAAATGTGCGAGACAACCACGTTTTTCCATCGGAAAATGTGCGAGACAACCACGTTTTTCCATCGAAAAATGTGGGAGTGCCAATCTAAGTTGCGGTGAAAAAGTTCTTAAATGAGCTGGTAACCAGTCAAAACAGGAACTATTCCACCGCAACTTATCATCCGTGTCGGCATCCACAAGAAACGAGCCCGCGTCTCCGGGGGACACGGGCTCGTAAACAATGCGTGGTAGGGGCGGTGGGACGTCTGCGAATTTGCGCAGCAAATACGCACCGGCCTCGGTCGCCTGCCGGCGCCCTCGCCGGCTCACTACAAACGCTCCGCGTTTGCTTAACGCTCGCCCCCTCGCGGGTTCGAGCCCCACCGGCGTGCAAAAGAAACGGGCCCGCATCCCTGGGAGATACGGGCCCGTAAAAGCCAATGGTAGGGGCGGTGGGACTCGAACCCACAATCCTTGCGGCGAGAGATTTTAAGTCTCCTGCGTATGCCAATTCCGCCACGCCCCCGTGAGACTAGAAGTCTAGCACAAGCCGCCCGTTACGCGTTGACAGCCATCGAGTGCTGGCCCGACTTTTCCAAGTACTCGGCAAACTTGGCCTCGTCGCCCTTGTTCTTGTACTGCAGGGCCAGCAGGTATTCCAGGCGGCAGCTCTTGACCTTGTCGTCACCGGCCTCTTCGAGCATGCGCTCCAGCTCGGGAATGTCGTTGTGGCGCTTGAGGATCATCGTGTCGTACATCAGCTGGCATTCGTGTGCGACTGCCTCGGCCTGACCGCCCTCAAAGCCCTTGATCTCGTGCAGCAACTCCTTGGACTTTTTGCGGTCCTCCTGGCCAACGTAGTAGTTAAAGGCCTTAATGACCAGGTCGACGCGCTGCATCTTGGGCAGGTTGAGTCCCAGCAGCAGGTCGAACATCTCGCTGGCGCGCTTGTGGTCCTCGCGCAGCAGATAGGAGTTCAGGCGCAGGTAGTCGCGGTTGTAGCGCGGGTACAGCATGCTGGTGAGTTTGTCGTCGAGCAAGCGATCGAACTCGTCCCACTGCTTAGCGGCCATAAGCTGCTGCAGGCGTTTAAACGTGGTGCGTTTTTTGACGCTAAAGAACACCGACACGGCGATACAGATGATAACGACGGCGGTCCAGAGTGTGCGGGAATCGGGCATATTAGGGTCCTTAGTCGCTCATAAAGCGAGCGGTATGACAACACGTACTAGATGTATTATACGCAGCGCGCAAGCAAACTGGCATAAAAGCTCATCGAGGCTAAGTGCCATCGCTCGCTGCGGTACACTTACCTAAAGTAAACCATGAAGGGAGACATTACCTATGAAGAAGATCGTTTTGGCTTGCGGTGCTGGCGCTGCTACTTCCACGCTCGTTGCCCAGAAGGTCGCCACCATGCTCGATGCCAACGGTTATGCCGGCAAGTACGAGATCGTGCAGTGCGCTATCTCCGAGGCCAAGGATTACTGCGACGAGGGCGCTGACCTGCTGATCGCCACCACCGTTGCCCCCGAGGGACTCACCTGCCCGTACGTGAGTGGCGTGCCCTTCATGACCGGCATGAACCGCGTCGCTGCCGAGAAGGCCGTCCTCGACGTCATGGCTCAGTAGGCGCTGACTGTATGAGTGAGCAGAACGCCAACCCGGTCGAGCTTTTTGGCATGCGCGTTGCCCATGTGGGCATCAACGCCACCGACCCGGCAGACGCCTTGGAGATCGCGGAGCTGTTCTCGACGATGATGGGCCTGCCCGTTATCGAGACCCCGGTTTCGTACTTTAACGATTCGCTGGTCGAGGTTATGAAGCAGAACGGTCGTGGCACCAAGGGCCACATTGGCTTTGCCGTCAACGACATCGATGCGGCCGAGAAGTGGTTTGCCGAGCGCGGGCTCGAGGTCAACGAGGAGTCGCGCGCGCTGCTGCCCGACGGTAGCACCAAGCTCGTGTACTTTAAGCGCGAGTTCGCCGGCTTCGCCGTGCACCTGTGCCGCGAGTAGCGCACGAGCTGCTATGGCTAACGAAAAATGGGGTAAGGCGCGTGGCTTTGCCCCATTTTTAATGCCGAGAGGGTGACTGACGGGCTGCCGTAAATCGAAGGTGAATGCTTTTCCGCGAAGTGAACGAGTGAAATCGAGCCCCTGAAGCATCGACACTTTTACGTCGCTCTTTCCTGCGGTTTTGTCAGGTATTTCCTGCGGTTTTGGCGCCAAAAAGTGCGGATGCTTCGGGGGTCCAAAATAGGTCGTTCACTTCGCGGAAAAGCATTCACCTTCGATTCGTGAGAGACGCCCCTACCGTGGCAGCCGAATCGTAAAGCGGCTGCCGACGCCCTCGACTGAGGTCACGCCAATGACACCGCCATGGCTGTCGACGATCCACTTGGCAATGGCAAGCCCCAGACCCGAGCCCTGTGCGCCGGCATCGCGTGCATTGTCGGCGCGGTAGAACCGTTCAAACGCGTGAGCTGCGGATTCCTGGTTCATGCCGATACCCTCGTCCTCAACACTTATGTCGATCGTGCCCAAGCCCGCATTGGGCGTTATGCCAAATGTGACGGTCGTTCCCGCATCCGAGTACTTGGCGGCGTTTTGCACGATCACGCGCAGAGCCTGCTTCACGAGCGCCACGTCGACGGGCGCGTCGCAGCGCGGGTCGCTGGCAAGCAAGGCGTCAAAAGCCAGCCGATACGTGTGCTCGGCATCGATCATCTGCGACTCCTCGCATACCTCGCCGACCAGTGCGGCCAGGTTGGTATTCGCATGCCGCAGGGCCGTGCGTCCGGCATCGCCGCGCGCCAAAAACAGCAGCTGCTCCACGAGCTCCTGCATGTGCTCGCTTTCGGCCTTGAGCGAGGCGATGGACTCTGCCAGTACGTCCGGGTCGTTTTTACCCCAGCGGTCGAGCATGTTCACGTAGCCCTGAATCACCGCGATGGGCGTGCGCAGCTCGTGGCTCGCATCGTTGACAAAGCGCATCTGCTGCAGCTTGGCCTCTTGCATCTGGCGCAGCAGGCGGTTGAGTGCGACCTCGATGCTTGCCAGGTCGGCGTCGCCGGTGGTGACGCTCGGCGAGTCGACGCTTGCGCGCTCGATGGCCTGCTCCAGCGTTTCCATCTTGCCGCCGGAGAGCTGCATACGGCCGAGCTCGTCCACGCGCAAGGCAAGGTCGTTGAGCGGCGCCATGGTGCGGCGCACGCGGCGGGCGCCGCCGAGCATGTTGAGCACGCTGATGACCTGCCAACCCATAACGACAAGGTAGAGAGGCCATAGCGCGACGAGGTCCTGCGCGAGGGGGAAGGTCTTGGTGGTACGCGCAAACTCGACGGTATAGGTGAGCGTTGTCAGGTCCCAGCCGCGTGCGGGCGTCAGCGACATGCCGTGAACGGTGGCGCCGGGAATCCAGCCTGCTGTAAACGCGCTGTCGGGCAGCGTCTGGTTGTATCCATAGACGAGGATCGCCGCCGCAATCACCATCAGCAACAGATCGAGCCAGACGTAGCTCATCAAGCGGCGCCACATATAGCCCCAGTTGATGGCGCGGGCGATGGAGGTGACGCGCTTGGCCTCGGCGTTATGCGCGGCAGACATAGCCCACCCCGCGCACGGTCTGGATGATGCGGGCGCCGCCAGCGTCTTCGATCTTGGCGCGCAAATGTGCGATGTGCACATCGACGTTGTTGGTATCGCCCACGTAGTCGTAGCCTAGCGCCTCATGCGCGATGCGCTCGCGCGTGAGCACGGTGCCGGCGTGCGCCATAAGCAGGGCGAGGACGTCGAACTCGCGGGCCGTGAGCGCGATGGGCGAGCCGCCGACCGTGACTTCGCGGCGGTCGGGGTCGAGCGCAACCGATCCCACGGTGAGTGTGGCAGGGGAGGGCGAGGCAGGGGTCTGGGCCATGTCACTGGCCGGGGGCATCGCGGTGGCCTTCTCGCCCGCGACGCCCGCCATGCCCGCTCCGGCGCCGACGCCAGCTACGCCCGAAGCCGCCCGCATGGCCTCCGAGCGCTTCAACGCCACGCGGATCCGTGCGAACAGCTCCTCAATCGCAAACGGCTTGGTCAGGTAATCGTCGGCGCCGGCATCGAGCCCAGCCACCTTGTCCATCACGGCATCGCGCGCGGTGACCATAATCACCGGCACATCCTTGTGCTTGCGGATGCGCCGCAGCACTTCCATACCGTTGAGCTGCGGCAACAGTACGTCGAGCAGAATCAGATCGTAGTCGCGCTCCAGCGCCAGGTCCACGGCGGTGCGGCCGTCGGCGGCGTGCTCTACCTGGTAACCCTCGTGCTCCAGCTCGAGCGTCACAAAGCGGGCGATTTTCTCCTCGTCCTCTACAATCAGGATTCGTGCCATACGTGCCCCCGTCTGCGATTACTTGTCGTCGTTGAGATTTTGCTTGATGTCGTCCGCGGCGTTGGCAGCGCTATCCATAAGGTTGTTGATGCTGCCGGGCACGTCGCCGTCGCTGTCGATGCGGTAGCGCATGCCAAAGAACAGGCCAATCAGCATCAGCCATATCGTGGCGCCCCAGGCAAACAGCGCGACGATGGGGATCAGGATGGGGATGTTGAGGATGATCGCATCGCGGCGCGTGGCGATAAACTTGGTGTCCAGACTCAGGCGGAAGAGCTTTTTGAGGTACTCCCACACGCTGTCCATCTTCTTGGAGAAGTCGGTCTTTTCGCTCGACTTTTCGTAAGCGACCTGCGCGGCGACCATCTCGGCCGAGGGCTCATCGACCGGTGCGGACTCGGTGGCGGCGTGCGCCGACGTAGTCTGGGTCTTGCCCTGCGACTCGAGCCAAATGATGGCGTCCAGAACGTTGCCGTCGGCAGCGTCGAGCGCCGCCTTGGCATCGGTGTAACTCACGTTGCACTTGGTGCGGATGGTTTCAACTTTTTCGAGGTCGTCCATGACCTGTCCTTTCGTTCGATGGGCGCGACGCCAGGCGATCTGCCCGGGCGCGAGCGTTGCGTTCGGCGGCCTGCGTTGCGCGGCGCCGCCCCGCCCTTGGTCGAACTCTATAGTGCAGGTTATAGATTAAGCGATTCTTGAGCCAAGATTAATGTTGGATGAGTTTTTGGGTGACGGTGGGCACAGGCAGTCTTTGAGGCAAGCGCAGGCCGAGCGGCTAGAGCCCAAGGGTAAATTTGTGTCCGCACGGCGAGATATACTTATTATCAACGTTGAGGGCGCGTCAGGGCAAAGCTGCCTGGCGCCCGCGAAATCAGAGGGGCCGCCGTGCCGCATGGCGCAAACGAGTGGGGTCCCGACGCAAACAGGGGGTCATACGTGCATATCTACGCTATGAGCGACATTCACGGGTGCTTGGACACCTTTAAGGCATCGCTTTCCACCATCGACCTCGATGCCGAGGACTCCAAGCTGGTTTTGCTTGGCGACTACTGCGACCGAGGCCCCGATTCACTCGGGGTCTTCGAGCTCGTCATGGACCTGCAAAAGCGGTACGGCGATTGCGTCGTGGCGCTGCGCGGCAACCACGAGGAGATGTTCCTCGAGTACATTGACGAGGTAAACGACCTTAATTTTACGCAGGCATGGATACTTGCCGACAGCAATCTGGCAACGGCCAAGAGTTTCCTGGATGCCGAGGCATTCAAGCACGTTAAGCACCTTTTGAGGCTCAGGAAGTTCGAGGAGGCCTACGCCTTTACGGTTGAGCGCATAAAGGCCGAGCATGCGGACATTATCGCGTGGGTCCGCAAGCTCCCCTACTTTTACGAGAGTCCCTTCGGCCAGGTCTTTGTGCACGCCGGCATTGACGAGGAAGCCGGGGAGGATTGGAAACTCGGCACGTCTGTCGAGTCATTAACCATGATGCCGCCCGATTACGTGGGGCGCAAGTTCTATCTGGATGTTATCGCCGGGCATATCAACACCGAGGTTGTTTCGGGCATTGCGGGCTATCGCGGCATCTGGCATGACGGGGCCAGCCACTACTACATCGACGGGAACGTCATGAAGAACGGCGAGGTCGCCGTGTTGAGCTACGGCTCGGAGACGGGGAAGTACAGCGGACGAGGGCTGGAGTAGGTTGCGGACGCCTAACGTGTGACCGACCTCATTTACTTAGCTTCCTGCTTGACCAGCGCGTTCTTTACCCAAGTCATCATGGGCTTGGACTTGTAGCCTACACCGCTGATGACTTTTAGCGAGAGACTGCTCTTTAACTGGAGTTTTCCCTCGTTTAAGTCTCCCTTATCGTATCGGCTGAGGTACGGATAGAGGCAATGGTATTCGTGCTGATCGCTGCTTAAAGCGTGAGCGACATCGAGGTAGGCGAGCAGGGAGATGAGTACGTGCCACTGCTGATCTAAAACTTCTTTACCATTCTCGTCTTCAGTAAAGGGGTCAAAGGCGTCGAGTTCAGCAACCGCATCTTTGTCAAAGTAAAAGTTGTAATGTCGCTGATCGTCGGTGCGGCACTTGAGCACAAGGTAGAAAACGGCATCGTCTGCTGATGCCTCCTTTATGCCGCTGTTTTTGCACCATTCATCCCATCTGTCTTCTCTAAGGGCAGATTCCATTTCTTTAAGCTTATTTTCATTAAGTTTATTTAGCTCACGTACGGTTTCGCCCAGCTTATAGGCTAGGTCACTATGAGGACTGTCTTCGGAAATAATTTTGCAAGGATTGTTGCACCATTCAATAAAGTCCTTGACGCCTATTGACTCGACAGAAGGCCTATCGACACGGTTGAAAAAGTCCTGGATTTCGTTCAAATTGGCGAGCTTGTCTTCGTCCATATCTGGATTCCTTTCTCATCAGGAAATATGCCTCATTATAGGCGCGCATGTGATCGTAACGAATAGGGGTGCAGGCACTAGTGAGGGTTCCAGAGAAGGCGAAAGACGAGCCCTCGGAACAGCCAAGAATCAAGGTCTAATACTTTACCCAAGAAGTGAACGAGCCTAATCGGACTCCCGGAGCATCGACACTTCGAGAGCGCCGTTTCCTGCGGTTTTGATGCTGGAATCCTGCGATTTTGCCATCGAAAAATGTGGATGCTTCGGGGGTTCAAAAACAGGCGTTCACTTCTCGGGAAAAGTATTAGACCTCGATAGCGGGGGATGATGGGCCGGTAGCAAGCCGGCGGCAAAAAAGATAAGCAAAGTGCGGCGATCATATGAAATCAAAAGCCTGTTGCAAAAGTCTGAAAATATCCTACAATTGCGACATGAAGTACTTTAGCAACATAACGGCGATAAGTGAGCTTTCCGAGAGCGAGGGCGTGTTCACTACGGCCCAGGCGGCTCGCATGTTCATCTCTCGAGATGCGCTGGCACACTCATGCCGCGCGGGGCGACTCGAACGGATATGCCACGGCGCCTACCGGATGGCTGGAACACAGCGCCGAGACACCGACGAGCTCAACGCTCTTTGGAAGCTCACCAATCCCTCCCTTTGCGCGCGGGAGAGAAAGCGCCAGTGGGATGGCATTGCCGTGAGCGGTACGACTGCGGCGAACCTACAGCAAATGGGCGATTTCTATCTGTCTCCCTACAGAATGACCGCACCCATGCGCATCAATACAAGAAACGAATCCCTTTCTTTTGCAAAGCGCGAGATTGCTGAGCAGGATATCGTTTGGCTCGACGGCCTGCCGGTAACCAAACCCGAGCGTACGCTTGTCGATCTTTGCCTCGATTGCGAGGATCCTTCATTAATCATCGATGCCTATCACGACGCGCTTGGGCGTGGGCTCGATACGCAGCGGGTGAAAGATCTCGTAAAGGAGAACTCTAAAACCGCCAAACGACGCGAACTGATGAGGCCATTGCTGGTTGTACTAAACGGCTAATGCGAAACGGAGGACATGGGATAGTTAAGCCGGCGGCAGGATTAGTTCCTGTCGCCGGCTTGGGGTGCTGTTGTTGCCTATGTGCTACTCGCTGATTTGGTCGAGCACCTCGGTGATGGTCTTTTTTGCGGCCTCGAGGTTGCGCTGGGCTTGGGCGACAGCGGCCTCGGCCTGCTTTTTTGCCCTTACGACCTCGGCAAAGCGATTGATAGACTCGCTGTACTCGCGCGCGCGCGGGTCGAGCGCCGGCGGGACTTCGATCTCGAATAGATCGGAAGGACGAATGGCGTGGCTGTACTGATTGTCGGACAATACCTGCAAAACTATGGACCCATGGCCGTCGGTGAGGTACGCCGCGACCATCTCTGCATACACCATGCGCCCCTCGTCGGTCATCGTTGGAATCGCCGGGCGAATTGCGGTGGTGTTGTGCGAGGCAACTAGATGCTGCTTTGCATCATCGATGCCGACCACAAGTAGGTTCGACGCGCCGTAACGACCGAGTATGCGCGGCATGACGATATCGCCGCAACGAAGCTCGTAACGAGCCAACACGTCTGGACTTACCTTTACAGGTTCGGAATCCAGCTCCGACGCGCCTTCCGCAACATCCTTGGGCAGCAAATAGCCGTTGCGGAAATCCTGAGATGAAATGCGGCGCACCTCGACAGCGTCGATGTCATCCGAGGTGGTGCTGTCTCGGGGCATAAACGGCACCACGCGCATAAAGCTGTCGCCGAGCGTTGCGCTGTAGTTTTGAGCTACGGAGATCAGGCCAACCCTGCCTTTGGAGAGTGCGGCGTGGTGTTGGAGTAGCTTGCGCGTTTCGAGCGCGACGGTTTCAATGGAAACCGTTTTGCGTGAGTCGCACTCGATGCCGCTCCAGTCAGGGGAGAAAGCCAAGGGAAGATTGGGGTAGCGAGTCCCGCCGGCAAATCGAAGGCGTGGCATGGGCGTGGCGGCATTGCGGAATGAAACGCTGCGATTTCCCGTCGACAATACAATAAGTGCGTACATGCCGTGCATCGGAGATTCGGCAAGCGGGTGATATAGGACGCTTTCGACGAGCCCCTCGCGCAACAGAATCGCGCGTGCCTGCTCGGCGTTGTCCAAAGACTCGAACGGCAGCAGTACGGCCGCTCGAGTTCGACCGGAGAGGGCTAGTGCATACAGGCACCAGAGATAGGCCTCCCAATCGCAGAAGCCCAGGTAGCCAGGCTCCAGATCATTAATGAGCGCCTCACATGCGCTGTTGATTTCGCGAAAACGTTTGCGAACGCAAGCTGTGGCGTCGATAAACACCGGCGCCGCGTCGCCATTGTCCGTGTTCTGCTTGCCGGGCTCAAGTTCGCAAATATTAGGTACGCCGTTGCCGTTCAGCCTGAAGCATTCACGAAGTGCCTCGCAGTCAATGGCGCCGGGCAGGCGCACAGTGAGCAGACGGCTGCCCTGCTCCAAATTAAGCGCGCGCGAGAGGGCGGCGGCGGTGAGACGTGGCAACGATGAGGTGGTTTCGCGCATGTATAGAGCCCTTTCTTCTTAGTGGGTCACATATTAGCAGAAAAATTTGAAAATTTCTAATGACGAGAACAGCACGATGTGTTATTCTCGAATCAATTCAAAACCAACTCAATACCAACCGCTCGATACAACCGCTATACAGTCTTTAGACAAACAATGCTATCGAGCAGGACGATTTCACTTATGAAATTGCAGGCTAGATCGGCAATCATCGCTCTAGCGTCAGACCATTCTAAAACCTAGAACAGATTTACATCAACCACCCGAAACCGGATAGAAAGAAGCATTCATGAAGAAATTGGACAGTATCTACGAGGCATTTCTCAGTGCGATCGACGAGGATCTCCGTGGTATGTGCGAAGAGAACGGAAAGACAGAGCTGCCACTTCCGTGTCCGTACTGCGGCGAGAAGAACGTCGAGCGCCTAGCTAAATCGCTCGTTGGCGTGCTGGAAGGGCGCTCGCCCGATATTCCCGGGCTGGTGCCCGAGCAGTATCGAGCCGATGTACACGAGGCCCGCGAGCTTTTGACTGCTGCGACGCTCGCTTTGCTTCCGCTGTATTTTCCCCCGCGCGATAGCCGCATAGGCAGCGTGGCGACTGTGGTGAGTATGTTTAGGCACGGGCGTGCTGCGGGCTTTAAATCAGCTGGCGTTCTCTTGTTCGAGGAAGTTGCGACAGGGATGAAGTACAGCACCAAGCAGGGTGCCTATATCTCGTCCTCCTTCGTGCGCCACACCGATGGCAGAAAGCCATGCGACCGGCTGCATCGCGATGGATCGCGTGGCTTTACGGCGGATGAAGACGATGCCGTCATGTTTTATATGCGCTACCTCAAGGTGCAACGACGCGTGTTCGATGCGAGTCCGCGTTTCAACTTTGAGCTATGCGTCAAACGCCCGTTTAAGGCACTTTCGGATGGACGACACACTTTTTATTACATGGAGGAAAAGATGGAGAACGATTTGGCGACTAAGGTGCGGAAGCTCCAGGACCGCTATATCCTCAACCTCACTCAGGCAAAAGGGTACGACCTACTCGACAAGTTGATGATTAATGCGCTGCTTGCGTACCTGCGTGATGAAACGGCCTCAGTTGCGGCGCGCGAGAGCTATTTGTCGCAGACCGAGCGCCTGATCGACGGCGTGGTCAAGTTTCCGCATACGACGAGCCCCAAAGAGGGCGTAGACGTCGATCGCATTGCCTAACAACCACTAACGCCGCGGACAAGAAAGGAGCCACGCCATGTCAGTCATCAAGATGTACGGCTACGAGGCCGCGCAGCAAACGGAGTATCAGACCAAGAAGTGGGCGACTAAGGAGGAGATGCAGGCGCTGTCGTCTGGCGATGAGCAGCGCGATGTGATCCTGGCTAAGGGTGCCACGGTGGCGTTCTACGAGGACGACAAGCATTGGGAGACGAGTGTGTCCAACAATGTCTTTGCCTTTGGAGGTACCGGCAGCGGCAAAACGGCGAGTTTCATTTTGCCCAACCTGCTCAATCACTACGAATGCTGCTATGTGGTCACAGACACCAAGGGTGAGCTGCTGCGCCGTACGGGGAAAGGCTTCGAAGAGGACGGCTATGAGGTAACGGTTCTCGATACTGTTAATCCCGAGCAGTCGGCCGGATACGACCCTTTGCGTTACGTGATGGATATCGAGGATATCCCCACCACAGTGGCGGCAATCATGGAGGGGGTCGATCCTGACGGTCGTAGCCGTAGGTATGATCCGTTCTGGGATAACGCAAACGATCTGCTGCTTCGAGCAATTGTTGGAATCCTGTATCTCCTGGAGTGTCTTGCCGGCACCCTTGCGCCGGGCGAGGACCCCAATGCTCCGCGCCGCTACCTTAAGATGAACAACGTCTTTAAACTGGCTGCGCTCATCAAGGTCACGGGGGATGGCGAGGGCCGATTCCCGTTGGACTACCTTGTGGAGCAGGTGGAGTCCAAGGAATTTCTTGGCAAGTACGAGTCTGCGAACGCGGATCTGTACGGCGTTGAGCAGTATCGCGATTTTCGCGGAGCAGCCGATAGGACGCTTAAGAGTATTCTGATCACGCTCAATGCGACCATCTCGCGGCTTAAGACTCCTCAGCTCATGCGCGTTTATGAGAAAGATGAGATGCGCCTCGACCGTATTGACGAGGGCAAGCGCGTGATCGATCTTAAGGTGAGCGACAACGACTCGACCAATGCGTGGCTTGCGAACGTTGCCCTTAAGCAGCTGTTCAACCTGGCGCAGCGCCGCGCCGACGCCAGCCCCAGCGGCCATTTGCAGCGTCGCGTGCAGTTTGTGCTCGATGAGTTTCCCAATGTGGGACGCATCCCCGATTTTGAGCGCAGCATTGCGACCGTGCGCAGTCGCGGCATTAGCTTTTTGATGTGTGCGCAATCGCTGAGCCAGCTCGATGTCGTGTACGGCAAATCAACGGCGCTTACCATCCTCGATAACTGCGATAGCTTGGTCTATATGGGTGGCGGTAGCAACATCGCGACGCAGAACTACATAAGCGAACTGTGTGGCGAGTCGGTTTTGGGCACCAAGTACGTGGGCGCCGAGCGCACTGCCGTAGATGTGCGCGGTTGCGTGATGACCCCAGGCGAGGTTGGGCTTATGCCTCGCACCGATTGCCTGGTCAAGGTGACCGGCATGCGCCCCTTCCGTGCCAAGAAGTACTTTTGCGCCGACCATCCCAATGCGGCTAAGTGGCTAAGGGATTAACCCTTGCAGCCACGCGCGTTCTGACCAGTATTTTGGCCGCACAGCCTCGTTTGCCATGAGCCGTGCGGCCAGTTCCTCTTGTCAATCCCATCTAGAAAGGAATTAACCATGTCCGTTATGTATCGTGAGCCCAGCATCATCAAGAAGTCCAAGGACGGCCGCGTTGCCGCCGTCGATATGGCAAGCGAGCTGCTTAACAGCCGCGTGCTGCTGCTGGAGGGCGAGGTCAACGATGTGACCTGCAACGGCCTCATCAAGTCCATGCTAGTGCTGGAACATCAAAGCGCAACTGAGCCCATCACCCTCATCATCAACAGCCCGGGTGGCAGCGTTACGGCGGGGCTGGCGCTCATCGACACCATGCAGTCGCTCGATTGCCCCGTGATTACGGTGGGCGAGGGCGTCGTGGCCTCGATGGCCGCGGTGATTTTGGCCTGCGGTGACCACCGCCAGGTGTACCGCCACACGCAGGTGCTCATCCACCAGCTGATGGGCGGCACGGGTATGGCGCAGCAGACCGATATCGAAATTGTGGCCCAGCACACGGCAGCCATGCGCGCCGAGCTGGACGAGCTGCTGGCCGAGCATGGCAACCTGAGCGCTCGGAAGTTCCACGAGCTCACCGAGCGCGACTGCTGGTGCAACGCCAAGCGCGCCCTGGAGCTGGGCTTGGTGGACGAGGTGATTTCGCCCAGCGAAAAACCTGCTTGCAGGGAGGGCGAGGTGTAATGATGCGCGGCTTGGATGGACGGGATGAAGGTATTAAAAGCGTGAGGAGGGGTAGATATCTCATCAATGACGACAGGTCGCTGCATCAAGTGAGGCGTTCTGACTACGCATCCAAGGAAAACGCTGTCATTCTTGGGTGGGCGCGAAGCGTGACTTAGCGTGCTTGATTCGAGCTTGCTTATGTCTCGGAATGTACCTAGAGAGAAAGAGGGAAATGGTGTCGGGTCGAGATTATGGATTGAGCTGGATTGATCAAGATGGTCTTTTCGAAGTTACTAAGAAAATGTATCTGTCTGTTACGAAGAAGAAGGATGATCAACCGCTCGATCCCTTTACAATGCTTGTCCAGGCTCGAACGAGTGGCGAGCAGCTTGCTGACATGTTGCCTTTTGAGATGCTGCGCTCGAAAAACAAGACGGTATCAAATGCGGTGGGTCTTTGGCATCAGCGTGTCCTTGGTTTATCTGAAATATGGAATGAGCTGGGTTCAAATGGTGGAGTGCTGGATCTGAAGAGCGTAGAAGGATGGAAGTCTCCAAAATTTAATAAGCCTCTGTATGCTGAAGTGAAGAATCGATTTAACACAATTAAGGCCTCAAATGAAAAGGTTATGTGGGATGAGTTGGATAATGCCGCCAGAATGAACGGAGCTGTTTCATACCTTATTCAAGTAATTCCGGAAAAGCCCGAAGCTTACGATAGACAATGGATTCCTTCTGGGCGGCAAGGGAGAGATATTGTCCGATGCTGCGATGGTGTTACGGGGTATGCAATGTCCTTTGGTCGAGACGATGCGCTGCTGCAGTTGTTTAAAGCTCTGCCTTTAGTGATTGAGGACGTCCGAGTTGATTTGGGAGAGCCGATATCCAGTGTGGTTGATTGCGAGGGTATGGAAGAGCTTTTCCTGAAAGTATTTCCAAGTGCGCCGGCACGCTAGATCAATAATCAATTTTCGGCTAGATAATCTGTGCACATGAGGTGGATACAGCGGGAGCCTACGCGGCCATCTTAACTTTGGAGGCATAATGAACGGCGCTGACCGAGACAAGCTTCTTTCTGATGCGAGGGATTTTTTTAGAAAATCGATTGCTGACAGCCATGCTGCAAACACGAGAAAGTGCGTCAAGTTAAAGCACTTTAAGGTGAATCCGTTTACTGTTCACTACCTGGCTGCTTTTGCTTTCGGCGATGAATCTCCTGAGAGCCTGGCAAAGGCCTTGATATATCCAAGAGTATTGGGTACATCGATTTCAACAACGTTTGGGAATAAAATCCAGGCCTTTTGTAGTGATGTTCTCTACAGCTATGGTTCCACAACATCTGGAATTGATATTGAGTTTAGAAGCACCCAGGACGGAAGAAAGAAATACTGTCAGCTAAAGGCCGGGCCACAGACGATCAATAATGATGACGTTGATACTATTAAGGGACACTTCGGCAGCCTGAAAAACCTTGCGAGGACTAATCACATAACCGATCTGAATCCAATGACTGACTGTTGCGTTGGCGTTTTATATGGCAGCCATACGGATATTAGCAACAATTACAAAAAGATCGAGGAAGATTATCCCATCCTGGCGGGGCAGGAATTCTGGTTCAGCTTAACTGGTGATGAGACTTTCTATTCTGATCTCATCGGTGTGTTTTCAGAGTGTGCCAAGGACTATAAAGAGTCTGATTTGCTGGATGAAGTCGTCGCTCAATTAGCGGAAGATATTTCAAAGCATCCTGAAATCTTGTCTTCTGAGGGAAGTTCTCGTCAGTTCTAAAATTGTCCGTTCAGCCCTCTATAATAAATAACCTTTGCATAGGTAAGGGTTATTTATTATAGAGGTGAGTTTGTTGCATAACGATAACTTTGTAAGCGTGACCGCCGCATCGACAGCCCTCGGTGTTTCGGCTGATACTATTCGGCGCTGGAACAAGCTTGGCTTGATTAAGGCGATGAGAGATAAAAACAATAGGCGACTGTTCAACATCGATGAAATAAAGCGTTTGCAAAACAAGCTATCGGGCGGCGAGGACGACACATCATATCAGGTGCTGAAGTCAAATGCGTCCTATGAAAAAGCTGCGTGCGTAGATTTATTTGCGGGTGCGGGTGGAACTGCGCTGGGATTTCACAATGCGGGAATCCCTCATATCTTGTTAAACGAGTTTGACGGGGATGCGGTTGCGACGCTTCAGGCCAACAATGAAACGCACGGCCTCAACTGGAACATTGTTCCGGGCGATGTCCATAATCTGGATTTTAAAGAGTATGCGGGAAAGGCGACGGTAATACAGGCCGGTTTTCCGTGCCAGGCATTTAGTTATGCGGGTAAAAGTCGCGGCTTTGAGGATACGCGTGGCACGCTCTTCTTCGAATTTGCTAGAGCGATAAAGGATATTCGTCCGAAGATTGCTATTGGCGAGAATGTTAGGGGTCTTGTTAGGCATGACAAGGGCAGGACTCTAACAACTATGCTGAACACGCTGGATGAACTTGGTTACAAGGTAAATTACAGAGTTCTTAGGGCTCAATACCTTGATGTGCCGCAAAAGCGCGAGAGATTAATCCTGTTTGCTGTTAGAAAAGACTTAGATTTACCGATTGTATTTCCAAGAGAGAGAGATTACTTCATTTCGCTTAGGCAGGCGTTGGCTAATTGCCCGAAATCCGACGGTCAACAGTATCCAGCAAGAAAGAAAGAGATAATGGAGCTCGTCCCCGAGGGCGGCAATTGGAGAGATTTACCCGAGGATATTCAGCGCGAATATATGGGGGGGTCTTATTACCTATCCGGAGGCCGCACCGGAATGGCAAGAAGGATGTCTTGGGATCAGCCGTGTCTAACCTTGACTTGCGCACCGGCTCAAAAGCAAACGGAGAGGTGTCATCCAGAAGAGACAAGACCCTTAAATATTCGAGAATATGCCAGGATTCAAACGTTCCCAGATGATTGGGAATTTTGCGGCAATATGTCCGCACGGTATAGGCAGATCGGAAACGCGGTGCCGGTAAATCTCGGCTACCATGTTGGAAGATGCGTCCTCGCTTCCCTGGGCTGTATTCAGATAGATGATGAGATGGAAGTCGTTGAACCGATCAGTGTGCAGACGCTTAATTGTGATGAATGATGTAGCGCTTCATATTGATTTTGCGACAGCGTTATTCTGGGCGTTGTGGAGCAATTTGGAACATTCGATAACATCACGATTCGTATAGAAATCTTTGCGGCGGAGGGGGGTCTTGGGGTAGATTTGCTGCAAAGTGGAATCTGTAAAATGACCTCGATGTCAAAGTTGCATCGGTTGCCTTGTCATCGAGGTCTGCTCCAAATGACAGGGGCATTAACAATCTAGTGCTGTCTCGTCGCCCGATTTCCGCAATGCGTCTGACTTCTCTTGCACATGCCATCTTCGTGGGTGCGTGGGCGAGATGGGTTTTGCTGGTTCTGGCGACCCCCCTGGAGTACTGCATCCTTGCCGTATCCGACGTATATGCAAGTCGCAAGTTCAGTGATTCTCGCTTCGTCTAGGTAGTACCTCTTGAAGAGGCCGATTGGGCGATTGCTGGCTTCGAGATGTCTGAGGATTGTCCAGAGCGAGCGTGTCGTTGTTTGGGATAACTAAAAAGCGGCATTAACATAACGCTTGAGGTTGCAAGGCTCGATCGCTTGATCACGCTTTAAGACGATATGGGTCAAGCAGGTATACAGCTTGAAGACAGCAGCCGCCAGTAAATGGACGCCTACGTTTCCGTCTGTGCTCGGTGCTCCGTGCAATCATTAGTGATGCTGGAACGCGATATTCAGCGTCGCTCGATTGGCGAATAATCGTTGTGCCTCGTCTGGATTCATTGTTCGGAGGCAAAAAATGAAATCTGGATTATCGACGGCCTCGTTCATGGAAACATGATTCATGGGAAAAATGCCTACGACAATGTTGCCGTTTAACCAATTTGCATTCTCAGGTATTGCAGGAGGATTTATATGCTTGATACCATTGCGGATTTTATTAAAGATCATCTTGGAGACAGCCGTGCGCTCAGCTGGGTTGTTCTTCTTGGTTTTCTGCTTAACATTCCAACAATGCTCGGCTATAAGCGCGTAGTGCCGCATTTGTTAGAATTGCCAGTTTCGAGCGATATTGGCTGGGCTTCGCTTGTTGAATACGCCTCAATCGCCCTGTTGCCTATTTTCGTTCTTTGGTGTGCAGGCTACGTGCTGCATCGTTGTGCCTGGAAATTGAATGCGAGCAAAAGCGACGGGCAGCAAAAGGTGGCCGTTCTGACCCCGGTACGCTTTAGGTGGTCGAGCGGTTCCCTTGGGTATGTTGCTGCTCAAGTTGCTTCGGCGTTATTTCTTTATGCCAATCTCTACAGTGACATTTTTTCTAAACTTTGTGCGGAGTTTAATGCTCATGGAATAACGGTAGCTAGCTTTGCGATTGTAGTGGCGGCGCTAGCTGGCTTAATTGGTCTTTTCGGATCGCTGGAGTATTGTTTTGTGTATTGGAAAGCAAACGAAGCGGATACGGCGCTTGACTCGGTATTCTAAGTCGAATCGGGTATTGCATATTGAAAAACGATTCACTTTGCTGCTCCAGGAGAGGTGCCATGACATCGGCTCGGCGCATGGTCGTATATCGAACTTGAGTCACGCCGATGCGAACCTGGGTTAAGGTTATGGGTGCTGTTTCAGCTGGAGTTTTGTCGCATAGGTAGCGAAGCCCCTCAGATACCTGAGCCGGTCATGACCTAGCGCCGGCTCGTGGCTGACGCTAGGTTATAGTATCGCCTGAGTCCAGCGGCAAATGATCTCAGGATGGCTATGCAAGTTCTTGCCATGACGTGAGAAAAACTCGTAAGAATCGCAAGTCCCTTTCATGCGGTGAGAAAAACCTGCAGGTTGGTGCGAGCAGCATCCGCGACTCAGTCCTGCTTTTCCGGGTCATATCCCTTTGTATACACGGTAAAGCTGAGGTCATCGATCGTGCCGGTGCTGTAGATGCATGCGTCGGGCGTGCTCCATGTGTCTTGGACGGTCGGGTCAGTCCAGACATATTCGGGCCCATCGATTCCAAGCAATGGAATGGGCCTCGCCACGTGGTCGGCGTTATTTATCTGTACAATGATCTCCAACAACATGGGCAGTTTTACATGCCATGAGCTGTATGGATGCTCACCTGGCCCCTTGTAATCCAGTGTGCACTTTGAGTGTGGGCTTTCGGCGAGCTGGCTCAAACATTCAAAAAGCGTTGGGTACTCGGCTCCAGGAAACTCGACTTGTACATACCGATTGCCATCGCGGACAAATCCGTACCACAGCACGGGGTATGGATACTCGAGCCTATCCGGCCGCTTGATTTTCGCTCTACAATTGGGCTGGTTGACGATAGACAGCCACGTCCTATAGAGCTCATCGGAAATGAGGTCGTTCGCTTGGTATGCTGGGCCAAGACCATCGAGGACAAAGCCGCCGAGGCGCTCAAAATAGTGAGCACAATCTGTTAGGCCCTTTTCATATGCCGTTTCGGTCTTTCTCTGTATATTAAGCGCGACATCGCGGGGCGATTTACGACCAAGATGCTTCTTGACGTTAAAGCGCGGGTTGCAATAGAGCTTGGTCGCCGCGTTATATCGATCGCAGTACTTGCTGTTAGAACCGGTCGGAAAAAAGAGCGAACCGCAGGTTTGGCATGCTATCGGCATAGTGCCGCACAGCAGCAGCTCGTGGAGGATGCGGGCATAAAGGCTGGCAAAGGACCATTCCTTTTCGGTGAAGTAGAGCTCTCCCGCCTTTGAAATAACGGCTTGAAGCCCAACGAGCCTATTGAGGTTTTCCTGGTCGTTAAGGTCTGCATGTGTATGGAAGTCTCCATTTGCGAAGATCTGGTTCTCGCGCATAGCCTCGAGATAGTTTTTACGAAACGCCTGCATAAAGGGGGCGCTATTCATCCGCTTTATGCTATTCAAATGCTCTTCGAGCTTTTGGGCTGTTTCGTTTCCGGGTAAGTGCCTTTTGGCTGCGCATACAAAAGCATCGCCAAAGCGGATGATTGCCGGCAGCTGCTCATCGAATAATCGAAATTGTCGCGGGTCGCTTGTTTTGATGGCTGCTGAGAAAAACTCTTCGTTTTGCGCGAGCAGGCTAGGTGCCTCGGTGTTTTTAAGCAGCGGGGCGAGTTCCAGACATTCCTGATATAAAACAATGAGAAGCGCTCGAAAGAGATCGGTATTGGTACAAACGCAAGCTGTCTCTATTTGAGACTCAACTTTTGGATAGCTGTCTCTTGGATTGTCGCGGTTATACGGCACCGGTGCTGTTAGATCGGTCTTGCCGTTGGTAGCTATAATGCTCATGTCGTTCGACTTGAGCTGGAGATAAGTGCTAAAGAGGGACGCCATTTCTTGCTTGTTGAGTTGGTCTGATGTCGTGATCACTGCGCGGTACAGGCGGTTGATTTCGTTGCACTCAATAGCGTTGTTGTCCATCCAGCAGCCGTAATAGCGATAGTCGGGAATCGTCGTGATGTTCATGACGCACTGCCTGCAGACACTTTCGAGGAGATACCTGGCCCTGCCGGAAATCTCTCCGTGCGAATGGCGCGTAATGGCCTTGTCGATTATCGGAGCAAAGAAATCGAGATCGCGTTCCTTTTGTTTTTGAAGGTTGACTGCGATTTCGGCTTCGTTTAATTCTGCTTGTGCTGACTCTTGGCCGGGGTCGTCTTGGCCGAGCCAGCCGTCATGGTCTGGCTCGGCTGCGCAGTCCATCGACGCGTGTTGCACATGGTGGAGAGCAGCAGAGGACTGGCGAATGGCGTTCTGCAAATCGATATAAAAGCGTTGGCTTGCTCGCTCACGAAAGTGGTCCCCAATCTCGTTGAAAAGTGGGCTTAAGTCGACGCGCAATAGGTCGTTGGCTATGGAGACGAGATTCCATGCGCTTGCATTGCCGGTTGCGTTTCCGTCACCGGCACAATCAATCTCTGGCGTTCTGTTAAGAAGAAGCATGCGGGGATTGACGGGGGAGCGAAGAAAACCAGCCTCAAAACCCCAGCTAAATGGTTCTTTTTCGAACTTGAGCATTGATGCTCCAAACAGCCAAAATTTAAAACGCGATAAAATTCATAATACGCGGCTGTTTGCGGCTGTTCAATGGAGTCAAGCGAAAAGGCTTAAAACCAGGGAGGCCGTTATGTCCGATCGCATCAAGCTCAACGAAGGAAACATCGATGTATGCGAGCGCGAGGTTGTCGCTCTTCGCGAGATTATCGCTGCCGCCATGGGTCGTTTGCACCAGATGCGCAAGCAGTGTGAGCGCGGTTACGCGTCTTCGGAAGATTTCGAGAATGCGTTGGATGCTTACGGGGTGATCCGTGAGCGTGTCGACGAGCTTGATCAGCTTGGTTTTGAGTTCAGATGGTCGTCAGCTCCCGATGCGGGGATCGATGAGTACGTCGGGCTCGAATGGATCCAGGACGACAACTCTCCACGTGAGCGCGGTTTCGATATTGCTTGTTAATGTGTCCGCGCGGCTTGGTACCACTGTGGGCAAACAATCTCTAATTGGGGTTGACTGGGGACTGCGTCCTAGGTGCCGTCGATTCCGGTTCTAATTTCAGTTGAAAGGATAATCATGAACGCCTTTCTCCAAATTCCGTCCAGTGCCGTTGAGCCTGCGTCCCGTGCTGCCAAGGGTGAGGTCGCTAAGCTCGTGCAGGGAGCGCTGCTCATTGCCGTCGTTGCGATCGCCGTTGTCGGCATCGCTTCCGTCGCCGCCCCGCATTGCGTCTGGAAGGGCGAGGTCACGCTGTTCCTGAACGAGTCGTTCCATACCAACTACTCCATTCCTGCGATCACGGAGTACGCGTCGGCTGTGCCCGGGTCCGATTGGGCGTCGCTGCTCGTGGCCGCGCTCATCGCGGCCTACCCTGCCTACCATGCCGCCTGGCGCGTTCGCGAGGGCCTTGGACTCAGCTGCGAGGCTCCGGTGTTCAGCGGGCGCGTGTCGCGCTCTCTCGCCGCGGTGAGCGCCTGCCTGCTGCTGGCGATGCTGTTCATGGGCTATGGAACGAGTTGGCTCATCAACGGCAGTGCGATGGGTGACCAGAGCCTTGTTGAGTCGGGGCGCAACATGTGGAACGTTTCCATCATGATCATGCTGGGCTGCGCCCTGATGTGCCTGTTCAAGTGGTTCCTTGCCAAGGGCCCCGGCCGTAATTTCGGCAGCGGCTTAGCCGTCAAGCTTGTCCGCCTTGCCGATGTTCTGCTGAAGCGCGCGAGCTCGAACCTGGTGTTGTGCTACGCGGCCGAGCTGCTTGCCTGCCTGCTGGCGCTGGCCTTTATTGCCGTGGCCTATGTCGTCGTGAGCGTGGCCATCGCGCTTGCGTTCGCAGCTGTGGCCTTAGTGGTGTGCCTTGCTGGGATTCCCGTTATCCTTGCTGCCTCGTGGCGTAGGTAGCGGGGCGACCATGCGAGTTCTTATCGCGGCATGAGAAAAACTTGCAAGAATCGCAAGTTCTTTTCACACGATGAGAAAAACTTGCAGATTGATGCGAGGGCGACAACTCTCCGCGTGGGCGCAGTTTCGATATTGCTTGTTAATGTGTCCGAACGATTGATTGGAGACAAAATGTATCCGGACTATGAGTACAACAACTATCCCATGAGCATTACGGATGATGACGGCCCGTTCCTGATCATGGAGGCGGAGCTGTCTGGCGACGTCGAGCTCAATGATGAGCTTAAGAAAGACGCCGGCTATAGGTATTCGTGTGCGACTGTTTCTGCGGCGATCGATCTTTGCAGGTCGATGACGGACGGCGATGCCGATCCTTGGTATGAAAGTTGGGAGAAGGCGGTTGAGCGTTATCCGCTCGAGAAATGCGAGGAAGCGACAACGCCGTATTGGATTGAGCCGACCGATCCGCACAAGGCGCTGTGCGCCTTCCATCCCCATCCCGATCTTGAGCAGTACGTGGCTGAGGCAATTGACGCCGTTGACACCTATCTGCTGGAGCGCGAGTACTGTCCCTTTACGATCAACCACTTAGATCTAAAGGATGTTGACGTCCTGCTCAGCGCTGCTTGAGGATTGGCTCGAGTCCTCAAAGATATTTGGGGAACTTGCGACCTTGATGTTATGGAAAAGATTGAGGATGCTACGTACAGTGCGCATATAACGGTTAGGGACCTGATCGCGGGCGAAGAGGCGGACAAAGCCAGCGCAAAGTCCGATGACAATTTCTAGCTGCTGCGCTGAATGGCGCGCCTGATTGGCAGGCTGTCGGAAAAGTCTGGACAGCCTGCCAACCTCAGCCGTTACATCGTCCCCTTACTCGCGGCGTAATGTTCCGCCTGCTTAAGGGCGTCCTCGTAGGCGCGCTGTTTTGCTTCGTACTCTTGCGCGCAGCGCTCCTGTTCTGCTTGCCCGGGAACAGGCACGGTCATGCTTCGCAGGTCTTTAGGAGATAGCTGCGCAAGCGAGTCTCCGTGTGAGGAGGCTAAGAGTTTCTGCTGTCCTTCATCGGATGACAGGTAGGCTAAGAAGAATCGTGCTAGTAGTTCATCTTTAAAGGATACGCAGAAGACGACATCGCAGGGGACAATGAGCTTAGGGCATAACTGAGGTTTCTGAGGTGCCGGCTCGCGCTTCATGCTTCCCGGCACTACGAGGACCAGCTTAAATGGTGGCCCGAAGCGTGAGATCAGTATGCAGGTTTCATACTCGCCCAGCGGTTTGAGACGATAGAAAAGACCCGGATCCGTATCGCCCATATCGTAAATATCTGTGTCGGATACGTGCTCGGGTAGATCTTCGAAACCGATAACCGTTCCATCGACTAAGTGTTTAAGCGATAGGTAGTAGCAGTCAATTCGTCGGTCCGTTCTGCTAAGACCCATCTGTGGCATCTTTAAAAGGGTGCTACGGGGAATGCCGCGGCGTATGTCCGCTACGGTGCCAAAGCGAACGAAGGACTCCTCTGCAAAAGAGGCGCTTTTAGCACTGGGAAGTAAAGGCCAGATTTTTTCGGCACCCCGATCGCCGAGACGCCAATGCGTCACATCGGTTGTCTTGGCGTAAGCATAACCAATCGAGTCTTGGATCTGATGCATGAGCTCGCTTGTCATGGGCTTGTTGTCAAATGACCGCCCATCAAAGAGGAAATATGGCTCGTTGGGTTTACGGTCGCTCAGAAATAGTAAGGCATAGCCATCGCTATTGGCGGCGATCGTATTGGGAAGTAACACTATCGCTGTCAATAGTCCAAGCTGGCAGAGCAGGCGGCGCCCGTCTGCGGCGCGTGCCAGGTTGAGCAATCGGTTGGAGACTTGTACGACCGCAATGGAATCCGGGCGTTCACATGCAAGGGAAGCTGCGAGAAAAACGTAATACCATTCGCTGACCGAAAGCGGGCTTGGTACATCGACAAGTGTTTGCAGTTGATGGGCCCGCGACGTAAGGAAATCTTGAACACGCTCATCTGCAGTTTCGAGCGAGGGCTCAAATTGAGTGAGGGGGATTTGCTCGGGGGGTCTGCAGTAGATGAGCGTGGACTCATCGGTGCGGGGCACGGCACCCGATTCTGGCGTTGAGGCAAAGACATCGGCTTTGGTAAATGTAAAAGACGGATCAGCGGATGTGCCGCGAGTTCTAAAGTGGGTGCTTTCGGGGTCCTTAAGGTCGATGCCCCAGATAGACCATGCGGGTCCATTTGCATAATCTTGGGCAAACTCAAAATCTCGGCAGCACAGCTCGATAAGCGTATGAGCTTTTAGCGTTGGCTGGAGTTTTGAGACCATAAAGGAAACCAGGTTTGCAAGAAATGCGCTGCTATGAGGCTCTGGCTCCTGATTGTAGGCATGATAAAGGCCTAACTTTGCTTGTTCTGCGCGAGACAGAAGCACGATTGCCTCCTCGGACATGCGTTGTGCGATATGGAGTGCGCCGTTGTTGGCAATGGCACGATGCGGTCAATTCATATTATCAGCCTAATTCCGATTAATTTGAAATTGAGTGTTTATAGCTTAACCCGCGGGGGTATCAACTGCGTTAAGCTTTTAGAAAAAAAATTCTAAAAATGAACGGGCTTTCGGACCAATATTTCATCAGCAATGAAAGGACAGCTAATGAACGGATACGACATGTACAGAATCGAGCCGGACGCCCCCAAGAAGCCAACGGCGATGAATATTTTCGGCATGATTCTGCAAACCGTCTTTGCGGTTGTACTCTACGTGGTCGCCATCGACATGATGTGCTTGCTGACGACGTGGCTCGGCGGGTTTATGTTCGAGATTAGCGAGAGCAACACGGTGATCCCGCTCCATTCATGGCGCCTGGTGGCGTTTAGGGTGTACTGGGTTGTGCTGGGCGCGGCGTTTGTTGCGGCGCTTGCCCACAAATGGATCGTGCTGTTAACGAGAGGGCGCGAATCCGACATGTGCGAGCTGCTCGGTGCAATCGAGAGCGCGGGCGCATTTGCATCCGTCGTCTGCGCGATCGTCTGTTTGCTGGGCTATACCGCGGCATTTGATTGGTGGGCTGGCGTCACCGGAAAGATGGCTTCGGATTCCCGTGCAAATGATTACCTGCTTTGGGCGGTTGTCTTAACCATCGGAACGATTGTCGAGTGGCGAATTGTCGAAGGGGTCCTTAACGCTCTATTTCCCGATGAGCACAAGTTCCACGGGCTTCGCTTTGCATCCGCCTGCGTGGTTACTCCTCTGCTTGCGCTTGTACCCACCACGCTGGTCATCATCGTGTGCGCGCTGGTGGTGGGCCTTTTTGCCGGGATTCTGTTTGCATCGCTTGCGATCCCCGTGGTTATCACGGTTATTGGCATTGCCATCGCTATGAGTCGCTAACCCACAACGCAATCCAAATATCTCGCATAAAGAAAGGAACGACCATGTCGGTATTCTCTAACGCTCAAAAGCTTCTGCTGCTTGCCATACTTACCGCTCTTATGGCTTGTGCCCTGATGTACGAAGTGTTGCATCCCACACTGTTTCCGCTGCTCAAGCAGGGCATTTTGCAGCTGCTCTACCACATTCCGGTCTTTACCCAGCCGGGCAACGTGATCTATCTGGAGTCGGCGACATCGCTGGCACTGTAGTGGTTTAAGGGCTCGGCCCACATCGAAGGAAAGAAAACCAATATGGAAAGGAAGGCGCCCATGACTCAGAAGCAGTATCGAAACATCGATCGCGACCAAGACTTGCTCAATCGAATTGCGCCTACGCGTCTGGTGGAGCAGACGCGTCAGAGTGTTATTGGCCACGAAGGAAGCTTGGAGGCCTTTGTGACGGCGCTGAGCTTTGAGGTCAACCGCTGCGTGATGTTGGCAGGCGGCGCCGACCCGCGCGACGTTCTTTCGCCCGCTGCCATTTTGGTGATGGGCTCCACTGGCACGGGAAAGACCCACACCATCAAGGCCGTGGCGGATGCCGCGGGGCTCAAGCTGTTTGTGTTCGATGTCTCCACCATGACGGGCGAGGGCTGGCGCGGTGCCAGCATGAGCAACTGCCTGTCGCAGGTCGCGGACTATCAGGCTGCCAATCCCGGCGATATCTGTTTGGTGCTCTTTGACGAGTTTGACAAGGCAGTTCGTGCCGAGCCCGATGGGGGCGAAGTTGCATCAAGCTTTAGTCCATCGCAGTCGTTCCTTAAGCTCTTGGAAGGCGGGGAGATGCCGTTTGAATGTGATACCTCCAAGAGTGCGGCTATTAAGACGCTCAACCTCGATCAGGTTGTTTGCATTTTGGGCGGCGCCTTTATGGGCTTGGATGCTCTGGTGCGCAAGCGCCTGAGTGACAAGTCTGGCACCACGGTCGGCTTCGGATCCTCGTATGCCGCCGTGCGCACCGCCGCAAAATCGGCAAACGAGCTGCGAGACAGTGCGACCATCGAGGATGTTGAGACTTGGGGTATTATGTCCGAGCTGTGCGGGCGCATTGGCTCGGTGATTAACTTTAACGCCTTGAGCGTGGACGATCTGGTCCAGATTGCGTATGAACAGTACCTGCCCAAGTACAACAACATGATGGGAAATGGCGCCAAGATGGAGCTGATGGCAGATGCTGCTCGCCTTGCGGCGAAGCGCGCGGTTAAGGAAGGTGCCGGCGCGCGCGGCATGCTCCGTCAGCTGCGTCCCCTTATGATGTACGCCTGGAGGGACATGCGGGAAGATACCTATATTTCCCGTGCGACCTTGGTCGTGAGCGATGGGGAACTTGCGGTTGCGTACGAGCGCTCTCATGAGCCGCGGGGCTTTTTGCAGGAAGAGATGGGGGAGAATTCGCCCTTTCTGAACGGGAGGGAGATTGAAGCCCTGATGCTGGTGAACAACTGGATGGAGCATGAGGACGAGGACGAGCATAAGCCGTATCAGCCTGAGTTTGCTTGGCTGGCGGATTTGGTGGACGGCTCGGCGCTCGACAAGATCGTGCAGGGCGGCAAGGCATTCGATCTTGCTGGGGTGTTGTTGCGCGGCGTTCCGTTTGATGGGCCGGAGCGCATTGCCGCCCACGAGCTGCTTAAGGCGTGCGCCTGCTACAACGACGTGCTCTATGCCGATCAGGACAAGTATCGCAACCTTGCCCAGGTGCTTATGCTCACCAAATTGGTGTACAAAAAATCGCCCGATTGCTTGCTGAGCCCGCTCGATGTGGTTATGAACGGCACGACTACGGGCAACGGTTTTCAGGGTCTTGGCGAGTGGGTCGATGCCATGAGCAGGTCCGAAAAGCCTTCGTTGGAAAAGTGGCAGTACCTGACGGCCGGGGAGGCCCTGCGGATTTACGACCACTTTAGCAAGCGCCCCGACCAGGTTAAGGAGCTTGCCGCCAAGGCGTCCCTGATGCGTGTCGCCCTTGCAGTGATGGACGTTGAGGAGCGTGAAGCATTGGAGTGCGATCTTGAGAAGCTGCTCGCTTCGTACGAGTAATCGCCGACTGCCTCTCTTCCCTTTCTTTCCTTTTCTCGGACGGCATGGATGCCGCTCAACCGCCCTGCGTGAGTTTTTGTCCGCACGGGATGGTATTCAACACATGTAACAAAACAAGTGAGGGAGCGGCGGGGGAGAGCGAGGCGGTTTACAGAAATGAACATCCGTTATATGCGTTAGAAAAATAAAATTGTTCTTGCAACATACAAGCGGAGCGCATATACTGCAGTCATAGCGTATGAGATGGGGTCTCTAAAAGAGGCCAAGCACAGCAATTTGAGTTTATGTAGACGGGACTTGAGCATGAGCACCAGCAGTTTCTCCTTTAACAACGATAATAGTGGTTACATTAATCTCGAGACTATCCTTGGTTGCACTGTCGGTTCTCGCGCAGAGAACGGATTTGTATTTCTAGATGAAGAGAAGCCATGCGGCGAAGAACTCGAGTATTTAGATGAGATTGAGCGCGAGCGGAACTATGAGTTTGGCTTTTGCGGAGATCAGTTTCATCACGATTCAATTCGCTCAATTTAATTACCCCGTTATCACCTCTTTTTAATGGGGCAAGTTGGATCGACTATCTATGGCAAACAACGGCTCACCGTGGGAAGGAATCGGCAATGAGCAAGAACATGAACAAGGACATGAACGGCAAGGCTTTGGGTAAGGCCAAGGCGGCTGGACGCGTGGCGACAGTTGCTGCGGCGACGATTGCCATGACGGGCGGCTCGCTGCTGTCGCCCCTGGCCGCGGCGGCGCAGGGTGCGGATGGCATTGGCGCTGCGGGCGCAACGGCTGCGGTGATGTCGCCGCTGACGAGCGCTGCGGCCGCCGGTGCTGGCGCGGGTGCTGTGTCTGCGGCGCAAAAGGTCGCCGACCTGCAGGCTGCAGTTGATGCGGCGCGTGCCAAAGCTGCTGCTGCCAAGGCCGATCTGGAAGCGGCTGCTGCTCCCTACGATGCCGCTGCCGCCAACCAGCAGCGGGCGCAGGGCGCCTATGACGCGGCCCGCGGTGCAAGCGATAGCGCGGCCTCTGCTGCCTCGGCCGAGCTGGAAAAGCAGCTGGGCGCTGCGCAAGACAAGGCCGATTTGGATGTCAAGACGCTTGAGGACGCTCAGGCTGCGCTCGATGCCGCCAAGAAGAACCTGACGGACAAGGACGAAGCCCTGACTGCCGCCCGGAAGGCGGCAAGCGATGCCCAGTCTGCGCTCGAGGCCGCACAGGCCGCTGCATCCGATGCCACGCCCGAGGCCGTAGCCGCCGCCCAGGCTGCCGCAGAGCAGGCGGCGATCGATTTGGAGCAGGCAAAGCAACAGGCCGAAGATGCGCAGACCAGGCTCTCGGATGCTCAGGCTGCCGCCGATGACGCCGCTGCCAAGCAGCAGGATACGCAGGTCAAGCTTTCGGCAGCTCAGCAGGCAAAGACCGCGGCAGATGCGGACGTGGACGCCGCACAGGCGAGCTATGACGCGGCCAAGGCCGATCTGGATCGAGCCGAGCAGGGCGCTGCGGGCCCGGAGTACGAGGACGCTAAGGCAAAGGTAAACGCTGCGTCCGAGGCGCTGGCGGCCGCCAAGGCCACGCAGTCGCAGCGCGAGGATGAGCTTGCTGCTGCCGAGCAAGAGGTGAGTGCCGCCGAGGGCGAGGTGCAGACTGCACAGCAGGCAGTTGCCGATCAGCAACAGGTCGCTGCCGAAGCCCAGTCCAAGCTGGATGCCGCTGTTGCCGCCAAGATAGCAGCCGACGCCGCCCTCGACCAGGCCAAGACCGATCATGCCTCCGCGCTCACGGAGCTGGCCGATGCCCAGGCCAAGCTTTCGGCAGCAAAGGACGAGAAAGACGCTGCCGACAAGGCGCTCGATCAGGCGAAGGCTCAAAAGCAGCAGGCCGACCAGGCTGTGGCGCAGGCCCAGGCCAAGCTGGATGCCGCTCAGGCAACGGCGAACGCATCGGCAGAGAACTACCGCCAGGGTGCTGTTGCGTTCTTTAGGAGCGTGGGCGCCGATGATGCGGCGGATATTATCCTCAACTGCAAACTCGCTGGCTACAACAAGGTGGGCGAGGAAGTCGACACGACGAGCCTGACCAATATGAAGCAGGCGGTTGTGTGGCTCAAAGCATGCAACGAGTATCGCGCAAGCGTTGGCCTAGGCGAGCTCAAGGTGACGTATGCCATGATGGCGACCGCCATTGCCGATGCGAACTTCTCCGATACGAAGGTCGCGCACGCTCAGCAGTTTAACGTGGGCGAGAATGTGGCGTGGAACTACGGAAGCAATCCGTTTAAGCAGTGGGTCGATCAGGAGAAGGCCTACTTTGACGCTGCTGCTGCCTCGCTGGGTACGACGGGTCTTACGGGAAAGGCCGCTTTTGATTTCTATATGGCAAATGAGGACAAGATCGATGCCTACGTGTTGCAGCACTATGGAGCGGATCGTTCCGTCGGCCATTACATCAACGTGATCAACCCCTATTACACCGTGACGGGCATGGGCGTTTGCACGCGCGGGACGATGAACGGGTGGAGCACGCAGGCGCAGACATTCACCATGTCGGGTCGATGGTATGAGTCGTATAACGCCAATCCGATGACGGTTGCAGAGTATGAGGCTGCGTTGAACGCGTGGTGCGACTCTTTGGCAAATCCCGAGCAAGGCGTGGACGCGGCGCGCAACGAGCTTGCTGCGGCGCAGGGCGTTGCCGAGGATGCGGGCAACAAGGTGAATGTTGCATCGCAGGCCGTTGCGGCAAAGCAGGCCCAGGTTGAGCGTGCTGCCGCTGATGTCGATACTGCGGCTGCCAAGGCCTCTGATGCCCAGGCTGCTGTGGAGCAGAAACAAGCTGTAGCTGATGCCGCCGTGCGTGCCGTGAGCGATGCCCGCGTCGATTTGAGCGCTGCCAACGCCGCTGTCGCGGCGGCGCGGGATGCCGTGGCTGCCAAGTCTGGCGAGCTCGACATTGCCAAGGGCAAGGCGGCTGCTGCCAAGCGCGCGTTGGAGGCCGCTCGTGCCGGTGTTGGCGACAAGCAGGATGCACTTGCCACGGCCCAGAGTGAGCTGGCGGCGTATTCGTCCGATATCGCCGCTGCTCAGCGAGCGTTTGATACGGCATCGTCTGCACTCGAAGACGCCCGTGCCAATCAGCGCGTGGCGGAGGCCGAACTTCTTGCCACCCAAGGCGATGCCGATCAGGCAGGCATCGATGCTGCTGCCACTCAGGTGGAGCTCGATATGGCGCAGCGGGCCGTAAGCGATGCCGACGCCGTCGTGGCAACGGCTCAGGCAAAATCTGATGCAGCTGCCGCCCGCGCCTCTCAGCTTAAGAATGCCGCCGCGGCACTTGCCAAGGCCACTGGGGACAAAGCGACTGCCGATGCCGCGCTCGATGCAGCGGCGATGGCCGTGAGCGATGCCGAGTATGACGTGGTGGAGGCTGACGATGCCGTGGCGGATGCGACTGTCGCCCGCGACGCCTCTGCCGCCGCGGTTGCCCGCCTGCGCAGAATCAATATTGCCGAAGCCATTGTCAACGGCAGCACTGACGATGCGGACGAGGTGCTTAACGCCAAGATCGCTGCGGCCCACGATGCCGCCGAGCGTGCCGCGACCGCCAAGGCCGAGCTCGATGCCGCCGTGGCTGCGACGGATGCCGTGGCGCCGGCATACTTGGAGGCGCTTGCAAACTACACCGCCGCCAAGGCCGAGCTCGACCAGGCTATTGCCGAGCTCAACGCCGAGATTGCTCGCCAAGAGGCCACCGACCGCGGGAATGGCGATCAGGTCCAGCCAGTCACGCAGGTGACGTATCAGGCCAATCATGCGGTGGCAACGACTGAGATTGCGACGCAGCAGACGGCGATGCCTGCCACGGGCGATGCGTTCGACCTGCTGGGCGAGACCTTCGTTATCGGCGGCACGGTCCTGGTAGCCGCCGGTGTCTTCCTGTCCGATAAACGCCGCCAGTTGATTCGTTAGGGACAGAAGGGACTGCGGGCCATTTTCGGCGCGTACCGTGGGGGGGGGTGATGAGGCTCCATGCGGCGCGCGCCGCCTTGTTCTTTAAGAGCGATTAAGGAGGGACATATGCAAATTAGGGGAGAGGCCGCGATCGTCTGTGGATTCATGGCGGGCCTGGCAACGGGGCTGCTGTTCGATGGATGTTTCGACAGCTATATCAATCGGTTCTGCGATTCTGGTTTTTCGAGAGGCAAGCCTTGGAAAACAGCGTCGGCTCATCGAGAAGCGACCGCGCCCATCGAGCCCCGCAGTGTGGATACCTCAAAAATCAAGATAACCGTCAGCAAGAGCGGCAAGATTTACCACCGTTCTGCGGGATGCAAAAACTTGTCCCGAAACGCCATTAAAACGAGCGTGCCATTGGCAACCGCGCTCAAACGAGGCAAGACACCCTGCCCAACATGCTGCCCGCCAACAGTGTGCTCGATCTAGTTTTTTGGGTGTTTGACCCGTTTGGATGGAAGGACGAGGGGTAAGCCCTAAGGGATGCAGATGCCGGGGCAGACCCGCAATTTCTGCTATCGATTTGTCCAGAGTCGCACAGCACGGAGGTGTTGTTTGATGTCCATTTTCGTTACCGGAGACGTTCACGGTGTTGCCGAGTATGGAGCGAGTCGCTTCTCGTCGCGCGTTTGGCCATTGGGCCGTACGCTGACACGCGATGATGTGGTGATTGTCGCCGGCGACTTTGGCTTTATATGGAGTGGCTCAAACACCGACAAATACTGGCTCGACTGGTTTGAGTCCAAGCCCTGGACCACATGTTTTGTCGACGGCAATCACGAGAACCATCATCTGCTGGCGGGGCTGCCGATCCGAGAGTGGAACGGGGGCCTCGTTCACGAGGCTCGCCCACATGTGCTGCACTTGATGCGCGGCGAGGTGTTCGACATCGCGGGGAACACGGTGCTCGCCATGGGTGGCGCCGCGAGCCATGACAAACAGTGGCGCCGGGAGGGAAAGACGTGGTGGCCCGAGGAAATGCCGAGTGAGAGCGAGATGGAATACTGTCGCGCCTCGCTCGATCGTGTGGGCTGGAAGGTCGACTATGTTGTGACTCACGAGGCACCGGTCGATTTGGCAGACGAGCTGTGCATGGAGTGCAATCGCGAGTTCTACGACGATTCGCTGCAGGCCTTTTTGGGCGAGCTCGACGGGCGACTCGACTACCGCACCTGGTTCTTTGGCCATTACCATGACGATGAATGGCGCGATGAAAAGCATCGCCTTATCTACCAGGATATCGTGCCGATCGAAGCGCGACGTACCGATGGGTAGGGTGGGGCGACGAGTGGAAATTCTGAGCAAGATCGTTAGGAGGTCCCATGATCTGGTTTACCAGCGATACGCACTTTGGACACGAGAACATGCTACGGCTCGCCGACAGGCCTTGGTCGACTGTTGCGCAGATGAACGACGCCATGGTCGCCAACATTAACAGCAAGGTTGCTGTGGACGACGAGCTCTACATCTTGGGCGACTTTAGCTTTAAGATGACGGTCCAAGATGCCTACGAGCTGCGCAAAAGCATTGCATGCAAGCGCATCCATCTGCTGCCCGGCAACCACGATAAAGACTGGACGCAGCCTGTGGTGGCGGATGCTTTTATCGTCGAGCCGCCCATTTGCGTGCTCAAGATCGACCGTCAGAAAATCGTGCTGAGCCACTATCCCATGGTCGACTGGCAGGGTATGTCGCACGGCGGCTGGCATTTGCACGGGCATATCCACAGCTGTGGCGACGCGTATAACAAGTTCAACCTTCGGCAGGGGCTGCTGCGCTACGACGTGGGCGTGGACGCCAACGGCTACGCCCCGGTGAGCCTGGAGGAGCTCAAGTCGTGGTTTGCACAGGTAGACGAGCCGGTGTGTTGCGTTAAGTGGCCGTGGTGGGTCAACGCCACGGGCGACGAGCAGGTCGAGCGCGATCTCGAAACCTATAAGAGGGAAGTGGTGATCCGATGACGGTCTATGTGACGGGTGATGTCCACGGTGGCATCGACATGCAAAAGCTCCGCGATTGGGAGTTTGGGGACAGTCTGACGAGCGACGACTATCTGATAATCGCGGGCGACTTTGGCTTTCCGTGGGATTTCTCCGCCGAGGAATGTGCCGATATCACGTGGCTCGAGTCGCGCCCCTATACGGTGCTGTTCGTCGACGGCAACCACGAACGCTTCGACCATTGGGCGGAGCGGCCCATGGAGCCGTGGCACGGAGGCTTGACGCAGCGTCTGTCGGATACCTCGCCCATACGGCGCCTGACGCGCGGCGAGGTCTTTGAGCTCGACGGCTCAACAATCTTTACCATGGGCGGCGCCACGAGCGTGGACAAGGAATACCGCATCCCGTATTCCAGCTGGTGGCCGCAGGAGCTGCCGGGTGAGCGCAACTTTGAGGAAGCGCGGGCAAAGCTCGACAGCGTGGGTTGGAAGGTCGACTACGTAATCACCCACACCTGCTCCACGCGCATGCTCTCGCCCACGCTCTATCCGGCACCTGGCTGGAACTACCCCGAAGTCGATCGGCTCACGGTATTTTTCGATGAGCTTGAGGACCGCCTGGATTACAAGCGCTGGTACTACGGGCATTTTCATCGGGATGCCAACCCGGCCGAGCGCCACACCCTGCTCTACGACTGCATCGTTCGCCTGGGCGACGAACTTCAACCCTGGGATGTTGCGTAGGGGCGAGGCGTTTGGTTACTCGGCCATTACAGTGATGTTCTCCTGGTGCGCGCGGATGACGTCCCAGCTAAAGTGCTCGACCAGCTGCTCGGCAGAGCGCGGCGTGGTGTCCGGCGCGATGCCCGTTTGCCCGGCGAGCCAGCCCAACAGCGCCTCGGGCGTGCCAAAGCGGGCGCGGAGTTCGCCCAGGTCCAGATCGCGGTCGCGCTTGGAAAGGCGGCGGCCGTCCGGCGACATGAGCAGCGGAATGTGCGCGTAGTGCGGCGTGGGAAGTCCCAGCAGATGCTGCAGGTAGATCTGACGGGGCGTGGAGCCCAGCAGGTCGCATCCGCGCACGACCTCGGTGACGCCCATGGCGGCGTCGTCGACTACCACGGCTAGCTGATAGGCAAAAACGCCGTCGCTGCGGCGCACCAAAAAGTCGCCACACTCGGTAGCGAGTGCCTCGCATTGGGCGCCGTACGTGCGGTCCACGAATTCGATCACGTCTTCCGTGAGGTCATCTACGGTGGGCACGCGCAGGCGCGTGGCCGGAGCGCGCAGGGCACTGCGGCGGGCAACCTCCTCGGCAGAAAGGCCTCGGCAGGCGCCGCGGTAGATGGGTGTGCCGTCGCTGGCATGCGGCGCGCTCGCGGCGTGGAGCTCGGCGCGCGTGCAAAAGCAGGGATAGGTGAGGCCGGCGTCTTGTAGCCGGTGCAGGGCGTCCTCGTACAAGTCGAGGCGATTGTGCTGGTAGTAGGGGCCTTCGTCCCATTCGAGTCCCAGCCAGGCCAGGTCGTCAATCAGTTGAGCGGCAAGCTCCGGTCGCTTGCAGCGATCGTCCAGGTCCTCGATGCGCAGCACGATGCGGCCGCCTTGGCTGCGGGCCGAAAGCCACGCGCACAGGCAGCTGAATACGTTGCCCAGGTGCATGCGGCCCGAGGGCGACGGGGCAAAGCGGCCCACGACGGGCGTGGGAGCGGAGACGAACGGCGTCGCTGGTGCGTCCGCGGCGGACGTTGATATGTTGCGTGCTTTGATATCCATGCGGATGAGTATAGCGCGGGGCGCGGTAGGGAAGGCGCTGCCGTGGCTCGCAAGTTGGCGACGCTGCGCATTGTGCGCGGTGGGTCTGCGACTCAATGCCTTGACCGCTGCACACCGACTCGGCCTTATACACGACAGAAACCCCGGCAGCTCTTCGCAACTGCCGGGGTTTCCGCGGAAAAGGGGGACATGATCCTCGAGCGAACGGGAAAGGGGCAACCGTTTTCGCTCAACTGCTTTATGCCCCTCGGTTGGCGGCTCAATCAGCGCGTGCCGCGCCCACACAAAGCCGCTACACCTGTGACGGAGCTGTGAAGTGGTATCTATTGCTGGCGCTGGCCATGCCAAGGGTGTCCCTAATGACTAGTCATTTAAGAACGTCCCCAATGACTAACTGCCGGGGTGCGGGCGTGACTTTTGTCCCGTTTTGACACTCCGCTGACCTAGATGTTCGTCACATGAACCCGCAAACGTGGGACAATGACGCTACTGGTATCACAGACAAAGGATGTGCCTATGAACGCCCCCGTTGCCAAGACCTGTCGGCAGCGCCACCTGTTTGCGCGATTCGCTTCCGTCTGCGCACTCGTCGCGCTTGCGTTGTTGCTGCTGCCTGCCGCCGCGCACGCCGACGGCTACTCCATGACCCAAACCTATATCGGTGCCACGGTTGAAGCCGATGGATCGCTGACCGTTGTCGAGGGACGCCAGTTTGATTTCGACGACGATATCAACGGCGTGTATTGGGATATCAATACGGGCACCAACCAGCAGGGCGGCACGGCGGGCGTCGATGTGCTGAGCGTCGAGGAAGACGATGCCGCGTTTAGCAGGGTCGACTATGCAAACAAAGGCGACAGCGGCGTCTATACGGTTGAGCAATCCGACGGCAGCGTAAGGATTAAGGTTTTCAGCCCCCACGAGAGCGGCGACAGCGCGACCTATTACGTGAGCTATACCATGACCGGTGCGGTCATGAACTGGGCCGATACCGCCGAGCTCTACTGGAAGTTTGTGGGTGACGGCTGGTCTGCGGATTCCGATGACGTCGAGATGGAAGTGTACTTCGCAAATGCCGCTGCCGGGACGGTGGCCGTCAAGGGTGATAACTTCCGCGCATGGGGCCACGGTCCGCTGACGGGCGACGTGTCGCTCGATGAGGACGAGCCCATGGTCACCTATACCATTCCCTGCGTGCATCAGGGCGAATTCGCCGAGGCACGCATCGCCTTCCCCAGCGACTGGGTGCCGCAGCTTGCCGCCTCGGGCGAAGAGCGCATGTCAACGATCCTGAGCGAAGAGAAGGAATGGGCCGACGAAGCTAACGCCCGCCGTGAGCACGCGCGTGCGGTTGCCAGCGCGATTGCCGTGGTGTGTGTTGTTGTGGCGGTTGCCTATACCGGTGTGATCGTGATGCTCAAGCTACGCAGGCCCAAGCCCAAGCCGCTCTTCCAAGACGAGTACTTCCGCGATGTGCCCTCCGCCGACCATCCTGCGGTGCTTGCAGCTCTTATGAGCTGGAACAACGTGCCCGATCAGGCATATATCGCCACGCTGATGAAGCTGACCGACGACCGCGTGATCAAGCTGGAAGAAGCGACCGAGGCCAAGAAGAAGGGTCTGCTCCGTCGCGAAAAAGAGGAGCAGACGTATCGCATCACGGTGACCGACGAGGCCTGGAAGGCTGCCAAGAAGGATGGCATCGATCGCGATGTGCTCAAGGTCTTCTTCGCCGGCGTTAAGCCCGATAAGGACGGAGTCCGTTCGCGCACGTTTAGCGAGCTGGAGGAGTACGCTAGCGAGCGCACCACATCTGTTGGCGACAAGCTCGAGGACTATCAGAGCACGGTTAAGGGCAAGCTGGAGGCGCGCGAGCTTATCGCATCGGATGGCACCATCGCGATGGTGGCCGGCCTGGTTCTCGGTATCATTATTGTCTGTGGCATTTTGGGCTCTCTGTTCTATACCGACTTTGCGGATGCCAATGTCGGTGCCGCTATGATCTCGATCCCCGTCACGATCGTGGGCTTTGTCCTGAGCTGCACCTTCCGTCGCTACACGCCGGAGGGCGCCGAGGTGGCGGCTCGCTGCAAGGCGCTCAAGCATTGGCTCGAGGACTTTACGCGTCTGAAGGAGGCCGTCCCCAGCGACCTGATCTTGTGGAACAAGCTGCTGGTGATGGGCGTTGCCCTGGGCGTTTCGAAAGAAGTGCTGCGGCAGCTGGCCGAGGCCGTGCCTGCGGACCTGCGCAACAGTGACGATTTCTACGACAACTACCCCTGCTACTGGTGGTATTACCATCACTACGGCAACGAGTCCCCGCTCGATTCGTTCAACGATGTGTACCACGAGACCATCCGCGAGCTGGCTTCGAGTTCCGATAGCTCGAGCGGCGGCAGCGGTGGCGGCTTTTCCGGTGGCGGCGGTGGCGGCGTCGGCGGAGGCGGCGGCGGAACGTTCTAGCGAGCGCTTGCTTTGGGGTGGATCTTTCTGGGCGGTTGCCAGGGAAGATTCATCCCATTTTTGTGCATCGAAACGGGTCAAACTTTCCGCTGAGGACCTTCGCGCAAGGGGCAGTGGACAAAAAATGCCAAATATGAGTACTGTTGCTGCGTTGGTCACATATGTTTGCACATAATAATGGGCTCCTAATGAGAGTACTTCTCGTTAGGAGCCCATTTTATTGAACATTTGGGGAGTTACGTCAGCTCGTGCAGCTGGTCGTCATGCCTATAAGCATCAAAAATGCCCCGAATCGCTGCTACTAAAAAGGTAACAGTACTCATATTTGATGTATTTTGACCACGGCTATCTACAAACCCCCTAGGCCACTCATTGGGGACAGACTTAAATGACTAGTTGTTGGGGATCAGTCATTGGGGACGTTCTTAAATGACTAGGTGTGGCTGCTTGGGCTAGGCTGTTAGGTCGAGTTCGTAGAGGAAGCTTTCGCGCGGCATGTCGTGACGACGCTCTTCGCGGTTGGCGCGGTGCGTGGCCGTGCGCTTAAAGCCGTGCAGCTCGTAGAACTTCCACGAGCAGTTAGAGTCGGTGTACAAGTGCGCCCTTGTCGCCCCGCGCGAGGACAGGTACGAGACCGCGGCATCGAGCAAAACCGAGCCAACGCCCAGGCCATGGACCTCGGGATCGACGGCGAGCAGCGTGACTTCGTTGTCGTGCGGCAATGGGCTGCTCTCGAGCAGGCGGTTGTTGGTTCGGATGGTTGCGCGCACAAACGAGAGATACTCGGCGCAGGCATCGGGCTCCAGTTCGCGCATCTGCGACAGCAACGCGCGTTCGGTATCCATCCAATGCTCGTTGATAGTGACGCTGGGGCTCTGTCCTGCGCGTGCAAGCGCAATGCCGCGCGCCTCGCCGTCAATTACCGCAACCTGCGAAAACGTCGAGGACGAAAGGCAATAGGCGAGGTCGCATGCGGCCTCAAGGCGGTTGTACTCATCGTTATCCGAATTGTTATGCCAAAGCTGCTGCAGAATCAGCGCGATGGCGTCAAAGTCTTCAGTATTAAACGGTCGGTAGAGAACCCGCGAGACCATGGTGCCTCTTTCTTTTGCGGATGCATATCGAGCACAGTTCTACCACGCCATTGGCGTCTAATTATGGTGCCCCTGTGTTCCATCAACTCACCGTGCCCGGCGTTGCGCCCACGCCCTCCACTCGCGAGCTTTTTCTGCACATGCGACCGTTGCGGGGTGCATCGATGCGCTCGATGCGCTACATTAAATCAGTATTTTCATTGTCGCCGCGCGAGCGCTGCAGATCGACGTATCACCGACTCACGGAGCACGGCGGCGTACCAGACAGGAGGACTGCATGGGATCTGATGTGAAGATCGCGCGCGCGTTGATCTCGGTCACCGACAAGACGGGCGTCGTCGATTTCGCACGCACGCTGGTCGATGACTTTGGCGTCGAGATCATCTCTACGGGCGGTACGGCTCGTGCTATCGAGGATGCGGGCGTCCCCGTAACCCCCATCGAGGAGTTCACGGGCTATCCCGAGATGATGGACGGCCGCGTTAAGACCCTGCACCCCAAGGTTCACGGTGCGCTGCTGGCCCGCCGCGATTCCGAGCAGCACATGCAGGAGGCGGCTCAGCACGGCATTAAGCTGATCGACCTGGTCGTCGTCAACCTGTACGAGTTCGAGAAGACCGTCGCCAACCCCGAGGTCACCTTTGCGGATGCCATCGAGCACATCGACATCGGTGGCCCCTCCATGTTGCGCTCTGCCGCCAAGAACGCCGCGAGCGTTACCGTCATCTCCGACCCGGCCGACTATGATGCCGTCCTGGCCGAGATGCGCGAGACCGGTGGCTGCACCACGCTTTCCACCCGTCGTCGCCTGCAGGTGAAGGTCTACCAGACCACCGCCGCCTACGACACGGCTATCTCCCGTTGGCTTGCCGCCCAGGCAAGCGACGTGGCGGACACCTCTGCCAAGCTCGAGATCTCGCTGGAAAAGGTCGACGACCTGCGCTATGGCGAGAACCCGCAGCAGAAGGCCACGGTCTATCGCTTTGCCGAGGGCTGCGAGAACACCGCGAGCTCTCAGTTCCCGCTCGTGGGCTCCGAGCAGATCCAGGGCAAGCCGCTCAGCTACAACAACTATCTGGACGCCGATGCCGCTTGGAACCTGGTCCGCGAGTTCGACGAGCCGGCCTGCGTGATCCTCAAGCATCAGAACCCCTGCGGTTCCGCCGTTGCCGAGGACATCACGGCCGCCTACGACCGCGCCTTCGCCTGCGATCCCAAGAGCGCCTTCGGCGGCATCATCGCCTGCAACCGCGAGGTTCCCTTTGAGCTGGTTGAGCACTTTGCCGATCAGAACAAGCAGTTCGTCGAGGTCATCATCGCCCCGAGCTACACCGATGAGGCGCTCGAGCGCATGGCCAAGCGCCCCAACCTGCGCGTGCTGGCTACCGGCGGCGTGGACCACGGTGCCCATGTGGAGCTGCGCTCCATCGACGGCGGCATGCTGGTGCAGGAAGTCGACCACGTGACCGAGGACCCCGCGACCTTTACGTTCCCCACCGACCGTAAGCCCACCGACGCCGAGATGGCCGAGCTCGAGTTTGCCTGGAAGGTCTGCAAGGGCGTCAAGTCCAACGCCATCCTGGTCTCCAAGGGTAAGGCCGGCATTGGCATGGGCCCCGGTCAGCCCAACCGCGTGGATTCCGCGTTGCTGGCCTGCGAGCGTGCTGAGGACTTCTGCGAGCGCGAGGGCGTGGAGAAGGGCGGCTTTGCCTGTGCAAGCGACGCGTTCTTCCCGTTCCGCGACAACGTCGACGTGCTTGCCGCGCACGGCGTGACCTGCATCATCCAGCCCGGCGGCTCCAAGCGCGATGACGAGAGCATCCAGGCCTGCAACGAGCACGGCATTGCGATGGTCTTCACCGGAGCCAGACATTTTAGGCACTAGAGGCTTTCCCAAGCACCCGACCTTGCCCCTCAAACCGTCGCTTGCGTACATTTAGTACGCGGCGCTCCTCTTTCGGGGCAATCTCGGGCACTTGGAAAACCCTTAATGGGATGTTTCTCTATCCCATTAAACTGTTCGGTCGCCTGACCATATCGTCAAAATAATCTCTGCAAAAGACGGCTGCTCCGTTTGGAGGGCCGTCTTTTTGGTATAAGAGGACGGAATGACTAACACGAAAGGTACAACCATGCCCCAGATTGATGATGCCGAGTTGTTTGGCAATGCCGAGGATCAGCGTGCGTACGAGGACTTTTGCGCCAATCAGGAGGCGGTCGAGAAGTTCACGCTCGACAAGCCCGCGCTTATCTGCCGCTGGCGCATGTCCAACAAAAAGGTGCCCATGCTCAACCGTCACATCCGCGCGCTGTCCGAGCGTCTGGTGCAGGGCGAACCGCTTACCCATAACATGCTCAGCTGGGCTAAGCAGCACGTTGAGTGGTCGCTTGCCGAGGGCGATTACACCGCGCACGACGGCGTGCTCATGCTGGTGATCGACGTTAACGGCAATGCCGCCATGACGGTGGGTGAGTACGAGCCGCTGGCCGATACTTCGGCCAAGGCGCTGCGTGCCCGCTCCGCCGAGGCCCGCTCCGAGGCCGACGAGACCGGCGTGGCGCCCGAGCTGCTCGCTGCCGTCAACAACGGCGAGCTGGCCTTTGTGGCGCCGGCGGACGAGTGCCTGTGTGGCACGGCGACGCTCATAGAGCAGCTGGCCCAGACCAAGGGCATCCCGGTCACGCGCGTAGACATTCCCGCACAGCTCAAGGGCGCCTTGTTCCTGGTAAGCGACGAGCACGGCGTGGTGCCTGCCGCCGACGCCGACGCCGCCGAGTCTGATGCCGCGACGGTCGCCTTCTTTGCCGACGGCTACGAAAAGCTTCGCGCCCGCCGCTAAATGATTTTTCTGGGACGGGGATTATTTAATCATTTGATCCCCGCGCCCGCTGCGAGCGAGGGGCGATTCGAACGCTTTCGTTCGCGAACAGTTCTGTCACCTTAATGCCGCGCGAGGCGCGCACCGGCGACTTCGCGGCAATAATGGCAGTAAGACAACCAAGAGGGGGGAACGGAATCCATGGCGCTGATCTATATCGTTGAGGACGACGAGCCCATTCGTCGCGAGCTTGCCGATATCCTTGCCCGTGCCGGTTTTGAGGTCGAGGCCTGCGAATCGTTCGAGCACGTTTCGCGCGATATTCTTGCTGCCGCTCCCGATCTGGTGCTGCTCGACCTGACGCTTCCCGTCAAAGACGGCCAGCATATCTGCCACGAAGTCCGCCACGAATCCGAGGTTCCCATCATCGTCCTCACGTCGCGCACGACCGAGATCGACGAGGTCATGGCCATGACGCTCGGCGCGGACGACTTCGTTCCCAAGCCCTATAGCGCACGCGTGCTCGTGGCGCGCATCAATGCCTTGCTGCGTCGCACCGCGGCGGCGGGCGAGCGCAGCACGCTCGTCCACAAGGGGCTGGAGCTCGACCTCGCCCGCTCCATGGTCACCAACACGCAAACCGGCACTAGCACCGAGCTCACCAAAAACGAGCTGCGTATCCTCTCGCTGCTTCTGAGCCGCGCGGGCAAGATCGTTTCGCGCTCGGCCATCATGCAGGACCTGTGGGACTCCGACGCCTTCGTGGACGACAATACGCTCACCGTCAACATCAACCGCCTGCGCACCACGCTCGAAAAAATCGGCATCAAGGGGTATTTGACCACGCATCGCGGCCAAGGCTATTCGGTCTAGGGGCCGGCTATGTCGTTTGGCAAGTTCTTTAAAGACGCGCTGCTTCCCGTCGCCGTGTGGACGTGCGGCGTGCTGCTGAGCTGCTTTGTGCTGACGGTCGCCGGCGCACCCGTTTCTATCGTGGTCGTGGCGGTTGGCGTGTCCTTTATCTTCGGTATGCTCGGCATCGTGATCGAGTACGCTCGCCGTCGCCGTTTTCTGCGTCAGTTGGAGCGCGCGGCAGAGGAGCTCGAGAGTCCCGCATGGGTGCAGGAGATGGTGCAATGCCCGACCTATGCCGAGGGCGAGCTCGAGTACGAGGTCTTGCGCCGGGTGGGCAAGGCGGCATGCGACGAGGTTGCCGAAGGCCGGCGTCAGACCGATGACTATCGCGACTATATCGAGAGCTGGGTCCACGAGGCCAAGCTGCCCCTGGCGGCGGCCCATCTGATTTTGGAAAACCTGGATGGCAGCGAAGACGACCTGTCGCGTGTGGATGACCTGGGTCGCGAGCTGGCTCGCGTGGAGCGCTATATCGACCAGGCGCTGTACTACGCGCGCTCGGAAGTCGTGGAGCGCGACTACCTGATTCGCCGTTGGGATCTCAAGACCTTGGTGACGGGCGCGATTAAAGCCAACGCGCGCGAGCTTATCGCGGCGCACGTGGCTCCGGTGTGCGAGAACCTCGACTTTGAGGTCTTTACCGACGAGAAGTGGCTCGAGTTTATTCTAGGCCAGCTTATTCAGAACAGCATCAAATATGCGCGCGAGGACGGCGCGAAGATCGTGTTTTCGGGCGCGTTGCTGGACGAGGGCCTGGCGAGCGAACGCATCGAGCTTACCGTCGCGGACAACGGCTGCGGCGTGAGCGCGGCCGACCTGCCGCGCGTGTTCGAGAAGGGTTTTACCGGCGACAACGGCCGCACCACCAAGCGCGCAACGGGCATCGGCCTCTACCTGGTGGCGCGCCTGTGCTCCAAGATGGGCATCGACGTCACCGCGGCATCCGACTCCGGAGAAGGCTTTGTCGTAACGTTTTCCTTCTCAACGAACAAGTTCCAATACTTTGAGTAGCCGGGCCGTCTTGCGCTGCGGACGGCTATGTTCCCGAACGTGAACTTAGCTAAGGCAACTGGCGCTATGTTCCCGAACGTGAACATAACTATGAGGCTCAAATGGATCTCCCAAAACAAAAACGTGCAGCCCAAACAAAACGTGCCGCCCCAACCAGGGCGGCACGCCATTTTTCCATCAGCCAACTCGCTGAAGTAAGGCTGCGAAGGCCGCGAGGCCGGGAGGGGTTTCCTAAGGGCACATCCCGCAGCCGCAACGCGGCGAGGACGTGCCCGTGGAAACCCCGCAGGCCCCGCGGCCGGTGGGAGCAACGCTACTTCACGACCAAAATGTCGCAGTCGGTGTTGCGCAGCAGGAACGTCGAAATTGAACCCAGCAGCGCATACTTGATCGAGGACAGGCCGCGGGCGCCGCAGAGCACCAGGTCGGGCTTAACCACGTCGAGCATCTCGTCCTTGAGCGTCTCGCGAATGCGGCCGGCGCGAATCATGACTTCGACCTCGGGAATGTCGGGATTGGCCTTGGCCTCTTCGAGCTGCTTGGCGATGGAGTTCTTAAATGCCTCCTCTAGGCCGTTGACCAGATCGACCGGATAGGAACCGGCGCTCTCGAGCGCCGTGGAATCGATAACGTGGCCGATAATCAGCTTGGCGCCGTTGTTCGCGGCGACCTTGATGGCGCGTGCGAGCACAAAATCCTGCTGCTCAGTACCGTCGAGTGAAACAAATACCTTGGTGTAGCCCTCGTTCATGGTTTCCTCCTTGGTCTATCGCACGGGCGCGGGGCTCGTGCATCGGGCGGGCGCGGGCGCGTTGGCCGCCGGACACTTTATCTTGTTGCAGTTATACCCAAGGATTTCGGTTTAACTGCTCGCAATTCTGTGAACGGGCGAGTTTTTTGGTAAGGGTAGGCGCGGTCGCACCGCCAACGGTTGATAATGGGACATCGCCCGCATCGTCCGCAGAACATCTACCGGCGGGTGTCTAACGAGGGGGTCCCTTTGGATATTATCGAGCTTCTAAAATCTGCCTTCATGGGCCTGGTCGAGGGCATCACCGAATGGCTGCCCGTTTCGTCGACGGGTCACATGATCTTGGTGGACGAGTTCGTCAAGATGAACGTGAGCGAGACGTTCTGGAATATGTTCCTGGTCGTGATTCAGCTCGGCGCCATTCTGGCCGTCTGCGTGCTGTTCTTCCATGAACTCAATCCGTTCTCGCCCAGCAAGGGCAAGGAGGGCCGTCGCGACACCTGGGTGCTGTGGGGCAAGATTGTGCTCGGTTGCATTCCTGCGGCGGCGATCGGCCTGCCGCTCAACGACTGGATGGAGGAGCATTTCTACAATGCTCCCGTCGTGGCGCTGGCGCTCATTGTGTACGGCGTGCTGTTTATCGTGATCGAGAACTGGCGCGCAAACAAGCGCGAGGAAATGGCCGTTGCCGGTTCGTTTGGTTCGCGTGCTGTGGTGTCGGGTGGACGTCCCGCCGGTGCGCATTTTGCGGCGCCCGCCACGGCTACCGCTGAGGATGAGGACGATGACGAGAATCTGGACTTTGGTTCCATCGCCACGCTCGAGGATCTAAGCTGGAAGACTGCGCTGGGTATCGGCTGCTTCCAGGTGCTTTCGCTGGTGCCTGGTACGTCTCGCTCCGGTTCTACCATCATCGGCGGCCTGCTTTTGGGCTGCACGCGCTCGGTGGCGTCTAAGTTTACGTTCTTCCTGGCTATTCCCGTTATGTTTGGCGCGAGTGCGCTCAAGCTGGTCAAGTACTTCATCAAGGGCGGCACGTTCGGCACCAACGAGATCGCCATCTTGGGCGTGGGCTGCGTTGTGGCCTTTGTGGTTTCGCTCATCGCCATCAAGTGGCTCATGGGCTTCGTCCGCCGTCACGACTTCAAGTGCTTCGGCGTCTACCGCATCATCCTGGGCATCGTAGTGCTCGCATACTTCTTCGTTCTGGAGCCCATGCTCGGCCTGTAACTTGGTTGACGCTGCGCGGCGGCCAGAGCGACAACTTGTCATTCAAAGAGGGCGGCATGACCAAAAGGTCTATGCCGTCCTCTTTTTTGGGCGATGGGGCGGGCCTGACGGCGGCACACGGAGTCGTGGTGTGATTTGCGTCGGTGTCCGCGCGGCTCGGTATACTGGTACGGCTCAAACTATGGCGCTGCCCGCAGGCGCGCCGTCTGTCAGATGAGGAGTCGCCCATGACCCAGCCCTTGCCCTGGGAAAAGAACGCCGCGGTGCCCGTGCCGCCCGCGCCGGAACCCGTGCCGCTCGATGCATACACCGCCCCCGCTGCGCCGGAGCCCGAGCTCGTTCCGCTCGACATCTACGACGCTCCCGCGCCGGCGCCCAAGCCCGCCAAGCCGCTCGTCGATATCGACAGCCTTAACCCCGCCCAGCGCGAGGCGGTCCTGACCACCGAGGGCCCGCTGCTGGTCCTTGCCGGTGCTGGCTCGGGCAAGACCCGCGTCCTGACCTTCCGCATCGCTCATATGCTCGGCGACCTGGGCGTTAAGCCTTGGCAGGTTCTTGCCATCACGTTTACCAACAAGGCCGCTGCCGAGATGCGCGAGCGTCTGGCGGCACTCATCCCCAGCGGCACTCGTGGCATGTGGGTGTGCACCTTCCATGCCATGTGCGTGCGCATGCTGCGCGAGGACGCCGACCTGCTGGGCTATACCGGTCAGTTCACCATCTACGATGACGACGACTCAAAGCGCATGGTGCGCGACATTATGCAGGCGCTCGGCATTGAGCAAAAGCAGTTCCCCATCAACATGATCCGCAGCAAGATCAGCTCGGCCAAAAACGCCATGATCGGGCCCGAGGACATGCTCAAATCCGCTGACAGCCCCAATGACAAAAAGGCCGCGCAGGTCTACTTGGAGCTGGAGCGCCGCCTGCGCGCCGCCAACGCGATGGACTTCGACGACCTGCTCGTGCGCACGCTCGAGCTGCTGCGCACCCGTCCCGAGGTGCTCGACAAGTACCAGGAGCGCTTCCGCTATATTAGCGTCGACGAGTATCAGGACACCAACCACGTCCAGTACGAGATCGCCAACCTGCTGGCCGCCAAGTACCAAAACCTCATGGTCGTGGGCGACGACGACCAGTCCATTTACAGCTGGCGTGGCGCCGACATCACCAACATCCTGGACTTTGAGCAGGACTTCAAAAACTGCAAGACCGTTAAGCTGGAGCAAAACTACCGCTCCACGGGCCATATCCTGAGCGCCGCCAACGCCGTGGTGCGCCACAACTCGCAGCGCAAGGACAAGCGCCTGTTTACGGCCGAGGGCGACGGCGAGAAGATCCAGGCTTTCCAGGCAAGCGACGAGCGCGACGAGGGTCGCTGGATTGCCGGCGAGATCGAGAAGCTGCACGCCAAGGGTACGAGCTACGACGATATCGCCGTGTTCTACCGCACCAACGCCCAGTCGCGTATTCTCGAAGATATGTTCCTGCGCGCGGGCGTGCCCTACAAGATCGTGGGCGGCACGCGATTCTTCGACCGTGCCGAGATCCGCGACGTCATGGCCTACCTCAAGATGATCGTGAACCCGGCCGACGAGATGAGCGTCAAGCGCGTCATCAACACGCCGCGCCGCGGCATCGGCTCCACCTCGATTCAAAAGATCGAGCAGCTGGCGCGCGACAACCGCTGCTCGTTCTTCCAGGCCTGCGAGATCGCAACAGCCGAGACGGGCATGTTTAGCGCCAAGGTGCGCAACGGCCTGTCGAGTTTTGTGGCGCTGGTGCGCGAGGGCCGCCGCGTGGACGGCGAGCTCAAGGACGTCGTCGAGATGATTGTCGATAAGACGGGCCTGCTGCAGGCTTTTCGCGCCGAGGGCACCATGGAGTCCGAGAGCCGCGCCGAGAACATCCAGGAATTCCTGGGCGTCGCCGCCGAATTTGAGGAGACACACGAGGATATCGAGGGTACGCTCGAGAGCCTAGAAGAGCTGCGCGCAGCCGGTGTTGCCGATGTGCCCGCCGCCGAGCCCGAGCCCGTCGTGGTGAGCGCGCCTGCGCCCGAGCCGGGACCGTCCGCGCCCGCGTCTTCGTTTGAGGCACTCGTCGGCGCTCGTGACGCCGCGGGCACCAATCCGCTCGATAGCCTTGCCGCTCCGGCGCTCTCGCCGCAGGACGCCCTGGCCGCTGCCATCGCGGGCAACGCGTATACCGTGCCAACAGAGCTACCGGCGGGCGCCGTGCATGCTGACGAAATCGAGCGCACCTACGGCCCGCTCACCTGTAAGGCGCTGCCGGCGCTCATGGAGTGGCTGGCCTTGCGCTCCGACTTGGATTCCCTGGCCGGCGAGACGCACGCCATCACCATGATGACCATCCACTCCGCCAAGGGTTTGGAGTTCCCGGCGGTGTTCGTGGCCGGCATGGAGGAGGGCATCTTCCCGCATGTGCACGACTTTGGCGGCAGCGATGATCCGGGTAAGCTCGAGGAAGAGCGTCGCCTGGCCTACGTCGCCATCACACGCGCCCGCAAGCGCCTGTTCTTGACCTATGCGGCCACGCGTCGTACCTACGGCTCGACTTCTGCCAACCCGCGCTCGCGCTTCCTTAACGAGATCCCGTTTGAGGATATCGAGTTTAGCGGCATCGGTTCTGCCGGTTTTGAGGGCACGGGCTGGGAGAAGCGCGGCGACCGTCGCGGCACCTTTGGCTCGGGCATGGGCTCGGATATGTATGGCGGCAAGGTGTTCGGTTCGCATACGCGCTCGACCGGCGGCTCCGGATCGCGCGGCGGATCGAGCTTCGATGATTTCTTTGGTGGCAGCACCTATGGCACCGAGCGCCATCGCGGGGTTTCGCCCGACGCCGGCCGTGTTGCCTCGACCTTTGGGTCGGGCGCGCCGCGAGCTAAAAAGCCGTTGTCCAAGGTGTCGCCGACGGTGGAGCGCAAGGTCGATCGCGCCAGTGCATCGCAGGACTTTGCCGCGGGCGATACCGTGAGCCACAAGACCTTTGGCACGGGTACCGTGATCTCGGTCGCGGGAGACATGATCGAGGTCCAATTCGAAAAGACCGGCCAGACCAAAAAGCTCATGAAGGGCTTTGCGCCGATCGTCAAGCTGTCGTAATCTCGGCGGCCCCGGACAGGCACCATGGACAACGTCGCCTGCTCGGACAGTCCTGCTCGCGCGGAGAGCACATTAAGTGCTCTCCGGCTCGTGCGGAACTCGCGATCGACGTTGTCCATGGCGCCTGTCCGGGGCCTTGGGTAACGTTGCTTGCGAGCGTCGCTCTGCTCGGTCGCTTTTTGGTCTGGAGAGCCGGGTGGGCTGAATAATTAGACATGGCAAGGGGCTCCCCCGTTGATGAGCGGGAGTGCCCCTTGTTGCGTTTGGGTTGTTACCTTGTGGTTTTGGTGATTGAACGTTTTATACTGTTCAGTATAATTTTAGATAGTAACTAAAACGTTGGTGAAATGAAAATGGTGATAGGGAGTGTTAATATCCTGTCCCCCGAAACGCATCTTCTCCTTAGAGCTCGCTATCGATCCAAGGCCGGTAGAGGTGCAGATTCCCCGTATGTATCTCGAGCGGTTTTCGCTTCATTTGGCGCAGCTTGGCACGTCTGAGCAAGGTGGCTTTATTGTTGCCGAGCCAAAAGAGCTGCCCAGTGTTATTTCGGCACGAAACATTGTTGATGCCGTGCGCAAGGTCGATGCTCGTCCGGTGGCAATTTGCTGGGATGCCATGGATTTGGGCTTTATGCATGCGCTGGCTTCGGAGGGAATTGCATATATTCGAGATGGGCAGAATGCGTTTCTGCCGTTTATGGGTGCCTTCATTTCTGATGAGATACTGAACGCTCCCTCTGCAGCCCCGCTTTCACCCCAATCCCAGCGAGTCGTATTAAATTACATTGCAGGGCGATGGGTTGACTGTTCTGCCGGCGACCTGGCGCGCCTGTGTGGTAAAAGCGCGGCGAGCGTAAGCAACTATCTTTCAGAAATTGCCGCTATAGCTCCTGGATTGATTGTGCGGGATGGCAAAAAGCGTATATTGCACGACACCGGGTTGTCGACCGAGACGTTGCTAGACGGGTTTGAGGACTACCTTCGCTCGCCAGTTATAGAACGCATCCGGCTTAAGGAGGCAGTCGACAGGGTAGATTTGCGGGCCGTTGATGCGCTGCTTTCCGGCGTCTCTGCCCTTAGCTATATGTCCGACCTTGCTCATGATGGCTCTGCCCCAACCATTGCTCTCGAAAAGTATCAGCTAGAGGCCTTAAAAGAGCGTATGGGTGACAGATGGCTGGAGGCCCAGTGGTACGAATCGGCTGCTATCGAGATTGAGGTTTGGTCGTATCCCGTGGACGAGCCGTCCGATGTTAGCTTTGACACCGCGGGCCTGCAATGCGTTGACCCGTTTTCCTTATATGTTGCCTGCGCGAAAGCAGACTACAAAGACGACCGTCTGCTCGATGCGGTCGAACAGCTCAGGAGGACGATATGCCAAAAGTAAGGGGAATAGAGCGATTTGCCGCTGCCATGAGCAATTGCGAGGGCGGCTATGTCCTTATTGGCGGAGGAGCCTGCAGCGTTCTATTTGACAGCGAAGGTGATTCATTTAGGGCTACCGAAGATTTGGATGTTGTTGTAATTGTTGATGGAAATAGCATCGAATTTGCCACTGCATTTTGGACATTTATCAAAATCGCTGGATACGAGATTGGAAAAGTCGGCGATGGAAAGTGTACTTACTATCGATTCCGTTTACCCGAAGGATCAAGGCAGGCCTTAGATTATCCCGGCCAAATCGAGTTGTTTGCCCGGCATCCAGACTTTACGCTTGAAGATGAAACGAGCGAAGTGGCTCCTCTATCCTTTGACGGAGCGATATCGAGTCTCTCTGCCATTATTCTCGATGATGGCTACTATGAGTTTATTCGTGATAACGCAACGAACGTAGGGGGCGTCACGTTGCTCGATGCACTCCATATCATTCCCCTTAAGATGCGTGCGCACATCGATATCAACAGAAGTTATGAGGAAGGACGTCGTTGCAATAGCATTGATCGACGAAAGCATCGTTCGGATGTTGCTCGGCTTGCTGGTTTGTTGCCGCCTTCGGCTCGTTTGGAGCTAACAGAGCAAATGAGGATTGACGCAGAGGATTTTTTTGCGGACTTTTCTTCTTATGTAGATCGGCAGACCAACCGTAAGGAAAGGACACGACTTCAGGACACGTTATCGTTTCTGGAGAGGGTCTATTTGTAGGCGTCGTGATTCGTTATATATGGCAAGGGGCTCTCCCGTTTGATGGGCGGGGGAGCCCCTTGTTGCTTTTTGATTGTCGTAACTAGCCAGAGGCTCGCCGAGATGGGCGCGGGGTTTGGTCGATCGCGAGTTCCGCACGAGCCGGAGAGCACTTAATGTGCTCTCCGTGCGAGCAGGACTGCCCGAGCAGGCGACCAATCCCCGCGCCCATCCCGGCGAGCGCTCGGGGATCGATGACTTACAGGTGCGAGATGATCAGTTCCATCTTGCCTTCGAGGTCGATGGAGGTGACGGTGCTGGGGGCCAGGAGGTGGCTTCCCTTGTGGACGGGGTCGCCGCAGACGGTGCCTTCGCCGTCGATGACCGACAGGCACATGAAGGGCCAGCGCTGCTCGAGGGTCTTGCTGCCGTCGACACGCACACGATCGACGGTGTAGCAGGGATTGGACTCGAGCTCGGTTACGCCGTCGACCTCGGGCGCGGTTACGGTGCCGTCGGTCGGCGCCTGAACATCAAAATCGATGCAGTCGAGGCTCTGCTCAATGTGCAGCGGGCGCAGCTTGCCGTCGGTACCGGGGCGGTCGTAGTCGTACAGGCGATAGGTCACATCGCTCGACTGCTGCGTCTCCAAAATGAGCGTACCGGTCTTGATGGCGTGCACGGTGCCGGAGTCAATCTGGAAAAAGTCGCCCTTGTGAATCGGCAGCACGTTGAGCATGCCGTCCCAGCGGCCCTCTTCGATCATCTGCGCTGCCTCGGCGCGGTCCTTGGCGCGCTGGCCGACGATAATCGTGGCGCCGGGCTCGCAGTCCAGCACATACCAGCACTCGGTCTTGCCCAGGCTGCCGTTCTCGTGCTCGGCGGCGTACTCGTCGTTGGGGTGAATCTGGATCGAAAGGTCGTCCTTGGCGTCCAGAATCTTAATGAGCAGCGGGAACTCCTTGCCCTCGCAGTTGCCAAAGAGCTCGCGGTGCTCGGCCCACAGCCACGACAGCGTGTGACCGGCATACGGGCCCTCCGCAATCTGGCAGTCGCCGTTGGGATGGGCCGAGATAGCCCAGCACTCACCGATGGGACCCTCGGGAATGTCGTAGCCAAATACGGTTTCGAGTTGGCGGCCGCCCCAGATCTTCTCGTGGAAGATCGGCGCCAGTTTAATCAAATCGGACATGTTCATACCCCCATGGTGTTGCGCGGCCGCCCGCTCTAAATGAGCCAAAACGAGCGCCCGCATGACTATAAAACCTAGGCCAACGTTACGTTGTGCAGCTCAAAGCGGTCACCAACGTTGCGCGAGATCGAATGCTCAAAGGCGGTGCCGCTATCCAAAAAACCAATCTGGTGGAGTTCGAGCAGGGGAGAGCCGGGTTTGGTGTCCAAGCGCTCAGCTTCTTCCTCGGTTGCCGCTACGGCGCGGATGGTGCGGTGGAAGCTCGAAATCTTCAGCCCACATTGCTCGCGGATGAAGCTGTAGACCGATCCGTACAGATCTTTCTTTTTAAGGCCCGGGATCAATTCGAGGGGCATGTAGGTGTACTCGATAACGATGGGCTTCTCGTCGACCTGGCGCACGCGCACGATGTGGTAGGCAAAGTCATCCTCGGCAATTCCCAGCTGAGTCGCAACCTCTGCCGGCGGATTGACAATCGAGAAATCGTAGACCACCGAGGTTACCTTCTCCCCGCGGTGCTCATACGAAAAGCCCTGGGCGCGGTCGTTCTTGCCCTGGAAAAACGCCTTGTCGGGAAGCCCCGCCGTGTCTTTAACGTAGGTGCCCGATCCGCGCCGGCTGGTAACAAGACCCTCTTCGGTGATCTGCTCGATAGCTCGTTTGACGGTGATTTTGGAAACGCTATAGAGCTCACAGAACTCAACGACGGTGGGTAGCTTGTCGCCCGGTTTAAGAGCGCCATCCTCGATGCTTCGACGGATATCTGCAGCTATCGCCTCGTATTTGGGAATCATGGAACCTCCTTTCCGACACATAAGAATACGCAAGTAAGTATAACCCCCAACGAGGCACCCATATTACTTTTATATAAGAAGTCCGAGAAAGAAAAAACAAAAAGACGCTTTACTTTAGGAATTAGAGCGCTATAGTTGTACGCAACGAACGGAACCCTGCCGCCGGCAGGGCCGACCGTTTGGGGACGGTTTTGTTTTGGCGGGCTGGATATCTGGATAACCGGTGCGCGCCCGCGCCGGATAACTTGCCAAAGCAAACCCGTCTCCAACCGAAAGCTCTAGACACGAAAGCGAGGACTTTGATGGCTCAGTATCAGCTGCCCCGTGACTTCTTCTTTGGCGCCGCTATGTCCGGCCCGCAGACTGAGGGTCAGTGGAACCAGGGCGGCAAGCTCGAGAACCTGTGGGATACCTGGTCCATCCAGGATCTGGATTCGTTCTATAACCGCGTTGGCTCTTATGCTGGCAATGACTTTATGGCTAAATACCAGGAGGACCTTCGCATTTTGAAGGACTTGGGCCTGGATACCTACCGCACCTCCATCCAGTGGAGTCGCCTGCTCGATGCTAACGGCAACCTCAATGAGGAGGGCGCCGCGTGGTATCACGAGCTGTTCCGTGCCTCTCGCGAGGCCGGCCTGGAGCCGTTCGTCAACCTGTACCACTTTGACATGCCCACCTACCTCTTTGACCGTGGTGGTTGGGAGAGCCGTGAGGTCGTCGAGGCGTACGCTCATTACGCCGACGTTGCCTTCCGCGAGTTTGGCCAGGAGATCAAGTACTGGTTCACCTTTAACGAGCCCATCGTCGAGCCCGAGCAGCGCTATCAGGAGGGCGTGTGGTACCCGCAGCTCCATGACTATAACCGCGCCCGCACCGTGCAGTATCACATCTCGCTGGCGCACGCGCTGGCCGTGGCCAACTATCGTAAGGCCTATGACGAGGGCGCTATTCGCGCCGATGCCAAGATCGGCATGATCAACTGCTTTACCCCGGTCTACACCAAGCAGAACCCCAGCGAGGCAGACCTCGAGGCCGTGCGTATGACCAGCGGCATCAACAATCGCTGGTGGCTCGACCTTATTACCAAGGGCGAGCTTCCCGCCGACGTGCTCGACAGCCTGGCCGAGGGCGGCGTTAAGCTCCCGTTCCGTGCCGGCGACCAAGAGATTCTCAAGCAGGGTGTTGTCGACTGGCTCGGCTGCAACTACTACCACCCCACGCGTGTTCAGGCGCCGGCGAGCAAGGTCGACCAGTACGGCCTGCCGCACTTTGCCGACGAGTACGTATGGCCCGACGCCGTTATGAACGAGAGCCGCGGCTGGGAAATCTACCCGCAGGGCCTCTACGACTTTGGCATGGACTGCGCTAAGAACTACCCCGATCTTGAGTGGTTTGTATCCGAGAACGGTATCGGCATCATGGACGAATACAAGAACCGTGACGCCGAAGGAACCATCCAGGATGACTACCGCGTCGACTTTGTGCGCCAGCACCTGGAGTGGGTCGCCAAGGCAATCGCCGAGGGCGCCAAATGCCGCGGATACCATTACTGGGCCGTCATCGATAACTGGTCTTGGGCCAATGCCTTTAAGAACCGTTACGGCTTTGTCGAGGTCGACCTCATGGACGGCTACAAGCGCCGCCTTAAGAAGTCGGCGGCCTGGCTCAAACAGGTCGCCACGACCCACGTGGTTGATTAGCGACCGGGCGAACGCCCAGACCGCGCGCCGCCGCGCGCAAAACATGGCACATCTGGTGGCAGAGGGCGACAGACCACCGTGCGCATAGGAAAAGGCCGGATTTGAAAGTTAGGAGCAATCATGGCCAGTGACAACGGAAAGAGCTTCCTCGACAAGTTTGCCGAGGTCTCTGCGAAGGTGGGAAACCAGGTTCACCTGCGTTCCCTGCGCGATGCCTTCGCGACCATCACGCCGCTCTATATCCTTGCGGGTATCGCGGTTCTTATTAACAACGTCGTGTTCCCCCTGTTCCCGCTCGATGCAGCGGGCCTTGCCAACCTTCAGACCTGGGGTTCGGCAATTACGCTGGGCACCCTCAACGTCTCTGCCATTATCTTGGCCGGATTGATTGGCTACAGCCTCGCTAAGAACGAGCGCTTCGATAACCCGCTTGCCTGCGTGGTCGTCGCCATCTCTGCTTTCGTCATCATGATGCCGCAGCAGATCACCGCCACGCTTGCCGCCACGAGCCCGCTGCTCACCGACAAGATCACCTCTGCCGAGGTCACGGGCGCCCTTTCGACTGCCAACACCGGCACCAACGGCCTGTTCGCGGCTATCATCATCGCCCTGCTCTCCGTCACGCTCTTCATTAAGATTTCCGGCGTCGAGAAGCTTAAGGTCAAGCTGGGCGAGGGTGTGCCTCCCGCGGTCTCCAACTCCTTTAACGTCATGATCCCGATGCTGCTCAACCTCTCGATCTTCGCCATTGCCGCGGCTCTGCTCGCCGTGTTTGCCGGCACCGATCTGTGCACCATCATCTCCACGTGCATTTCCAACCCGCTCAAGAGCATCATGAACGCCGGTCCGTGGGCTGTTATCCTCATCTACACTCTTGCGAACCTGCTGTTCTGCGTCGGCATTCACCAGTCCACCATCTCTGGCGCTACCGTCGAGCCGATCCTGACCATGCTCATCGTCGACAACATGGCTACCTTTGCCGCCGGCGGCACCATCCAGCCCGATCACTACATGAACATGCAGATCGTCAACAGCTTCGCCCTTATCGGCGGCTCGGGCTGCACCCTCATGCTCCTGCTCGATACCTTCCTGTTCTCTAAGAACAAGGCTTCCAAGACCGTTGCCAAGATGGCTATCGTTCCTGGCCTGTTTAACATCAACGAGCCGGTCATCTACGGTTACCCCGTCGTGTACAACCTGCCGCTCATGATTCCGTTCGTGCTTCTTCCCGACCTGTTCATCGGCATCACCTATGGCCTGACCTGCGCGGGCATCATCAGCCCCTGCATCGCCCAGGTGCCTTGGACCATGCCTCCCGTCATTAACGCCCTGCTTGCCACGGGCTTTGACTGGCGCGCCGGCGTGTGGCAGGCCCTCGAGCTTGTCATCGGCATGGCTGTCTACCTGCCTTTTATGAGGATCTCCGAGAAGGCCATCGCCAAGCAGGAGGCCCTTGCCGAGCAGAACGCCTAAACGGTTCGTTTTCCCTTCCACCGTTGCGGGCACCGGTACGCGGTGCCGATGCCCGCGGCTCTCCTCTTGTGTGAAGACGCAGGGGGTGGGTACAGTAGCCGCAAGGAATAAAACCAGTTGTCGTCTGCGCGCCGCGCAGTTATAAGGAGGAAACCATGAAGAAGATCATGCTTTGCTGCAATGCCGGCATGTCCACGAGCCTGCTGGTCCAGAAGATGCAGTCCGAGGTCGCAAGCCGTGGTCTGGACATCGAGGTCGAGGCCCGTCCTATGAACGAGGCTCACGATCACCTGGACGAGTGCGATATCTTGCTGCTCGGCCCGCAGATTGGCTACACCAAGGGCGATTTTGAGAAGGAGGCCGCTGGCCGCTTCCCGGTTGAGGTCATCAACATGGTCGACTACGGCCGCATGAACGCTGCTGGCATCATCGACCACTGCGTCAGCGTGATGGGCTAGGTGCAGCGCATGGAGGATATGAACGAGCTGCAGATGACCTGCTTCGAGATCATCAGTTTCGTCGGAACCGCCAAGAGCATGTACATCAATGCCGTGCAAAAGGCCAAGGAGGGCGATTTTGACGCCGCCGAGGAGCTTATTAAGCAGGGCGACGAGGCTTACAACGGTGGCCACGATGTCCATATGGGGCTCCTTAAAAAGGAGGCCAACGGCGAGCGTAACGGCGAGGCCCCGCTGATTCTGCTGCATGCCGAGGACCAGATGGCCGGCACCGAGACCATGCGCGTCATGGCCACGGAGCTCATCGAGGTCCACAAGCTGCTGCAGGCGCTTAAGGCCTAGTCGGCGTTATCGCCGCGATGGACCGCGGTCCAACAGACAACACAGTCCCTTTGACGGGCGCCGGGAGTCTCCGCCTCCCGGCGCCCTTATATTTGGCGAAGGCCCTGCGCGACCTTTTGAGCGGTCGTTTGCGTTTTCCCAGATAAAACCTGCCAAAACAAACCTGTCCCTTTTTGGTAGGTTTTTGTCTTGGGAGCGGTACCATACAGGCAATGTTTAAACGAGAAAGGTGGGCTCCCATGGAACCTAAGCAGTACTATATCGGCATCGACGTCGGCGGCACTTCGGTTAAGGAGGGCCTGTTCGACGAGGACGGCAACCTGCTTGCCAAGGCCAGCGTGCCCACGCCTCCCATCGTTGATGCTGCGGGCTTTGCCGCGGTGACCGAGGCTATCGACCAGGTGGTCGCCAAGGCGCAGATCCCGCGTGCCTTTGTGGCGGGCATTGGCCTGGCCGTTCCGTGCCCCATTCCGGCTTCGGGCGATGCCAAGGTCAAGGCCAACATTGCCATCAACCTGCCCGAGCTTAGGATCGCCATCCAGGAGCACTGCCCCGACGCGGTCGTTAAGTACGAGAACGATGCCAACGCCGCTGCCATGGGCGAGGCCTGGCTCGGTTCTGCCAAGGGCGTGCAGAACGTGGTGATGGTCACCATCGGTACCGGCGTGGGCGGCGGCGTTATCGTCAACGGCGACGTGGTGTCGGGCGTTGTGGGCGCCGGCGGCGAGATTGGCCACATGTGCCTGAATCCCGACGAGGAGCGCACCTGCGGCTGTGGCGGCCATGGCCACCTGGAGCAGTATTCCAGCGCCACCGGCGTGGTGGGCAACTACCTAGCCGAGTGCAAGAAGGCGGGCGTCGAGCCCATCGAGCTCACCGGCCCCTCCGATTCCAAGGACGTATTCCAGGCCTGCCGCGAGGGCGACAAGCTCGCGCTGGCAGCTGCCGATACCATGGCCGACTATCTCGGCCGTGCCCTGGCGCTTATTGCCAACGTGGTCGACCCCGAGATGTTCCTGATCGGTGGCGGCGCGTCCGCTTCGGCCGATGTCTACCTCGACAAGGTCCGCGAGCACTTTAAGCAGTACGCGCTCTCCGCCTCGTGCGAGACGCCCATCAAGGTCGCTTCGCTCGGCAACGACGCCGGCATCATCGGTGCCGCCTACGTAGCCCTGCGCGCCGCCGGCAAATAGCTGGTGCGGGGGCAGGTGGTGAAAGGGGGACAGGCTTCGTCCCTGACCTCGCCTCAGCGCTTGCCCCAAATTGTGCCGCGACCCTTCCGTCTCATAAGGTTCGGCGTCAGCGTGCTACCATAGCTACGTCCAAGTACACATATCAAGTGGAGGATATCCATGGCAAACGTTCTTGTCTTTGGTCACCAGAACCCCGATAACGACGCCATCATGAGCGCCGTCGTCCTGTCCCAGCTGCTCAACCAGGTTGAGTATGCCGGCAACACCTACGAGGCCTGCGCCCTTGGTCAGCTTCCGGCCGAGTCCGCCAAGCTGCTTGCCGACGCCGGCATTGCCGAGCCCCGCGTGATCGAGTCCGTCGAGGCCGGCCAGCTCGTCGTCCTCACCGACCACAACGAGTCCGCCCAGTCTGTCGCCGGCCTTAAGGACGCCACGGTCTTTGGCGTCGTCGATCATCACCGCATCGGCGATTTCGAGACCGCCGGCCCGCTGCACTACATCTGCCTGCCCTGGGGTTCCAGCTGCACCATCGTCACCAAGCTCGCCGGCGTGCTCGGCGTTGAGCTTTCCGACGTCCAGGCCAAGCTGCTGCTCTCGGCCATGATGACCGATACGCTCATGCTCAAGAGTCCCACCACCACCGATGTCGACCGCGCTGTCGCCGCCAAGCTCGGCGAGCAGGTGGGTGTCGACCCGGTCAAGTTTGGCATGGAGGTCTTCCTCACCCGTCCGTCCGGCTCCTTCACCGCAGCCGAGATGGTCGGCAACGACATCAAGATGTTTGAGCCCGCCGGCAAGAAGCTGCTCATCGGCCAGTACGAGACCGTCGACAAGAGTCGTGCGCTCGGCATGATCGACGAGATTCGCGAGGCCATGCGTGCCTACGCCGCCGAGAAGGGTGCCGATGGCATTGTCCTGTGCATCACCGACATCATGGAGGAGGGCTCGCAGGTCCTGCTCGAGGGCGAGACCGAGGCCGCTCAGAAGGGCCTGGGCATTGCCGACGAGCACGACGGCGTCTGGATGCCGGGTGTCCTCTCCCGTAAGAAGCAGGTCGCTGCCCCCATCATGGCCGCCTGCTAGGTTTAGTTGACCAAACGCCACGACCGGATCGCGGACGTCCCGCGCTCCGGTCGTTTTTTGTGCACGGCGCCGCGTCGTCTCTTGGACAGGCGTGCCCGTGCCGTTGAGCAAATAATGTTCAACCTGTGGTTCCGCTTTTCGGCCACGCCTGCGTGCTTGTCGTGCAGGGTAGGCTAGATGCAAGCGTAATACGTTAGAGCGCGGCGCCGCCACTTGGGCGGGCCGTGCTTTTTTAAGACGGGAGCTTTCCCGAGAAAGGAGCCGCCCATGGCAGCAACTGAGCAGCTGTTCAACGTTCGTGAGCGCAAGCGCTTTGAACGTCACGACATTTGGGAGCGCATCGCCGAGAACGGCACGATTTCCGCCGCCGTCATGGTCTTCGCCGCTATCGCCGCCGTTATCTGCGCCAACACCGATGCCTACGAGGCCATCCATCACTTTTTGGAGACCCCGCTGTATGTGGGCCTGGGCAACCTTACGGCTGGTCTCACCGTTGAGCTTTTCGTCAACGATTTCCTCATGGCGATTTTCTTTTTGTTGGTGGGCATCGAGCTTAAGTACGAGATGACGGTCGGTGAGCTCAAGAATCCGCGTCAGGCCATGCTTCCCATGCTGGCGGCCGTGGGCGGCGTTGTCGTTCCCGCCTGCATCTACCTGATCTTTAACCATGCCGGCGCCCGCAACGGTTGGGCCATCCCCATGGCAACCGATATTGCCTTTGCGCTGGGCGTGCTGTCGCTTTTGGGCAATCGCGTGCCCAACGGCGTGCGCGTGTTCTTCTCGACGCTCGCCATCGCCGACGACCTCATCTCCATCGCCGCCATCGCCATCTTCTACGGTCAGAGCCCCAATCCGTTTTGGTTGGGCGCCGCCGCGCTTGTGACCTGCGCGCTCGTGTGGCTCAACAAGACGCAGCACTACCGCCTTGCCCCGTATTCGGTACTGGGTCTGCTGTTGTGGTTTTGCATGTTCAAGAGCGGCGTGCACGCTACGCTTGCTGGCGTCATCTTGGCCTTTACCATCCCGGCCAAGTGCGGTGTCAAGCTCGATAGCCTCACCGATTGGTTGGGCGAGTGCCTGCCGCTGCTCGATGATCGCTACGACGACGAGGCGCACATCCTGGGCCAGCATGACTTTACCGTCTCGACCACCAAGGTCGAGCGCGTCATGCACCGCGTGACCCCGCCGCTCATCCGCATGGAGCGTCTGATCTCCACGCCGGTCAACTTCGTGATCCTGCCGATCTTTGCGTTCGTGAACGCGCAGGTTCGCCTGGTGGGCGTGGACATGAGCACGCTGCTCACCGACCCGGTGACGCTCGGCGTGTACTTTGGCATGCTGCTGGGCAAGCCGATCGGTATCTTTGGCATGACGTTTGCCCTGGTTAAACTCAAGATTTCCGAGTTGCCGCATAATGTCAACTGGCACATGATCGCCGGTGTGGGCATTCTGGGCGGTATCGGCTTTACCATGTCGATCCTCATCAGCGGCCTCGCCTTCCCGACGGCCCAGTTTGAGGTCTTGGCCGCAAAGGCCGCCATTCTTGCCGGCTCTGTCACCGCGGCCGTGCTGGGCATGATCTACATGAGTGTGATCTGCAAGCACCCCGCGCCCAAGGACGAGTAAAAGCACATACAAGTTTAAAAACGCCGCCTGTGAACACCATCACAGGCGGCGTTTTAATCATTGGGGACGTTCTTAAACGACTAGGGCTATTCCACGGTGCCGTAGACGGCGCCCCAGCCGTGGGCAGCCAAGGCGGAGTTGAGTTGGTCGCACAGCGACCGGCGATCGTAGCAGCCGGGCGGCAAAAGGTTCACGATTTCCATGAGGTCGGGTGCCAAGTCGACGATTTCGGCCTGCACGATTAGGTCAAGCCGGCCGATGGCGTGGCGGTCGTAAAACAGTCCGTCGACCAGGCGCTGCAGGTCACCGAATTCCTCGGCCTGGAACAATCCGTACTCCATAGTGCCTCCTTGGGCGCCCCACGCCGGCATGCGCGGCGATTCGTAATTTATTGCGATGGACTTAATCTATCACGGCTTCATAACGTTGCGGCGGTGGCGGTCTATACTTAGACGAACTGCAACGTCCCGCTTCGCGAAAGGTCGCACCCATGCAGACGATCTACCAGAAGATGGAAACCACCGAACTCGATGCCGCCATCGAGGCGCTCAAGGCCGAGGTCGCCGAGGTCAAGGCCAAGGGTCTGGCGCTCGATATGGCCCGCGGCAAGCCGTCGCCCTCCCAGGTGGACATCTCGCGCCCCATGCTCGATATCCTCAACGCCGATGCCGATCTGCACGACGGCAGCGTCGACTGCTCCAACTACGGCTGCTTCGAGGGTATTCCTTCGGCACGCAAGTTGGCAGGGGAGTTCCTGGGCTGCCCCGCCGAGCAGACGCTCGTGCTGGGTTCGTCGAGCCTTTTGATCGAGCATGACATCGCCGGCATGTTCTGGCGCTGTGGCTCGTGCGGCAGCGAGCCCTGGGACGCCTACGAGGCCGCGCACGACGGCAAGAAGGTCAAGTTCCTGTGCCCCGTTCCCGGCTACGATCGCCACTTTGGCATCACCGCCGACTTGGGCATCGAGAACGTCCCCGTCGCGATGACCGACAACGGCCCCGACATGGCCGAGGTTGAGCGCCTGGTTGCCACCGACGACTCCATCAAGGGCATCTGGTGCGTGCCCAAGTATTCCAACCCCACGGGCATCACCTTTAGCGAGGACACCGTGCGTCGCCTGGTCGAGATGCCCACGGCCGCGCCCGATTTCCGCATCTTCTGGGACAACGCCTACTGCGTGCACGACCTGTACGACGAGACCGACGAGCTCGCCAACATCTTCGATCTTGCCCGCGCGGCGGGCACCGAGGACCGCGTGGTGGCCTTTGCCTCGACGTCCAAGATCACCTTCCCGGGTGCCGGCATCGGCTTTATCGGTGCGAGCCCCGCGGTCATCGCCGAGTTCTCCAAGCGCCTGAAGGCTGGTCTTATTAGCGCCGACAAGCTCAACCAGCTGCGTCACGTGCGCTTCCTTCCCACCATCGAGGCGGTCAAGAAGCACATGAAAAAGCATGCCGAGTTCCTGCGCCCGCGCTTTGAGGCCGTTGAGCGCAAGCTCACCGAGGGCCTGGGCGACACGGGTTGCGCCACCTGGACGCATCCCCGCGGCGGCTACTTTGTGAGCTTCGATGGTCCCGAGGGCTCGGCCCAGAAGGTCGCCGCGCTTTGTGCCGACCTGGGTGTCAAGCTCACGCCGGCTGGTGCCACCTGGCCTTATGGCAAGGATCCGCGCGACACCAACATCCGCATCGCGCCGAGCTATCCCACGGTCGAGGACCTGGAGGCCGCGCTCGATGTGCTGGTGCTGGCCGTTAAGCTTGTCGCTGCCGAGCTTGCGCGTGCCGAGCGCGCCTAACGCGTAGGGCCCCGCAAGTCCGCGCCTAGTACTATCCGCACTTTCGATACGTAAAGGAGCGTATACATGGATTTGGGTATTTCCACCAATCCCACGCCGGAGCTCTACACCATCAAGGTGACCGGCGAAATCGACATCTCTAACGCCGATAGCCTGCGCAATGCCATCGACCTGGCGCTCGAGCAGCCCACCGAGGCCGTTGAGCTCGATTTTGCCCAGGTGAGCTACATCGATTCGACGGGCATTGGCGTGCTCGTGGGCGCCGCGCACCACGCGGCCGACCACGGCAAGCGCTTTAGCTGCGTCAACGTGCAGCCCCCGGTGATGCGCGTGGTTCAGCTGCTGGGCGTCGACCAGGAGATCTCGATCACGGCGGCATAAACCCTGCCCCAAAAGGGGCGTGCCGTTTGGCATATGTTTGTGATGCGCTCGGACGTTTTGGCGTCCGGGCGCTATACTTGACCGAATGAATAGACGAGTTCCGGCCGAATGGCGCGGTGCGGGCTCGAATCACATCGAGCCTTGGAGGTATGTGTGTTTGGTATTGGAGAAGGTGAGCTGGCAATCATCGTGGTCTTCGGCTTTTTGCTGTTTGGCCCGGATAAGCTCCCGCAGATGGGCCGTACGATCGGCCGTGCCATCCGTCAGTTCCGCGAGACGCAGGAAAAGATGACGGCGGTTGTCCAGTCCGAGATCATCGATCCGGTGAGCGAGGCCGCTTCGGCTCCGGTCAAGCCCAAGAAGGCTGCCGTCGATGACGATTCCGATGCGGACGAGGATGCCGCCGAGACGGTAGCGCCCGCCAAGAAGGAGACCTTTGCCGAGCGTCGTGCCCGCCTTGCTGCCGAGAAGGCCGCGAGCGAGGCTGCCGCCGAGGGCGAGGGCGCTGCTGAGGAGTCCGAGGCCGAGGGTGCCGAGGCAGAGCCTGCCGCTGCCGCCGAGCCTGCCGTCGAGCCCGAGCCTGCTGCAGAGCCCGAGCCCGAGCCGGCAGAGCCCACGACGGCTGACCTCTACGCCCGTCGTCCCCGCAAGCGCAAGGCCGTCGTCGACCAGCTCGCTCGCGAGCTCGAGGCCGAGGACGCTGCCGAGACTGCTGCCACCGACGCCCCGAAGGGAGGCGATGAGTAATGCCTATCGGACCTGCTCGTATGCCGCTCTTCGATCACTTGGGAGAGCTCCGTCGCCGCCTGACCATCGTGGTCGTGTCGGTGTTTGCCGCCGCCATCGTGCTGTACTTTGCCACGCCCGTGGTGCTCGATATCCTGGAAGACCCCATCCGCTCGTTTGTGCCGGACGGTAAGTTCTACATCACCACCACACTCGGCGGCTTTGGCCTGCGCTTCTCGCTGGCCATCAAGATGGCCGTGGTCATGTGCACGCCCATGATCATCTGGCAGATCCTGGCATTTTTCCTGCCGGCGCTGCGCCCCAACGAGCGCAAGTGGGTCGTGCCCACGGTGCTCGCCTCGACGGTGCTGTTCTTCCTGGGTGCCATCTTCTGCTATTTCATCATCATCCCGGCGGGCTTTGAGTGGCTCATCGGCGAGACCTCGGCCGTCGCTACGGCGCTGCCCGACCTGGAGAACTACGTCAACATGGAGCTGCTCTTTATGATCGGCTTTGGTGTGGCGTTTGAGCTGCCGCTCATCATCTTCTATCTGTCCGTCTTTCACATCGTGTCCTATGCGGCCTTCCGCAGCGCCTGGCGCTACGTGTACGTAGGCCTGCTTGTGGGCTCGGCTGTGATTACGCCCGACGGCTCGCCCGTTACGCTGGGTCTCATGTATGGCGCCCTGCTCTCGCTCTACGAGATTTCGCTCGCCATCGCTCGCGTGGTCATTACCGCGCGCGAGGGCAAGGAGGGCCTGTTCGTGAGCCGTCTGGACCTGTTCTCGGACGACGAGGACGACGAGGAGTAAATCGGTATGCACGAGGTTGGCATTGTCAACGGCATACTCGATACAGTGATTCGCGCGGCGCGTGGGGCGGGGGCCTCGCGCGCCGTTTTGGTAACGCTGCGTATCGGGGATATGACCGAGGTCGTGCGCGAGGCGCTTGACTTTGCGTGGGAGACGTTTCGCGACGAGGACCCGCTCACGCGCGGCTGCGAGCTTGCCGTGGAGGAAGTCCATCCACAAAGCGAGTGTCTGGACTGCGGTGAGGTCTTTGAGCACGACCGTTTCCATTGCCGTTGTCCCCAATGTGGCGGTGCCAACGTGCGTCTGCTGCATGGCCGCGAACTCGACATCGCAAGTATCGAGATCGAGACCCCCGACGATTAGCACGCTCGCCATCTAGCGATGGGGTATAAAAAGGCCAAAGTAAGGAGCGCTAAGTATGGCCGAGAAAACGATTGATATCGCGTCGCCGATTCTGTCGCGCAACGAGCGCCTGGCAGATCAGCTGCGTCAGCGGTTTGAGCAGACGAACACCTACGTGATCAATGTGCTGTCGAGCCCTGGCTCGGGTAAGACCACCACGATTCTGGGCACCAACGAGCGCCTGCGTGACAAAGCCAGCCTGCGCTGTGCCGTTATCGAGGGCGATATCGCCTCGGACGTCGACGCCATCACCATGAAGGAAGCCGGCATGCCCGCCATCCAGATCAACACGGGCGGCCTGTGCCACCTCGAGGGCAACATGATCATGGAGGCCGTCGACGCCTTCGACCAGGCCGTCGGTCTGGAGAACATCGACGTCATCTTTATCGAAAATGTGGGTAACCTGGTCTGCCCGGTCGACTTTGACCTGGGCGAGAACCTGTCCATCATGATCCTCTCGGTGCCCGAGGGCGACGACAAGCCCATCAAGTACCCGGGCATCTTCCAGCACGCCGGCGCGCAGCTGCTCAATAAGGTCGACGTGGCCCCGGCTTTCGATTTTGACATGGATAGGTATACTAAGACACTCGATGACCTCAATCCGCAGGCGCCGCGGTTTGCCGTGAGCGCGCGCAAGGGCGAGGGCATGGATGCCTGGTGCGATTGGCTCATCGGGCAGATTGAGCAAGCAAGGGCGTAAGTCGGCCGCCAAGAGGGCGGGCGCAGCCGCAGACACACGAGATAGGAGCCTCTTTTGAAGCTCATCATCGCTGAGAAAAACGACGCCGCGCGTCAAATCGCCGAGCGTCTGTCCACGGGCAAGCCCAAAAAGGACAAGGTGTACAACACCGCCATCTACCGTTTTGAGTGGAAGGGCGAGGAGTGCGTGACGATCGGCCTTGCCGGTCACATCCTGGCACCCGATTTTTGCGACAGTGTGCTGTTCGATAAAAAGTTGGGCTGGTATTCGGTCACGGAGGACGGCGAAATGCTGCCGGCCGATATGCCCGATGGCCTGGCCCGCCCGCCGTACGACACCAAGCGCAAGCCGTTCCTTGCCGATGGCATTTCCATCAAGGGCTGGAAGCTCGAGAGCCTGCCCTATCTCACCTGGGCGCCCGTCATTAAGCTTCCGGCCGAGAAAGAGCTCATCCGCTCGCTTAAGAACCTCGCCAAAAAGTCCGACAGCGTCATCATCGCCACGGACTTCGATCGCGAGGGCGAGCTGATCGGTTCGGACGCCCTCAACAAGGTGCGCGAGGTGGCGCCCGACTTGCCGGTCGCCCGCGCCCAGTATTCTTCGTTTACCAAGGCCGAGATCACGCAGGCCTTCGATAACCTTGTCTCGCTCGACCAGAACCTGGCCGACGCCGGCGAGAGCCGTCAGCACATCGACCTCATTTGGGGTGCGGTGCTCACGCGCTACCTGACGCTCGCCAAGTTTGGCGGCTTTGGCAACGTGCGTTCCGCCGGCCGCGTGCAGACGCCGACGCTTGCCCTGGTGGTCGAGCGCGAGCGCGAGCGCATGGCGTTTGTGCCCGAGGACTATTGGCAGATTCGCGGCATGGGCGCCGCGCAAGGCGCTGCCGAGGACGATCGCTTTAAGATCGCGCACAAGACGGCGCGCTTTACCGACAAGGATGCTGCTGAGACGGCGTACGGTCACGTTGACGGCGCTACGACGGCAACCGTCGCCGCGGTGACCAAGCGCTCGCGTAAGCAGCAGCCGCCCACGCCGTTTGCGACGACCTCGCTGCAGGCTGCCGCCGCGGCCGAGGGCATCTCACCTGCGCGTACCATGCGCATCGCCGAGTCCCTCTACATGGCCGGTCTCATCAGCTACCCGCGTGTCGACAACACCGTGTATCCCGCGACGCTCGATCTGGGCGCCGTGGTGAGCGACCTGGCAAAGATCAACCCGGCGCTGGCGCCCGTGTGCAAAAAGGTGCTCGCCGGCCCCATGAAGCCCACGCGCGGCAAGGTCGAGACCACCGACCACCCGCCTATCTACCCCACGGGCGAGGGCGATCCGTCCACGCTCGACGGCGGCCAGCGCAAACTCTATGACCTCATCGCCCGTCGCTTCCTGGCAACGCTCATGGGGCCCGCGACCATCGAGAACACCAAGCTCGAGCTCGACGTCAACGGCGAGCCGTTCGTGGCTTCGGGCGACGTGCTCGTGACCCCGGGCTTCCGCGAGGCATATCCGTACGGCCTCAAGCGCGACGAGCAGATGCCGCCGCTTGAGCAGGGCGACACGGTCGACGTGTTCGACATTAAGCTCGAGGCCAAGCAGACCGAGCCGCCCGCGCGCTACAGCCAGGGCAAGCTCGTGCAGGAGATGGAAAAGCGCGGCCTGGGCACCAAGTCCACGCGCGCGAGTATCATCGAGCGCCTGTACGCCGTGCGCTACCTCAAAAACGATCCCGTGGAGCCGAGCCAGCTGGGCATCGCCATCATTGACGCGCTGACGCAGTTTGCCCCGCGCATCACGAGCCCCGATATGACCAGCGAGCTCGACGGCGACATGACTCGCGTCGAGCGCGGCGAGGACACCGAAGAGCATGTCGTGACGCACTCGCGTGCGCTGCTGGCCGGCGTGCTCGACGAGCTGCTCAAGCATACGCAGGAGCTGGGCGACGCCATCAGCGACGCCGTCACGGCCGATGCGCGCGTGGGCGCCTGCCCCAAGTGCGGCAAGGACCTGGTTATGAAGACGAGCGCCAAGACCCGCGGCAGCTTCATTGGCTGCATGGGTTGGCCCGACTGCGACGTGACCTATCCGGTGCCGAGTGGCGTCAAGGTGAGCCCGCTCGAGGGCGAGGCCGCCGTGTGCCCCGAGTGCGGCGCGCCGCGCATCAAGTGCCAGCCATTCCGCCAGAAGGCCTTCGAGATCTGCGTGAACCCCACGTGCCCCACCAACTACGAGCCCGATCTTAAGGTGGGCGAGTGCAAGGTGTGTGCCGAGGCCGGACGTCACGGCGACCTGATCGCGCACAAGAGCGAGAAGAGCGGCAAGCGCTTTATCCGCTGCACCAACTACGATGACTGCGGCGTGAGCTATCCGCTGCCGGCGCGCGGCAAGCTCGAGGCGACGGGCGAGACCTGCCCCGAGTGCGGCGCCCCCATCGTGGTGGTCAACACGGCGCGCGGTCCGTGGCGTATCTGCGTCAACATGGACTGCCCGACCAAGGAGAAGAAGCCCGCCCGCGGTCGCAAGACCACAACCAAGGCGAGCACGGCAAAGAAGACGACGGCTAAGAAAGCCACTGCCGCCAAGAAGACGACCGCGAAGAAGTCGACTGCCAAGAAAACAGCTGCCGACAAGTAACGGCGCAGTCGAAACAATGCCCAAAAAACGAGCGAGGACCCCGCGATCCTCGCTCGTTTTTTTGACCGGCAGTTAGGGACGTTCCTTTTCTGCCGGCAGTTTAGGAACGTCCCTAACTGCCGGCTCGGGAACGACAAAGCGCTAGTTCACCTCGACGGGCTTGGCGCCGGGATAGCGCTCCTCAAAGTCTAGGCGGTACTTATTGTCATTGGTGCCCGCCACGTTGTCGCGCGACAGCGGCGCCACGATCTCATTCTTGTGGTCCGCAGGCTTGGCGTATTTCAGGCTGATCTCCCAGGCATCACAGATTGCGTCAATGCGGTGATCCAGGTCGTCGTACAGGGCGATGATATCCTTCCAGGAGCTGTAGTTCTTGGAGCTCGTCGGGACGTCCAGGTCCTCGACGATGTCGTAATACTGCTCGATGGTGTCCTCCGTGCGCTCGGCGACGTCGGCGAGATTTTGACGGGTGGTTCGATCCTCTTCCAGATAGTTGCCGTTGAAGTTCTGCGCGCAGCCACGGACCTGGCTGTCGAGATCTTCGAGCAGGTCGTAGTATTCGCTCAGGCGACGGTAGAGGTTCTGCTCGGAGAGCGTTGCTTCGCCGCCATCCTCGTCGTCATCGTCATCATCGTCGTACAGGCTGTTGGGATTGCCGAGAGGCTTTAGGTCATCGTCGTCGACGTCATGGTGCAGCTTAGCTACCTCGGCAGTCGTCTGCGTGGCGGCGTTGTCGAACGGTCTGATCGCAAAGAAGATGACCAGGGCGATGATGATCGCCACCAGCACAACGATAACGGCGATAAGCGGCCCGGTGCCGCTCTTTTTGGGAGCGGGGGTCTGTGGCGAAGCGGGCGCGTATGCGGGAGCCGGCTGCTGTTGGGGCGAGCCGCTCGCGACGGGTATGCGCTGCGTGGTCTCGACGGCCTCGGTCCTTGCGGCGGGGTCGGGGCTATAGGCGAGGGGGTCGTCCGCCTTGGCTTGCGGCGTTTCAAGGGAGCCGGTCTGCTCAAAAGCGGGCTGGCTATCGCTCGCGGCTGTTTGCTCAACGGGTGCACCGCACGAGGTGCAGAACTTGGCATTATCTTCAAGAAGCTTGCCGCACGAGGCGCAATACCGAGACATTGCCACTCCTTTCGCCACATTTCAATGCAATACGACGATTATACCCAGCATCCAAAATTCCCCATCATACGTTGCGGTGAAATAGGGACTGTTTGGAGGTCTCAGAGCTTCAATCAGTCCCTATTTCACCGCAACTTTGGAAAGGCGCCTTTAGTCATTGGGGACGTGCCGAGCACTGGGGTATCATGGCTTGGTTGCTATAACTCGCATTTACGCGCCTTGTAGGAAGGGGCTGCGCCCATGGCTTTTGAGCCTGCTCAACATAGCTTTATCACGCTCGAGGGCGTCGACGGTGCCGGCAAGTCCACGCAGGCGCGCCTGCTTGCCCGTGCGCTCGACCTTGCCGGCTACCAGGTTGTGACCCTGCGTGAGCCGGGCGGCACTGCCATCAGCGAAAAGATTCGCGCCCTGCTGCTCGACCCTGCCAACACGACGATGGGCGATACCTGCGAGCTGTTGCTCTACGAGGCTGCGCGTGCCCAGCTGGTGCACGAGGTCATCGCGCCCGCCCTCGCTGCCGGCAAGGTGGTCCTGTGCGATCGCTTCTACGATTCCACGACCTGCTACCAGGCGTTTGCCGATGGCCTCGATCGCCAGATAGTGCGCGACGCCAACAACCTGGCCGTCGCGGGTACGCACCCGGCGCTCACACTCGTCTATCACATCGCGCCCGAGCAGGCGGCGCTGCGCATGGCAGCCCGTGGCGCGGCAGATCGCATGGAGGCAAAAGGCGTGGCATTCCAGGAGCGTGTCTACCAGGGCTTTTGCGCAATCGCTGCCGAGGAGCCAGACCGCGTAAAGCTCATCGACGCCACTGCGACCGTCGAGGAAGTCTTCGAGAAGACGGTCGAGCAGGTTCGCGCGTACGGTCTCGACATTTCGCAGGAAGCCGTCGCCGCCGCGCTTGCCAAGGAGGCCGAGTAACATGGCCCCCGCTCAGGCAAGCCTGCTGGCCAAGCTCGACACCCAAGAGCGCGTGCGCGACTTTTTGACCAATGCCGTCGCTAGCGGTCGCGCATCGCACGCCTACCTGTTTTTGGGCGCGCCCGGCGCGGGCAAGCTCGACGCCGCGTGGGCGCTCGCCCAAGCCTTCCTGTGCGAGCAGGACGGCTGCGGCGCATGCGACAGCTGCGTGCGCGTCTCTCGGCATACGCATCCCGACGTGCACTATTACACGCCCGAGAGCGCCACGGGTTACCTCATTGCCCAGACCCGCGAGCTGCTCGATGACGTGCCTCTGGCGCCCATCCGCGCCAAGGCAAAGGTCTACATCATCGACCGTGCCGAGCAGCTGCGCGCCAACACCGCCAACGCGCTGCTCAAAACGCTCGAGGAGCCGCCCGAGGGTGTCATGTTCATCCTGCTGGGTACCTCGGCCGACGTGATGCTGCCCACTATCGTGAGTCGTTGCCAGTGCGTGCCGTTTCGGCTGGTGTCGCCCGCCGTCGCCGCGCAGGCTGTGAGCCGCGCCACCGGTCAGGATATCGCGCGTTGTCGCATGGCCGTCGCCGTGGCGGGAAGCCCCACGCGTGGCATCGAGTTTCTTAAGAGCGCCGAGCGCCAGGACGCCCGCCGTCAGATGGTCCGTGCCATCGACTCACTCATTGCCGCCGACGAGGCCGACGTGCTCAGTCGCGCCAAGTCGCTCATCGTCGCCGTCAAGGCGCCGCTTGCCGAGGTCAAGTCCACGCAGGAAAAGGTACTCGAGCAAAACGCCGACTACCTGTCGCGTGGAGCATTGAAGCAGCTTGAGGACCGCAACAAGCGCGAACTCAACGCGCGCGAGCGTTCGGGTATCATGGAAGCGCTGGCGAGCGCGCGGACGCTCATGCGCGACGTGCTGCTGACGCTTCAGGATGAGGCGGCCGACGTCGTGAACGAGGATGTGCGCGACACGATCGGTCGGCTTGCCGCCGCGACCAATGTTGCGGGTGCCACCCAGGCGCTCGAAGCGGTCGCAACCGCCGAGCGCAACATCGCCAGAAACGTTACTCCCCAGCTGGCCATCGAGGTCATGCTGTTCGATATCAGGAAGGCACTGAAATGCCGTTAGTCGTACCCGTTAAGTTTACCTACGCCTCGCGCGACCTGTGGTTCGACCCGCAGGATTTGGATATCCTCGAGGCCGATTATGCCATCTGCTCCACCGAGCGCGGAACCGAGATCGGCCTGGTCACGGCCGATCCCTTCGAGGTACCGCAGGACGAGATCGGCCAGCCGCTCAAGCCCGTGCTGCGCGTGGCGAGCGACATCGACCTGCAGCTTGCCGATGATCTGGCCATCCAGGGCGACGAGGCCATGGTCGATTTCCGTCACCTGGTCAAGGAGCTCGACCTCGAGATGAAGCCGGTCGGCGTGGAGTACCTGTTTGGCGGCGAGAAGGCCGTGTTCTATTTTGCGGCCGAGGAGCGCGTCGATTTTCGTCAGCTCGTCAAGGACCTTTCCTCGACGCTGCACATTCGCGTCGACATGCGCCAGATCGGCGTGCGCGACGAGACCCGCCTGGTGGGCGGCTATGCCCAGTGCGGACAGGAGCTCTGTTGCACGCGCTTTGGCGGACAGTTTGAGCCCGTCTCGATCCGCATGGCAAAAGAGCAGGACCTGCCGCTCAACTCGTCCAAGATCAGCGGCGTGTGCGGCCGCCTGATGTGCTGCCTGCGCTACGAGTTCGAGGCCTACAAGGACTTTAAGAGCCGCGCGCCCAAAAAGAAGACGCTCATCGATACGCCGCTCGGCAAGGCGCGTATTCAGGAATATGACACGCCGCGTGAGCAGCTGGTGCTGCGCCTGGAGAACGGCAAAGTCTTTAAGGTCAACCTGGCCGATATGACCTGCTCGGAGGGCTGCAAGAAGAAGGCTGCCGAGCAGGGCTGCAATTGCCGCCCCGACTGCGTGACGCGCGATGTGCTCGAGCGCATCGAGTCGCCCGAGATGCGCCTGGCGCTCATGGAGCTCGACCGCGAGAACGGCGTCGACGTGGGCGATGGCCTGTCGAGCGCCGACCGTCTTGCTGGCACGTCGATGCCCAAGCGTCGTCGTCGCGATGCCGAATCCGATGCTCGCGCCGGTCAGAGCCAGGGCGAGGGCCGTGGCCGCGGAAAGGGCCGTGGCAATGCCGCAACGCCTGAGGCCGAGGAGGCCGCCGGTGGCCGTCGTCGTCGCAAGCGCGCGGGCTCGGGCGATGTCGGCGAGGCTGCAGCTGCAGGCAAGAACGCCTCCCGCGAGCGCGAGGTTCAGCAGCCCCAGCAGCAGAATCGCGGCGGTGGTATGAACCCCACGCGTCGTCGCCGCCGTCACCTGTCGAGCGAGGAGCGCGAGGATGCCTTCCGCGCCGCAGCTGCTCGCGAGACCGGTGCCGCTTCCAAGGGTCCCTCGGCCTCCGATGCGCCTGCCGACAAGGGCGGCAAGTCACGTGGCGAGGATGAGCGCGCGCCGCGTCCGCGCCGTCGCCATTCCTCGGGCACGCAACAGAAGCCCTCAGTGCCCTCCGTTGCCGATCAGGTCTCGGATGGTGAGGTCAAGGTCACGCGCCGTCGTCCCGGAGATGGCGGGGGAGCGGCTGCCAAGGCTTCGCGTGGCGCCGCTCGCGACGAGCGCGAGCCGCGCGAGGATCGCGGTGGCGAGGGCTCGGCCGACCAGGGTCAAAAGCGCCGTCGTCGTCGCCGTTCCCGCAAGCCGCGCCAGGATGGTGGCGAGGGCTCGACCCCGTCTTCGGCCGCACCACAACCGCCCGCCGGCGAATAACGCCCGCGAGCGGATTTAGCTCGCCTTGCCCCGAGCGCATCGGGGTATCATAGCGCTGAATCAACAACCCTCCCTGCGACCGAACGTAGGGAGGGTTGTGTCTTGAAGAGCCATCTGAAAATATTGAGCCGTCTGCAGGGTGCCGGCGCCCTACCGTTTGCGGACGAATTGCTGCCGTTTGCCGAGCGGGCGGCACGCGAGGCACTCGAGGCATTGTCGCCAACACGATGTGCCGGCTGCGAGCGCGCCGGTGCGCTTATTTGCCAAGACTGCCTGGCCGCGCTCACGCTCATCGACCCACGTCATAGCTGCACCCGATGCGGCGCCCCGTTTGGGGATTTGCTGTGCACTGAGTGTTCGGTCGAGGGCACGTCCTCGGCAATGGCGGAGGCGCTCGACCGCTGCCTGGCGTGCGCCGTCTATGCGCATCCGCTGCCGCGCATCATTAAAGCATACAAGGATGCGGGCGAGCGACGTCTGGCTCCGTATCTGGCGGAGCTGCTTTACGACACCGCCCTGCATGCCCAGGTCGTAGCGCCCGATCGCTTAGGAGGTGTGCTGTCCGGTGCGGATGCGGTGGTGTTTGTGCCTGCGACGGCGGCAGCGTTTCGGCGGCGTGGTTTTGATCATATGGAGGCTATTGCGCGCCCATTTTGCGAGCTGTCGGGTGTTCCCCTGCTCGATGCTCTCGTCAAGTACGGGCATGGCGACCAGCGCGAACTCGGTCGTGAGGAGCGCCGCGAGCGTGCCCAAGGCATGTACGAGACGGTTGAGGACGTGCACGGCCGCCGCCTGCTGCTGATCGATGACGTTATCACCACGGGCGCGACGATGGCCACGGCTTCGGCGGAACTCAAGCGCGCCGGCGCTGCGGCAGTCGATGGCATTGCTATCGCACGTGTTTGGTAGGGGTGGTTTTGTGGCAGTGAAGATTGAGCGGCGCAACGAGCCGACAGGCGAACAGCTAGCGGCTTCCGTAATCCTAACAGGTGCCTCGGCGCTTCGCATGATGCGCGCCGAGCGCCGGCAGATGGGCTATATCAGCTGGAAGGACCTTAATCCCGATGAAGAGCGCCGTGTGCTGCGCACGTCGTCGCCCTCGACCGAGGATATCTATCTTCCTGACTTGGTGCGAATTGGAGCCAAAAGTGGCGAGGTGCAGGAAGATCTGTGCTTGTTGGTGGGATCTGCGGCGCAGCGCCGCCGCATGCCTGGCGTAGGCTGGTCCGTGTGTTCCGGGTTGCCCGCCGGCTCGATTCTAGAGGTGGAACCGGGGGTGTACAGCCTATCTCCCGAGGCCCTTTGTGTTGCCGTTGCGCGTGAGGTCGGCTGCATCCAGGCGTTTGCCCTGGCCCAGGAGCTGTGCTCTAAGATTTCACTGAGCGACCGCGGGAAGTATCTGCCTCCCTACACCTCGCCTGTTACGAATAAACTTGCAAAGGACAAGGACCAGCCAGCAGACGTGGGCTACTTTGAAGTCGAGCAGGTGCTGATGCCCGATCGTCTGGCAGATTACCTTGCGGCATGCAAGGGGAATGTGGCCAAACAGCTGCTGCGTCTGTGTCCCTATCTTTCGGAAAACCTGCTCTCGCCCATGGAGTGCATCATGCTCGCCCTGTTTTCGCTTCCGTTTTCCTATGGCGGGTTTGCCTGCGGACCTTTTAAGACCGACTACAAGATCGAGTTCGATGACCGTGCGCAGGCAATCTCGGGGATGCCCCATGCAGTTTGCGATGCATATCAGGAGGCAGCCCGGTTTGACCTGGAATACAACGGTGAGCTGGGCCATTCCTCTCGGAGGGGACGTATCCATGATGAAAAGCGCAACACGGGCTTGATTACTATGGGAATCGAGGTCGCGACGGTCAACAACGAAATGCTCTGTGACATGGAAGCGATGGAAGCGCTCGCATGGCGCATTCACCAGCGTATGCGAAAGCGGTACCGGAATCGTGTCGATGCCCGCAGGAAGAAGCAAGAGGCGTTGCTTAATACGCTGCGGGCGTGTTTTGGGCTTAAGCCGGTCTAATTCACGTCGAAATTAGAGGGTTAATCATATGCCCTGGCCAAAATATGGCAAATATGAGTACTGTCACTAAATCAGTAACAGCAAAATCAAGGAATTTAGGACTCGGAGGCGGCATAAAGTAAGAAGATAATAAACAAATGTGGAATAAATAAGCATCAGGTTGGCGACACTGAGCGCAAAATCTGTCCGAGAGGCCAAAAATGCCTGTTACTAAATTGGTGACAGTACTCATATTTGCCGTTTTTTGGCCACAGCACCCTAGGAAGGGTGCCCCGGAGCTCCCCATAGGGGAGCTCCGGGCTTCACAGGGGCGCGAATAGCCCACTCCGACCTGCGAAATCTGTACTCGCGATGCGAATGACGCCCCTAACCTTAAACTTTAGCTTGAACTTAGCTATAATGCGCTACGTTCCTACCAGGCTGTGGTTGCGGACGGACGAAATGCCCGTCCTAGTCCAAGACAGACGCGGTCAAAGGGATCCACGTAAGCGACCGCGTGCGCGCGGCGCGATCATGGCGCGTCCTAGATGTAAGCCGCACCGTCCGTTCTACTTTCTTTGGGGCAATACCGCCTCGCGGGCGAGCGGGCCAGTCGTGAAGGTGGCTGCGGCCTCCCGAGCAAACACCCCGGTGCGCAAGTGTGGGGTCAAATACCAGGTCAGCTGGTGGGAACAATCTGATATTCCGCGCATCGCACGGATCGTATACGACACAGAAGGCAGGGTAGTGGACATGGTGAGGGGCAGCTTGATGCACGCGGCTCGGTTAGGTGCTGGGACCGCAGCGGTCATCGCCGTTTTGGGTCTGAGCGGATGCGCGTTCAACCCGCTGTCTACGTTCACGACTCCCACGATCGACCAGATCGAGTACGAGACCGTCACGCCCACGGTGTCGGATGATGCCCTGGTCACCCCCGGTACCCTGACGGTCGCCCTCGATACTTCCGATGCGCCGCAGGCCATGCAGGGCACCGACGGCGAGCTCACGGGGTATGCGGTCGACGCCGCCCGCGCCCTCGCAAGCCGCATGGGCCTTAAGGTCGCCTTTGTCGATGCGTCCTCGGCAGGTTCCGCGCTCGGCGACAAAAAGGCTGATATCTTTATCGGCGAGATCAACTCCACGGACGGGGACGTTAGCTCGCTCGGCACCTGCCTGTACGATGCCGCTTCCGTGTTCGGTAGAACCAGCGATGGTGGGTCGCTAAACGTTTCCACCGATACCCTTAACACGTCTACTCTGGGTGTCCAGATGTCCTCGGCCTCGCAGGAGGCGCTTGCTAAGCAGAGCATCACCGCCAACCAAAAGACTTACTCCAACATCAACGAGTGCTTTGAGGCGCTCGAGTCCGGCGAGGTCGACTATGTGATCTGCGACTCCACGGCCGGCGGCTACCTTGCACGCCTGATGAGCGAGATCTCCTATGTCGGTGCGCTCGAGGCGCCCTCGACGCTTGGTGTTGCAGGCCTTTCGTCCAATGACGAACTGTGTCGTGCCGTGAGCGATGCCCTCGACGGTATTACGGCCGACGGCACGCTCGAGGCGGTCCACTGCGTCTGGTACGGCACGATGCCCTACGACCTCACCACTAAGACGGTTTCGGGCGCTAACGTGCAGCCGGGCGACTCTGAGTCCAGCGAGACCACATCCTCCGGCAGCGAGTCCTCCGATTCAAACAATGAGACCGCATCCTCCGAGGACAAATCGTCCAGCCAGGAAGACACCATCACCGACGACGACATTAACAAGCTTAATAGCTAGTTATTGCTAGGGGTGGTGTCTCCTATACGTTGGAAAGGACACCTCTTCACGGTTTCAACACGCACTGCCGGGCTTCCCCAATAGGGGAGCCCGGCTTTTTCATCTCTATAAAACCAGCAGGTCAAAGCTAATTTTCGGGACCAAATACAAAGTTGCCGGCTCCCTCCTATAGCGCACTTTGCCACAGAAAAGTGCGAGACATCGGTATGCGGTATCAAGCAATCGTTATTCGGGTCTTTGGGAATCCGTGTGATTAAATGCACGGCAATGGGTACATAGCCAGTACAGTAAGTCCCCGAGGCAGATTGGAGCCACGTATGGATATCAAGGTTTCTGGACGCAAGACGACGGTAACCGATGCTCTGCGTGCGCATGTGGATGAGAAGATCGGCGAGGCGCTCAAGGTTTTCGATATCGAGCCCATGACGGTCGACGTTGTACTTCGCTATGAGAAGAACCCCTCGAACCCCAACCCGGCAATCGTCGAGGTTACGGTTCGTGCCCGCGGTTCGGTGATTCGCGTTGCCGAGCACGGTGCAGATATGTACGCCGCCATCGACCTCTCCGCCGATAAGGTCACCCGCCAGCTGCGCAAGTTCAAGACCAAGGTCGTGGACAACCGCCAGGGCGGTGCCAGTGCAGCGGATGTCGCGCCGGTCGAGCGCGTCGAGGATCTGGCCGACCTGCTGCTGCCCGAGGAGGAGGACGACCTGCTCGTCCGCGAGAAGGTCATCGATGTCACCCCGATGACTGAGGAGCAGGCGCTGGTGCAGACCGATCTGCTCGGTCACGACTTCTACGTGTTCGAGAACGCGACGACTGGCCTCATCAATGTGGTGTATCACCGTAAGAATGGTGGATATGGCATCATCAAGCCCCGTATCGAAACACTTGACGAGTAAAATACGTTAACTTGCATGAGTTAACGGTTGGCGGCCATCCCATGCGGGTGGCCGCCTTTTTACGTAAGGAGTCGCTTTGATGGACAAGGCCGCATCCGCCGGTCATTCGGACCGTTGCCGCATCGTCGTCGATACCTGCTGCGACTTTAGCCCCGAGGTCGCCGCGAACCTCGATGTCGATATCTTGGGCTTCCCCTTTATCATCGATGGCGAGGAGCGTACGGACGACATCTGGTCGAGCATCACGCCCAAGGAGTTCTACGACCGCATGCGCGCCGGTGCCCGCGTGTCCACCTCGGCTGTGTCGCTCGGTCGCTATATCGAGTTCTTTACCGAGTGCGCCAAAGAGGGCGCGCCCACGGTCTACCTGTGCTTTACCTCGGCGCTGTCGTCGAGCTACAACTCCGCGTGCCAGGCGGCGGACGCCGTGCGCGCCGAGTATCCCGATTTTGAGCTGTACGTGGTCGACAACGCCCTGCCCTGCGCGACCGGCGAGCTCTTGGCGCTCGAGGCCGTCCGTCAACGCTCGGCGGGACTCACCGCCAAGCAGCTGGTCGACTGGGCAAACGAGGCCAAGACCTACGTGCACGGCTACTTTACGCTCGAGAGTTTCGACGCGCTGGCCGCCGGCGGCCGCATTCCGCCCGCGGCGGCGCAGCTCACGGCAAAGCTCGACGTCAAACCCGAGCTGTCCTACGACCTGGCCGGCTCGCTGTCGCTGATCGGCGTCAACCGCGGTCGCAAGAAGGCGCTCAAGTCCATTCTCAAGTCGTTCCGCGAGAACTATGTGCCCGATCGCACCATGCCCATCGCCATTATGACGGCTGATGCCGAGAAGGACGGCGACTGGCTCGAAGCCGCCATCCGCAAGGAGGAGGGTTGCGCCGACGTCACGATCATTCGCAGCTCCGTGGGTCCCACCATCGGCTCGCACGTGGGCCCCGGCATGGTGGCCTGCGCGTTTTGGGGTAAGAACCGCGCCGACAAGGCGTCGCTTTCCGACCGCATCGCCCGCCGCGTGCGCGGTCAGTAGGCAAGTAACGCGAACGTAATCGATCCCAACTCACAGCCCAAACGCTGGCACCGAGTATTCAACCTGGTAATAACACCCAACCCAAAAGGAAAGGTTTCATGGCAAACAAGCTCTCTGTCGCATTTATCGGCACCGGAATCATGGGTGCCCCCATCGCCGGCCACATTCTGGACGCCGGCTATCCCGTCACGGTCAACAACCGCACTAAGTCCAAGGCGGCGGCGCTTATCGAGCGCGGTGCCGTCTGGGCCGATACGCCGGCAGATGCCGTGGCGAACGCCGACGTCGTCTTTACCATGGTGGGTTATCCCTCCGATGTCGAGGAGCTCTACCTGGCGGGCGACGGCCTGCTTGCGTGCACCAAGCCGGGCGCGGTCCTGATCGACCTCACCACGAGCTCGCCCGAGCTCGCGCGCGACATTGCCGAGGCCGCCCAGGTCACGGGCCGCATGGCGTTTGACTGCCCCGTCACCGGCGGCGAGTCCGGTGCCATCGCCGGCACGCTCACGGCTATCGTGGGCGCCACCGAAAACGACATCGCTCCGGTCCGCGACATCCTTTCCACCTTTGCGGCCAACATCTGCTGCTTCGATGGCGCCGGCAAGGGCCAGACTGCCAAGCTCGCCAACCAGGTGTCGCTGGGCGCCTGCATGGTCGGCATGGCCGATGCGCTGGCGTTTGCCGAGCTGAGCGGCCTTGATCTGCAAAAGACCCGTCAGATGATCCTGGGCGGCACCGGCAAGTCCGGCGCCATGGAGAGTCTGGCGCCCAAGGCGCTCGACGGCGACTACAAGCCCGGCTTTATGGTCGAGCACTTCATTAAGGACCTGCGCCTGGCGCTCGCCTATGCCGACGACCGCGAGCTTGCGCTGCCCGGCGCCGACGTGGCCTTTACGCTCTACGACATGCTCGACGCCATCGGTGGTGCCAAGCTGGGTACCCAGGCCATCACGGTCCTCTACAAGGAGGAGGCCGACGCTATCGCCGCCGGTTTGGACTGGTCGCAGTATCGCCCCGAGGAGCACGGTGCTCACGAGGAAGGCTGCGGTTGCGGCGAGCACGGCGACGACCACGAGTGCGGTTGCGGTCATCACCACGACGACGATCACGAGTGCTGCGGCGGCCACGGCCATGATGACGGCCACGAGTGCTGCTGCGGCCACCACCACGGGGAGTAGCGCCCATGAGCTGGACGTTCGTGGTGCTCGCGTTGGTGCTCTTTATCTTTGCGATCTATATCGGCTTTTTGTGCGGCCAGTGGGCCTGCGAAAAGCGCGTCATCACCAAGCGCGACTACTGGATCGCCAACTTTGCAGGAGCGGCGGCAGTCGTCCTGCTGACCTGGGTGTTCTCGCTGTTCCCGCTGGTGCAGTTTGCGCCGATCGGCTGGCTCGGCGGCTTTATCGCCGGCCTTAAGATGAGCTTTGGCGAGTCCGTCGGCCCGTGGCGCAAGCACGACGAGGTCTTTAACGTCAACAAGGCTCACCGCGCCGCCGCCGACGCGGGCGATGCCGAGGAACGCCGCCGTGCACGTCGCAATGGCGCGGCCGACCGACAGCTCATCTCGGTCACCGATGACAGCAAGGGTGCTGGCAAGCATGCTAAGAAATAGTAAGAAGAGGTAACTATGGCAGAAAATAAAGACGAACAGCTCACCGACGAGGAGCTGGCACAGCTCCAGCTGGCAGAGGAGAACGAGAACGCCGTCGACCGCCTGGTCCAGGAGCTCGGCTGCCCCACGCGCCGCATCCGCCAGTTTGCCGCCCGCGTGCTGCACCTGCTTGCCGAGCGCGATCCGCAGCGCGTCGTGCCCTGCGTGCCCGCGCTGATCGAGGCGCTCGACCGCCCCGAGGCGCAGACCCGCTGGGAGGCCCTCGATGCCCTGACGGCGCTCGCCACCACCTGCCCCGAGCAGCTGGGCGATGCCTTTGAGGGCGCCGAGACCGCACTGTTCGACGAGATCTCCTCCACGCTGCGCTATGCCGCCTTCCGCCTGCTGTGCGTGTGGGGTGCCACGAGTGTCGAGCGTTCGCGCGAGGCTTGGCCCATCCTGGACGAGGCCATCCAGTGCTACCACGGCGACCTTGAGTATCGCGACATGCTCGGTTGTCTGTACGAGTTTTGCCAGGGCGAGATCGACGACGAGGTTGCCGAGAAGCTTGCGCTGCGCCTTAAGTTCGATGCCGAGAACGGTAAGGGCAGCTATCTCAAGGCCCGTTCGAGCGAGATTTGCGAAATGCTTGTTAAACGTTTTGGCCTGGATCTCTCCAAAAAGAAGAAGCGTGCTAGCGTTAAAAAATCTGACGACGCCGAAGACGAGGAGTAACAGATTATGGCGCACGATGTAGTCCTGATTCCCGGTGACGGTATCGGTCCCGAGATTACGCAGGCCATGCGCCGCGTGGTCGAGGCCACCGGTGTCCAGATCAATTGGAATGTCCAGGAGGCCGGCGCCGGCGTCATGGACGAGTTTGGCACGCCGCTGCCCCAGCATGTGCTCGATGCGGTCGCCGAGACCAAAGTTGCCATCAAGGGCCCCATCACCACACCGGTCGGCACGGGCTTCCGCAGCGTCAACGTGGCCCTGCGCAAGCACTTCGACCTGTACGCCTGCGTGCGCCCCTGCCTGTCGCAGCCGGGCGACGGCTCGCGCTTCCGCGACGTCGACCTGGTCATCGTGCGCGAGAACACCGAGGACCTCTACGCCGGCATCGAGTTCGATGAGGGCACTGCCGAGGTCGAGGAGCTCTCGCAGCTCGTTGAGCGCTCGGGCCAGAAGACCTTCGCCGCCGATTCCGCCATTTCAGTCAAGCCCATCTCCATCGCCAAGAGCCGCCGTATTGTGGAGTACGCCTTTGAGTACGCCCGCCGCTGCGGCCGCAAAAAGGTGACGGCCGTGCATAAGGCCAACATCATGAAGGCGACCGACGGCCTGTTCCTGCGCGTTGCGCGCGAGGTGGCCGCCAACTATCCCGATATCGAGTTCAACGACAAGATCGTTGACGCCACCTGCATGGGCCTGGTCCAGAACCCCAACGACTTCGATGTCCTGGTGCTGCCCAACCTGTACGGCGACATCGTGAGCGACCTGTGCGCCGGCCTGGTGGGCGGCTTAGGCATGGCCCCCGGCTCCAACATCGGTGCCGACTGCGCCATCTTCGAGGCAACGCACGGCTCTGCGCCCGATATCGCTGGCCAGGATATCGCCAACCCCACGGCCGAGATTCTCTCTGCTGCGATGATGCTCGATCACCTGGGCGAGAACGACGCTGCCAATCGCATTCGCGCCGCCGTCTCTGCCACGCTCGACGAGGGTAAGCAGGTTACCGGTGACGTGCGTCGTGCCCAGACCGGCTCCGTTGAGGGCGCCGTGGGCACGCAGGCCTTTGCCGATGCCGTTATCGCGCACCTGGGCTAAGGTATGCACGCTGCAAACGCCTAAATAGTACTTAAGTGTTTGCGTATAACCTAAGAATCAATACGCCCGGCGCCTCGTCGGGCGTATTCTATTGAGGACTATGTTTCCTAACAAGGAGTAACTGATATGGGTCTGATTCAAAAGAAGGACGAGAAGGACGAGATCGACGGCATCCAGATCATCGAGCGCGGCGAAGGCCCCGACGGTGACGAGGACGAAAAGATCGACCTGGTTGCCGGCACGTCTGCCGAGCACATTGCCGCCGGCACGACGGCCGAGGAGGAGGATGCTCGCCTGGAGGCAAAGATCGCTGCGGATGCTGCTGACGAGAATCTGATGCCCGAGGAACAGGACGAGGACGACGACTCCGACGCGGACGACCATGCATCCAAGCACAAGAAGACGATGATTGCCGCCTTTGTGGTCGCCATCGTGATTGCTGCGGTGGTCGGCTTCTTTATTGGCAATGGCGGCTTTGGCGGCAAGGGTGTCGGCTCGTCGACCCTGACCGAGGACCAGCTCGATTCGACCGTGGCAAGCTATAGCTACAACGGCAAGAAGAGCGATATCACCGCGCGCGAGGCTATCGAGAGCCAGTACAGCCTCGACACCGTCAAGGATAGCGATGGCAACTACACCGCTCCGTCTGCCGACGTTATCCTGTCCTACGTGCGCAACAAGATCCTGCTGGACGCTGCCGAGGACGAGGGCATTACCGTTTCTTCCAAGGAAATGAAGCAGTACGCCGAGGATTCCATCGGCACCTCCGACTACAAGACCATGGCCACGCAGTACGGCGTGTCCAAGGACCAGGCCAAGCAGATCGTCCGTCAGTCCGCGACGCTGCAGAAGCTCTACAAGAAGAAGGTCGGCGACAGCTCCGCAAGCATGCCGACCGCCCCGACCGAGCCTGCTGACGGCAACGAGGACACCGCGAGCAAGGACTACGCCGATTACATCATCAACCTTGCCGGCGACGAGTGGGATAGCGAGAAGGGCACTTGGAAGGACGCCGATAGCGCCTACGCTAAGGCCTTTGCCGACGATGCCTTTACGGCCGATAGCGCTACCTATAAGCAGGCCATGACCGCCTATTACACCGCCTACCAGCAGTATTCCTCGCAGGCTTCGAGCGCCAGCTCCAAGTGGACCGAGTACGCCAACGGCCTGTACGCCAAGGCCAACATCAGCATCTACGGCCTGTTTGCGTAAAGATTGCCTGAGCTTTCGAGTGCGAAGCCGAAATATCTGATGAAGCCCCCTAGAACGGACATCGTTCTAGGGGGCTTGTTGCGTTGTAGGAAAGGGCGGGGAAGAGAGAGTAGGAGGGGTTATATATACAAATTCTTGGAGACTTTATTCACGTAAAGTGAAAACGATTTCGGCCAAACTGGTAGTAACAATGTGGTACCAATGTTCATCTGGTAGTAACCAATTTTGAGACGAAATCGAATGGAAATTGCTAAGAATTAGTTTGGTTTCGAAAGAAACGCATTATGTCTACCTGCGGAAATTACCGTTTACGGGCAAAAAATAACCGTTTGGCAACGATATCGTAATTTGAACGAAATGTGGTGGACGTTTGAATTGAGTGTGTGCTACCGTACATACCAGCAACCCCAAATAGGGACTGGGTTGTCTAAGTTTGCGCACCAATGCCGGCAAGCGGAGAAGCCGGTATGCACAAGGCGCGGACATGGAACTCGTTGGTGAACAACGAAAGAAAGGTTGGAGGAGATACCATATGATGAAGTACCTCCAGAAGCTCGGCAAAGCGCTGATGCTTCCCGTCGCGGCGCTTCCCGTCGCAGGTATTCTTATGGGTGTGGGCTACCTGCTCGCTCCCGCAGTCATGGGTGCTGCCGGTGACACTACCGGTTTTGCCTATACCGCCGGTTTCCTGCTCATCAAGGCAGGCGGCGCTCTTATCGATAACATGGCCTGGCTGTTCGCAGTCGGCGCCGCTGTCGGCCTTGCCGACGATCACGATGGCACCGCTGGCCTCGCTGGCCTCGTCGCCTTCCTGATGATTCAGCAGCTCCTGAACCCCGCTGTTGTTGGCACCATTCGTGGTATGGACGCCGATGCTCAGACCGCTTGGCTTGTCACGACCGAGGGCATCGCGTTCTCCAAGATCGCTGGCAACTCCTTCATCGGTATCCTGTCCGCCGTCATCGGTGGTACTTGCTACAACAAGTTCAAGGACACCCGTCTTCCCGACTGGCTGGCCTTCTTCTCCGGCAAGCGTTGCGTCGCCATCATGACCGCCGTCATCTGCATCGTCGTCTCCGTCGTCCTGCTCTTTGCTTGGCCGCTCATCTTCGGTGCTCTTGTTGCTCTTGGTGAGGGTATCGCCGCCATGGGTGGTATCGGCGCTGGCATCTACGCCTTCCTTAACCGCCTGCTCATCCCGACTGGTCTGCACCACGCTCTGAACAACGTGTTCTGGTTCGACACCATCGGCCTGGGCGATCTGACCCACTTCTGGGCTGGCGAGACCTCCGCTGACGTCAAGTGGAGCCTCGGTATGTACATGTCCGGCTTCTTCCCCTGCATGATGTTCGGTATCCCGGGTGCTGCCCTGGCTATGGTTCAGACCGCTAAGAACAAGAAGGCTGCTATCGGCCTGGTTGTCTCCGCTGCTATCTGCGCCTTCGTCTGCGGCGTCACCGAGCCCTTCGAGTTCGGCTTCATGTTCCTGTGCTTCCCGCTCTACGTCGTGTACGCTGCCCTGTACGGCATCTTCACCATCGTCACCTACTATGTTGGTTTCCGTGCTGGCTTCTGCTTCTCCGCTGGTGCTACCGACCTCCTGTTCTCCGCTAGCCTCCCGGCTGCTGCCAACACCTGGATGATCATCCCGCTGGGCATCGCTGCCTTCCTGGTCTTCTACCTCGTGTTCCGCTTCGCCATCACCAAGTTCAACCTCATGACCCCTGGTCGCGAGGATGAGGATGTCGAGGAGACCTCCGCTTCCGCTGCCGCTGGCGACGACAAGTTCGCCGCCCTGGCCGCTGCTGTTCTCGCTGCCGTCGGTGGCAAGGAGAACGTCAAGACCGTTGACTGCTGCGCTACTCGCCTGCGCTTTGAGCTTGGCGATTCCGAGCTGGTCGACGAGGCCGCCTGCAAGAAGGCCGGCGCTCTGGGTGTCATGAAGATGGACAAGGGTGCTACCCAGGTCATCATCGGCACGCAGGTCCAGGCTGTTGCCGAGGAGCTCAAGAAGCTTCTCTAAGCCTTAAAGACGTATCTGTCTTACAAAGGGTCGTCCCGCTCCGCGGGGGCGGCCCTTTTTGCTACCTCAATACTTGATGCAGTGATGTAATTGGTATTACAGTGTGCAGGCTATCAACCGGCAAACAATATTGAAATATGCTGGTTGACCTGCTGTTATTCCATTAAAACTGCTATAGTACGTGGTGTCTGGTTACAACCAATTTCGAGTCATTTATCCGGCAGGTATCATTATGGCAATGGGAGCGCGCAAACAACCTCTGTACGATCAGCTCGTCGATTTGCTGACCGATAAAATCGATCACGAGCTTCGACCCGGCGACTATTTGCCGTCTGAGCGTGACCTGTCGGAACGCTACGGGCTCTCGCGTACGACGGTTCGCCTTGCCCTGCAGGAGCTTGAGCGCCTGGGCTTGGTGGTTCGTCAGCGCGGCCGTGGAACCATGGTGTGCGACCGCTCTCTGCAAACGGCAAACCTCACGCAGACCTATAGCTTTACCGAGCAGATGAAGGCGATCGGCCGTGTGCCCAAGACGACGATTCTTGAGTTTACCGAGGTCGAGGCTGACAAGAATATTGCCGTAGAGATGAACGCGCGTCTGGGCGAGCGTCTGTACAAGATCAAACGCCTGCGTATAGCCGATGGTGTGCCGCTGATGATTGAGTGCACGTATCTGCCAAGCCGCAAGTTCTTTGCGCTTAAGCGCCCCATGATCGAGAACAAATCGCTGTACGACATGATCGAGCAGGACTTTCACGAGAAAGTTCGCGTGGCAGAGGAAGAATTCTACGCGAGTATCGCCCGCCATTCCGACGCTCGTTTGCTTGAGATTGCCGAAGGCGCACCGGTCCTGGATTTGATTCGTACCACATATGACATGAACAACGAGGTCATCGAGTATACGCGTTCGGTTGCGCGTGCCGACCAGTTTAAGTACAAGGTCTACCACAACCGCGCAGTCTAGAGTTATTGGGTATAAACGGCTTGGCGTGTTTTGCGGCGGGTGCAAAATGTGCCAAGCGGTAGAAGGCAACGAACAATCGCTCGAATTAACAATGCAGTGGTTTTTGATCCGCCCTAAAACGCACTGCGGGTACGGGAGCATAGATGAGCACGTATGCTATCAAGGCCGACAAGTTCTTTTTGCCGGCGGGGCCGCAGCTGGGCGGCTACCTCATGGTCGAAGACGGCGTCTTTGGCGTTTGGCAGGCCGATGAGCCCGCTTGTGAGATCAAAGATTATTCGGGTACATGGATTGCGCCGGGCATGGTGGACACCCACATTCATGGCTTCTATAACCACGCCACGACCGATAACGATGCCGAGGGCATCAACATCAGCTCGACCGAGCTCGCTCGTCGTGGTACCACCAGTTGGCTGCCCACGACCTTTACCGACGGCGTGGGGCAGATCAAGGACGCCTGTGCTGCTATTGCACAGGCGGACGAAGAGCGCGGACCCGAGTTCTGCGGTGCTCGCATTCAAGGCATCTACCTGGAGGGTCCGTTCTTTACCATGAAGCACGTGGGTGCCCAGAACCCCGCTTACCTGATCGACCCATCCGAGGAAGTTTTTGACGAGTGGCAGGAGGCCGCCGGCGGTCGTATCGTCAAGAGCGCCATGGCGGCCGAGCGTGACGGTGCCGCCGCTTACGCCGCGGCTCTGAGCGCCAAGGGCGTTGTGACCTGTATTGGCCACTCCGATGCCACCTATGATGAGTGCGCCGCCGCCATCAATGCTGGCGCCAGCTGCTTTACGCATACCTACAACGGCCAGCGTGGTCTGCACCATCGTGAGCCCGGTGTCGTCGGAGCCGCTATGACCACGCCCAACACCTATGCCGAGATCATCTGCGATGGCAAACATGTGAACCCTGCTGCTATCAAGGCCCTGCTGCAGGCCAAGGGCTGGCAGCACACGGTGCTGATCACCGACTGCCTGGGTTGCGGCGGCATGCCCGAAGGCAAGTACACCAGCGGTGGCATGGATGTCATTATGAAGGACAACCTTTGCTGGCTCGCCGATGGCTCTGCTATCGCCGGCTCGGTGCTCACGCTCGCACAGGGCGTCAAGAACATCGTCGACTGGGGTCTTGCGAGCGCCGATATCGCCATTCGCATGGCGACCGAGGTGCCCGCGCGTTCTGCTCACGTCGAGGATAAATGTGGCAGCATTATGCCTGGCCGCGATGCCGATTTTGTCGTGTTCAATCCCGACCTTACCCTGGTCGAGACGTATGTGGGTGGCAACAGCGTCGGTAATGCGTTTACCGAGTAGCTGTCAAAGAAACGATCCGAGAGGGGATTTAGATGATTTACGGTGCATTGGGCGATATCGAGGAGTACCGCGGAATGCTCAAGGGCCTCGACGTGCTGATCGATTGGCTCGAGGAGAACGATCCGGCGGAGCTCGAGGTCGGCAGCCATCCGATTCTGGGCGACAAGGTCTTTGCGAACGTCATGGCTCCCACGACGCGTCCCGAGGCCGAGGCTCACTATGAGACGCATCAGCGCTATCACGACCTGCAGATCGACGTCGAGGGCCGTGAGGCCTTTAAGGTCGCTACGGGCAGCCTGACGCTGGTTCAGGAGTTTGACGAGAAGGATGACTACGATCTGGTCGATTCCGACGCTTCGATCGCCGGCGATCTTGCTGACGACAAGTTTGCACTGTTCGTTGCCGGTGAGCCGCATATGCCCACGCTCGAGTTCCCGGGCGATGGCGCACAGCCGGTCAAGAAGATCTGCTTTAAGCTGCTTGCAGACGCTTACTGGGAGGAGTAGCGAGCTGCTCGTGAACTAGCGTGATTCCCCTTGGGGAGCGCGTTTGAGCCCCGCCGATCGCGGTTTCTTTGGGGATTGCGGTTGGCGGGGCTTTTATATTGGGCGCACATTTTTTGCAACAGCTGAATAAGACCTCATAGCGCTGCTATTGGGACTCAATTGATACTAAGTGCATGAAGATTAATGAGAATAATTAGGGAAACAGAGAGAACTAATTGACAGGAGATTCCTCATGAAGCTCAGCGCGACCGCTTTAATTCCAAGGCGTGCATTCTTGGCATTGGGGCTTGCGGCTGGTTCCGCTTGCCTCGCCGCCTGTTCAGGAAAAGACTCCAAGGGGAGCTATGATGATGGCTATGCCGCGGGCTATGCTGCCGCACAGGCGGATGCTGCTGGAAAAAAGAGCGGCAGCAACGGGAATAACGATATCCCAGTATCAGGTATTGAGTACACCATCACAGGGGCGCAGCGCGGAGTAGAGAGCTTTGGTGACGGTAAGCCACTGTTGATTCTGAACTTGACCGCAAAAAATGTGTCGGAAGACCTTCAGACTGTCATGTTTTCCGGTAATGAGATATTGGCTTTTCAGGACGGCAAGGGGCTTAATCCGAGTATGTTGGTAGAAGGCCTTGATCTTCCTGAGTCGCGTCAGATACAACCTGGCACGGTTCTTGAGGGCTGGCTTGGTTACGAGCTGATCGACGAAACAACGCCAGTTGAATGTGAGGCTGGCGGCCAAACTTCATCCTCTGGTGATGAGAATGCTATCTATGGTCTGACCAATCCGCAAACAATTGATTTGAGCGCACTTTAGTTCCTGCTAATAAATATAAAAGCTGCTGTGATTCCAGGTGACGCATAATTTCTTTCGCAAATTGACAACCGCATAGCGGAACACGGCCCGC
>CABRZS010000010.1:0-88447 GCA_902475525.1 uncultured Collinsella sp.
CTATGTGCGGCGTAGGCCGCTTATTAGCCCGTCCAAGAATTGGGGCGCAGTTCAGTGCGCAGCGGGGGTTCTTTCATGTCCGAGGACGTCCGCGAAGGTTAGCCCTCAGATCCTGCGGTGGGAGACCTAGGCCTCGTTGTACACCGTCTTGAGCTTCAGCAGGTGCTGATAGCGGTCCATAGCGGCCTGCTCATTCTCCTTGAAGAGCTCCTCGGCGCGCTCGGGGAAGGAACGCGTCAGCGAAGCGTAACGGGCCTCGTTCATCAGGAACTCCTGATAACCGCCCGCGGGCTCCTTGGAATCGAGCGAGAACTTCTTGCCGGCAGCAGCCTCGGGGTTGAAGCGGAAGAGGTTCCAGTAACCGCACTCGACAGCCTTCTTCATCTCGGCCTGGCAGTTCTGCATGCCGCCCTTCTTGATGGAGTGCATCTCGCAGGGGCTGTAGCCGATGATGAGGGACGGACCGTCGTAGGCCTCGGCCTCGTGAATGGCCTTGAGGGTCTGAGCCGGGTTGGCGCCCATGGCGACCTGCGCCACGTAGACGTAGCCGTAGCTCATGGCAATCTCGGCCAGGGACTTCTTCTTGGTCACCTTACCGGCAGCGGCGAACTGAGCGACCTGGCCCAGGTTCGAGGCCTTGGAGGCCTGACCGCCGGTGTTGGAGTAGACCTCGGTGTCGAAGACGAAGACGTTGACGTTGTGGCCGGAAGCCAGGACGTGGTCCAGGCCACCGAAGCCGATGTCGTAGGCCCAGCCGTCGCCGCCGAAGATCCAGAAGGACTTCTTGGTGAGGTAAGCCTTGTCGGCGAGGATTGCCTTGGAAGCGTCGCAGCCGCACTTCTCGAGCTCGGCAACGTAGGCAGCGGCAGCGGTCTTGGAGGCCTCGGCGTCGTTGACGGAGTCGATCCAAGCCTGACCGGCGGCCTTGAGCTCATCGGACGGACCATCGGCAGCGATGATGTCCTGGGTAGCGGCGATCAGCTTGTGCTGAACGGCCTCATAGCCAACGGCCATGCCCAGACCGTGCTCGGCATTGTCCTCGAACAGGGAGTTGTTCCACGCCGGGCCGTGACCGTCCTTGTCCTTGCAGTAAGGAGCGGTGGCAGCGGGGTTACCCCAAATGGAGGAGCAGCCGGTGGCGTTGGAAATGAACATGCGGTCGCCGGCGACCTGGGTCACCAGACGTGCATAGGCGGTCTCGGCACAGCCGGCGCAGGAACCCGAGAACTCCAGGTAGGGCTGCTTAAACTGGCTGCCCTTGACGTTGGCCGCGATGAGCTCCTTCTTCTCGGAGACGTTCTCGACCATGTAGTCCCAAACGGGCTGCTGGTCCATCTCCTGCTCGGTGGGAACCATCTCGAGGGCGACCTTGGGGCAGACCTTGACGCAGTTGGTGCAACCCATGCAGTCGAGCGGGGACACAGCCATGGTGAACTTCATGCCCTTGGCCTTGGGGCCCATGGCGTCGAGCGTGCGGGTAGCCTCGGGCGCGGCGGCAGCCTCGTCCTCGGTCATCGCGAACGGACGGATGGTGGCATGCGGGCACACATAGGCGCACTGGTTGCACTGGATGCACTTGGTCTCGTCCCAGTGGGGAACGACCACGGCGACGCCGCGCTTCTCGTATGCGGAAGCGCCCAGCTCAAACTGGCCGTCGGCGCAACCGACGAAGGCGGAAACAGGCAGGCTGTCGCCGTCCATGCGATCGATGGGCTCGAGCAGGTTCTTGACCTGCTGGGCGATAGCGGACTTGGCCTCCTCGGAGAGCTCGACGGGAGCGGCGTCCTCGGCGGTAGCCCAGTCGGCCGGAACCTCGAACTTACGGAAAGCGGTAGCGCCGGCATCGATGGCCTTGTGGTTGGCGTCGACGATAGCCTGGCCCTTCTTCATGTAGGACTTGGTAGCCGCGTCCTTCATGTACTGCAGGGCGTCCTCGGCGGGCAGGACCTTGGCCAGCGCGAAGAAGGCGGACTGGAGCACCGTGTTGGTGCGCTTGCCCATGCCGACCTTAGCGGCCAGGTCGATAGCGTCGATCAGGTAGACGTTGACGTTGTTGTTCGCGATGTAGCGCTTGGCCACGGCGGGCATGTGCTCGGCGAACTCCTCGTCGCTCCACTGGCAGTTGACCAGGAAGGTGCCGCCCGGCTTGACGTCGCGGACCATCTTGAAGCCCTTAACGATGTAGCTGGGGTTGTGACAAGCGACAAAGTCGGCCTTGGTCACGTAGTACGGCGAACGGATCGGAGAATCACCAAAGCGCAGGTGCGAGACGGTGACGCCGCCGGTCTTCTTGGAGTCGTACTGGAAGTAGGCCTGGACGTACTTGTCGGTGTGGTCGCCGATGATCTTGATCGAGTTCTTGTTGGCGCCGACGGTACCGTCGCCACCCAGACCCCAGAACTTGCACTCGATGGTGCCGGGGGCTGCGGTGTTGGGCGCATCCTCGGCCTCGGGCAGGCTCAGGTTGGTCACGTCATCGACAATGCCGATGGTGAACTCGCGCTTGGGCTCGTCCTTCTTGAGCTCCTCGAAGACAGCGAACGCGGACGCGGGAGGCGTGTCCTTGCTGCCCAGGCCATAACGGCCGCCGACGACCTTGATGCCCGTCTTGCCAGCCTCGTAGAGAGCGGAGACGACGTCCTGGTAGAGCGGCTCGCCGATAGAACCCGGCTCCTTGGTACGGTCCATGACGGCGATCTTCTGGACGGTCTCGGGGAGAACGTCGACGAAGTGCTTGATGGAGAACGGACGGAACAGACGAACCTTGACCAGGCCGACCTTCTCGCCGTGAGCGTTGAGGTAGTCGATGACTTCCTCGAGCACGTCGCAGAAGGAGCCCATGCACACGACGACGCGGTCGGCATCGGGAGCGCCGTAGTAGTTGAACAGGCCGTAATCGGTGCCGAGCTTCTCGTTGATCTTCTTCATGTAGCCCTCGACGACGGCAGGGAGCTCGTCGTAGACCTTGTTGCAGGCCTCGCGGTTCTGGAAGAAGATGTCGCCGTTCTCGTGGCTGCCGCGGGTGTGCGGGTGCTCAGGGTTGAGCGCGTGATCGCGGAAAGCCTGGACGGCGTCCATGTCGCACATCTCAGCCAGATCCTTGTAGTCCCACATGGCGACCTTCTGGATCTCGTGGCTGGTGCGGAAGCCGTCGAAGAAGTTAAGGAACGGGGTCTTACCCTCGATGGCGGCAAGGTGAGCCACCGGCGAGAGGTCCATGACCTCCTGGACGTTGCCCTCGGCGAGCATGGCGAAGCCGGTCTGACGACAGGCCATGACGTCGGAGTGATCGCCAAAAATGTTCAGGGCGTGGGAAGCGACGCAACGCGCGGAGACGTGGAAGACGCCCGGGAGCTGCTCGCCCGCGATCTTGTACATGTTCGGAATCATCAGGAGCAGACCCTGAGAAGCCGTGTAGGTGGTGGTCAGAGCACCGGCGCCCAGCGAACCGTGAACGGTACCGGCTGCACCTGCCTCGGACTCCATCTCGACGACCTTGACCGGGGTGCCGAAGATGTTCTTGCGACCCTGGGCCGCCCACTGGTCGACATGGTCGGCCATCGGGCTGGACGGCGTAATGGGATAGATTCCCGCTACCTCGGTGTACGCATACGAAACATATGCGGCCGCCTCGTTGCCGTCCATAGACTTAAACTTACGCGCCATATACCCCTCTCCTCTCATATAGGTATACAGGCCCCGGCGATCGCCGGGATGTTGGCGTGATGGGATTTACGCTGTTGCTTCCAATCATCTGGCAGGCAGGCTCAGCAGCAGGTACGTGGCGTGGAGAGAAGACATGCCGAGGCGAGGGGCAACTGATGCGCCCCACAGACCCGACCGCCCGTCTTGCACATGACCGAGCGCCGCAAAGGCCGCATGCCGGATGCTCCCGGGCACGCCCCGGCGATGGGAGGCACCCGCAACGGAAATCCGCATGCGGGTTTATTGTACCCCGCCGCCAAGTGTAATTTCGACAAATATAGGTGGGCGGTAAAGGTTTACCTCGGGTGACCGCCAAGGGCCAAAATGAACGCTTCGTCCCCGGGCGATTGGCCCTGGCGCGCCATGGAGTGTCCCGGAGTGCCGGCATAAAAGGAACGTCCCCATCTGCCGACTAGAGGGCGCCGACGCCGAGGAGGATAGCGTAGGTGGTGGATTCGCCAAGTCTGAGCTCGTCGCCGGGGTTGAGCTGAGCGGAGCGGCCGGGCTCGACCTGGATGCAGACGTTCGTCGCGCCGTTTACCACCATGGTTCCGTTGGTGGACGACAAGTCCTCGACGTGCCAGATATTTTGAGCATCGCACCAGATATGGGCATGGCGGGCCGAGACGTCGTCGCCGACGTCGGTAATATCGCCCTCGCCAGTGGCCAGCGCACCAATCTCAACACCCTGCTCACTCGGCTGAATCCAGCGCGGGGCGCTCACGACAAAACTGTTTTGTACGCGCAGCAAGCCCAAGGGGTGCGCCGGAGCGGGTTCGCGTTCGCCCGCGGTCATCGACATGCCAAGCGAACGCGGCGTGGAGGTGCCTCCGCCACAGGTCGCGTGCGCGTAGTCGATGGCATAGTTCACCGAGGACCGCACATCCGCCGAACAACCGACGGCGACAAACAGCACCAGCACGGCCTCGGCGCGCTCGGCGGGCATGAGTTCCGCCGCCTGGGACAGGCGATCGAGCGCGTTGCGATAGAGATTCGTGTCCTGATGGCACTCTTCGAGCGCGCGTACCATCGGTTCACCTGCAGGACCGCACACCATATTGATCACAGCCGTGGAGTCCATGGGATTGCGCTGGCGCAGGGCCAGTTGCGACATAATACGCGCAGCCGAGGTACCGTATTCGGCAAAGTAGCGCTGCTGAAGCGTGCCGACCGGCGCGCGAACGATAAAGCGGGAAACCCAAGAGCGATCGGCGGCTCGGCTCTGCGGGCTGCGGCCGTCGGCGAGCGGACGGGACGAAAGCACCAAGCCGCACAGCTCGATATGGCTCAGATGCGCCGCGCGCTTAAAGATGTCAAACATGGCCCCGCATGGGGTGAGCTCAACTTGAGATGCCATGACCTAGGCCTCCTTGGTCGTAGAAATAGAATCGGACGATACTTCGACAGGTCCGCCAAAAGTACGGGCAGCTGCGGCTCCACCGGCAAGCGGAGTCGCCATCTGGGCTTTTGTGCGTCGCGGTGCCGAAACGGGAAGTTCAAAGGCAAAGCCCATCGCAAGCAAAAACCACGTAAGCGTATAGGTTGCAACCAAAGCGGCAACAAGGCCGCCCATCACGGCGCGTTGGGAAAATACGCTACATGCAGCCACAGCCAGTACCGGAACCTCGCAGGCAGAAAGCGCAAGCACACCCTGCAGGAACCCCGAGCGTCGATCGCGCGCAAGTGCCCCCGCGACAACGCCGGCCATGCCTGGCAGCGCCAGCGCCAGTGCGGCAATAACACCCGGTAGCGACCCAGGCCACACGAGCGATCCCAAAGTCGCCGTCACGCGAGCGCCCGACGCCAGCAGCGCGGCCGAAACCACGACCGCAGCCCAAACCACGCCACAGACGACCGCCGCGCCGACCATCAGCGCGCGACGAACCGCGCGGCCGGACGCATCCATGGGGCACGGCGTGAGCGGCTCGCCGCGGAGCGAACGACCGACATTTTGCGCATAGTGGTCACAAAACGCCGAGAGCGCCGCCTCGACCGCCGCCGGCTCGGGACGATCTTTTTGATGGCTGGACAGACAGGCCATCACCACGTTGAACAGCTGGGCATCGACAAACGCCAGCGCATCGCGTAGCTCCTCGGAATCCGGCTCAAGCCCCAGCTGCTGGGCCTGCTCGGCCGCGGCGAGCGCCACATCGGGCTCGCGATGAAGCAGCTGCGTCAAATCGCAACCGGGCGCATGGGCACCAATGGGATAGTCGGGCCGCGTGTCCATCTTGAGACGGTAGGGGCTCGCGATGTCGCGCGTCTTTTTGCGCGAACCCGAGGTGCCCGAAGTGCTCGGCGCGGCTTCGTATGGCGCGATGCCGGCAATGAGCTCGTAAACCGTGCTTGCCGCGGCATAGACGTCAATCGCCGGCGACATACGCAAAGCGCGCAGGTCGGGAATATCGTCGGTGAGCATCTCGGGCGGGGCATAGGCAACCGTCGCGCGACGCAGCGTGGCATAACGCTCCGTAAACGACGCCTTGCCGCCGGTACCGGCCACGGCCGACGCAGGCTCAAGCGCCAGCGACGAGCCAAAGTCGATCAGGCACAGGTCAAAGGTGCCCTCGGCAAGCTGCCGGTCAAGCGGTAGACGCGCCGTACGCACCATAATATTAGCGGGCGAGATATCGCGATGGACAAAGCCCTCGCCCACCAGGCTCATACGGCAGAGCAGATCGAACAGGTCGCGACCCAGACGCGCCGCCACAAGCGGCGACAGGCGTCCGGCATCGTCCACGGCAAGTCGCGAACGCAAGCGGGCAAGCGTCTCGCCCTCGACCCATTCCATGACAATTGCAGGCACACCGTCGACCTCGCCCCAGCCATAGAGGCGGGGAAAGCCCTTAAGGCCCGAAAGGGCGCGATGGCATTCGTATTCCTCGCGAAACGCCGCCTTGAACTTGGCGACCAGCGCCTCGTGAGCGGCATCGTCGTCAAACTCATCGCGCGTCGGCAAGATGAGCTGTTTGAGTGCCACGGCCTCGCCTTGGGCGTTGACGGCACGCGTCACGCGGCCGATACCGCCACGGCGCATGGTGGCATCGTCGGCAAACAGCATCGTAAAACGACGCAGATAGGCAGGCAGTTCGCCCTGACCGAGCGCAATGGCCGGCTCAAACCCGTCGACACGCGCCAGGCGCAGGCCGACCATGGGATCGCGACCGAGCGATTGTGGTGTGGTGGATGCAAGATCGGTCATCATAGGGCAAGCGCCGCCACGTTATTGTTGAAGTTACCGAGCGCGACGTCATCATCGCCGTAATGGCCGACCCATTGACATAGGTTGGTGTAACAGCCCCACAGATTGGCATACTGCTGATACCACTTTGACCGGGGCGAGAATGTCTGACGACCGAACTCGGCTCGAATGACAAACATCTCCCCGACCAGGCTGTCGCACGGCCTGGGATCTCCCGTAGAGTTATAGGTCGAGACCACGTCATTGGCACGAGAAACATAGCCGTCGAGCATGTTGTACTTGGTCACAAGCCAGCTGTGAATGCTCTCTTCCTCAGCAGCGGAAAGGCCACCGGAGTTTGCATCGTTGTCAGTGTTGCCGCCCGTCGAGCCGCCGTTTCCAGACCCTCCGGCAGAGGAACCCGACCCAGAGCCACCGCCCGAACTCGACGAATCCGAGCCGGAGCCAGAAGTATCCGAGCTACCGGGCTTTCCGGACTGCTGGGCGTCCTGCTCCTTCTGCTGCTCGACCTTATTCACCGTTGCCGCCACGCTATTGTTGGACAACCGATCGATGATCTTGGTGTTGGTGAGCACGATGGTTTTGCCATTGGCAAGCGTGACTTCGTTGTCCGGGGCCTCGGCGCCGTCCGCGTCGCCGGTGCCAAACACAATATGCGCGACCACACTTGCCCAAGCATATCCAGTCGTGGTCCCCAGGTCACTTTTGACCTCATGCCCCACGCGCGGTTCGCGTGCGGCATGTGCCTGCATCATGGACGGCACGGTCATGCCATAGGCAGAAACGCCAGCTATGACCAGCACCAGCGAGCAAGACAGCAGTGCGTACGCCCGCGGCGCCAAGCCCAGTCGGCGTCGCATGCGCACCGCGGCGCCGCGCTTTGTCTGAGTGCCACCGGGCCGCATGCGTTCTCCTCCAACAAAAACACGCCGCTCGGGAGCGGCGCATTCATTCGAATCCATATTTGAGTGTATCAGCGAACCCAAAAGGTTGCGCAACGAATGGGCAAATTAAGGATGCGAGTGGAAGCATCCATGCGATAAGCGGATACAAAGCATCTTTGTTGCACAACAAACTTACAGTCGCACGGGGAAATTATGGCTACCCCGTGCGTCGCGATGAAGACATACGGCAGGAGCAGGCTCGCCACCTAAATCGTGCGACGGGCCTCGATGGCGCGCCCAAGCGTAAGCTCGTCGGCATACTCCAGGTCGCCGCCCACGGGAAGGCCGCTCGCCAGACGCGATACCTCAACGCCCAGCGGCTTGATAGTGCGGGCCAGGTAGCTCGCCGTGGTCTCGCCCTCGATATTGGGGTTGGTGGCGATGATGACCTCGTGGATGTCCTCGTGGCCCAAGCGTGCCAGCAGCTCACGAATGTGCAACTGCTCGGGACCAATCTTGTCCATGGGACTGATCACGCCGCCCAATACGTGGTAGAGACCGTGGTAGCTGCCCGTGCGCTCAATCGCCTGGACATCGCGCGGCTCGCCCACCACGCAAATGCGAGTGGTATCGCGCATCGAATCCTGGCAGATGGAGCACTCGTCGGCCGTGGCGTAGTTAAAGCAGCGGCTGCAAAAGTGAACCTCCTGCTTAACCTCCAGGATAGCCTCGGCCAGGCGCCGCGCCTCCTCGGCATCGGCCTCGAGCAGGTAATAGGCGATGCGCTGGGCCGACTTGGGACCAATGCCCGGCAGACGGCCCAGCTCATCGAGCAATTTTTGCAGACTATGGTTGGCACTCATATATATGCGTGTCTTAGAACGGCATGCCCGGGATGTTGAGGCCGCCGGTGATGGCGCCCATCTGCTTGTTGGCGAGCTCGTTGACACCGCGGACGGCCTCGTTGACGGCAGCCATGATCATGTCCTGCAGCATATCGACGTCCTCGGGATCGAGGGCATCGGGGTCGATGGTGAGGTTGACGAGCTCCATCTCGCCGTTAACGGTCACCTTGACCATGCCGCCGCCGGCAGAGGCGTCGACGGTCTGGGACTTAAGGTTTTCCTGCGCGGCGGCAAGCTGCTCCTGCATCTTGCGAGCCTGCTTCATCATTTGCTGCATGTTCATACCGGCCATGATGGCTCCTTTACGTGCGGCCGCGCGACAAGCTGCAAGGGCAGCCGGAGCGCGACGGGACTTTCAAACTCAAAAATCGTACCACGGCGCGGGGCAAGCAAGCGGGGCGGACACGCTACCTCAGTCGATATACATGTCCTTGAGCGTGACGCACGCCCAAGATTATGCAAGGTCGAATTATGCAAGGTTGCATAATTATCTCAAGCTACATCTAGCAGAGCTGGAACCAGGCAGTTTATGCGTAGGGCTACAAGGCTACATGGCAAAATGCCGAGCCGCTGCTCGAGGCGGCACGCATGGCGGCTGGGTATAATTTGATTGTCATAGATGACGATTTGGAGGTGCCCTCGTGAATGTCCCAGCCGTACTCCAAAACATCCGCTCAAAACACCCCGTTGCATATGTGGTTCTCTATCTCTTTGTCGTCTGGGTATTACTGGTTATCATCACCCATGCCATAGCTTTTGGAGCAGAACTGCTGATAGCCAGCTCGGACCAGCCCGTCGTCAAATGGGAGACGACCGATGAATGCACCGACGGAACCCGAACCATTTACTACAACAGCCCGTCCCTCTACCAAGAGTTCAAGGTCAAGATAAAGGACTCCAAGATTGTCGATGCCGAACTGGGCTCTTTATTTACAATCGGAGCAACCGTCAACGCCGAGCAAGTCGAGTACACGGACAGCCATGCGACGTATCGTATCGACCTCAGCATCCTAGGCCGACCGTCACGCGCCTGTCTGCTCGAATGCGATATACGCGGCACCACGTTGCACATGTCCGAAATACAGATGCGCCCGGGCAAGGGGCTCTCTTCTTGAGCAGTATACCCGCCTGCGCAGCTACTCCACCGGCTTGAAGATGGTGGACTGGCCGAAGACGCTGCGGATGAGGGCTTTGGCCTCGTCCTCGGTCTGCGGGATGCTCGGGGCTGCACCCTGATGGCCGAAGGGGCCGCCCGCACCGGAGTTGGACTCCCAGGGAGCTGCAGGAGCGTCCTCCTCTTTGGGGGCAGTTGCAGCGGACTTGGGCGCGGACGCCGCACCCGGCACGTCGAACGGAGGCAGATCGTCCCCACCAGCATCGGCAACAAAACCGCCAACCATGGCATCGTCGTAGGGAACCTGCTCGGATTCCCATGGCGCAGACGGCGCGGCGGGCTGAGCCTTGGGAGCGGACGCGCGCTCGGGCGCTCGGGGCGCGGGCTCGGTCGGGAGCTTGCCCGTGGCAGGAGCGCCGGCGGGGTTGTCGGAGCGCAGCCAGGGGGCTTTGCCCAGGTCAGACGACTTGGGCGCGGGCGAGGCAGGCTTGGGCGCGGGTGTCGGAGCAGCCGGTTTGGCCATGACGGGCTTAGGCGCCGACGGGGTCGGCGCCGCTATCGGTGCTGCTTTTGGCTGCGTCGCGCTGGCGCTCGAGGATGCAGGGGCCGCCGAGGACACGGGTTGCGGGTCCGCAGATACCGCAGCCCGTGCAGATGGAGAATGCTCCTCATGTTGAGGAGCCGGCGTGCCACCCCCATCCAGGACATAGTCGACGGTACGACGACCGAAGACCGCACTGACTGTCGGCAGGACCACCGACTGCGTGTCGGCGCGTCCAAGCATCTTGATGGCAAAGGTCGAGCCCGCGGGGAACGAGACCGTGAGCCTGGAGCCGTCGTCAGCCGTGGCGCGGGCATTGAGCAAAAGCCCCGCGTAGGAAGCCTGACGCGCCTTGACACGCTCGACAACCTCGGCCCATTTGCGCTGCAGCTCTCCGGCATCCTCGACCGCGGGCGTCTCGGCAGTACCGGCGGCGGCAACCTGGGCGGCATTGTTGGACTGGGGCTTAGGTGCCGGAGCGGTGGCAGGCGCGGGAGCCGCAACGGGCTGAGGCGTCGGAGTCGGCGCAGGCTGAGGTGCAGGCGCTGCAGGCTTGGAAGCTGACACGGACGCAGAACGGGACGCAGGCTGGGCAGCCGGAACAGCAGCACCACGGTCCCAAGGCATACCGCCCTGGCGCGCGGACGTAGCAGCGGGGGCAGCGGATGCCGCCGGAGCGGCAGCACGAGCGCCCGAAATTAGCGTCGGCTGTTGGGCAGCAGCGGGTACGGATGCTGCAGGCGCGGCGGCCTGAGCAGCAGCCACGCTCGCCGGCACGGCGCCGTTGGCAACCATGGCCTCCAAGCGGGCCACGCGCTCGGCCAATGCCTCAATCGTTAAATCGGCCTCGGGACGTGCCAGGCGCGTGCAGGCGATCTCGAGCACCAGGCGCACGTCGCTCGCGCCCCTCATCTCCAGTGCGGCATCGTCGAGCACCGTCAGCACACGGGCCAGGCGGTCGGCAGGATGCTCGCCAAAGGCAGCGGCCTCGGCAGCAAGCGCCTCGGCCTGCTCGGAGCCGCCCTCAAACAGCTCGGCACGGGCACCGGCAACGCAGGCAACGTACACGTCACGCACATGCGCCACCAGGTCGCGCGTCAGCTCCAGCAGGTCGTTTCCTTCCTCGACCTGCGCACGGATCAGTCCATAGAGCTCGGCAACATCGCGATCGGCAATGGCGCGGGAAAACTCGCCCAGAATCTGGTCCGAAACCTCGCCTAAAAGCGAGCGGGCGTCGTCCGCATGCACAGAACCGTTGCCAAAGACGCTCAGCTGCTCCAGCGTGGACAGCGCGTCGCGCATACCGCCCTTGGCATGGCGCGCCACGATAGCCAGCGCCTCATCGTCGTAATCGAAGCCCTCCTGCTCGCACACGTATGCCAGGCGACGCTCGATATCCTCGTTGCCGATGCGATGGAAATCGAAACGCTGGCAGCGCGAGAGGATGGTCTCCAGAATCTTTTGCGGGTCGGTGGTGCACAGCACAAAGATCACGTGTGCCGGCGGCTCCTCGAGCGTCTTGAGCAGCGCGTTGAACGCCGCCGTCGTGAGCATGTGGACCTCGTCGATGATATAGATCTTGTACTTGCCGCGCACCGGGGCAAAGTTGACGGAGTTGATGATTTCCTCGCGCACATTGTCCACGCCCGTGCGGGAGGCGGCATCGAGCTCGTAGACATCGGGGTGGTTACCCTCGGCAATGAGCTCGCACTCCTCGCAAGTACCGTCGGGCATGCAGCCGCTTGCACCCTCGGCGCGCGCCGCCTCGGCATTGCGGCACAGCAGCGCCTTGGCCAGAATGCGCGCCATGGTGGTCTTGCCCGTGCCGCGCGGTCCGCAGAACAGGTAGGCGTGGGACAGGCGCCCCTCGGTGATGGCGTGCTCGAGCGTCGAGACGATATGCTGCTGGCCCACCACGGAGTCAAAGGTGAGCGGGCGATACTTTCGGTACAACGATTCCATGGGTGCTCCCCCGGGTATACTGAGTCTTGTTGCCGCGGCGGCCATGCGGTCGCACGGCATACTGCATTCCATAATAACCCGTACGGCGAGCCCGCCGCGATAGGAGTCCAAAGAGCATGGCAGACGCAGAGAGCAACCTCGTTCCCTCCGAAGCAGCCGACCAGGTCGAGGTCGCGCTCGAGGAGCAGGCCGCAGCCGACGACGGCATCCTGTACCTCAACGAGTACCAATACGAAAACGACCTCGTCACCGACTTCGCCCGCCTGGTCGCCTCGCCCAGGCGTCGCGGCTCGCTGTATGTCGCCGCGGCAATTGCCGCGCTCATCGGCATCGGCATGCTGGTGGCCGGCGGCAACTGGATCAAGTTTGGCGTCGTCTTGATCGTATTCGGCGCCTTTTTGGCCTGGTGGAGCAAAAACCTGCACCACACCCTCGCCCGCGACTTTATCGACGCCGTTGAGGCCGACGAGTCCATGGGTGGCCGCTATCGCCGCGTCGCCGCCAACGAGGACGGCCTGATGGTTTGGGGCACGAGCGGCAAGTCGCAGTTCTTCCCGTTTGAAAAGCTCGACCACGTGCTCGACGGCGAGCGCATCTTTGTGGCCATGTTCGCCGACCAGGGCGTGACGATCCCTAAGGACACCTTTGTCCGCGGCGATGCCGAGCAGTTCGGTCCCTTCCTTAAGGCGCGCATCAACAAAAAACTCCGCATCGAGACCAAACGCAAGAAGATGAAGGCAGAAAAGGCCGCTGCCGAAGCAAAACAGGGCGACAAGCCCCAGGAGACCAAGGGCAAGCAGCGCAAGCAGAAGAAGAGCAAGAAGAAGCGGTAGGCCGGCCGACACCGAAGGCGCCTCGTCCCGCGCCCGATTCCGGGCCGGGGCGCCTGGAATCGGGCGCGCGTACCGCCAATGGACCCGTTTTGCCTTGCTCTCGAGCTATTTCACTTCAAACCTTAAGAGCCTCCGCTCCGGCAGATCGGTCATCTTCATCGTGTAAGTCCCGGGAAATGCTTTCTCAAAACGGACGGTCTCGTAACCTTCGAAATAGTCGTTGGTGTTCTGCATCATAAATGGGACGAGCAACTCGTTTTCTGCCCCAACCTCCACGGCAAACGCAGCAGAGCCGCCAAGGACCGGCATGGCTTGCGTTATCAGATCGGTATTGACTACAAAATCATAGTTTGGCGCAGACTCCGGAACCAGATGCCAAACATACGCTTTGATTCCACCGTCGATATTATCCCTATTTCTGACACGCATCTTTACGGCGATAACGCACGTGATGTCGGCATCCTTCAGTCTCGTTTTCGTATCCACGGTGCCATATTTTGAATAATCGTCATGTGCTCGTTTGAGATACTCGCGCGGCGTGAGCAACTCTGCCCCGTCTATGCAAAACGAATACCCATCAGTCACCACATCCTTCGACCCCAGAAACGCTCCATCCATCGAGAGCCATTCGCCCTCCGCGTAATATTTCTCAGGAATGACCGTCCGGTTCCCGTTAACGACGCTCACCCTCATGCCCGCAAGGCCGGCAGCAGCACAGCAAAAAAGCGCGAGCGCCGATCTTCTCGTCCACAGGGTCTTCTTCATCGCGCTCACGACCTTTCCCGAACTTTCACAACGGCACCGTCGCGCATGCAGTAAACCCGATCGGCCAGTTCCTCGAGCACCTCTCCGTCATGGCTGGACAGAAGGACCTCACGACCCGTTGATGCCGCCATCGCCACAACGCGCTTGAGCATTTCAACGCCCGCTTCGTCGAGGGCATTCGTTGGCTCATCGAGAACAAGCAGCTTCGGCTTCTCCATAATTGCCGCAGCTATCCCCAGACGCTGCTTCATCCCAAGCGAGTATGCTCGGAACTTCTTTTTTTCGTCTGCATCGAGCCCCACGAGCCGCAGGGCAGAGCGAATGTCCTCGGGGGTGGCAACGCCCTTGATCTGAGCGATGAGCTTCAGATTGTCGTAGCCAGACAGATATCCCAAAAAGGAAGGCGCCTCGATCAACATCCCCAGACTCGGCGGGAACGAGATGTCCGCCCCAAGCCTTTGGCCATCGATAGAGATTTCGCCTTCGGTAGGCTTGATCAACCCGCAAACCGCTCGCATGAGCATGGTCTTACCCGAACCGTTTATCCCCTGAAGCCCGACCACAGTCCCAGGGTCAACCTCGATGGACACGTTGCGCAGGACATCGTTTTTACCCATGCGCTTCGATACGCCCCTTACGATCACACTCATATCTTGTCCCCCTTTTCTATAAGGTCGGCCCTTCGAAACCACAGTCCACCCAACGATAGGCATAACGACATAAGCCCAATTGATGACAAGACACTCGAGCCCGCCGCGATTCCCTCTTTGACAATTCCACCCCAGCGCAACAGCATCAAGGCGTTACCCAATAGCGCCCAATGTCGTGCATATGCCGAGCAGATCAGGTAGCTCATTAAAACCACAAACGAGACTGACGACCCAAGCACAAACCCAACCGCTGCCTGCGCAAACGCAAGCGCCTCAAAAGCAAATAAGAGACCTATGAAAAACGGCAGCGCATCTGCCTCGGCAGCTTTGAGAAACCACGGCGCCAAATTAGCCAGTTGAAGCGACTCACCATGAATGACCGCGCTGAACGAGGAGCTCACCACCAAGCTCCAAATCACAACAGAGCAAACCACCACGAGCAGTGAAAATGCCGTTACTGCCGCCACCAAGATAAAACGCGAGACCCACCAAAGGGTTCTTGCCCGGCATCGAACAAGCGCTTGCAAACCAAACCCGTGCAACGATTCGGTCGGATAGTCGAGTGTTGTATAGAGAATAAGCAGAATGAGAAATAGCCATCCTAGCGGAGGCACAAACATGACCCCGGGCCTAGGCTCAAACGGAGCAGATCCGGCAAACACGAGCGCAAGATTATCCGCAAACCCCAAGGTATCCGTTCTAACCCCATACACAGAAGACAATCCGTAGGCGTACACCAAGTTCGCAACGGTCACTGCCGCAATTGCAATAAAAGTGATGATGTTCTTCTTCAAAACGGTCCTCAGGTCCGCGGCGACCAGCCTAAACAGCATCAGACCACCTCGCGTCTTTTCCACGCCCCAGAAAAAGCCAACGAAGCAAGGGTCAATAATATGATTTCCGCAAAACCGGCTCGAATGTCTGGCCAGTTATTCAGCGATTCCGACCTGATGCTGTTGAGGATATTGCAGTTAAACCCCACACAAGCCATTACGCCGAAGATCCAGCCATTTGCAAAATGCCACGCAACCATTAGCAGATACGGGACAATTATCGCTTTGATTCTGCTACGAAACAAAATTGAGAAGCCAGTTACAGCCATGGATAAAGTCCCGAGCGTGACAGCATCGAACAGCGTGTATGCGAGCACATATGACAAAGGATGCGAATAAAATAGACCGGAGAAGTAGCTATGCAGGTAAAGTCCTACGTAAGTCGACTCATCGACCCGAGGAAGATACGCAGGAAAAAGCATCGAGACGATCAGGAAATTGACGAGCAGAGGAATGGCAGTCACTGTAAACGCGGAGAGGAAAGCAGACAGCATCTTTACGTTCACGTACGCCTTTCTGGAAACGCGCGTGCATATCTGCATGTCATAACCACTCAAACGCTCAAAGAGACACGACCAAGATCCAGCCAACATTGCAAGCAGGGGCAGTGCATAGAAAAACACCGACGCAGACAGTGGCGCGTTCGCGCTCACAACAATCCAGTTACCGAAGCTGCTTTCACGTGTTTGACCGAGATAATTTTCGGCTTGCACGCCAACGCCGTAACCAAAAGAAAGAAGGTTGTGGCGCTCTTTTTCCAAATTTGCCCACGGCTCCAGCGCGGCAGCTATTGCAACTGCGACCGCAATCAAGAGAGCAAGGATAAAAGCTGGACGTCTAATCGTTTTCGACAGTTCGTATCTTGCGAGCTTTTGGTTCATACGTCCTCCTCCCCCTTCCGACCCAGAAAGCCGGAAGGGAGCCATTTCAAACAACTATGCGGGAAGCTTGTGGAAATGCCCGACGCAGTCGGGGCTCCATACGCCAATAACAGTGCCGTAGCCAGACTCCGCCCATGCAGTCAGTCGCGCCGCAGATCGCCCGTTCTCACGGACGAGGTTATACATTTCCCACTGTCCCTTGTGATTCGAACGATACGTTCCCTGAGTACAATTCATGCTGCCGCTACCGCTTGTGTTATACGCACCGTCTGTATATAACCGAAGCGGATTTCCCGTATGGCCCTGGATATCCAGATAGAGCGATGAGGAATCATCCTTTTGACGGTAGCCAGTTGCACTCGTCCCGGCACATTGAAAACTAAATGCCTTATCGGCATTGTTCGTACAGGTCGTAATTCCCGTATCGGCGTTTTGAGTAATGCTGGAAACCTGAGAGGTGTCAAACTCCTCTTGTGCAAACGATGCAGCGGGAACCCCTAGGGACAGACCAGCTGCAATCACCAAGCCGACTCCGATTCGAGCAATAGCGCTCCTTGGCTTAATCATGGCCTTCTCCAATCAAAAGCGGTTAACAATGCGTCGACGCACGGCAACCTTCGCATGAATAGAGAAAGATGTCTGTAAACACCCGCTATTGAGTTGATTGCTCAGGCGTTTACACGTTATTTACCTGCGATAACAATAAAATTAGCTCCGCCTTATTCTTGATCTTCAACTGGCGGTAAGATGCAGACCGCAGCGCTTGCACCGTAGATGCAGCGTAACCGACATCCTCCGCAATGGCCTTTGTCGTTGCCCCCTCTGCCGTCATCAGCAAAATTTGCGACTGAACATCAGAAAGGGAGCGCGACGTAAGCAGGGCCAGCTGGCGCACGCGGGCCGTTTCGGTGGACCCGTTCGCCCGGTACTCCAAGACGGCCTTCTCGTCCTCAACCGAGCGGGCGAGCGCGATGTGCGTAACGAACATGGGCACAGACCAGCAAACAATCACCGTTGCCACGACGACATTGACAGCCGAACTTTGCCCCAACAACGACGCGAGGAACAACGGCTCGAAAACCGTCAGATCCTGCACCATATTGAGCAAGACAGCCCAAACAGGAGCCGTCGCCCCGAAGCAAAGCATCCATATCCCAAGCATTTTGCGCTGCGGACAGCTTCGCATCACTATATATGTGAGCAGCACCCCCGTCAGCACCGCAAGTCCATGGATTCGCCCCCTAGCGACCGCATAGATTAAGGCAACCATGCCCATTGACACCAACGGCACGATAGCCCGAGCATGGGCATGCACCTTAAACGGACGCAGCCCAACAGCGAGCGAAGCCGTAGACGCCACGCCGCAAAACAGGACCGGCACAGCCATCAACGGAACGCGTATGCACATCAATGCCGCGATATAGATAAAAGACCATTCCACAGCAGATAGCACCGCCCATACGTACGGGCTTCCGAGCCAAATCGCTTCACCCGCTCTATCCAGCGCAGCGCCACGATTCGCTTTTCCACCCGCGTAGCGTAGCGACAGAAGCAGTCCGAGACCCAATGCGTAGCTTAAGAGGGAAAAGGCGACAGCCCGCGAAACACCGGACCCCCAATCGCTATCCGCCATTACCAAGGGCCCCGCCGCAAGGAGGATAAAGAATAATGTGAGCAGGTATCGAAACAGCCGGCGCGTTCGAGCTGATGCCACTATATCGTCAGCATGCCGCTGCGGTAGCTCATGCCCTACAGTATCGCCCTCACCCGCAAACAGCGCCACGAGCTCGCGTGAGCCCGCAACCGACGCCTTCCCGTATGCTCGGTGAAGCGTTGTTCTCACCGTCGATGGCTTCGTATCCGTCTCCTTGGCAATTTCCGCCGGCGTTTTCCCTTTGAGCAGCAGTCGAACAAACTGCTCTTCTCTAGGCGACAGGGCAGGGGAAAACACCCCCGCATCGAATGTGTCGGACGCACAGGCGATATCCGAATTGTTGTCCCGTTTCCCCCTTAGCAACATGCATACGAAGGCAGCAGCGATAACGGACCCCATCGCCAGCAATGCAATGACCACGGCATCGCTTGCGAAGTATGCCGCCTCAACAGCCGGAATAAGACCAATAGGAACTGCTACGAGCACAGAACAGGCAAACACGTCGCGCCGCCCATGGCCAAAGGCACGAGGGCGGCAAAACGGCGGGGCCACAGTCAATGCGAGATAGACCAACGGAATTAAAAGCGCAAGGCCAATTGACGCGGCCGTTACAGGGGGCATCCCCCATGGCTCGGGAACGACTCTCCATGAAACTCGACAGCAAAACAGCAGGCAAGACATGACGGCTATTGTTTCTGTAAAAATCGCGTCCTGCGGGTGACGAGTTTCCCTTTCGTCAGTCCGTGTCGACCTCTGCGTCAAAGGAGAGTCCGCCGTGCCCCAAATAACATATGAGAGAAGCAGCGACCCAACAAAGCACGAGACACACGAAACGCCATGTAACAACCAAATCGGTGCAAACACGATTGGAATAGAGTCTCCGCGAGCATAGAAAGCCAGGTCGGCCCATTCGGGAACCGTTGCAATAACACCAAGGAAAACACCGATGGCACCGAGATGCCTCGGCCTTCTCATTCCCCCCTTGCATAGCGCAGCACCATGAACAAACGCCGCGAGGCATGCGCCCAGGATAACGAGCCAGGTCATTGCACCTGACGCTAGGCCGATTGAAGATGAAAACCGGTGATAAGGGGTGACCGCCATTACGACAAGCGCAATGGCGCAGGCAAATGTAGCAGAACGGCGGGAAAAGAGCATACGGCCTCCATAGCGTGTCATTATATCGCTCGAGCCGCTCGTTTATCTCTGTTCTCACACCAGCCAGCATCAATGATTCAGGCGAACTCCAATCCGCGCCAGATCACGGTCCGGCTTTTGTTCGCAGTCCCCACATCAAAGCGGGATGCGGTTTCCTTTTGGACGCCGGTTCGGAAAGCGCATCCCGTTCCAGGGCAATATTCTGGGATGCAGTTTCCGCAGCCCACCCCATTTGGAAAGCGCATCCCATAATTTGGCTGAAAACTGAGATGCGCTTTCCAAACGAGCCGAAACGGGCCGAATCGATCGGGCCACCTCGCATCCCGCTATCCTCGCCATCTGCCCGAGCGTGCTACACTAGCAGCATCTATGCCACCGCGAACGGCTCGGCCCCGCGCCCGCCGCTCGCAAACGAACTTTAAACGCACGAGGGTTGGCCATGCCGCTTTTCTCGCAACATACCGCCCGGTTCTCGCCGGACGTTCCTTTGGAGGGCACCAGCTCTCGCGAGCTGCTCAAGCGGTACCAGCCGCTCGAGACACTTGCGACCGGCGGTTTTGGCTCCATCGAGATCTGCCGCGACACGCACCTGCGCCGCCGCGTCGCCATTAAACGCATCCCCCTTATCAACGGTGCCGGCATGCCCGCTAGCGACATCATGGATGTCCTGCGCGAGGCGCACACTGCCGCCATGCTTCAACATCCCAACATCGTGCAGGTCATCGACTTTACGCACGACACAGCCTATGCCTACCTGGTTATGGAATATGTCGATGGCATGTCGCTGGCCGAGTTTTTGCACCGCGCGGACGGCCACTCACTTACCTTTGACGAGGCCGCGGCCATTGCCGATGCCCTGGGCCAGGCGCTCACCTTCGCCCACAGTAATGGCGTACTCCACCTGGACATTAAGCCCGCCAACGTGCTCATCGACCACTCGGGCAATGTAAAGCTCACCGACTTTGGCATGGCGCGGCTGTCGTCCGCCGGTGGCTTTGGCGGCTCACGCGGCGGCACCATCGGCTACATGCCGCCCGAGCAGCTCGATATCGAGACCGGCACGGTCGACGAGCGCGCCGATGTCTTTGCCCTCGCCTGTGTGATCTACGAGGGCCTGTGCGGCAGCGCTCCTTTTATGGCGGCCACGCCCGCCGACTCGCTCGGCCGCATCATCGGCGGCGCCACCTATCCCAGCGAGCTGATACCACACTTTCCCCCGGGAGCCGAGGCCGCGCTCATGAGCGCGCTCTCCCCCATGCCGCAGGACCGCCCCAACAGCATCGAGGCATTTTGCGACCAGCTCCTTGCCGGTCTGGGCAGCGTGCGCGAAGGCCGTCGCAGCCTGGAGCAAATGGTTGGCGAACTTTCGGATGACGAGCAGGAGCTCGACGATATCGAGCCGTCGCACTACGAGGACGACACCATCGAAGTCGACCCCGCACTCGGCTGGGCAGGCACGCGCTGGAGCCATGCGCGCGACTACGCCATGCACGCTATCTCGGCGCTAACGTGCGGCGTCTTTAGCTTTTTGCTGATGCAGACGGCCGGCGTCGCGGCGCTTCCCGGCCTGGTCATTGCGGCTATCGCGATCGGAGCGGCGGCCGGCCTGGCCCCCCAGATTGGCTCGGCCATCTCGGCTGTGGGCTTTTTGGTGCTCATGGCAAACGCCACCATGCAGGCACAGGGCGTCCTGTCGATGTTGCCCGTCGCGGTGATCTTTGCCGCCGCCATGTCCGGTTGGTGGATCGCCTGGGGTCGCACCGAGGCTGCCGCGAGCGCCGCACTCACCTGTGCACTCGCGCTTGGCTGTCTGACCGGCAATACCTTCCTGGCAGCTGGGGTCACCGCCGGCGTCGCGTCATTTTGGCTCGGCCCGGCAAGCGCCGCCGCGGCAACGGGCATGGGCGCACTTTTTGCCCGTCTGGCCACGGTCGCGCTTTCAGCCGGAGGCGTGCTGGGGCTCGGTAACGTTGCCGCAGCGCTGGGAGACCCACTCCTTTGGGCTGCCTTTGTGCTGGTAGCGGCAACTGCCGCGGCGTCATCTGCGCTGCTCAACGCCCATGCCAAGCGTGCCGATCAGGGCTCAAACCTTGCCGTAATCGCCGCCATCGCTGTCGCCGGCATCGGCTGCGCAGCGGCGTCCTGTCTTGCACACCATATGGAAATTGCCAGCCTTGCAGCCGCGGTCGTCGCCAAGGCGGCGGTTGCGGGAACCCTATCCTCTATAATCGTTGGGATATGCCTATATTTGCTCGGATACCAAAGAACCTATACGGAGAGTGATCTTTCGTGAACTTCCTGAACATCTTCGAGGACCACGTGGCCGGCATCTTCGGTGCCACCCGTGCCCCGTTCTCCTTTAAGAAGCTTGCCAAGCAGGCCGCTCGCGACATGGAGGATCAGACTCTGGTGATCAACGGCGTCAACACGGCGCCGGCACTCTATACCATCCTGATCGCCGCCGACGACGATCCCATGCTCGCCCCGTTCTACCCCGAGCTTTCGCGCGAGGTCCGCGAGTTTGTGAAGGCGCAGGCCGAAAAGCGCCGCTATGTCTTTGTCGGCGAGCCCCTCGTGCGCTTTATGATCGATCCGCAGCTGCGCGCCGGCAAGTTCTCGGTCTTTGCCGAGAACGTCGATGCCCCCACGCTCGGCCGCCTGTACGAAGAAGAGCGCGCCTATCAAAACGGTCTGGGCCAAAACAACTCCGCGGCAAGCCGTGCCGCCAGCGCCCCGCGCGCCGGCCAGCAGCAGTTTGCTGCCCCGCAGCAGCAGCGCCCCGCCGCCATGCCCCAGCAGCAGCCGACGCCTCGCGCCGCCGCTCCCGACCCGCTTGCCGTGGCAGACCCCTTCGCGCCTAGCGTCCCCGACCCCGCCGCAGCACCCATCCCGGTGCCGCAGACCGTCTCGCGCGACGCGCTTGCCGGCATGGGCGGAGCCGCCGCGACCGGTGCCGCCGTGGGCCTAGGCGCCGCAGCCGGCATCGCCTCCAACATGGCGAGCACTCGCGCCCCGCAGCGCCCGCTCGCCCAGCTCGTCGACGTCGTGAGCGGCGAGAGCCATAGCATCACCTCCGCACAGGTGACTATCGGTCGCGAGCGCTCGGTTTCCGATATTGCCCTGCGCGACCCCAACGTGTCGCGCCGCCACGCCCAGCTCACCTTTACGGGCTCGGATTGGTCGATCGAGGACCTCAATTCCACCAACGGCACGCTCGTCAACAACCGCCGCATTACGCGCTGCCCGCTGCGCAACGGCGATCTGCTGACGTTTGGCCTGAGCACCTTTGAATTTAGGGGATAGTCGCTTATGAACATCGATATCGTCCTTTTTGCAGGCCGCATCGTCCTGGTCGCCCTGCTCTATATCTTCCTGTTCGCCGTCATGAAGACCGGCGTGGGACTTGTGCGCGGACAGCGCCGCGACTCGGCTATCTGGACGATCGATGTGGACAAGGGCCCGCGCGGCATCCGTGGCATCCACGTAGACATGCTCGGCCCCGTCATCGTCGGTCGCTCGCCATCTTCGGACATCTGCATCAACGAACCGTTCGTCTCGGCCTCGCATGCGCGCTTTTCGCTGCAGGGCCCGGCGCTCATCATCGAGGACCTCAACTCGCTTAACGGCACGCTCGTCAACGGCCGCCAGCTCGTGGAGCCCGCGACGCTGCGCGAGGGCGACGAAGTCCAGATTGGCGATGTGGTCATGAAGGTGAACCGTCGATGATCGACGAGGAGAACAAGTCCGCAACTATGACCGAGGCACCGGCCGCCGCCACAGCTGCGCCGGCCCACGCCGCTCCGGCGGGCTCCGCACCCGTGGAGCCCGAGGACACCGTGTTCTCCCTGCCTCTTTCGCATGTAACGCATGATATTTCGGATCTCGCCGATAACGAGGACGAAGAGGATGCCGTAGCGGCGCCCATCGGCGCACATGCTGCGGAACAGCCCACAGCGCCCGAAGCAGCCCCGGCGCCGGCTCACTTTGCAGAGCCCGTCGCCGCGGCAATTAACGAGAGCGCTGCGGTGTTTGCGGCACCCGAGCCCGCCGCGCCGGCGTTTCCCATAGCCCCGGCATCCGAGGTTGCGCCCGCGTCTACGCCGGCGCCCGAGCCTATAGACGTCAGCCCGCAAGACGACGAGTCGACCGCCCGCGTGTCCGAGGAGCCCGACTCCCCGGACACCGGCGATTCCGAATCAAACGCCGAGACCGACACCGTCTCTCCCGGTGACACAGCCGAAATCGACGTTGCCGCCGTTGAGGCCAAGCTCAAAGACCCCGGCTCGACCATGAGCTTTGAGCCCCTGACCGAGGAGCGCATCGAGACCGACTCGACCTATGATGCCGGCACCACCACGCAACTCATGTGGGGCGCCCGCTCCGACGTTGGCTGCGTACGCCCGCACAATGAGGATTCCTACCTGGTGCAGTCGCCGCTCTTTTGCGTATGCGACGGCATGGGTGGTCACGCTGCCGGCGAGGTGGCCTCTTCCATCGCCGTTGAGACTATTGCCAAGACGGCCCCGCAGTCCGCCGACGCAGCACGCCTGGCGGCAGCCGTCGAGGCAGCTAACGCCGCCGTAATCGAGGCGGCCCTGAACGGCCTAGGCAAGCCCGGCATGGGCTGCACAGCCACTTGCGCCTATATCGAAAACGACACGCTCGCCATCGCCCACGTGGGCGACTCTCGCGCCTACCTGCTCCACGAGGGCACGCTCATCCGCGTGACCCGCGACCACTCCTACGTGGAGGAGCTCGTGGACGCCGGCGAGATCACGGCAGACGAGGCTCGCGTCCACCCCAACCGCTCGGTCATCACCCGTGCGCTGGGCTCGGACCCCGCCATGTATGCCGACCACTTCACTCTGCATATCGAGGAAGGCGACCGCCTGATCCTGTGCTCCGACGGCCTTTCGAGCATGATTCCCGATAGCGATATCGAGAACATCGCCACGCAGTCCTCAACCGCGCAAATCTGCGTCGACAACCTAGTGGACGCGGCGCTTGCCGCCGGCGGCCACGACAACGTGACCGTAGTAGTCGTTGACCTGGTTGACGATGGCGTTATGCGCGAGGCGCAACGCGTGCGTCGCCGCAACGTCACCATCGGCGTCGTCTTAGGTCTCGTCTTGGTGCTGGCGGCTGCCATCTGGGCCTACACGGGTGTCACCGGCTCGTACTACCTGGGTACCTACCAGGGCAATGTCGCCGTCTGGCGCGGCCTGCCCGGCAAGCCGCTCGGACTCAAGCTCCACTGGCTCGAAAGCGAAACCAGTATCAAGCTGTCCGACCTGCCCGAAGACACGCAAAACCGCCTCAAGGCGGGCATTCCGCAAACAAGTGTCGACGATGCGCAGGACACGATATCCAAGTACCGCCACCAGATCGACGAGGAGCAGACCCGCCAGGTGATCGACGCGCAAACGATTCGCGACAACACCGACCAGGGATCGACCTCCGAATCAGATTCCGAGAAAACCGCCGAACAGTCCGCCGAGGCCGAAGCCTCCGATAAGAATTAGAAAGGGAGTGCCGCTTATGAGTCGCCGCAACACCGAACTGCTCTTGCTCATCGCCTCGGCGTTCCCCGTCATCCTGCTGTATGCGATGTACGTCCTCACCGCGGGCGCCGCTATCTCCTTTGAGACGCTCGCCGTACCGATCGGCCTCTTCGCCGCCTTCGCCGCAGCACATATCGCCGTGCGCATCTTGGCGCCTGGCGCCGATCCCGCCATCCTGCCCATCGTATTTATACTTTCGGGCATCGGCATCACGTTCGTGACACGCCTCGCCCCCGCTCTCGCCATCTCACAGCTCATCATCCTGTTTGTCTCGGTGGCGCTCATGGTGGGAACGCTTGCACTGGTCAAAAACCTCGACGTGGTCATGCGCTACAAGTACACCTTTGGCATTATCGGCATCATTCTGCTGATGCTGCCTATCTTTATCGGCACCACGATCTCGGGCTCCAAGCTGTGGATTCGCATCGCGGGCTTTACCATCCAGCCCGGCGAGTTCGCCAAGGTCTTTATCGTGCTGTTCCTGGCCGGCTACTTGGCTGAGAACCGCGAGCTGCTCTCCATCTCCAACCGCAAGATCCTGGGCTTTAAGATCCCTCGCCTGCGACTGCTGCTGCCGCTGTTTGCCGTGTGGGGTGTGTGCCTGCTCGTCGTCGTCTTCGAACGCGACCTGGGCTCGGCCGTCCTGTTCTACACCATCTTTTTGCTGATGCTCTATGTTGCCACGGGACGCTTTTCGTACGTCATCATCGGCCTTGCGCTGCTGGCCGTTGGCGCCGTGGGCGCCTACAAGTTCCTGTCGCACGTGCAGGTGCGCTTTCAGGTCTGGGTCGATCCGTTTAAAGACGCCCAGGGCCAGGGCTACCAGATCGTACAGTCACTTTACTCGCTGGCTGACGGTGGCCTGGTTGGCGTCGGCATTGGCAACGGCATGGCAAACAACATCCCCGTCGTCGAGTCTGACTTTATCTTCTCGGCCATCGGCGAGGAAATGGGCCTTTTGGGCGGCGGCGCCGTGCTCATCCTGTTTATGCTTTTTGCCGTGCGCGGCCTCACCACGGCCGCCCGCGCCAAGTCCGACCTTGCCGCCTTTAGCGCGACCGGCCTTACGGCGGCCATCAGCTTCCAGGCATTCTTAATCGTTGGCGGCGTAACCCGCCTAATCCCGCTGACCGGCGTCACCCTGCCCTTTATGAGCCAGGGCGGCTCCTCGCTGCTGGCGAGTTTTATCATCGTCGCGCTGCTGCTGCGCGCCGGCGACGAGGCAACCGGACGCGAAGCCGAGCTCACCGGCACCGGCACCATGGCCGCCATCACCGATGACCAGGTCGCATCCGCCGCTGCCCCGACCGGTACGCGTTTTGCCAACGCACCTTCCTACGGCAACGGCAGCCACTCCGCGGGTTCTCGCATGCGTCGTCGCCTGCTCGACACGCCAGAGTCCGGCGTGCTCGGCCGCGTGGCACTTGCCAACCGTCTGACTCGTGCCGTGTTTGCCTTTACGGCGCTGTTCGCCATCCTTATCGGCAACCTTACCTATGTCCAGGTCATCAAGGCGAAGGACTATCAGGACATGCCGACCAACAACCACACCATCGCCCGCTCCAAGTACATCCAGCGTGGCTCCATCATCACGTCCGACGGCGTGACGCTAGCCGAGTCGCTGCAGCAGGAGGACGGCACCTACGCCCGTTCCTACCCCAACGGCAACATGGCCGCGCACGTGGTGGGCTACGTGAGCCAGCAATACGGCACCGCCGGCATCGAGAGCGTCATGAACGATACGCTCACCGGCTCCAAGGATTACTCCAGCTGGAACAACGCCATCGCGTCGCTCGCGGGGCAGACCCAGCCGGGCAATACCGCCAAGCTCACCATCGACTCGCGCATCCAGACGGCTGCCGAGCAGTCGCTCAAGGGCTTTAAGGGCGCTGTGGTGGTCATGGATCCGCGCACCGGTGCGGTCCTTGCGTGCGCGAGCTCGCCCACCTACGACAACACCAACATCGATGCGCTGCTCCAGTCGGGCGGCGGCGAGGACGGCTCCATGTACGACCGTGCCATGGACGCGCTGTACACCCCGGGCTCGACCTTTAAGGTCGTCACACTCTCCGCGGCGCTCGAAACCGGCACCGCCAGCCTTACCAGCACGTACCAGGCGCCTGGCTCCATGGACATCGGCAACGCGCCGGTCACCAACTATGCCAACGAGAGCTACGGCACCATCAGCCTGCAGCAGGCCTTCGCCGTGTCGTCCAACGTCGTCTTTGGCCAGGTGGCCAACGAGATTGGCGCCAGCTCGCTCGTCCAGTTTGCCAACGCCTTTGGCTACGGCCAAAAGCTCGGTCAGGATCTGACCACCGCAGCTTCCATCATGGCCGACCCGTCGCTTATGACCGAGTGGGAGACCGCTTGGGCAGGCGCCGGCCAGCCCGTCGGCATGGACCACACGCCTGGCCCGCAGACCACCGTCATGCAGAGTTGCGTGATCGCTGCCGCTATCGCCAACAGCGGCGTGGTCATGGACCCGTTCTTTGTGTCCCAGATACTCGCCCCGGACGGAACCGTGGTCAAGACCACGCAGTCCCGCTCGCTGGGCCAGGCTGTCAGCTCTGCCACGGCCGACCAGGTCAAGCAGGCCATGCTCGCCGTCGTCCAGTCCGGTACCGGCACCGATGCCCAGATTCCGGGCGTCAAGGTTGCCGGCAAGACCGGTTCGCCCGAGACCGGCGGCACCGACGTCAACTCTACGTTTGTTGGCTTTGCACCTTACGATTCACCCACGGTTGCCATCTCGGTAGCCCTGGAGGATTACGACAAACACGACGTCAAGGCGGCCAAGATTGCCGGCATCGTCCTGACCGCGGCGCTCGCCGCACAGGGAGCGTGATGCCCATGATCAAAGCGGATACTTATGGCGCGCCGCGGCCGATGAGCTAGCGGCAACGCGCCACACGGCCCCAGCGGCCACACATCTGGTACTACACACATCGTTGAGCGAATAGTTATGTTAGGAGCAGGAATGGAACAGAGGGTCCTCGGGGGAAGATACCTCCTCAAGGATAAGGTGGGGACAGGCGGCATGGCGACCGTCTTCCGTGCACAGGATCAGGTCCTCGACCGCACGGTTGCCGTCAAGATCATGCTGCCGCAGTATGCCGGCGACGCCACCTTCGCCGCCCGCTTTAAACAGGAGGCTCAGGCAGCTGCCGGCCTGTCCTCCCCCTATATCGTGGGCGTCTACGACTGGGGCAAGGACGGCGACACCTATTACATCGTCATGGAGTACCTGCGCGGCACCGACCTTAAGAGCGGCATCAAGAGCCACGGCGCCCTCGACCCCAAGAAGGTCGCCCAGATCGGCTCGCAGATCAGCTCCGCGCTTTCGGTCGCCCACAAGCACGAGATCATCCACCGCGACATTAAGCCGCAGAACATCATGGTGCTGCCAGACGGCAACATCAAGGTGATGGACTTTGGCATCGCGCGCGCCAAGAACAGCCACCTCACGCAAGACAACAACGTGCTGGGAACCGCCCACTACGTCAGCCCCGAGCAGACCCGTGGTCAGGACCTCGGCCCCACCTCGGATATCTACTCGCTGGGCGTCGTGATGTACGAGTGCGCCACCGGCCGCGTTCCCTTTGACGGTGACGACGCTATCTCGGTCGCACTCAAGCAGGTCAACGAGCTGCCTATTCCGCCGAGCCAGATCAACTCCGGTGTCGACGCCGACCTTGAGCGCATCATCCTCAAGTGCATGGAGAAGGACCCGGCAAACCGCTTCCAGACCGCCGACGAGCTGCGTCAGGTGCTCAACAGCTACCTGTCGGGCCGTGCCGTCAACATCTCGGAGCCCACGCGCATCATCGGTGCCCCCGGTGAGCTGGGCGCCACCAAGACTCGCGAGCTTTCCGATCAGACGCGCGCCATGGTGCGTCCCGTCTCGGGCGTGAGCGGCCAGAATACCGCCCGTAGCTCGGTTTCGGGCTCCACCGGCTCCTACGAGGTCGAAAAGCCCAAATCCAACAAGAACAAGATCATCGCCGCCGTGGTGGCAGCCGTTGCCGTCATCGGTATCGTGGTGGCCTTTGCCACAGGACTCTTTGGCGGCGAGCAGGTCACCGTGCCCGATGTGCTAGGCAAGGACCAGCAGACTGCCGTCGAGCAGATCAAGGAAGCCGGCCTCGAGGTCGGCACCATCGACCAAAGTTACAACGACGATGTCGACGAGGGCAAGGTCGCCGAGCAGACGCCCAACGGCAACACCAAGAAGGCCAAGGGCACCAAGGTGAACCTGGTAATCTCCAAGGGCCCCAAGCCCTCCGAGAAGGTCGAGGTTCCCCGGCTGGTCGGCCTGACCAAGGACCAGGCAGAAGCCGCGCTGGCAAGCGTTGGCCTGAAGGGCAACGCCTCCGAGGAGGCCAACGAGGCCGATGAGGGCCAGGTCTTTGAGCAGGGCACCGAAGCCGGTAAGGAAGTCGAGAAGGGCACGACCATCTCGTACAAGGTCTCGAGCGGCCCGGATACCACGTCCGTCCCCGACCTGACCGACATGACCGAGGCCCAGGCGCGCAACGCCCTCGATATGGCAGGCTTTGGCGTCGACGTCAGCTACCAGGAGAACGACTCCGTCACCGAGGGCACCGTCATTAGCTGGAACCCCAGTGGCAAGCAGAAGCCCGGCGCCACGATCACTGTCGTCATTGCCAAGAAGTCCGGCAAGGCCTCCGTCCCGGGCAACCTATACGGCAAGAGCATTTCCGCCGCCGTTACCGCGCTCAACAACGCCGGTTTCTATAACATTGGCTTCTGTGACCAGAACGGCAATCCCGTGAGCGGTAACGAGGATGCCACCGTTACGGGCGTCTCCCCCACCGGCAAGCAGTCCACCGACAGCACGATTACGCTGACGGTTTCGATTTCTGGCTCGGGTTCGGGCTCTGGCTCGGGCACGAGCACGGGCGACGATTCCGGTACGACCAACTAGTCGCCGCCCCACCGCCCATTACGGCTCCCGCCGCAAACATATTCGCTCACAGGCGCCCGCTTGCTCCCCCAGCAAGCGGGCGCTTCGTTTTTGACATGACATGAACCAGAAGAGCCCGGTACCGTGACGGTGTACCGGGCTCGATCAATCTCTGGTGTCCCCGGGCTGATTCGAAAACTCCCCCCCCCGCGGGGAAATTGGTGACGCGGGTGTCGACGGTCCTAATCCGTCGGCAGCTCCCACAAACCAGAAACGGCGCCGCTCTCGCGACGCCGTTATAATCTTCTGGTGCCCCCGGGCGGATTCGAACCGTCGACACCCGCTTTAGGAGAGCGGTGCTCTATCCCCTGAGCTACGGAGGCATGTTGTACTAGTGTAGCAGATTTACACGTTGTGATGCAGCGTGTAGCCACTCTTCGAAGTTGCGGTGGAACAGCCCTCCGGAAAGTGCGTCCCACTATCCAGGCAAATTCTGGGTCAGACTTTCCCCATGGGACCTCGCTGGGAAACTGTGTCCCAGAATTTCGACTCGAAACGGGACACGGTTTCCCAAACGGGCCCGTTCCGGAAACTACATCCCGCAATCGATGCTCGAACTGGGATGCACTTTCCCGATCGAGCCACATGGGAGACTGCGCCCCACTTTGAGGGGGCGCTCTTTAATGACTAGTTGCCTTTGTGGAAGAGGTTTTTGATAACGGAGGGGATGCTCTTGGCGCCCTTAGCCGTCACATCGATAAAGTCGGGCGAACGCACGAGCTTATCCTCGTCGACGTACTTACGGACCGCGCGAAGCGTCTCTTTATCGTCGCGCGTCGAAAACGTAAAGTGGCCGTTGTCCTTGGTGAAGATAGCAAAACGCGTAATCTTCTTGGTGCCGCGTAAAACCTCGGCGGCAATATAGTCGACCTCGTCCCACGGGATTTGAATATAATCCTCGGGATTGCGCTCGTTGTAATACTCGAACGCCTTATTGCCTACCATCACGTTACCGTGGCTGGTAAGCCCCATCAGGCAGGTTGCCGGCGTTGCCAGATCGACCGTGCTGTTCTGAGATTGCGCCATACGCGCCTCGCCCTCCAATAAAAACAATCGGACCGCATCCAGTGTACCCACCGGGTGCGGTCCGTTTCAATGGCTCAAAAGCCCTTACCTAGCAACTCTCGGTCTTAAGCCGAAGCGTGCTTACATGAAGCCGCAGAAGCGACCGATGATGCCGACGGCGAAGAGAGCCAGGATGATGACGATCGGGCTGACCTTCTTCTTGAGGAGCTTGCAGACCAGCAGGGTCAGGCACACGGCGGCAAGGCCGGGGATGAGCTGATCGAGGTTGGCCTGAAGCGTGGTGACCTTCATCTGATCAAGGGCGGTAGCACCGACGGAGTTGTACATCGTCAGCGCTTCCTTGATACCCTCGGAACCGGAGGGCAGGCTAGCCCAGTCGATAAAGGCGCCAGCAGACTGCTTGACCGTGGAGACGATCGGGGTGAAGGAAATGGACACCCAGCGCTCGACCAGGGCGCCGATGATGAACATACCCAGGATGGAAGCGCCCTCGGTGACCTTGCCCATCAGACCACCGGAGAGGTCCTTGGCGATGGAGGAGCCGACCTTGTAGCCAAACTCCTGCGTGTACCACAGGAAAGCGTAACGGATGATGTTCCACGCGAAGAAGAACAGCAGCGGACCGACGATGCTGCCGGACATGGCCAGGGAAGCGCCCAGAGCGCCCAGAATCGGGCGAAGGGTGAACCAGAAGACGGGGTCGCCGACGCCGGCGAGCGGGCCCATCATACCGACCTTGACGCCCTGAATGGCGACGTCGTCAATCGGGGCACCGTTGGCGCGCTCCTCCTCGAGGGCGAGGGTAACGCCAATGACGGGGGCGGAAACATAGGGGTGGGTGTTATAGAACTCCAGGTGGCGCTTAAGAGCGGCAATCTGGTCATCCTTGCTGGTGTAGAGCTTCTTGATCGCAGGGATCATTGCGAAGCACCAGCCGCCGTTCTGCATACGCTCGTAGTTCCACGAGCCCTGAAGGAACTGATGACGGAAGCAAACCTTCTTGCGGTCAGCCTTGGTGAGCTGAATCTTGTTCTCTGCCATATGTATCACTCCCCTCCTACTCGTAATCGTTCAGAATGTCGCCGAGCGGGTCGCCGGAGCCACCGCCCATGCCGCCACCCTGCTTGGCCAGATCCTTAAGGCCAAGGTAGATGAGGGCAAGGGAGATGCCGATGAGACCAAGGGCGATCAGCGTGAGCTGAGGGATGGCAGCAAGGACAAAGCCGAGGACGAAGAACGGCCAGGTCTCCTTGGTGGCCATCATGTTGATGACCATGGCGTAACCGACGGAAGCGACCATGCCGCCGCCGACAGCCATGCCGCCGGACAGCCAGTCGGGCATAGCGTTAAGCGCGTTGGTAACGGCCTCGGCCGGGATGACGCACAGAAGCACTGCCGGGATGGCGATACGAAGGCCCTGCATGAGGATGGCAGCATACTGCCAGCGCTCGATGCCGGAGAAGTCGCCCTTCTCGGCGCAACCGTCCATGGCGTGAGCGATAGCGGTAGCAATGGTACGGCAGATCATGGTCAGGAACAGACCAGCGACCGACAGCGGGACGGCGACGGCGATAGCGGTGGTAACGGCCTTGGCCGAATCGGTGGCGCCACCGTTGAGGGCGAGCACCATGATGATCGAAGAAGCGACCGAGGCCAGAGCGGCGTCAGGCGCGACAGCGGCGCCGACGTTAGCCCAGCCAAGGGCCATCATCTGGAGCGAACCGCCCAGGAGGATGCCCTCCTGAAGGTGACCGGTTACGAGACCGATAAGCGTGCATGCCACGAGCGGCTGATGGAACTGGAACTCATCCAGAATGCCTTCCATACCGGCAAGCAACGCGACAATCGCAACAAGCAGAATAGTGATTGCAGACATGTATCGGACCCTCCTTTACTATGCTTGAGCGGCCAGTTCGGCCTTAGCTTTCTTCAACATGGCGTCGAGATCCTCGGAGGAATCCGAAGGAACCTTGCGGACCTCGAACTTGACGCCCTTGGCCTTGAGAGCCTCGAGAGTCTTAACGTCGTCATCGCCCATAGCGACGGCGTTGGTGACGACGACCTTGCCCTTGGAGTGAGCCATGGAACCGATGTTGACTTCCTTGATGTCGACGCCGGCCTCGATGGCCTTGAGCAGATCCTGCGGGTTCTCGAAGAGCAGCATGGCCTTGGTGTCACCAAAGCGCGTGTCCTTGACGACCTCGGCCATCTTCTTGATGGGAACGACGTTGGCATGGACTCCCGGAGGGGCAGCCTGCTCGATCATGGTCTTGCGGAGCTCGTCGTGAGCAACGCCGTCGGAAACCACGATGATGCGGTTGGGGTTGATCTGCTTGGTCCACGTGGTGGCCACCTGACCATGCAGCAGACGGGTGTCGATACGGACGTGGGCAATCTTGATGTGCCCGTCGCCGATGACCGTTCCCGGAGGGATGGCGCCTGCAGGAGCAGCGGCGGCCGCAGCCGGCTTCTTCTCCTCGGGCTCCAGAGACTCGGGCTTGACGCGCACGCCAGCCTTAGCCTCAGTCACGAGATGTTTTGCGATCGCATGTGCAGTGTTCTTTGCGTCAAAGCGCTGCGAATATGCCTCGATGAGCATAGGCAGGTTGACACCGGTGACGATAGCCCAGGAATCGTGACCCTCGATGAGCCCGCTGATCTGGTTGAACGGCGTGCCGCCCCACAGATCAACGAGGAAGAGCACCTGCTCCTGGTCTTCGAAGGAAGCGATTGCTTCCTCGACCTTGGCACGGAAGTCGTCGGGGCCCATGCTCGGCTCGAGCGAGACCACGGCAACAGACGGCTGATCGCCAAAGACCATCGAGCCCGTCTGCTTGATTCCAGCCGCCAAGTCACCATGGCTAGCAAGAACAATACTTACCATCACATAACCTCCTTTTTGTCTACGTATTTCCTACACGACAGTTATGGAGTATAGCTGCAAATACAGCAGAATTGTTTGAAAAACTGCAAAAGGTAGCATTATTTGTTTAAACGTCTTGTTTTGTTACAAGCTGATTACATTCCAGTATTTTGGCTGATTTGCTGCTGAGGATTGATAGCTGATCTATTTACATGACCGAATTGAGCACGCTGTTCATTATTGCCGGTTTTAAACAGACACAAATGTGCTCGCGTTGAGGCTATTTCGTTTAAACAGATGGTGCTTGACTAATGGTAAGAAATATGCTCTAGCAAAGTAGTCGTTAGGGACGTTCTTTAATGACTAGTCGTTTAAGAACGTCCCCAACGACTAAGTTAGGCGATGTGGAGGGGGTTGGCGGCGTCGACGGCATCGGGGGCATCGGATAGGCCGTCGGGGGCAGCGTCTGTCGGGTCCTCGTCGGGGGTCTCGATCTGCTTGATCATGACCTCCTGGCCCTGCAGCAGATAGGTCTCGCCGCTACCGCAATGGGGGCAGGTCTTGCCGTGCTCGACCGTCGCGTAGTCGCAGCCGCACGCCTCGCAATGCGTCACGGCCTCGACAGGCTCCACAATAAGCTCCGCGCCCTGCGTGATAGGCTTTTTATCTGCCGCCCAGCGCCAAGCATCAAGCAGCAGATCGGGAACGACGCCCGAGACCTCGCCCAGGAGCAGCGTCACGCTCGAAACGCGACTCACGCCATTGGCGCGCGCCACATTCTCGACATCGCGAATGATGTGATAGACGATTCCTAATTCATGCACTTTTTCTTCCGCCGTTCTAACGAACGGCGGTCGACTTGACGCTGCGCGAGCCCCAGACGGACGATCTGCCTTTCAATCGTCGGGCATGGGCAAAAGCCCTATGCCCTCCTCTTTCAAGGCACCTCGCCACGCCTGGGACTCGCTCGCTGTCCAACCGTTCTCTACGCCGTTCTCTTGTTTGTTGCGTTTTTTATTTCTTCCCAAATTTGATTTTGATCGCACGCTTCAAAGCGTACTTGCCGAGGCTGGGGAGCTTTTGCTCGTATTTGACCATCGTGGAGCACTCGGGGCGGTCGCGATCCAGATGGATGGCGTCAAACGCGCACTTGGTGGTGCACAGGCCGCAGCCGATGCACTTGTTGGGGTCGACGATCGAGGCGCCGCAGCCCAAGCAGCGAGCGGTCTCGGCGCGCACCTGCTCCTCGGTAAAGGTCTCAACGTACTCGCTAAAGGGCGCAGCCTTCTCGCGCTCGCGGTCGACACGTGCCACCTCGCGGCTTGCGTTGTCATAGCTCTCAATCACAACATCGTCGCGGTCAAGCGCGGTGTAGCGGCGCTGGTTGCGGCCGATGGTGAGCGTGGAGCCCGGCTGCACAAAGCGATGGATGGACACGGCGGCCTCGTGACCGGCGGCGATGGCGTCGATAGCAAAGCTGGGACCGGTGTAGACGTCGCCGCCCACAAAGATGTCGGGCTCGGCGGTCTGGTACGTCTGCGGATCGGCAAGGGCACCCTGGCTGCGGCCGAGCTCCACCTTGGAGCCAGCCAGCAGGTCGCCCCACACAATGGACTGGCCAATCGACATGACGACACGGTCGGCATCGACACGGCGCAAGTCGTTCTCGTCATACTCGGGCGCAAAACGGCCCTCGTCGTCAAAGACACGCGTGCAGCGCTTGAAGGTGATACCGCACACACGACCGGCCTCGTCCAGGTGAATCTCCTTGGGGCCCCAGCCGCAGCTAATGTGCGCGCCGTCCTCAATGGCCTCGCGACGCTCCTCCTCGCTGGCAGGCATCTGGGCCTCGCTCTCCAGGCAGAACATCTCAACGTGCTCGGAACCCAGACGGCAGGCGTTGCGCGCGACGTCGATGGCCACGTTGCCGCCGCCCACCACGATGGTGCGCCCGGGCAGCGCGTCGATCTTGCCGCTGTTAACCTCGCGAAGGAAGTCGACGGCCACGGTCACATCCTCGGCATCCTCGCCCGGAATGCCGGCAAGGCGGCCGCCCTGGCAGCCAATGGCCACGTAGAAGGCCTTAAAGCCCTGCGCGCGCAGCTCGTCGAGCGTCACGTCGCGACCGACTTCCACGCCATAGCGGAACTCGGCACCCATCAGGCGAATGACCTCGACCTCGGCCTCGATAACATCCTTCTGCAGCTTAAAGCTGGGAATGCCGTAGGTGAGCATGCCGCCCGGGCGCTCGTTTTTCTCGAACACGACGGGCTTGTAGCCCTTCTCGGCCAGATAGAAGGCGCAGGACAGACCGGCCGGACCGGCGCCGATGATGGCGATCTTCTGGTCGAAGCCGCCGGCACGCGTCGGGGTCACCACAGGTGGGACATAGCGAGTCGCGGCATCCAGATCGCGCTGGGCGATAAACTTCTTGACCTCGTCGATAGCCACGGCGGCGTCCACACGGCCGCGGGTGCAGGCATCCTCGCAGCGGCGGTTGCACACACGGCCGCAGATAGCGGGCAGCGGGTTCTCGCGCTTGATGAGCGCCAGCGCCTCGTCATAGCGACCCTGCGCCGCGAGCTTCAGATAGCCCTGAACGGCAACGTGCGCGGGGCAGGCCGTCTTGCAGGGCGCGGTGCCGGACTCATGCGTCTCGATGCGGTTGTCGTTGCGGTAGTTGGGCGACCACTTGGTGTGGTCCCACTTGGTGGCATCGGGCAGCTCCTGGCGCGGATACTCGGGCACCTGTCCTCCCGCCTTTTTGCTGCAGAGCTTCTGGCCCAGCTTGGCGGCGCCGGCCGGACACACCTCAACGCAGCGACCGCAGGCCACGCACTTGTCCTTCTCGACCTTGGCGACATAGGCCGAGCGCGACAGGTTGGGTGTGTTGAACAGCTGCGAGGTGCGCAGGGCGTAGCACACGTTGACGTTGCAGTTGCAGATGGCGAAGATCTTGTTCTCGCCGTCGATGTTGGTGATCTGGTGCACAAAGCCGTTGTCCTCGGCCTGGCGCAAGATGTCGTAAACCTCGTCGCGGGTCACGTAATGGCCACGATCGGTCTCGACCACGTAGTCGGCCATATCGCCCACGGCGATGCACCAGTCGGCGGGGTCGTCGGCGCAGCCCTCACCCATCACGCGACGGCTCGCGCGGCAGCTGCAGGTGCTAGCGGCATATTTGCCATCGTATTTGTCGAGCCAATGCTCGATATGCTCGATCGGCACCGAGGTGCTCGCGGCGTCAATGGCCTTCTCGACCGGAATGACGTGCATGCCGATGCCGGCGCCTCCGGGCGGCACCATCGGTGTGGCGCGGGACAGCGGGCCTTTGGATGCCTGTTCAAAGAACTTGGCGTAGACCGGGTGTTCCTCGAGCTGGCTCACGCGCATGTTGAGGAACTCGGCAGAACCCGGCACCAGCATGGGCAGCACCCACTGCTTGGCGCGCTCGGGGTTTTCCCAGTTGTACTCGAGCAGACCCGTGTAGCTCATGTCGTCGAGCATCTTCTCGATATCTGCCTCGGGCATGCCGGTGAGCTTGACCATCTCGGGCAGCGTATAGGGACGGCGCATCTTCATCTTGCAGAGCACTTCGGCCTGCTCGTCGGTTGCGGCCTCGGCAAACGACCAGTACTCGTAGCCCAGCAGCTCGTCGCGATGCAGCAGACGGTTGGTGCAGTGCTCGCACAGTTTGACGATGGCCTCGCGCGGATGCTCCGGCAGCGGCGGCACGAACTCCGAACCGATATCGGGCTCGGTGTAGCTAATTCCCGGTCCGTTGAGAATCATGGTTGTCCCTTCTCTTGCCACAGCCCGGCGAGGCCGCGGCACCCCTCTTTTTTTGCAGGCCGGGCATGCCCCCATGCCGTTCACCCACTATTGTTGACATTGTGTCAAAAATAGTATTGACGAACCGTCAACAATATTCAAGACTGTTAGGCGAACGGTCGGGCCCAAACGGATGAAAGGCGGCAAACGTATGAGCGATAACACGGCGAATATCTCTGTTGCCGACACCGTCCCCGCACCCGACAGCGCGGCAAAGCGCCTGACGGGCGACGAGCGCCGTCGCGAGATTCTCGCCGCCGTGCGCGACGTGAGCTCCGAGCTGGGCGTGTCACATCTATCCGTCTCGGCCGTGACCAAGCGAGCCGGCTGTACGCGTTCGCTGTTCTACCACTACTTTGCCGATATGGACGCCGCCGTCACCGCCGTTATGGACGAGGCGATCGACGGCTTTATCGCCGAGCTCGAGCAGTGGAATGCCAGCCGCATCGCCGGTGATATCGAGGGCGCACTCGACACCATTGCCCCGCTCTTTAAGCGCCTGGTCGCCAGCGGCCACGAGCTGCCGAGTACACTCACCTCGAGCAGTGGCGCACTCTACGGCGGCTTTCTGCACAACGTGGTCCAGCGCGTGGCGCAATACATTTGCGACACCACCGTGGTTGACTTTGTCGCCCATCATGAGCTGCGCATCGACCATGTCTACGAGACGTTCTACACCCTCATCATGGGACTGTTGATGTATATCCGCACGCACCCCGATGTGCCCGACGAGACGGTCAAGGAAATCATCGCCTCGACACTCCACATCGAGGGCTATACCGCCAAGTATCCGGAGCGCAAGCCCCAGAACTGACGACATTTGGCCAAACTGCCCGCGATCGGAAGAGGGGCCGCGGGCGTGTGAAAGGAGAGCAGCATGCTGTTCGATGTTTGGGGTAGCGATACCCTATCCACTGGGTCGGCTGGGCGATGGTCTTTATTGGCCTGATCGTGCTCAACGAGGTCGGCCGCCGCACCAAGCTGGGCGCGGCCATCATCTTTGGCGTAGCTCCGCTTGCCATGACCATCTACTGCGTCGCCATCGCCATCGGCGTTTCGCAGGGTGCCGAGTGGGCGCTCACCAACCCCACCCACGTGTATCAGAACAGTTGGTTCCACTACGCCAAGGTATACGCGGCGCTGGCCGGTTGCTGGGGCTTCATCGCCATTAAGTACCAGTGGGGCAAGATCGGCAAGGCGCATTGGTTCCGCGCATGGCCGTTTGTGATCGTCGCCATCAACATCATGATCGCCGTCGTGTCCGACTTCGAGAGCGCCTATCACTTCTTTGTCCTGGGCGAGTCCACCTGGGTCACTTCCGAAGGTGCCACGCAGCTGGCCGGCTGGAACAACGTGTTCAACGGCATCGCCGGTATCATCAACATCTTCTGCATGACCGGTTGGTGGAGCGTCTACGCCTCCGAGGACAAGACCGACATGCTGTGGCCCGACATGACCTGGGTCTACATCATCGCCTACGACATCTGGAACTTCTGCTACACCTACAACTGCCTGCCCACCCACTCCTGGTTCTGCGGCTTTGCGCTGCTGCTGGCGCCCACCGTCGCCGCCTTTATCTGGAACAAGGGCGGCTGGATCCAGAACCGCGCCTTTACGCTTGCTATTTGGTGCATGTTTGCCCAGGTGTTCCCTTACTTCCAGGAGGAGTCCATCTTTGTGACCCACTCCACGCTCGACCCCGGCGCCGCTACCGCGGTCTCGATCGCCGCACTGGTCGCCAACGTCGCCGCGATCATCTACATCGCCTACCGCGCCAAGAAGCTCGGCCGCAATCCCTACAAGCAGGATGTCTTTGAGGGCACCAGCGATTGGGAGAAGGCCACCGCTCGCCGCGCCAAGGTGGATTACGCGCACGCCGAGTAACGTGCCTGACGCAAACATCGTTTGAGCACGAAGCGGCGTAGCCGGCTCCGCGCAACTCAACGCATTGCAGAGCCCCCGGAATGTGATTCGTTCGCGTTCCGGGGGCTTTTTGCTGCCGCGAGGATGCGGCTGAACGATGTGCTCGGGTTAAATCGGATCTTATATTTCGCATTCGCTTTATATGGCTCCATTTTTGGGTACAGTGTTGAGCCGATATTGCATTGGGGGATATATGAGCGATGAGATGTGTGGCCGCGAGGATGCGGCCCAGGATGCGGAAGCATGTGCCGAGGCCCTGGAGAGCCTTGACCGGATTGCGCTAGACGAGCTCTCGTTTAGCGATTCGGCCGTCGACACGCAGGACGAGGCGCACGAAGACAGCGACGCCAAAGACGCTCCTGACGAGGCCGAAGCCGAAGAGGACGATAGCAAGGACGATGACCAGCCGGAATCCGACTCGGGAGAAGAGACCGTCCTGCTTGGCAGCTTGCCTGCCGACGACTCGCTCACCCGCGAGCTTCCCGGCCTGGGCTCCGCGCCTGCCGTGGACGAGACCATCGCCATGGGAGATATCCCCCTGCCGTCCGTTCCCTCGGCGCACGAAGCTGAGGTTCGCCATCGCAAAATGTCGCCCAAGCGCCGCAATCTGATGGTTGCCGGCGTCGTGGCCGTCGCGCTCGTCGCCGGCGGCGCGGGCTATGCGGCTTGGAACGGATATCAGCAAGAGCAGGCCGCCGTTGCCGCCGCCAATGCGCACACGATGATGTCAGTGCAAATTGGCGTACATGCCGCTGGGCTCGACTGCTCCACCGGCTCAAAGATCCCCGTGCAGGTGAGCGGTCAGGACGTGGACGGATCCTCCGTAAGCGAAACACTCTATGTTGACGAGCATGGCCGTGGCATCAAACTGCTGCCCGGTAACTACACGCTCTCCATTGCCGCCTCCCCCATCGCGTCCGACGGCACCGTCTATACCGTGCCGACCACCAAGGCGCAGGTCACCATTAAGAGCGATGGGCAGGATTTGAGTGCCCAGGCCGCCTTTAAGCTCAAGGTGCCTTCGGCCGACACGGTAACCGACGACCAGATCGATGCCGCCGCCAAATATGCCGAGGAGGGAGGCGCGAGCTCCGCCGCCACCGCCAAGGTGCTCCAGCAGGCGGCAACCGCGCGGCGCGACGCCGCCGTCAATGCCGTGAGCGCGCAAAAGGCACAGGCAGCCCGTGATGCCGACGCCCGTCACAAGGCAACCGACCTCTACCAGCTCGATATCCCCGTCGAATGGTACGGCGAGGTCGAGACTTGGCAAAATGGCAGCACGCTATGCATCTATCTTGCCGGCGACAGCGATACGCCGATTGTGACGCTCGTCGCGGTGCGCGAGGGCGAGAGCTTTACGCCCGATGAGGGCGATACGGTTTTGGGCGCGGCCAACCTAGGCAACGGTTATACCGTCTACGCCAGCGGTCCCGTCTATCCGTACGTGGTGCCCCAGACCATCAACGGACGGACGCAGAATCCCGTGTCGACCTACCCCATGGACTCGGCCATTGAGCTTGTCGAGCTCACGACCGGCAACCGCTACACCTATAGCCAGATCAAGAACGTACTGGTCGGCAAAGACGGCAAAGCCGACGCCGCGACCAAACTCGAGAGCGACTATCTCGCCCAGATTCTCCTGCCGAGCATCAAGGCCCAGGACTAGCGGACCACAGCACCCAGGGTAGCTAATTTGGGACGGGGCTTTTTTAGCTACCCTTGATGTTGTTTCGACTTTGCTGTTGGGCAGAGCAGAGGGTAGCTAAAAAGCCCCCGTCCCAAATTAGCTACCACAGATCAATAAATGATTAGGCAAGAAGCCACTTCCATGCGGGCACAACGTGTACCACACCGCGCTCACATGGAATATCGGCCTGCTCATCCATGGTAACGATTGTCGACTCACCAAGATCGAATTGGGCCATCGAGGCATCAAGCGCGGCAATTTCGCGCTCGCGCGTTTTCTCGCTTGCCATATCCGTACTCACCTGAATCAGGCCATAAGCCTGCATAAGAAGCGCATCCCCGGCCACAAAGTCCACCTCATGGCTTTTATTCTTCTCTTTGATCAGCAGGCGGCAGACCGAACCGGACCGCACGGCTGGAGTCCTTCTTCTGAGCGCATTGAACACCGCAGTCTCGAGCCTCTGGCCCTGATCAAATGCCGATGCGGGAGAGAATGCTCCGAACATCGCAGGATCGACAGCGTAGACTTTAGATGCGGACCGCGCATTATTTGCAAGTGAGCGCGTGAACTCCGGCACCGAAAACAACAGGTAGGCGTCCTCGTAATACTCAAGTAAGTCGCCGAGCGAATTACGACTGACGGGTATCTGCCTACTTTTGAACTCGTTGTACACCTTGTTCACTGACAGCTCTCGTGCCGAAGATGCCATACACCGCGTCAGGAACAGTGAAGCCAAACGGGGGTTCTTGATGTCGTAGCGCTCAACGACGTCCATGGCGACCGTTCGCGACGCATATTCCTGTAGCAGCTGAATCGCATCCGCGGGCGTCTGCTCTAGCGTCGCGATGAATCCCCCTCGCTCAAGATATCCGATCAGATGATGTCGAAGCAGTGCTGCATCGCTCGATGAAAAGGGTGCATCCGGCTCAGGAACGCTCCCCGTCTTATATCGGACGTATTCCGAAAAACTCAACGGAAACAGCTCTCGCACAAGAGAGCGGCCCCTGAACTCGCTCTTAAGTTCCGAGGACAGCATCTTAGAAGAAGATCCCGTCACGTAGACGGTCGCTTTCTCCGTATCGACCACACGCCGCAGAAACGCACCCCATTCGGAAATTTCCTGGATTTCATCGAAGAAAATGTAGGCACCCTCGGTTCGAGCAGCAGGATATAGCGCATAGAATGTATCGAGCACGTCCGCTAGCAGCGACGGCTCATACGGACGCAAGCGCTCATCCTCACAATTGAAATAAAGCATCCGGTCAAGGTCGATACCTTGACCCTGAAGCCGCTGCATCTCCTGATACAGGCGATACGTCTTTCCACAACGACGGGCTCCCACAATCACATTTACGATGTTGTCGCGCTTGGGTTCCTGCGGGTTTCCCAGATCAAGGTCGCGCTCAAAGACCTGTGGAACTCCTTGTTGCTCAAAGTCCTTTATTTTCTGGGCCACCAAGTCGTTGAATGCCATGATTCTCCAATCTTGCTTATATGCTAATCAAGATTATATCGATTCTTGATTAGCAGGAGAGCAAGATTTATGCGTATCTTGATTAATTGGTAAGCAAATTTTTCTGTTACTGGTCTCCCGGAGGATGTCGAACGGCTGAGGAGCCACCAAGCTCGAGAGAATGATTTTTCTGGGACGGGGATTTAATAATCATTTTGTACCGAATGATTATTAAATCCCCGTCCCAGAAAAATCATCAGGCAGGCGGGAGGGGGCAAAAGTAGCTAAAAAAGCCCCGTCCCAAATGAGCTACTTAACGCCAGGGGTCGGCTTCGAACAGCGGCTCGCGCTCGGGGCGTCGGTCGCTGTAGGGGTCGTAACCGTCGTCGTCCTCGTTCTCGGCACGGATGTAGGGATCGCGCGGCTTGGGTGCCGACTTAGGCGCAGGCTTGGGTGCGGCGGGTACGGCATCGGTCGCCGGCGTGTTCGTTTTGTTCTTGTCCATCATCTGCATAGCTCCTTGCCATGTACTCACGTTCAACACCATCGATTGTCGCACGAAAAAGGGCGGCGGACCCAATCGGATCCGCCGCCCTTGGCGTTTGGCTCTAAAGGTAGATTTTAAGGCATGGCCCAAAATCTACTCGGCGTCAGGGACCTCGTAGGTGGCCGCCGGCGTGTTGTCGCACACGACGGTAAACCCGCCGTCCTTATCGACATCGACCGTCACCTGATCGCCCTCGCGCACCGTGCCGTCGATGATGGCGGCGGCGATGGCATCCACGACCTCGCGCTGAACCAGACGCTTGAGCGGACGGGCGCCAAAGACCGGGTCCAGGCCGCCCACGGCGAGCATCTGCTTAGCCGCCGGGGTGATGGCAAGCGTCATGCGCTCCTTGGCCAGGCGCGCGCGGACGTCGGCGAGTTGGATGTCGACGATCTTCTCAATCTGCGCCATACCGAGCGGATGGAACACTACGATATCGTCGATACGGTTGAGGAACTCGGGGCGGAAGGTCTGAGCCATGGCGACGTCGACCTGATGGCGCATCTCCTCCTCGTCCTTACCGGACAGATCGGCGATAGCCTTGGAGCCCACGTTAGACGTCATGATAATGATCGTGTTCTTGAAGGACACCTGGCGACCCTGACCGTCGGTCAGACGGCCGTCGTCGAGCACCTGCAGCAGCACGTTAAAGACATCCGGGTGAGCCTTTTCCATCTCGTCGAGCAAGATCACGGAGTACGGACGACGGCGCACGGCCTCGGTGAGCTGGCCGCCCTCGTCGTAGCCCACATATCCCGGGGGCGCACCGATCAGACGCTGGACGCTGAACTTCTCCATGTACTCGGACATGTCGATACGCACGAGCGCGCGCTCATCATCGAACAGACACTCGGCCAGCGCCTTGGCGAGCTCGGTCTTGCCTACGCCGGTGGGGCCCAGGAAGAAGAAGCTGCCGATGGGCTTGTCCGGATCGGAGAGGCCCGCACGGCTGCGACGCACGGCCGCGGCGACAGCGGAGACCGCCTCGTCCTGGCCGATGACGCGCTTATGCAGCTCACCCTCCAAGCCCTTCAGTTTGTCGAGCTCTCCCTGCATCATCTTGGACACGGGCACGCCGGTCCAGGCGCTCACGACTTCGGCGATCTCGTCGGAGGTCACCTGTTCGTTGAGGCCCTCGCCGTCCTGCTCCTTTTGCGCCTCGAGCGCGGCCTCGGACTCCTGAATCTGCTGCTGCAGACCCGGGATCACGGAATAGCGCAGCTCGGACGCACGGCGCAGATCGCCGTTGCGCGTCGCGCGCTCCTCCTCACTCTTGGCCTCATCGAGCTGACTTTTCAGCTCCTGCACGTGGTCGATGGCGTTCTTCTGGTTGAGCCAGCCGGCCTTTTGCACGTTGAGCTTTTCCTGGACCTCGGCAATCTCTTGGCGCAGGGCCTCCAGACGCTCCTTGGAGGCGTCATCGGTCTCCTTCATGAGCGCCTGTTCCTCGATCTGCAGCTGGGTGAGCTGACGCGTGGTGGCGTCGATCTCGACCGGCATGCTGTCGAGCTCCATGCGCAAGCGGCTTGCGGCCTCATCGACCAGGTCGATGGCCTTGTCGGGCAGAAAACGGTCGGCAATGTAGCGATCGGAGAGGTCGGCGGCCGCCACGAGCGCGCTATCGGTGATATGCACGCCGTGGAAGATCTCGTACTTCTCCTTGAGGCCACGCAGGATCGAGATGGTATCCTCGACGGTAGGCTCGCTGACCATCACGGTCTGGAAACGACGGGCAAGCGCCGCGTCCTTCTCGATGTACTTGCGGTATTCGTCGAGCGTGGTCGCGCCGATCGCGTGCAGATCGCCGCGAGCAAGCGCCGGCTTGAGGATGTTGCCGGCGTCCATGGAGCCCTCGGTGGCACCCGCGCCCACAATGGTGTGAAGCTCATCGATGAACAGGATGACCTTGCCTTCGGATTTTTGCACTTCCTTGAGCACGGCCTTCAAGCGGTCCTCGAACTCGCCGCGGTACTTGGCGCCGGCGACCAGCGCGCTCATGTCGAGCTCGATGAGGTCGCGGTCGCGCAGGGTGCTCGGTACGTCGCCGGCCACGATTCGCTGAGCAATGCCCTCGACGATGGCCGTCTTGCCGACGCCCGGCTCGCCGATAAGCACGGGGTTGTTCTTGGTGCGGCGGGACAGAACCTGAATAGTACGACGGATCTCGTCGGTACGGCCGATGACCGGGTCGAGCTTGCCGGCGCGAGCCAGATCGCAGATGTTGCGACCGTACTGCTCCAACGCCTCAAACTGCGTCTTGTCCTCGGCAGACGTCACGCGGTCATCGCCGCGCAGTTCCTCGTAGACTTGCTCGATGCGCTCCTTGGTCACGCCGGCGTCACGCAGCACGCGACCCGCCTCACCCTTGTCCTCGGCAAGTGCCATCAGCAGATGCTCGGTCACCACAAAGCTGTCGCCCATCTTGGTGGCCTTTTTCTCGGCCTTCTCGATCACGCGAACGAGCTCGTTGGACAGGCCCATCTGCTGACCCTCGCCCGACACCTTGGGCGCATGGTCGATGGCATCTTGTGTGGAGCGTGCGAGCTGAGCCGGGTCGGCACCGATGCGCTCGATGATCACGGAGATATTGCGCTCGCCGGCACCGAGCAGGGCAGACAGCAGGTGGATCGGCTCCACCGCGCCGGCCTGTGCATCGGCAGCCGTGCTCATGGCGGTCTGCAGCGCCTCGCGCGACGTCATTGCTAGCTTATCGATTCTCATGGAATCACCTCTCTTGGGGCGGCCGCCCTACGGGGCGGCTTCACGTTGTTCGAGAAGTATTGTTGCCAGCTTTACGCGATCTTATACACAAATCTAAGTCTCTATATATAAGATTTTCTGAGTGAATTACGGATAGGGTACTGAGATGTCAGCCCGCCGCTGCCCAGGCGCGCTACCGTCTCGATCTGTAACATCTAGCAGCCATTTTTGATCCTAGATGTTACAGATCGAGACAGACCGAAAACCACCACAAAGAGGACAGGCACCTTTGTGGTGGTCGCGGTCTCTACTCCTTCGCCGAACCCGTACTTCCCGATTCGACGGTCCAGGGCATCTCATCCTCGAACAGCCATGTACGGGCAGACCCACTATCGCGTGCAGTCTGCGGGTCAGGCAAGCAGGTCTGTTTATAGGCATCTTGGATACACTGACCCATAAAATCGTTGAGCTCGGTCTGGTCGCCCTCCATGACATAGGCGACATCGCCGTCCATGATGTAGATGCCCGGACCCTCATTGCCCTCGTAGCCCGGATCGTACGAGACATCACATAACTTTGCGCCGTTTGCAGTGTCCAGCTCGATGGACGAGTGGCATCCGCCAACCATGTCGTTCGCTTTTGCCCGATAGGACGCATATCCGTACCAACGCTTAAATGTTTTGCCCTTGAGTAGCTCGGACGCCCTATCGATCAGGCTTGTATCCGTGGTATAGCGCATGGCCCCAAGCTGAATACGCGGATAATTGCTAATACCCAGCACAGCCGGCTGCTCATCAAAATCAACGGTAATGGTCTCGGGCTTGTCGTCGCCGGTCAGAAGTTCGACAGATTGAGTCACAGGCTTGACCACCGGCTCCGTCACCGCAGCAGGTAGAAATGCCATACCGACAGCGCCCGCGCCAACCACAGCGATCGCAAGCGCCAAGACAATCAATCCAATACGGGCAGAACGGCTCACGGCAAAACACCCCACAATGCAAACCTTCGCCACCTGCACTAATGATACCGCCAGCTAACACTATTACCAAAAGAAGCCGCGCGCTCCTCACCACCACAAAGGGGACAGGCACCTTTGTGGTGGTTTTCGACGCTAACGGTCGACCATCTCGCGCAATGAGATTAAACTTGAATTGCTCTCTGAACATATCCATTTCTGCCTATCCTCAACAGATCTTTGTCTCGAGGAGCGCATATGAAGCCGCCTCATTCCACCGGTCGCAACGTCATCGCCATTCTCGCCATACCCATCGTGATGCTCTTCCTTATCGTCATCACGCCCTTTTCCCTTGGTATCACCTCGCCCTTCGATTTATGCGGAATGGTCGACGCCGGCTCGCGTGCCACCTCGCTCTCCTTTATCTGTCGCGGCGTGTTTTACGAAGATGGAATTCCCACCGGAAGTTGGCAGTCAAAGTTGCCACTGCTCGGTCAGATCGACGGATGCTCCCCCTATTTCTGCCTTGGACCTCAGACGCTAAACTATCTAATCGACGACCAGCCACTCGACTTCATCACCCTCGCCTACGACTACGCACCAAACACCGATGAGCGCCACATGAACCAAGTCCTCGACAAGATGCTTGGACAGTGCGGGCTCACCGAGGAGGCCGGTCGAACCATCTATAGCAACCAGAAATTAAAGCGAACAGAACTCCGCCGTGTCGGAAAAATCAAAGGGCGAAACGGGGCCGCCTACTGGGATGCCTGGGCAACACGCGACAAGGGCGAATTCGGACACAGCACCTATATGGTCACTGTCTACACCAAAGACGGAATTAAGGACAATGTTGACGATTTCGCGTCATCCAAACTCGGCATCCCCAAAACAACCAAACCCGCCAGCCCAGATGAAATTCTGTAGAGCCGCCCATTAACATGCCGCTCAACGATCACAACAGCATCGAGCTCGTCCCCACCACCACAAAGGTGCCTGCCCCCTTTGTGGTGGTTTTCAACAAAAAGAAGCCGCCCCGATAACAGAGGCGGCATCAAGCAAGTCTATTTATTAGCGTCCCTCAAGACCCAACGAGAACGCAGAAATGTAGCCCGGGGCTTACCCTTTCCCGAACGCGGCCCTCGCGAAGCGCGTGAGCGGGCGGGAAAGGGTAAGCCCCGGGCGGACAATTAAGTGCGCTACTCGGCAGCGGCCTTGAACTTGTTGTAGTTGATCAGGCAGCCGGCCTTGACGATGGCACGCTCCTCTGCCGTCATATCGGCAATGTAGAGCTCAATCTGCTCGACCGCACCATCGGCGCGCACCACGTAGGCGGCGATGTCCTTCAGGTCGCCATCGAGCGCGGCACGGATACCCGGCACAAAGACGTAATCGCCCACCTCAAAGTTGGGCTCGGCCTCCATCTGGAAGGGCACCATGCCCCAGTTCATCACGTTGGAGCGATAGCGCTTGGTGGCGTACTCGTGGACGATGTTGGCCAGGCCGCCAATTACGCGCTGGCAGCTCGCGGCCTGCTCGCGGGCGCTGCCGTCGCCAGGCTTCTTGGCGTAAATCATGGAACCGAACTCGGTCGCCTTGGCATCGGCCGCGACACCCGCGCCGGCCAGCGCCTCAAACACACCGGCAAGCTCGGCATCGAACGCCGCCAGGTCGCCCGCGGACTCGCCGGCAACGCGACGCTTCTCCACAGCGTCGACCTCCTTGGAGCGACCCACGTAGGCCGGGTCGCGGCGGCTCAGCGTAAACTCAGCCAGGCCCAGCGGGTTGGAGCGGAAGGAGCTCGTCTCGCCCGAGGGAATGAGCTCGTCGGTCGTGGTGACCGGGTCCATGATCTTGGAGCAAACCTTGAGCAGGATGTCGTCGCCGAGCGGCTCCATCGCGGGCCACGGCTTGATGTTGGGGCCTTCGACCAGCTCGTCGGCAGGCTCCGCCTTGCCAAAGCCCCAGTACACGCGCTTCTTGTACGGCGCGTCGTCAAAGGTGTACTCGCAGGCCTCGTCCCAAGTGTCCTCGGGCAGGTCGGTCGCCGGCGTCAGGACGCCGCCGTTGGCAGCCGTTGCCGCAATGGAGCGGGCGTCCATCAGGGCCACGGCGCTCAGCTGGCCATTACCCGGCTTGGAACCCTCGCGGTTGGGGAAGTTGCGCGTGGTGTGACGGATCGAAAGGCCGTTGTTGGCGGGCGTGTCGCCGGCGCCGAAGCACGGGCCGCAGAATGCCGTGCGCACGATTGCGCCGGCCTCCATGAGGTCGTAGATGTAGCCGCGGCGTGTAAGTTCGAGCGCCACGGGCTGGCTCGTGGGATAGACCGACAGCGAGAACTCGCCGCAGCCGGTATTGGCGCCCTTGAGCACGCGGGCAGCCTGGACCACGGAGTCATAGTTGCCGCCCGAGCAGCCGGCGATAACGCCCTGCTGCACGTGCAGCTTGCCGTCGACGATCTTGTCGAGCAGGCTAAAGTGCGTCTTGCCCTCGCCGATCTTGGCGGCCTCGAGCTCCACCTCGTGCAGGATGTCCTCGAGGTTCTCGTTGAGCTCGTCGATCTCAAAGCCGTTGGAAGGATGGAACGGCAGTGCGATCATGGGCTTGATGCTCGACAGGTCGACCTCGACGCAACCGTCGTAGTAGGCGACATCGGCGGGCTTGAGCTCGCGATAGTCGTCGCCGCGGCCGTGCATGGTCAAAAACGCGTGCGTGTCCTCGTCGGTGGCCCAGATGCTCGACAGGCAGGTAGTCTCGGTGGTCATGACGTCAACGCCGTTGCGGTAGTCGGTCGTCATGCTCGCGATGCCCGGGCCCACAAACTCCATGACATTGTTCTTGACGTAGCCCTTGGCAAAGACGGCGCGAATGATGGCGAGCGCCACGTCGTGCGGGCCGACGCCGGGGCGCGGGGCGCCCGTGAGGTAGATGGCCACGACGCCGGGATAGGCGACATCGTAGGTGTCGCGCAGCAGCTGCTTTGCCAACTCGCCGCCGCCCTCGCCCACGGCTATGGTACCCAGGGCACCATAGCGGGTGTGCGAGTCGGAACCCAGGATCATCTTGCCGCAACCGGCGAAGTTCTCGCGCATAAAGGAGTGGATGACGGCGATGTGCGGCGGAACGAAGATGCCGCCGTACTTCTTGGCTGCGGAAAGGCCAAAGACGTGGTCGTCCTCATTGATGGTGCCGCCCACGGCGCACAGCGAGTTATGGCAGTTGGTGAGCACGTAAGGCAGCGGGAACTGCTCCATGCCCGAAGCGCGCGCCGTCTGGATGATGCCGACAAAGGTGATGTCGTGGCTCGCCATGGCATCGAAGCGAATCTTGAGTGCCTCGGGGTCGCCCGACGTATTGTGTGCCTGGAGGATCGAATACGCGATGGTGCCGCGCTTGGCATCCTCGGGTGTCTGCGTAATACCGCGCTCGGCAGCCTCGGCCGCAGGCACAACCTCGCTGCCGCCGCGCAGGTAGATGCCGTCCTCGTACAGCTTGACCATACTGTCTCCCACTCTGCCCAAAAGATTTGGGCGCATAGCATACATTCGTTCAATATCGTGCCATAGAACGGTTGCGAGTGGGTTACGAATCTCTGCGTTCACTTTATCTCAGTAAAGCAGAGGACGAGTTAGGTCCTGGGGAGGCAGACTTAGACGCTCAAATGACGAGAGTGGATAGTCTCCCACTTTGAGCCTGCAAACAGGCAAAAAACGGGAGATTATCCACTCTCATTCTGCAGGTACTCATTTAAGTCTGTCCCCAATGAGTGCCTACAGGTCGCCGCCCGTGCCCAGCAGTTTGCGCATGACTTGCTCGGGGTTGACCGAGCCGTCGCGCGGGGCCAGGGCGGTGATCTTCTTCTGCATCTTATACTCGTGCAGCTCGTCCTCGAGCTGGCGCACGCGGGCGCGGAGCTTTTCGTTCTCGCGCTCGCGCTCCTCGGCACGCTCCTTCATATCGAGGATGCGCACCACGCCGGCAAGGTTGATGCCCTCGTCAGTCAGCTGGTTGATGAGCTCCAGGCGCTCGATATCGGCACGCGAATACAGACGCGTGTTGCCGCCCGAGCGCTGGGGGTTCACCAAGCCCTTGGACTCGTAGACGCGCAGAGTCTGCGGGTGCATGCCGGTCAGCTCGGCCGCCACGCTGATCATGTACAGCGGTTTGTTCCTATTGTCCTCGGCCATGCTACCTGACCCCTTTCCGTCTCGTTATCGTCCATCATAAGCCCGCGGGCGTGGGCGTGCGCCGCGACCGCCCTAGTACGTCGCCTTGTAACGATTGACCTTCTCGCGATAGTCGCGCGTGTCGGCCTCGCGCAGCTTGGTCATGGCATCGCGTTCATCGTCGGACAGGTTCGTGGGAACCTGCACCTTGATCTCGACGAGCAGCGCGCCCGTGCGGCCACGGTGCTTAACATCGGGCGCGCCCATCTCCTTAAAGCGGAACTTCTTGCCCGTCTGGGTGCCCGCCGGCACCTTCAGACGAACCGTCGCGCCGCCGGGCGTGGGCACGTCCACCGTGCAGCCGAGCGCCGCCTCGTAGACCGAGACCGGTACCTCCATGGTCACGTCGGCGCCTTTGCGCTTAAACAGCGGATGCTCCTCCACATGCGTGGTCACGACCAGGTCGCCGCGCTCGCCGCCGGCAACGCCATACTCGCCGCGACGCTTGTAGCGTAGTTTGCCGCCGTCGACCGCACCTGCGGGAACCGAGACCGTAATGGTTTGCTGCTCGCCCGTCGAGGGAATGCGATAGGTGACCTTGTGCGTCACGCCGCGAAACGCGTCCTCGGCCGTCACGTCGACAGTCAGCGACAGGTCGCCGCCCTTGCGAGCACGGCTGCGGCCCGCACCGGCACCGGCATTACCCGCAGCCCCGGCAAAGCCCGAGCCCCAATCGCTGCCCCAAGCGCCGTTGCCGCTAAAGATGCTGTCGAAGATATCGCCCCAGCCGCTGGCGCCCGCGCCGGCACCGTAGCCGCCGCCATACGCGCCGCCCGCGCCCGGCATGCCGCCGAACATGAGCATCTGGTCGTACTCTTTGCGCTTCTTCTCGTCCGAAAGCGTCTCGTAAGCCTCGCTAATCTCCTTGAACTTGGCCTCGTCGCCGCCGGCATCGGGGTGGTATTTTTGCGCGAGCTTGCGAAACGCGCTCTTGATCTCTTTGTCGGAGGCGCTCTTGGATACGCCCAGGATGTCATAGAAGGTTTTGCCTGCAGCCATCGTAGCTCCTCTCCTGTTTCATCCACCGCTCAACGGGCGGCGGCTCATACTGTCATATGGCACTAGGCCAGAAAGGGCCCCGGGTGTTGCCCCGGGGCCCTTCTCAATTACTCCTCGGTGCTCTCGGCCGTATCGGCCGCAGCATCCTCGGGCGCCGCTTCGGGCTCCGGTGCGGGGCGCTTCTCGCCACCGTAGGTCACCGTCACCATCGCGGAGCGCAGGATGCGGTCCGCCATGCGGTAGCCCTTCTGGTACACGTCGTTGACGGTCTCGTCGTACTGCGATGCGTCCTCGACGCGACCCACAGCCTGGTGCTCGAGCGGATCGAACGCCTCGCCCTTGGGGTCGATGGGCTCAACGCCCTCGCGCGCAAACACATCGAGCAGCTTGGCATGCACCGCATCGACGCCATCGACGAACTGCTTAAAGTCGTCGGAAAGCTCCTGGCTACGGGCATGGTCGATTGCACGCTCGATATCGTCGATCACTGGCAGCAGCGCAGTGACGAGTTTCTCGGTCGCGCGCTCGCGCTCGGCGATGCGCTCGTTAGCAGTGCGGCGACGGAAGTTCTCCCAGTCGGCCTGTAGACGGGCGGTGCGCTCGGTGGCGTCCTTTGCCTTGTCCTCGGCGGCCTTCTGAGCCTCTGCCGCAGCATCGAGCTCGCTGCGCACGTCGGCAAGCTCCTTCTGGGCCTGCTCGAACTTGAGCTTAAAGTCGTTGTCGGCGGCTTCCTCACCGGCGCGGATAGCAGCTTCCACCATCTCGTCCTCGGTCATCGTCGCCTCCTTGTTGGAATCCTCTACCTGGTTCTCGGCAGCCTCGGCGGCCTCGGCCTCGTTGGCCTCGGTATCGTCTGCGGCCTCTACGGGAATCTTCACGTCCTTCTCCTCAGAGTCAACGGGGGCGGCGCCAGCGGCAGCCGCCTCCGTGCGAGCTTTACGGGCGGACATGATTACTTGTCCTCGTCGTCCACAACCTCGTAGTCGGCGTCGACAACGTCATCGTCGGCAGGCTGGGCACCGGCGGCGCCGTCGGTCTGCTGCTGAGCGTCGGCGTAGACAACCTGAGCCAGCTCGTAGGCCACGGACTGCAGGGACTCGCCAGCGGCCTTGATGGCCTCGACGTCAGAGCCCTCGAGCGCCTTCTTGGCGTCGGCGATAGCGGCCTCGGCCTTGGACTTCACATCGGCGGAAACCTTGTCGCCCAGCTCGTTGAGGGTCTGCTCGGTGGAGTAGCACAGGCTGTCGGTTTGGTTGCGGACCTCGACCTCTTCCTTCTGCTTCTTGTCCTCCTCGGCATGAGCCTCGGCGTCCTTGACCATGCGATCGACCTCGTCGTCAGACAGAGCGGTGGAGCCGGAGATGGTGATCTGCTGCTCCTTGCCGGTGCCCTTGTCCTTAGCGGAGACCTTGACGATGCCGTTGGCGTCGATGTCGAAGGTAACCTCGATCTGCGGCACGCCGCGGCGGGCAGCCGGGATGCCGGTCAGCTGGAACTTACCGAGCGACTTGTTGTCGCGGGCAAGCTCGCGCTCGCCCTGGAGCACGTTGATCTCGACGCTGGTCTGGTTGTCGGCAGCGGTGGAGTAGACCTCGGTCTTGGAGGTCGGGATCGTGGTGTTGCGGTCGATCATCTTGGTCATGATGCCGCCCATGGTCTCGACGCCCAGCGACAGCGGGGTAACGTCGAGCAGCAGGATGCCCTCGACGTCGCCGGTGAGCACGCCACCCTGGACGGCGGCGCCGTCGGCAACGACCTCGTCGGGGTTCACGGACATGTTGGGCTGCTTGCCGGTCATGGTCTTGACCAGATCCTGGACGGCGGGCATACGGGTGGAGCCGCCGACGAGGATGACCTCGGTCAGATCGGAGAGCTTAAGCTTGGCGTCGCGCAGGGCGTTGGTGACAGGCTGCTTGCAGCGCTCGAGCAGGTCGCGGGTGATCTTCTCGAACTCGGCGCGGGTCAGCGTGTAGTTGAGGTGCAGCGGGCCGGACTGGTTCATGGTGATGAACGGCAGGTTGATGGTGGACTGCTGGGCTGCGGAGAGCTCCTTCTTGGCGTTCTCGGCGGCCTCCTTCAGACGCTGCAGGGCCATGGGGTCCTGACGCAGGTCGACACCGTTCTCCTGCTGAAACTTATCGGCCATCCAGTCGATGACGCGCTGATCCCAGTCGTCGCCGCCCAGGTGGTTGTCGCCCGAGGTGGACAGAACCTCAAACACGCCGTCGGCGAGGTCGAGGATGGAGACGTCGAAGGTGCCGCCGCCCAGGTCGAAGACCAGAATGCGCTGGTCGGTGCCCTGCTTGTCCAGGCCATAGGCCAGAGCAGCAGCGGTCGGCTCGTTGACGATACGCTTGACGTTGAGGCCGGCGATCTTACCGGCATCCTTGGTGGCCTGACGCTGGGCGTCGTTGAAGTAGGCCGGGACGGTGATGACGGCGTCGGTGACGGTCTCGCCCAGATACTTCTCGGCGTCGGCCTTCATCTTTGCGAGCGTCATAGCGCTCACCTGCTCGGCGGTGTAGTCCTTGCCCTCGATGTCGACGACGGCACGGCCACCCTGGCCCTCCTTGACCTCGTACGGCACGGTCTTGATCTCGGAGGTGCACTCGGAGTACTTGCGGCCCATGAAGCGCTTGATGGAGAACACGGTGTTCTTGGGGTTGGTGACAGCCTGGTTCTTAGCGGCCTTACCCACGACGCGGTCGCCGTCGGCACGGAAGCCCACGACAGACGGGGTGGTGCGGTCGCCCTCGGCGTTCACGATAATGGTCGGAGAACCGCCCTCGAGAACGGCCATGGCGGAGTTAGTAGTACCAAGGTCGATACCAAGAATCTTACTCATTAGAAATTCCCTCTCTCTTTTGCGTTCGCGTCGCCTCGACGGTCTGTCGCGCGGCGCTTCGGCTTGTCTTTCAGGATGTAGTGTATCCCCTTATGGGCTGGAATATACAAAATCTAAGTCAATTCATATAAGATTTCTTATCTCCGAGAGTTTAGGTTCGCAAAATCGCAGGTAGAAGCGCTATTTGAGTTCTCGGCAAATCTACTGAGATCTATGTAGAGATGACTGAGGTTTGCGTCCGGGGGCGCCTGGGGCTGCCTTGCGGAAAGCTCGTCCCGGTTTGAGCGTGGATTCTGGGATGCGGTTTCCTCTTGAAGGCTCAACCGGAAGCTACATCCCAGTTTGAGCACCGATTCCGGGACGCAGTTTCCGCTAGCGGGTCCAACCGGAAACTGCGACCCGGTTTTCGGCAAAATAACGGGATGCCCTTTCCTCAGGCGCGCTCAATAGGTCAATATTACAAGTCACCTATAGCTAACATTTGCGCAGCTCAACGGCCCCACCTGCGCGTTTTTTAGTAAACCTTGGCATACTCGGCGAACGGTATGAAGATGCCGGCCAGAGGGTATTGCAAACGGTCGCTCCCGTGGTATGTTTTTGCCCGAATCAAACCGGCGCGCATCGCCTGTAGCGTCGGTCAACAGAGAGGAAACTACCATGGCTCATCCCGTAATTGATGCCGACGAGTGCATCGCTTGTGGCGTTTGCGTCGACTCCTGCCCCGCTGGCGTTCTGGAGCTCCAGGACGTCGCTACCGTCGCCGACGAGGACTCCTGCGTCGCCTGTGGCGCTTGCCAGGACGCTTGCCCCGCTGGCGCGATCACCGAGATCGTCGAGGAGTAACAACTCCCCCACTTGCACACTCAAAAGTACACCGTGCACAAAAAAGGAGGCCTCCGCATCGCCGCGGAGGCCTCCTTTTGCATGTGCGGGCAGCTAATTGGGGACGGTGTCGGGCTAGGACAAATCATCCTCGTAGGGCATTAAATCGGCTAGGTAGCCTTTCTCCTTGAGCATGGCCTCGATCTCGTCGAGGGTTTGCTCATCCTCTGCCGCAATGCGATGGAAGTGATAGCCGCTGGTCACCGTCAGCAGCGGGAAGCTCTTGCCGCTCTCGATATCGTGCAGGTAGCGCTCAACATCGCGACGATTGCGGATGTCCAGGTCGGCCGTGATTTTGCCGTACACACGATGGTTGACGATCACGTTGAGCACGGCGCCACCCGCGTCGACGATACTCGTAAGCTCGTCGCCCGCCTGCTCCACGCCGTGGCGCACCTTAACAAGACGCGTGGGCACGGCGGGGCTACTCGCGGCTTCCTGCAGCACGTAGCCGCGGTTGGTCGCCACGATATCGTGCCCATCGGCACGCAACAGGGCAATATCCTGAACCACGACCTGACGGCTCACGCCAACCTCGCGGGCAAGTGCGCTGCCCGAAACGGGCTCCTTGGCTCCTTCGAGCACGCCCATGATGGCACGGCGACGCTCGCGGGCGTTCATTATTTACCGTCCAGCAGACGCAGGTGCTTAAGCGAGAGGTCGAGGATCGGCGCAGAGTGCGTCAGGGCGCCCGAGCTAATATAGTCGACACCCAGATCGGCCAGGGCGCGAATGTTGCTGGCGTCCACGTTGCCCGAGCACTCGGTCTTGGCGCGGCCATCGATAAGCTCAATCGCGGCAGCCATGTCGTCGTGGGTCATGTTGTCGAACATGATGATGTCGGCGCCGGCTTCCACGGCCTCGCGCACCATGTCCAGGTTCTCGCACTCAATCTCGACCGTCGTGGTAAACGACGCGTGGGCGCGCGCCATCTCGATCGCGCGCGTCACGCCACCGGCGGCATCGATGTGGTTGTCCTTGAGCATGACGGCTGTCGACAGGTTGTAGCGATGGTTGCTGCCGCCGCCGATCTCGACCGCCGCCTTCTCGAAAACGCGCATGCCCGGCGTGGTCTTGCGTGTGTCGACGAGCACGGTCTTGGTACCCTCGAGCGCCGCTGCCATTCTGTGCGTATAGGTAGCGATACCGCTCATGCGCTGCAGGTAGTTGAGCGCCACGCGCTCGCCCGAAAGCAGCACGCGCGCATCGCCGCGCACCTGGCCCACGTGGTCGCCGGCGTGCACCTCGTCACCGTCGGCAACATCAAACAGCACCGAGCTCTGCGAATCCAGCAGCTCAAAGGTGCGGGCGAACACATCCAAGCCCGCGATGATGCCATCGGCCTTGGCGATAAGCTCCACCGTGGCGGGACGCGCCGTGGGGCACACGCTCGCCGTGCTCACGTCCTCAAAGGTAATGTCCTCGCGCAGAGCCTGCAAAATCAGATCATCGACGACGAGCTTCATGGTAATGGGATTCATGGTCTACTCCTCCACGGCCTGCGTGCCGGCAGCACGGGCCAAATCATCGATTGCCAGGGTGTCGGCGCTCAGGGCGCGATGACGGCCATCGAGCGCGGGATCGCCCGCCTGCTCCACGGCCAGCGACTCGCCGGTACGCATGTACCACGCGGCGCGACGACCCCAGACCAGCGCCTCGAGCAGGCTGTTTGATGCAAGGCGATTCTTGCCGTGAACGCCGTTGCAAGCCGTCTCGCCCGCGGCGTAGAGCTCGGGCATCGAGGTGCGGCCGTCCTTGTCGACCCACACGCCGCCCATAAAGTAGTGCTGCGTGGGCGTAACGGGAATGGGCTCGTCCAAGATGTCGCGGCCGTCCTCCAAGCAGCGTGCGCGAATGTTGGCAAAGTGCCCGGTCACCACATCGCGCTCGACGGGGGCAAAGCTCAGCCACTCGTGCTCGGTACCGTCCTGCTTCATCTGCTCGCGAATAGCGGCGGCGACCACATCGCGCGGCTGCAACTCGTCGGTAAAGCGCTCGCCGGCGGCGTTGAGCAAAATTGCGCCCTCGCCGCGGCAGCTCTCGCTGATCAGAAAGGTGCGGCCTGGCTGCGGCGAGAACAGTCCCGTGGGGTGGATCTGCACGTAGTCCAGGTGCTCCATCTTAATGCCATGCTCCTGAGCGATGTAGCAGGCATCGCCCGTGAGCTGTGGATAGTTGGTCGAGTGGTCGTATACGCCGCCGATGCCGCCCGTTGCCCACAGCGTGTGACGGGCATGGATCTTAAACGGCTCGCCGGCATGCGCGCCCTCGGCGGCATTTACCAACTCGTCGGCGGGACGAACCGAGTTGTCCTCGTCCACGGGAACGGCGACGACACCGGCACACACCGTGGCGCCGTCACGCTCGCCCGTCAGGATGTCGGTCATGGCCACGTGCTCCAAAATCTGCACGTTATCCAGTTTGCGAACGGCCTGAAGCAGCTTGGTCGTGATCTCCTTGCCGGTGATATCGGCATGGAAGGCGATGCGCGGACGGCTGTGCGCGCCCTCGCGGGTAAAGTCGAGGCTGCCGTCGGCCTTGCGCTCAAAGTCCACGCCCATCGCCAGCAGGTCGTTGATGACCGAGCGGCTCGAGCGGATCATGATGTCGACGCTCTCGCGGCGGTTCTCGTAGTGGCCGGCGTGCATGGTGTCCTCAAAGAAGGCATCGTAGTCCGAGCCCTCGGGCAGCACGCAAATGCCGCCCTGCGCGAGCATCGAATCGCACTCGTCGACAGCGCCCTTGGAGAGCATGATCACGCGCATGCTCGTCGGCAGGTTGAGAGCCGCATACAGGCCCGCTACGCCGCAGCCGGCAATAACGACGTCGCACTCCATATCGGGGTATTGTTTGGTTTCCACAGGAATCCTCTCCCTTGAATGTGACATAAGGGACCGTCCCTCATGCCGCATTGTTCTAGCGCGCTGCGTACTCGAGCATGCGGTCGAGCGTGAGCTTGGCCTGATCGGCGGCCTCGTCCGACACGCCAATCTGCACCTCGCCCTCGCCCGTCTCCAGGCAGCGCACGAGCTTTTCGAGCGTGATGAGATCCATGTTGACGCAGGTGGGCTGCACCGCGGGGAAGTAGAACTTCTTGCCGGTGCCCTGGCAGCGGCGCTCGAGCTCGTAAAGCACGCCGCGGACCGTCACGATAATGAACTCGCTGGCGTCCGACTCCTCGGCGTACTTGATGATGCCGGCGGTGGAGCCGATGTAGTCGGCCTCGGCCAAGACGTCGGCCTTGCACTCAGGATGCGTCAGCACGAGCGCGTCGGGGTGGGCCTCCGTCGCGTCGACAATCTGCTCGACGGTGATGATGTGATGGCGCGGGCAGTAGCCGTTGTTGAGAATGACGTGCTTTTGCGGCACCTGCTCGGCTACGAAGCGGCCGAGGTTTTGGTCGGGAATGAACAGGATATGCTGCTGCGGCAGCTCGGACACGATCTTGACGGCGTTGGAGCTGGTGACGCACACGTCGCTCCAGCTCTTGATCTCGACCGTGGAGTTGACGTAGCAGACCACGGCCAGGTCGTCGCCGTACTCGGCGCGCGCCGCGTCGACCGTCTCGCGCTTGACCATATGAGCCATGGGGCAGTCCGCGCCCGGCTCGGGCAGCAGCACGGTCTTGGTGGGGTTGAGCAGCTTGGCGCTCTCGCCCATAAACTCCACGCCGCACAGCACGATGGTCTGCTGCGGCAGGCTTTTGGCGAGCTTAGCCAGGTAGAAGCTGTCGCCGACGTAATCGGCCACAGCCTGGACCTCGGGCGCCACGTAATAGTGTGCCAGGATCACCGCGTCGCGCTGGGTTTTAAGTTGCTGAATGGCCTCGACGAGCTCTGCGGGCACCAATGCCGCGCGCTCCGTTGCCGTCGTTGCCGATGCCAGGCCGGCCGCAATGTCGCGTGCAAGCTCCGATGCATCCATGTTCGCGCTCTGTGCCATCAAGGCCCCTCTCTTTTGGCGAATCTTGTGGCTTTAGTATGACACCTAGGTTTACAGCTGACAAGACAGCTGTAAACCTAGGTGTAAAGTTAAAATAAAGATTCAATCATGCGGCAGGTCCATTTTCGAACTGGCAAGCTGAGGATAGCCGAGCTCTCGATAGCGCAGGAGGCATCTTTCGCCACCGCAATACCGCTCGGCGCGAGTTGCGCACCATGAGGCACGAACGGGCGCTCCCCCGCGAGCGGCACGCGCCCAATGTGGCAAAATCGAACTACTAAGGGGGCCCGAATGCTCAAGATTATTGCCTGCGACGATGACGTCGCTTTTCTAGATAGACTGCACCGGATGATCGACCGTTGGTCGAGCGATACGGGCACGGCGGTCGATGTTGCGCTCGTTACGCGCGGCGAGGACCTGCTGGCGCGCCATGCCGCGTCGCGCGCCGACATCATCCTGCTCGACATGATCATGCCGCTCGTCAACGGCATGGACACCGCACGCGAATTGCGCCAGGCCGACACCGCCGTGCGCCTGGTGTTCCTTACCTCGTCGCCCGAGTTTGCACTGGAGTCCTACGAGGTCCGCGCCTTCGACTATCTGCTCAAGCCCGTGACTTACGAACGCCTGGCGCAGTTACTCGACGAACTTTCGAGCATGCGCCCGGCGGCAACCGACGAGCTCGTGATCAAAACGTCCTTTGGCTACCACGCCCTGCGCCTGTCCGACATCGAATATGCCGAGGCGCGCAACAAGCACGTGGTCTTCCACCTGCGCGACGGACGCGATATCGAGGCACTCGAGTCGTTCCGCAGCGTCGAGGACCGTTTGGCGCAAAATGCCACCTTCTTTAAATGCCACCGTAGCTACCAGGTCAACTTGCGCAACATCGACCACTTCGATCGCACGGACATCGTCATGCGCTCCGGCGTGTGCATTCCGCTGTCGCGCAGCAGCAAGCAGGGGTTCCAAGACGCCTACTTTGCGGTGCGCTTCGAGGGCGGGAGGCGCTGATGATCTCCTCGGTCGAAATGGTCCTTTGGGCAATCCACCACGCCACAACGCTACTCTTTGGCGTCTTTGCTTCGGCGGCGCTGTGCGGTATCGAAATCAATCGACGCCATGCACTCGAGTTGGTGGGGGTCGGAGCCGCAACCGGCGCTGCCTTTTCGATCGCCAACGTCGTTGGCGGAGAGCTTTTTGCCCGTCAGGTCTATCCGCTCGTCGTGCACCTGCCGCTTACCGTCTACCTGTGTGCGCGCTACCGTCTGAGCCCGCTGCTCGCGGCATTGGGCGTCACCAGCGCCTATCTGAGCTGTCAGTTCAGCAACTGGATGGGCATCGCCGCCTTTGCCGCAACCGATTCGCAGATCGCGTACTATCTGGCACGCATCGCTACCACGCTCGGCGTCTTTGCCGTCCTGCTGCATTGGGCCGGCGACATTGGACCCCGCCTGGCGATTAAAAGCCCCACCGAGCTGGGCATCCTATTAATCCTGCCGCTCGTCTATTACGTCTTTGACTATGCCACCAACGTCTACACCACGCTGTTCCACTCGGGCTCGGTGGTGACGGTTGAGTTTTTGGCATTTGCGCTCTGTGCCTTCTATCTTATGTTTCTTGCCGTTTACCTGCGCGAATACGAAGAAAAGGAAACCGCCGAGCGAGAGCGCTGGATGCTCGAAACCCGCGACAGCGCCGCCATCAAAGAGCTCGAGGCTTGGCGTCAATCTGGGCGCGAGCTGTCGGTTCTTCGCCACGATATGCGCCACTTCCTACGCGGCCTGGCCGCTTTAATTGAGGAGGGCCACACCGACGAGGCGCTCAAACGCATCGACGAACTCTGCGAAGCCGGCGACCGCACCGCCGTACGCCGCTTCTGCGCCAACGAGACCGTAAACATTGCGCTTTCGTCATTCAACTCGGATATCAATAGAAACGGCATTACCGCCAACCTGCGCGCCGCCGTACCCGAAACCGTCCACGTAGGTGACGCCGACCTGTTTAGCGTGCTCTCAAATGCCTTGGAAAACGCTATCACCGCCGCAAGCGCCGCACCCCAAGGAAAGCGATTCGTCGACCTTGACCTGCGACTTGAGGACGGCCAGCTGTTGCTGTTAGTTTCCAACACGTTTGACCGCGCGCCGCGCATGGTCGACGGCATGCCCGTGACCCGGCATGCGGGCCACGGCTTTGGAACCAAGAGCATCAAACTTGCCGTGGAGCGCATGAACGGCAACTGCCAGTTCCGCATTAACGGCGATCGGTTTGAGCTGCGCGCTGTGATGTAGAAGTACGGCGCCGATCTCGCGGCGCGCCTCGCCCGCCAGGCAATCGCTCGCCGGTGCCGATCCGCTACAGTGGAGCGACCGCCGGGGTCAGCTGCTTGATGTAGGCCCACATGCGCTGCTTGGCCGCTTTGTCGGTCAGCGCCGCCTCAAAGCCATCGAGCGCGAGCACGCGGCGGCCCTGCACATGGGCGACCAGGCCGGGCTTGAGCATGGCGGTGTCGAAGTCATCAATCGCCACGAGCATATCGGCGTAGGTTTCGCGCATGACATCGGCCGCGCTGTTATCGAGCAGCAGCACCGCCTCGGGATCCAGAGCCTCAAGCGCCTCGCGGAACAGCTCGCACGGCAGAGTCTCGCCCACCGCGACCGCTCCGTCGCCTGCGCCGGCGACGCTTGCCAGCACGCAAAAATCCTCGGGCGCGTAGCCGATGGCCCCAAGCGCCTTGCGCAGCGCAGCACCGTCCGGACCGGCAGCCAGCTCGCCGCCCGAACGCTCGGCCTCGTCCAAATCGCCTTTGACCAGCACGATCGGCGAGCACGCGTTGCCCACGATGCGCACGCCACGGACCGCAAGCGATGTGAGCTCCTGCTCGGCCGCCTGGGCGATGGCTTCTTTTTTCTGGCTTTGTGACGTGGACATGCGCTCTCCAATCGCTTGCGTGCCCACCATTATATAAAAGAGCTGCCCGCGAGTGGTTGCTTTGCGGGCGGCTGGGTATAAGCACGGTCGTACTGAGTTTTACGCGGCCGAGCCGCGTCGTATTATGGAGGTCACCATGGCTGACATTAAGCAGATTACCCCCGAGAACTTCGATTCCATCGTTAACGACAGCCTGCCCGTGCTGGTCGATTTTTGGGCGCCGTGGTGCGGGCCCTGCCGATCGCTCTCGCCCATCGTTGACGAGGTTGCCGATGAGCTGGCGGGCAAGCTTGCCGTTGCCAAATGCAACGTCGACGACAACCAGGACCTGGCCATGAAGTATGGCGTCATGAGCATCCCCACGCTGATTGTGTTTAAGAACGGCGAGGAGATTGACCGCTCGGTTGGCGCTCTGCCCAAGGCGAGGCTGCAGGCGCTGCTGGAGAAGCATCTGTAATACGCTTGTTACTTGCCCGCCGTCCATGAGCGGTTTTGCACCGCTCGCCGGACTGCCGGGTGCGGCGCGTGCGACCACGGATAGTATGGTAGTTACAAACAGCCCCCAGTGAACGGGTACGAGTCACACAGACTCGTACCCGTTTTCTTATGCAGCAGCGCATAGAGCGAGCGTAGTAAAATCTGAACCACTGAACTGCCCCATACAAAAGGAGATTTTCCATGCATGATGTTGGAATGAACATGAGCCAGCTTGCCATGAGCGTCAAGCAGGTCGACGACACCATCGAGCTCGCTCACGAGTGGAGCCATCAGCTGCTGCATGCGACCGAGAATTTTGACATGGAGCGCATCGGCGCCAAGCTCGAGGCAGCCATGGCCGCGCTGCACGAGGCCCACGACGCACTCGAGGGCTACGAAGAGGCCATCGAGGCCGACCACAACTCCGTCGGCTCCGTGAAGCTGGTGTAACGTGGCCGAACACGAGCACGGCTGCGGGTACGAGCACGAGCATCCGCACGGGGCGGACGGTGACGCAGGCTGCCACTGTAGTGGCTCCGGCTCCGAGCTGGTCCGCTTTTCGGTTACCGCACCGGACGACCTGCTGCGCCGTTTTGACGAACAGATCGTGCGCCGCGGCGACGTGGCCAACCGCTCCGAGGCCGTGCGCGACCTGATTCGCGCCTCGATCGCCAAGGAGCAGATGCGCACGCCCGATGAGCATGTTATCGGGTCGCTCACCATGATCTACGACCACCATACCGGCGACCTGACGCGCCGTCTGGACGAAGTGCAGCACGACTACACCGACGAGATCGTATCGACCATGCACGTGCATCTGGATCACCACAACTGCTTAGAGATTCTGGCGCTCAAGGGTCGCGGCGAGCGCGTCTACGAGCTGGCCGACCGTCTGCTGGGCCTGCGCGGCGTTAAGCACGGCGAGCTCACGTGCGCCGCCACCAAGCAGAGCCTGGGACTGTAGCGCACCTGCCAAAAAGGGACAGGTTTGTTTTGGCAGGTTTAGAAGTTTTACCTACCAAAATAAACCTGTCCCTTTTTGGTCGGTTTTGATGAGGGGTGTCGCATGCGGCATGTGCATATTCATGTGACGGGCATTGTGCAGGGCGTTGGCATGCGGCCGTTTGTGTATCGCGAGGCCATGGCGCATGGCATTTGCGGATGGGTGCTCAACGCGGGCGACGGCGTGCATATCGAGGCGCACGCTCCGGCCGATGCGCTCGATGCTTTTGTTGCCGCGCTTTCTGAACATGCGCCTGCGGCAGCCCGCGTAGAGTATGTCGAGGTTGTGGACCTGGCAGCCCACGGTTGGGATACCGCCAATGAACAGGGTTTTCGCATCGTAGCATCGCAGGACCAGACCGCGCACACGACGCTCGTCTCACCCGATATCGCCACCTGCGATGATTGTCTGCGCGAGTTGTTCGACCCCGCCGATCGGCGCTATCACTACCCTTTTATCAACTGTACCAACTGCGGACCGCGCTTTACCATCATCCGGTCGCTGCCGTATGACCGAGCGGCCACGTCGATGGATTGTTTTCCCATGTGTCCCAAATGCGCCGCGGAGTATGCCGACCCACTCGACCGGCGTTTTCACGCGCAGCCCGATGCCTGCTTTGATTGCGGGCCGCATATCACGTGGCGCGAAGCGAGCGTGGGCGGTGAGCCGGACGAAGCCGCCGCGTTGCCGGCCGTCGGCACCACGCGCGAGACCAGCGACGCCATTATCGACCGCTGTGTTGAGCTGCTGGCCGGTGGCGGTATCGTCGCCATCAAGGGTCTGGGCGGATTTCACTTGGCATGCGACGCTTCCAACGAGCAGGCGGTAGCCGAGCTTCGCCGCCGCAAACGCCGCAGCAACAAACCGCTTGCCGTTATGGTACGCGACCTTGCCGACGCTGAACGCCTGTGCCATGTCAACGACGTTGCACGCGGCTTGCTGGCCGGCAGCATTCGCCCCATTGTGCTGCTGCGCCGACGTGCTGCTTGCGAGAGCGGCGGCTCCCCCGACGCCCTCGCGTTCGCGCCGTCCGTCGCGCACGACCTTCCAGAGCTCGGTGTTATGCTCCCCTACACCCCGCTTCAGCATCTGTTGCTTGCCGCGGCAGAAGCCCGCGGTATGCACGCGCTCGTCATGACCAGCGGAAACCTGAGCGAAGAGCCCATCGAGACCGATGACGATCTTGCCTGGGAGCGCCTCGTTGCCGCCGGTATTGCCGACGCGCTGCTCGGCAACGACCGCGCGATTCTCTCGCGCTACGACGACTCCGTGGTGCGCGTGGTCGACGGCGCCGTTATGCCCGTGCGCCGCGCTCGCGGATATGCACCCCAGCCGCTGCCGTTGCCGGCGCTCGACGGCGCTCCGTCCTGCGTGCTCGCCTGCGGGCCACAACAAAAGGCCACGATTGCGCTCACGCGTGAAGGGACGAACGGCGAGGCAACCTGTTTTGTGTCGCAGCATATCGGCGATGTTGAAAACGGCGAGACCTTCGATGCCTGGAACGCCGCGCGCACGCGCTTGGAAGATCTCTTTGACTTGGCGCCCGCCGCCTTGGCCTGCGATTTGCACCCCAGCTATCTATCGAGCCAGTGGGCGCGCGAGCAGGCACGGGAGCACAATCTGCCGCTCGTCGAGGTGCAGCACCATCATGCGCATATCGCGAGCGTAATGGCCGAGGCCGTCGCCGCAGGCCAGCTTACAACCGACGCGCGTGTCCTTGGCATCGCCTTTGACGGCACCGGCGCCGGCACCGATGGGACCATTTGGGGCGGCGAGTTTCTTGTTGCCGGCCTTGGCGGCTTTGAGCGCGCCGCGCATTTGCTCACCTGGGCGCTCCCCGGCGGGGCGGCCTCCGTGCGCGACGCCCGCCGCAACGCCTTTGCCCTGCTCAGTGAGCTCGGTCTGCTCGAGCACCCAGGCGCCGCTCGGCTTTTGGGCAGCCTCGACGAGCAAACGCGCAGCGTGACAGCCACCATGATCGAGCACGGCATCAACAGCCCGCGCACCAGCAGCATGGGGCGTCTCTTTGATGCCGCGGCAGCAATTCTGGGCATCTGCGACAAGGCAACCTACGAGGGCGAGCCTGCCATAGAACTCGAAGCCGCCGCCTGGCGCGCGTTCAGCAGTGAAAGTGCCTGCCCCACCGGCAATATGGCCAGCTTTTCCGTAACCGAATCATCCCGTCCGGACGACTTCCATGTTCTGAACTCCAGACCGCTTTTTGAGGCGCTTTTGGAGGGAATCAGGACCGGCGTGCCCGCCGGCAAGCTCGCGCTCGACTTCCATGTCACCATCGCACGCGCGTCGGCCCGCATCGCAAGCGAGATCTGCGTCCGTGAAGACCTCGACACCGTCGCGCTCTCGGGCGGTGTGTTCATGAACCGGCTTTTGCTTCAGCTCCTTACCCACGAACTCAAAGACGCCGGTCTTACCGTCTTGGTCCCCCATACTGTGCCCGTCAACGACGGCTGCATCGCCTACGGTCAGGCCGCCATCGCTCGCGCTCGCCTCGCGCAGACAGCATCGCGATAGGCGTTTTGCCAGCCTGCGCGCCGCCGTCTCACAGGTGTAACGCGTTTGCTCGTGACTCCCGCGAGCGCTACCATCAACTGATGGGTAATTAGGCGCCTATCCAGCGCAAAACGTATAAAAGGGGAACATTATGTGCCTTGCCGTTCCCGGTAAAGTGGTCAAACGCGACGACGACCTTAAGGCGACCGTCGACATGATGGGCATCGAGCGCCCCGTTTCGCTGCGCCTCGTGCCGACGGCACAGGTAGGCGACTATATTCTCGTGCACGCCGGCTTTGGCATTCAGATTGTCGACGAGCAGGAAGCCCAAGAGACACTCGAGCTCGTCAATACCATGACCGAGCTGGCCGAAGAGGACCAGCTCGCCACTAACCCGGCCGAGGCATACTAGTGGCGGCGGCGCAGCCGGTTCGCTCCGGTATCGACTTTTCGGCATTTCGCGACCCCAAGCTGGCTCGCGAGCTCATCGATCGTATTCATGAGCTTGTCGGCAACCGCAGCATCAACCTTATGGAAGTCTGCGGTACGCATACCGTGAGCATCGGTCGCTATGGCTTTCGCTCCATTATGCCTGCCGGGCTCAAACTGCTGAGCGGTCCGGGTTGCCCCGTCTGTGTTACCGCCAACCGCGATATCGACCATGCAATCGCGCTCGCCAAGATGGACGGCGCCATCATCACCACCTTTGGCGACATGATGCGCGTGCCCGGGTCGTCTACCTCGCTCGCCGCGCAAAAGGCGGCGGGGCGCGATATTCGCATTGTGTACTCCCCGCTCGATGCACTCGATATCGCCGAACACAACCCCGATCGCCCGGTCATCTTTATGGGCGTCGGCTTTGAGACCACGACGCCCACCATCGCCGCCGCCATTTTGGAGGCCGATGCACGCGGACTCCAGAACTTCTCGGTCTATTGCGCCCACAAGACCACGCCGCCGGCGCTGCGCGCCATCGCCAACGATCCCGAGACCACTATCGACGGCTTTATCCTTCCGGGACACGTCGCTACCATCACGGGCCTGGCACCCTTTGGGTTTTTGGTCGATGAGTTCGAGACCCCCGGCGTAGTCACCGGGTTTGAGCCGGTCGATATCCTGCAAGGTATCTGCATGCTGGTCCAGATGGTTGTTGAGGGGCAGCCCGCAATCGACAACGCCTACCGCCGTGGCGTCAACGCAGACGGCAACCCCGTGGCGCGCCAGCTGGTCGAGCAGGTGTTTGAGCCATGCGACACCACGTGGCGCGGGCTGGGGCCGATTGCCAACTCGGGCCTTTCCATCCGCCCCGAGTTCTCGCGCTTTGATGCCCGCACTCGCTTTGACGTGCCCGTTGAGACGACGGTCGAGCCGCGTGGGTGCCGCTGCGGCGACGTGCTGCGCGGCGCCATCACGCCGAGCGACTGCCCGCTGTTCGGCCACGCATGTACGCCCGAACATCCCGTCGGACCGTGCATGGTGAGCTCCGAGGGCAGCTGTGCAGCATATTTCCGCTACCGAGGCTGTTAGGTTCCGCCGTTCTAACGAACGGCGGACCGGTCGACGCTGCGCGCCATTCAGGCGAGCGATTTGCCTTTCAATCGTCGGCTGCGGGCAAAAGCCCAGCAGCCTCCTCTTTCAAGGCAACTCACTTCGCCTGAATGGCGCTCGCTGACTTTTACTTAACATCGATTCTGCCACACTCAGCTATTGCCGACCCCCCACGATTGGAGTTTTCGATATGTCCCGTACTGCCACCGATAGCACTGTCCTGTTGGGCCACGGCTCTGGCGGCCAGATGATGAAACGCATCATCGATGAGGTCTTTTTGGATGCCTTTGGGTCGCCCGAACTGCTCGAGGGCAACGATGCCGGCGTCGCTGCGCTGCCCGCGAGCGGGCGCATCGCCATGTCGACCGACAGCTTTGTAGTCTCGCCGCAGTTCTTCCCCGGCGGCAATATCGGCCGACTCGCCGTGTGCGGAACCGTCAACGACGTCGCGACCTCGGGCGCTAATGTGCGCTACCTCTCATGCGGCTTTATCCTCGAAGAGGGCTATCCCATGGACAAGCTGCGCCAGATTGTGCAGACCATGGCCGAAACGGCACATGAGGCAGGCGTGAAGATTATCACCGGCGACACCAAGGTGGTCGAGCGTGGCGGTGCCGACGGCGTCTACATCAATACCGCTGGCGTAGGCGAGGTGCCCGCAGGCGTGACGCTCAGCGGTGCCAACTGCCGGCCCGGCGACGTCATCCTGGTGTCGGGCACACTCGGCGACCACGGCATCGCCATCATGAGCCAACGCGAGGGCCTGGCGTTTTCGAGCACCATCGAAAGCGATGCCGCGCCGCTCAACCACCTGATTGCCGATGTGCTTGCCGCAGCACCCGACACACACTGCTTCCGCGACCCCACGCGCGGTGGCCTGGCCTCGACGCTTAACGAGTTTGCGCAGGCCAGCGGCGTTGCCATGGAGGTCGACGAGGATGCCGTGCCCGTGCGCCCCGACGTGCAGGCCGCCTGCGAGATGCTCGGCTACGATGTGCTGCAGGTGGCAAACGAGGGCAAGATGGTTGCCGTCGTGCCGACCGAGCAAGCCGATGCCGCGCTGAGCGCCATGCGCGCCGCCCGCTACGGCGAGAATGCCGCCATCGTCGGTCGCGTGCTGCCACTTGCCGAGGGCGCCCGTCCCGCCGTGCGCGTACGCACCGGCTGGGGCTCGACCCGCATCCTCGACATGCTCGTGGGAGAACAGCTGCCGAGGATTTGCTAACGACAAAGGCTCAGGGCTATTAAAGATATTCAGATTCCAAACATGCCCGGCACGCATGCCCAGTATCATGGGGTGCGTTTTACAACTCAAGCGGCAGGAGCACCCATGGCAGCAGCTTTTTCCCATGTGATCTTTGACCTGGACGGCACCATTCTCAACACGCTCGAGGACCTGGCGGCCGCCGGCAACCATACCTGCGAGACGCACGGCTGGCCCACGTTTGCCGTTGACGAGTACCGTTACAAGGTGGGAAACGGCATGCTCAAGCTGGTTGAGCGCTTTATGCCCGCCGAGTACGCGGGCGACAGCCGTATGTTTGAGCAGACGCTTGCCGAGTTTAGGGCTTGCTACGGCGAGCACAAGGAGGACCACACCGCACCGTACGCCGGCACGATCGAGATGCTCGACCGCCTGCGCGCCGCGGGTGTGCAGCTTGCCGTGCTCACTAACAAGGACCACGTCTCGGCCGCTCCGCTTATCGAGAAATACTTTGGTTCCGAGCGCTTTGCGCTGGTGCAGGGCCGCGTCGATGCGCTTCCTCCCAAGCCCGAGGCGCCTGTTACGCTGCGTGTGATGAAAGAGCTAGGCGCCGACCCGGCAACCACACTCTATGTGGGCGATTCCAATGTCGACGTCCTGACCGGTCACAATGCCGGCCTCAAGAGCGCCGGTGTCAGCTGGGGCTTCCGCGGCCGCGCAGAGCTGGAGTCCGCCGGCGCCGACTACGTGGTGGACACCCAAGACGAGCTCTCGGCGCTGATTCTGGGCGAGTAGCGGGGCTGTCGCTCAACACGGCTGGATAGATTCTGTCGCGCGGAAAGCGCATCCCGTTTTGCCGCCTCAGAATGGGATGCGCTTTCCGGTTGAGCCTTGTCGGGGAAACGGCATCCCGTTTCAGAGCAATATTCCGGGTCGCACTTTCCGCAACCCACGCCATCCGGAAACCGTGACCCGCTATTCGGCCAAATACCGGCTCGTATTTTCCCGAGCATTCGATGCAACGCTGGCGCAAGGAGTGTCCCCAACTGCCGGCAGAAAAGGAACATCCCCAACTGCCATCTTCGGCAGCGATGGCAACGCCACAGGTACAAGTGCCACCTAAGCCAGCCAAGGAAACGCCGTTGTTTTGGCAACGACAGCGAAAGCCCGCCAGAGCGAGCAAGGTGCCTTGAAACGAGGCGGCATTGACCTTCTGGTCATGCCGCCGAAGTTGAAAGGCAGATTGCCGCTCTGGCGGGCTTGCAGCGTCGAGCAGTTGCGGCGTTTGGTAAAACGCCGCAACGAACTAGCTCAGCATTGCATCCATCATCTCGGAGTTGACGGAGTCGTCGGCAGACCACTCACCGTCGTCGTTGCAGGTGTACTTGAAGATAACCGTGGTCTTCCTGGGCTCGGTGGCCTTGGTCACATCGACCATAACCTGACCGGCCATCTTGTACAGCTCGTCATCGGAAGGAACCGTGTCAAGCGCAGCGACCTTCTCCTGATACTGGGTGGAGAAGTCCTCGACGATCTTGTTCATGGACTTGCAGGTGATGGAGACCTCGGCGGTCGCGACACCCTTGTCCTCGTCGACCGTCACGTCGCCGATCTCGTAGTCAAAGCCTTCGAGATAGGTCTTGGCATACTCCTTGGGATCGATACCCAACTGCTCGAACTCGTCGCCCGAAGCCTCCTCCAGACCAGAAAGGAACTCGTCGCCACCGTTCTTGACCTCGTCAAACTGAGTCGTAAGATCCTCGGTGATGAGTTCCTCGATCGAAGGGCCTCCACAACCGGAAAGCACGACCACGCATGCAACCAAGACGGCCATGAGGGGCGCAAGCAGCAGCTTCTTTTTCATGTTGTTCCTCCCAATGAGCGGCACTGCGCTTCCCAGACGCGGCGCACGTTGTAATAAGTAAGCCCATACTATCCGCTTATGAACACCCTCGGCAACGCGAAGGCGCGGTCGGTTCGTTTTAGCGTCCGAACGGTTTGCAAGCCCGCCCAACGTGCAATAAAACGCTTCCCCACGGTGCAATAAAAAAGGTGGCCGGAAAACCCGACCACCTTTGCACATCCTTTGGATGCCGCAGTTTACTTGCGGACGACCTTAACGATGGCGTCACCGGCGGCGACAGCGGAGTCGGCCTCGACGGCGAGTTCGACATCGGCAAACTCGGCGGTGTTGGACACGGCCACGACGACGCAGTCCTTGTAACCGGCGGCAGCGATCTTGGCGCGGTCAATCTTGAGCATGGGCTGGCCAGCCTTCACGACGTCGTCGGCCTTGACGAAGCCCTCGAAGCCATCGCCGTTCATGTTGACGGTATCGACGCCAACGTGCACCAGAACCTCGATGCCGCTATCGGACTGCAGGCCCACGGCGTGACCCATGGTGACGGTCACCTTGCCGTCGCAGGGAGCGTAGACCAGATCGTCCTCGGGCCACACGGCGCAGCCCTTGCCCAGAACCTCGCCGCCAAAGACGGGATCGGGCACGTCGGCCATCTTGATGACCTTGCCCTTGACGGGCGAGCACAGCACGTCGGCGCCGGCAGAAGCAGAGATGGAGGACGGAGCAGCGGCAGCCGCGGGCTCAGCCTTCTTCTTGAACATGTCAAACAGACCCATACGTTTTCTCCTCTTGATTCAGCGCAACGTTATGCGCATGCCTATGGTGATTATAGTGCCAAATGGTTCAAATGCTAAGGTGGGGACTCGAATCGCGAGCCCATCCCAACGCTTTTCCCCGGTGGCACTCATATTGTCGATTAATCCAGGCCCTCGGCACCGTTGGACTTGATGATCTTCTGGTAGGCGTAGAAGCTGTCCTTGCGGCGGCGCTCGTAGGTACCGGTGCCGTCGTCGTACTTATCGACGTGAATGAAGCCGTAGCGCTTGCGCATCTCGCCGGTGCCGGCAGAAACCAGGTCGATGGGGCCCCACCAGGTATAGGCGATCAGGTCGACGCCGTCGGCAATGGCCTCGCCCATGGCCTTGATGTGGCTGCGCAAGTAGGCGATACGATACGGATCGTGGATGGAGCCGTCCTCCTCGACCTCATCGTAGGCGCCCATGCCGTTCTCGACCACCATCAGCGGAATCTCGTAGCGGGCGTAAATCTCGTTGAGGGCGATGCGCAGGCCCAGCGGATCGATCTGCCAGCCCCAGTCGGTGGACTCCAGATAGGGGTTCTTGCCGCCAAAGGTCATGTTGCCCTCGGTCATCTCGTGGTCCTTGTGGGTGCCCACGGTTCCGGACATGTAGTAGCTAAAGGTGTAGAAATCGACCTTGCCGTCGGCGATATCCTGCAGATCGCCGTCCTCCATCACGAGCTCGACGTCATTCTCGGCCCAGAAACGCTTGGCATAGAACGGATACTTGCCGCGCACCTGCACGTCGGAGCAGTACCAGTTCATGGTATTCATCTCCTGCTGCGTGGCGAACACGTCGGCCGGATCGCACGTGGCGGCATAGGAGAGGACGAAGCAGTCCATGTTGCCCATCTTAAACTGCGGATAGTGCTCGTGGGCATAGCGCACGACGCGGCCGCTGGCGACAAACTGGTGATGCAGGGCCTGCATACGGGCCTGCGGCGTGGTGTGGACCGCCGAAGCCGGGCCCTCAAAGCCCTGGATCATGCTGGTCCCAAAGAGGTTACCAATGTCCTGGGTGCCGCAGTTGATCTCGTTGAAGGTGAGCCAGAACTTGACCTTGTCCTGATAGCGGTCGAAGACGGTCTGGCAGTACTTCTCAAAGAAGCCGATGAGCTCGCGGCTCGCCCAGCCATTGTATTTCTCGACCAGGTGATAGGGCATCTCGTAGTGCGACAGGGTCACGAGCGGCTCGATATTGTGAGCGCGCAGGCAGTCGAAGACGCGATCGTAGAAGGCGAGGCCGGCCTCGTTGGGCTCGGCGTCGTCGCCGTTGGGGAAGATGCGGCTCCAAGAGATGGACATGCGGAACATGTTGAAGCCCATCTCGGCGAACAGTGCGATGTCCTCCTCGTAGTGATGGTAGAAGTCGATACCGTCATGATTGGGGTAGAAGCGGTCGGGGTCGATGTCGATCGTAATCTGACGCGGCTCCTTGTAGCTGCCGCCCAAAAAATGGTCATCGACGGAAGGACCGCGGCCGTCCACGTTCCAAGCGCCCTCAAACTGATTGGCGGCGGTAGCGCCACCCCAATAGAAACCCTCGGGGAATCCCATAAGTGCCTCCTCGCTCATGCGTGTTGCTGATGAAACGAGTATGCCGCCGAGTCGCTCCAGGCCAGGGCGAAGGCGCCGATTTGGACACTTCTTTTCGCAGACGCGCGCTGCAACAGCGCTGCAGCTGAAACTTTTTGACACCGAAGGAGCGAAGACGATCCGCCCCGCGCTTACCGGCGGTATGCCGCGGGGGTGCAGCCATACTTGTCGTGAAACTTACGGTAGAAGAAGCTCATGTTTTCATAGCCCACCGCATGCGCAGCCGCCCCGGCCGTGGCGCCACCGCGCAGAAGCTCGGCCGCACGCACCAGGCGTCGCTCCTGCACAAGCTGCCTAAAGGTCTTGCCCACATGCCGCTTGAGGAGCGCCGTCGCATAATTAGGGCTCAAGCCAAACTCCGCCGCCATCCCCTCGAGGGAGCATGCAGCGAATTCGCGATCGATATAGCCGAGCATTCCCGTCACCAGGGCAGTGGGCCCCGCCGCGCCGTCCGCCGCGCCGCGCACCAGCTTGCGCTCGTAGCAATCCATGAGCTCGGCCAAAAACAGCTGAAACAGACGCAGGACGATCTCGGGACCATTAGGGCTCGGGTCATACAGCTCACAGAGCATCTCCTGCATGTAGCGCCGAATCCGACGGCTCTCGCCGCAATGAAAACGGACATGGCCCCGATGGTCCGTCTCGCTGTTGAGCGCGTTGAACAAAAACCGCGAGACCGCGCTCTCGCGCGAGAGGCTCGACTCGAGGCTCCGGCGCAAAAAAGAGCGTGAAACGGTCATGCTCAGCATGATATCGTCCTCACCAAGCGCCGCCACGGCATGCGGGCAGAGGGCGTCGAGCAAAAGCACCTCGTTGCGGCCCAGTTCGAGCCTCTCCCCCGCCACCGTCTGCGGGCAGCGTCCGCGATACACATAGCTCAGCTCCACGTAATCATGCACGTGCTCGGGAACTGCATTAAAGCGCGAGTTTTTCCTTATCGTCAGGCCACGCGGCATGCCGGGCTGGGCGTAGGCAAACCCTGGCTGCCCAATCTTGCGCACTGGGCATCCGTCGATTTCGACATGCTCGGTCATAATCGACCAATCAAATGCCATGCCGTCTTTATAAGCGATCTCACTGGCGCTCAGTTCGCTGAGCCTACGCTCGAGCTCGTCGATCTCCATGGCTTGCCAATCGTTGATTTGGTCATAGTTCGTCGTGATTCAGATATTAGCAGAACGCGCCGACGCGTCCATAATCTGTGCTATACAGCAGATCGATCGAGCCAAGGAGGATCCATGACCGCGTACTACCAGCAGGTGCTCGAGGGCACATACGACAACCACGTGCTTCCGTTTTTGTGGATGAAGGGCGAGAGCCATAAGACCATTGCCGAGTATCTGGAAAAGATCGCCGGCGCCGACATCCACGAGGTCTGTCTCGAAAGCCGCCCACACCCCGATTTTTGCGGCGAGGGCTGGTGGCGCGACTTGCGCTTTGTCATTGACGAGTGCAAGCAGCTGGGCCTTAAGCTCTGGATCTTGGACGACGCGCACTTCCCCACGGGCTTTGCCAACGGCGCCGTCAAGGAGGCCGTGCCCGAGCTCCGCAAGATCGTTCTCACGCACCGCACACTCAACATCGTGGGTCCCACGTCCGCCGCAAGCATCGCGCTCGCCAACATGTTCGACAAAACCGAGCACTTCTACGGCGTGACATTTATGCAGGACGGCAGCCCCGTCGACGTCGCTTACCGAGTAATCGACGATGCAGACGGCAACCCCAGCCGCCTGGTCTTCGATGCACCTGCGGGCCTCACGCAGGCATGCGTGATGTTCACGAGCGGCAAGACCTCCTACAACGAGGACTACATCAATATGGTCGACCGCGCCTCGGTGGCGCAGCTCATCGATGCTGTCTACGAGCCGCATTTTGAGCATCTGGGCGATGAGTTTGGCAAGACGATCCTGGGCTTTTTCTCCGATGAGCCCGGATTTGCCAACGAGAAGGGCACCACGGGCCCCGACGGCATCTCGGATACGCTCATCGGCAAGGCCACCGCGCCCCTGCCCTGGTCGGCCGAGCTTGAGCGTCGCCTGCGCACGGCGCTGGGCGAGCGCTACCTGGACGAGCTCCCGCACCTGTGGGACCGCGAGCCGGCCGGCGCGCATGTACGCCACGTCTATATGGACATCGCGAGTACCCTCTATAAGGAGTGCTTCTGCGACCAGCTCGGCGACTGGTGCCGCGCGCACGGCGTGCAATACATCGGTCACGTAATCGAAGACAAGGACTGCCACGCGCGCCTGGGCGTGGGCGCCGGGCACTACTTCCGCGCCGTGGGCGGTCAGGACATGGCGGGCGTCGACATCGTGATCAACCAGCTTGTGCCCGGCATGGACCGCGGCCTTCACAGCTACGGACGCGGCGTATGGGACCTCGAGTTCTATAACTACGTGCTGCCCAAGCTGGGCTCCTCGGCAGCACACCTCGACCCCAAAAAGCAGGGGCGCTGCATGGCCGAGGTCTTTGGCGCATTTGGATGGCACGAAGGCCTGCGCGAGATGAAGTGGATCGCCGATCATTTTTTGGTGCGCGGCGTCAATTGGTTTGTGCCGCATGCCTTTAGCATGGCCGCCTTCCCCGACTGGGACTGCCCGCCGCATTTCTATGCGCATGGCCAAAACCCCCAGTTTGCACACTTTGGGCAGCTCATGAGCTACATGAACCGTACGGCGAGTCTGCTGAGCGGCGGGCGTGCAACGACCCCGGCGGCGCTTCTCTACCATGCGGACGCCGAGTGGGCAGGCGAGGCGAACTTTATGCAGCATGCCGCCTCCGAGCTTATGCGCGCGCAGGTCGACTTTGACATCGTGCCAGCAGAGGCATTTGAGGACGCAGGGCGCTATGCCGTTGAAATTGCCGCAGACGGTAGCGGCTTTAGCGTGAACGGCCAGGCATACCGCTGCCTGGTGATGCCCGGAGCCGAGTTTGTCGGCGGAGCCGTGCTCGACTTTGCCGCGCGCGCCGCAGCCGCGGGCGTTGCCGTGTACGCGCTGGATAAGTTGCCGAACAAGCGCTACGACGGCGACACTGCAGGCCGCGAGGGCTTTGCCTCCCTGGATGCAACCGCGCTCGCCGGCATCAAACTCCTGGCGACCACCGGGCTCGCAGGCACACTTGCCAATACCGGCATGCAGACCGTGGTTTGCGCCGAGCCCCAGCCCTGGCTGCGCGCACTGCGCTACGAGCGGGCGGGCGAGAGCTATCTGATGCTCGTCAACGAGCATCCCAAGCAGGGTATCTCCACTCAGGTTGCGCTTGCCGACGGCACACCCGTTGCAGGCGCGCGCCTCGACCTGCTCAACGGCACCGAGCCCGCCGCCTTTGACGGCACGCTCGAGTTGGCTCCCTACGAGAGCTGCATCGTGGTCCTTGGGGCTACAGGTTCCGCCGGCGCGGCAACCGTTGGAGACGAAGCCGCATGCATCGACGGGCCCTGGGCGGTTGCCTTCTCTGCCCCTGGCACCGATGCCTTTGGCGAGCCTGTTGAGCTTGCAGACCTGCACGACCTTTCCTCGGCCGAGTTCCCCGGCAAGGCCGGCACATTCCGCTACCAGGCCTCCTTTGTCCTGGGCGAAGCGGTCACCAGCACCGTCATCGACCTTGGCGAGGTCTTTGAGACCGCAACCGTCGCCCTCGACGGCAAATCCCTCGGCACCCGTATCTGTCCGCCTTACCGCTTTGAGGTCGGCGCGCTTTTGGCCGGTGAGCACGCGCTTACGATCGACATCATCAACACCCTCGATCACGCCGTCCCCGACATATTCGGCATGACCGAGCCCTCCGAGCCCAGCGGCCTCTTGGGGCCCGTACGTGTGCTCGGGTAACGCCCCGGGCGCAAACGGCCCAACAAGGACAGTGCCCCCATGTTGAGCCCGCACGGCGTCGAGCGGTCCGTCGTTCATAGACCGGCGGACCAAAACTCCCAGCCAAGCCGAACGTTTTATTTATCGTTATGATTGGTTTATCGCGACGCAAACGCATAGGAGCCATATGGATATCAGGCGAAAGATCACGCAGGGCAAAAGCCTCACCCCCACCGAGCAACAACTTGGGCAAACGGCCCTCGCCATGGGCGAGGATGTGCGCGGGCTTTCCATTAAGGAATTTGCCGCGTGCGCCAACGTTTCGGTCGCGAGCGTGCACCGCTTTTGCAAAAAGCTCGGCCTCGAGGGATTCAAAGACCTCAAGGTCGAGCTCATCCGCCAGGCGACCGAGGCGGGCAATCGGCGCGACGTGGACATCAACTTTCCCTTCGATGCCACCTCCACCCCCGCACAGGTAATGGAGCGCATGGAGGGGCTCTACCAGACCACCTTGGCCGAAACGCAGGAACTGCTCGACCCCGCACAGCTCGACTACGCCGCCAAGCTCGTCATGCGCGCCGACACCGTGGACATCTACACGGGCTCGCATAACCTGTATCCAGCGGGAATGTTCCGCGATCGCTTGCTTTCCGCCGGTAAAAGCGCGACGTGCTACGGCAGCGTCGAGGCGCAGGTGCGTACGGCGCTCGCCTCGGGCCCCGACCATGTGGCGATTGTCATCTCCTACAGCGGCCTTGCCCCCAACCTCAGGGAGATCTTGCCGATCCTCAGCAGTCGACGCGTCCCGGTCATCGTCATCGGCACACCGTACTGCGCCCGCATTCACCCCGGCTTTGCCGCCTATCTCATGGTGAGCGACCACGAGAGTATGACGCACCGCATCACGCAGTTCGCCAGCCACATCGCCGTGCAATACGTGCTCGATTCGCTCTACAGCAGCTACTTTGCCAAAGATTACGCCCGCTGTTCCGAGTTCCTCGAGCGGTCGTTTCCCTACACCCGCCTGCCCGGGCTCAAGTAACGACGAGCGTGGATTTTTGGACACTCAGATAACGAGCGTGGATAATCTCCCACTTTGAGCCCGCACACAGGCCAAAACCGGGAGATTATCCACGCTCATTTTGGGTCCCCTGGGAAACGCATGAGGAGGGCGGATAGACAGCCGTTATTTGCGAGGCGTCAGCGACGTAAAGAGCCCGTGTTGGTTGCAGTAAAGATATATCCTGCCGCGCCCGGTAATATGGAAGCGCGGCTGCACCGATTGCTCTGGATAGAGCTTCTTAAAGCAGACGCCGTCCATAGTCGCATATGCCACAAAGCTAATGTAGTGATCCTTGGTCATGGGATGATCGAGCGTGACGTACCAATCGTCCTCGATGCGCTCGATGGAAAAGGCGTGGTCCGCGTCCGGCTCTTCGGCCTCCTGGGGAAACATCGTGGAGCCACAGCAGCTAAAGCTGCCTTCTCCGAGCGCGTGCACAACGTTTCCGCAGATAGGGCAAACGTAAAAGACGCCTTTGAGCATATTGCCTGCACGGTTGGCGTTGGCCCGAATGTCACCAGCCAAAAGCTCAGCCACGCTTATGCCGAGTCTCTGGGCCAAAGGCTCAACGAGGGAAATGTCGGGAAGGCCGCGGCCGGATTCCCACTTGCTGACGGCTTTATCGGTCACACCAAGGCTTTCCGCCAGGGCGCGCTGGGTGAGGCCGCGCTCTTCGCGCAGCTGCTTAATGGCATGCGCTGCCAAAAAAGTATGGGAGGCATTGGTTTGCCGTGTCTGGTTCATGGGCTGTCCAATCAAATTGAAGAAATGGAGTGAACCGGTTCGACAGTCAGTATCCATTTGAAGGCCAGGCTCGACAACCTACGCTGCGTAGACATGCGCCAATCGAACGAGCGCGGATTTTGGACGCTCATCCTAAGTAGTCATTTAAGAACGTCCCCAATGACTACATCAGGAGTGTCCCCAGATGCCGCATCGCCAGCAACGGGAGTGCCGATGTCTTGGCAACGACAGCGAGCGGGCCGCATTTGAGACAAGGTGACGTGAAACGAAAGGGCGCTGACCTTCTGGTCGCGCCCTTGAAGTTGAACGTCAGATTGTCCAAATGCGGCCCGCGCAGCGTCGGCCGGTTACGGCGTTTGGTAAAACGCCGTAACCTACTTAACTCCGTACTGCTCGTAGTAGGCGTCGATAGCGGCCTTGAGCTCGTCATCGATGACGACCTTGCCGTCGATCTCGTGGTTGTAGAGGGTCTCGACGACCTCGGCCATGGAGACGATGCTCGCGACGGGGAAACCGTACTTGGCCTCGATCTCCTTCTGCGCGGTGGTCACGCCACCCTTGCCGACCTCCATGCGGTTGAGGGAAACGATAAGGCCCTTGATCTCGACATCGGCAGCAGCCTTGACCTTGGGGTAGGTCTCGTCGATGGACTTGCCGGAGGTGGTGACATCCTCGACCATAATCACGCGGTCGCCGTCCTGGGGCTCATAGCCCAAAAGGTTGCCCTTGTCGGCACCGTGGTCCTTGGCCTCCTTGCGGTCACAGCAGTACTTGACCTCCTTGCCGTACAGCTCGTGGTAGGCAATGGCGGTCACGACGGCCAGCGGAATGCCCTTGTAGGCCGGTCCAAACAGCACGTCGAAGTCGTCGCCAAAGTTATCGTGAATGGCCTGGGCGTAATACTCGCCCAGCTTCTTGAGCTGATAGCCCGTCACGTAAGCGCCGGCGTTCATAAAGAACGGGGACTGACGGCCGCTCTTGAGCGTAAAGCTGCCGAACTTAAGAACATCGGACTCGACCATAAACTTGATGAACTCTTGCTTGTAAGCCTCCATGCGGGCTCCTCTCGTAATCGCGTACGTGTCTTCCAGTTTAGCGCAGGCAAGGCGCGTTGCGGGCGCGCTTTGGGGCCTCAGCATTCTGTAAAGGCTTTGTCAGGGGCAATGGTTTTCCAAACAAAGGGGTTGACACGGCAAACCCCCTCATCAAAAATACGGGCGGATTAAAACGGGTACGAGATACCCAAAGCGCGCCGCGCCCGGCCTTAAGGGGGTGTGCCATGGAAGGCAGCCATAGTCGAAAAACCTGCATGTCGCCCTCGGCACGCCGCGAGGATTCCGCGCACGCATAAGCGCCACTAACCGATCGTCAAAACCACCACAAAGGTGCCTGTCCCTTTGTGGTGGTTTGAAAGCATGACGTGAGCGACATCTAGGTTTTTTGAAGCAAATACGACACGTACGCTAACTCCCTTCAACAAGGAGGACCCTATGCTGATGCTCAAAACCGCCACGGTACTCGAAGCCATCTCCAAGCGCCGCCGCACGGCGCGCCCCGCCGCTCGCGCCGGCATGTCCAAGAACATCATATTCGCCGCCACCCATAGCGCCGAGGACGCCCTCGTGCTGCTCGACGCCACGGCCGACGGACTCACTGCCGAGCATGCCGCCGAGCGCCTGAACGCCGTCGGCCCCAACACCATCGAGGCGCCGACCAAGACGCTTGTGCGCCGCATCGCCGACGCATTCGTTGACCCCTTCGCCGGCATCCTCGCCGCGCTCGCGCTGGTCTCGCTCTACATCGACGTGCTCGCCGTGCCCGAGCCGCAGCGCGACCCCTCCACGGTCATCGTCATCGGCATCATGTTGCTGGTATCGGGCGGCATGAAGTTTATCCAGGAAGCCCGCAGCGGCAATGCGGCCGAGGCCCTCAAGGACCTGGTCTCTAACACCTGCTGCGCCCTGCGCGACGACGAGCGCCTCGAAATCCCCTTCGACGAGCTCGTCCCCGGCGATGTGATCCGTCTCTCTGCCGGCGATATGGTGCCGGCCGATGCCCGCATCATCACCGCGCGCGACCTGTTTGTGATCGAGTCCGCGCTCACGGGCGAGAGCGAGGCCGTCGAGAAGACCTCTGCCGCAGCTGTCATTGAGGGCGCCGACAGCTCCGCGTTGCCGCTGTCTGCCTGCAAGAACATCGTCTTTACCGGCACCTCCGTGCAAAACGGCACCGCCATGGCACTCGTCGTTGCCACCGGCTCGGACACATACCTGGGCGGCATCGCCAAGATGCTCAACGGGCGCGGCGAGAAGAGCGCGTTTGACCGCGGCGTCTCGAGCGTCTCCATGCTGCTCGTGCGCCTCATGCTCGTTATGGCGCCGGCGGTCTTTGCCATCAACGCCGCCACCAAGGGCAACGTCATCGATGCGCTGTTGTTCGCCACGAGCGTGGCCGTGGGCATCACGCCGCAGATGCTTCCCGTCATCGTGACCACGAGCCTGTCGCAGGGCGCCAAGGACCTCGCCCGTCGCCAGGTTATCGTCAAGGAACTGCCGGCGATCCAAAACCTCGGCGCGATGGACGTCCTGTGCTGCGACAAGACCGGCACCCTCACCGAGGACCGCATCGTGCTCGAGCGCTACCTCAACACCGACGGCAACGAGGATGCACGCGTGCTGCGCCATGCGTTTTTGAACAGCTTCTTCCAGACCGGCCTCAAAAACCTTATCGACCTGGCCGTCATCGACCGTGCCGATGTGACGCCCTCGACCGTCGTGCCCGATTCCATGCTGGGCCAGAGCCTGCGCGACCGCTATACCAAGGTCGACGAGGTGCCCTTCGATTTCTCGCGCCGTCGCCTGAGCGTAGTTGTCGCCGACGCCCAAGGCAAAACCCAGATGGTTACCAAGGGCGCTGCCGAGGAAATGCTCGAGATCTGCTCCTTTGTCGAGGTCGATGGCATCGCTCAGCCGCTCACCGACGAGAGGCTCGCCCAGATTCGAAAGCAGGTCGCCGGACTTAACGCCGAGGGCCTGCGCGTGATTGCCGTGGCGCAGAAGACCAATCCGCGCTGCGTGGGCGAGTTTGGCATCGCCGACGAGTGCGACATGGTGCTGATGGGCTTTTTGGCCTTCCTCGATCCGCCCAAGGCGAGTGCCGCGGGCGCCGTCGCCACCCTCGAGGCCAAGGGCGTGGCGGTCAAGGTCCTGACCGGCGACAACGATCGCGTCGCCGCCACCGTCTGCGAGCAGATCGGTATCGACGCGAGCAATGTCTTGCTGGGCTCCGAGATCGATGCGCTCGATGACGCCGAGCTTGCCGAGCGCGCCGAGCACACCCACCTCTTCGCCAAGCTCTCGCCGCTGCAGAAGGCGCGTCTGGTGCGCGTCATGCGCGAGCTGCTCGGCCACACCGTGGGCTTTATGGGCGACGGCATCAACGACGCCGCCGCCATGCGCGCGAGCGACTGCGGCATCTCGGTCGATTCGGCCGTCGACATCGCCAAGGAATCCGCCGATATCATCTTGCTTCAGAAGGACCTGGGCGTGCTCGAGCGCGGCATCATCGAAGGCCGCCGCACCTACGGCAACCTGCTCAAGTACCTCAAGACCACGGTGAGCTCCAACTTTGGCAACGTACTGTCCGTGACCGTCGCGAGCCTGTTCCTGCCGTTTTTGCCCATGAGCGCCCTGCAGCTGGTGTTGCTGTCGCTGGTCTACGAGATCGTGTGTATCGCGCTGCCGTGGGACACCGTCGATGACGCCTGGACCGCCCGTCCGCGCGCCTGGGACGCCGCGTCCATTAAGGGCTTTATGCTCGAGTTGGGTCCCGTGAGCTCGCTGTTTGACATCGTAACCTTCGCCGCGCTCTTCTTTGTGGTGTGCCCTGCCACCGTAGGCGCAAGCTGGTCCGAGCTCGCCGGGACGGGCAACGCCGCAGGCATGGCGGCCTTTGTGGCGCTCTTCCAGAGCGGCTGGTTTGTCGAGTCCATGTGGTCGCAGACGCTCGTGATCCACATGCTGCGCTCCCCGCGCCTGCCGAGCCCGCGCGACCACGCCGCGCCCGCGCTGTGCGTTCTCACCGTACTGGGCCTGGCGCTCGTCACCTGGCTGCCGGCAAGCCCCATCGCCGATGCGCTCGGCCTCTTGCCGCTGCCGGCGAGCTTCTTCGCGCTGCTCATCGGCATCGTCACCGCCTACATCGCGCTCACTCAGCTGGCAAAGCGCCGCTACATTGCCCGCCACGGCGAGCTGCTGTGACGCCCGAATCGTGGCGCGCGACCCATCAGGCGGTCAAAAAGTCCCGTCTCAAGTTAAACCACTCATTTAAGAACGTCCCCAATGAGTGCGGCGGAATGGCTCCCCTTGACAGCTTAAAGCCGTCATGCAGGAACCATTCCGTCGCAGCCTTATGAAAGGGACTGGGTTGTAAATGTTGGAGAAGAGCCGTTAGCGCTCGGGTGTCAGGATCACCAGAGCGTCGTGCTCAAAGGGATGCTGCGCCACGCGCACGGTGCCGTCACCGTTGTCACGGACGGGCAGTTTTGCGATGCGCTTGTCCTCCATGTCGAGGACCGTCGCCGTCCAGCCACGCGCGCCGTCGAGCTTAAACTTGAGCGCCGTGGTGCGCGGCAGGTACGTGACGACGCGATCGCCAACGCGCGCCACACGGATGGCCTCGCGCGCGTCATCGAGCAGCTCCTGCGCCGGAACCACGGCAAGCGCATCGTCACCGGCAGTAGCGCCTAGGCTGGCAAGCACATGCTCGATCGCGCCAAAGTCCCACACACCCGCAAACTGCAGGCACTCTTGCCAGCGGAAGGGCATGTCAAAGCCCTCGCCCAGGACCGAACCCTGGCTGCGCGATGTCTGCCAGTTCCAAACGCCGTGCGCGCCATAGGTCACGCCGGCACTGGCGCCGGCAAGAATCGACGACCATACGCTCGCGCGGCAATCCTGCGCGGTAAAACGCCAGTAGACGTTGCGCGACGCACCCATCTGCTCGTAGCAAGGCTCGGAGTTGACCATCGGCTTTTTGGGATAGTTGGCGATAAAGTCCTGCGGCAGACGCCATGCCTCGGGCTGGCCCTCGTAGTTGTGGCCGGGCTGGAACATGTAAAAGTCCAGACGGCCCAGATACTGCGCCGGAATGGTACGATTGCCGCGGTTGATATGCATGGTGCGCAGTGCCTCGGGCGCGCGCTTGACGACCTCGTCGAGCGCGTCCTCGTAATAGACGATCGCCTCGTCGCCGGCAAAGTCGGTATCGCCCGTCACTACGTAGACGGGGTCGAACTCGCCCAGGTTCTCGACGACGCGGGCAACGTGGGCACGGACCTCCTCACGCGGCATAACCTCGGCGCCGCAACGCTCGGCGATCTTGGCACCCCAGGTACCGGGCACGTAGTTGCACCACATAAGCACGAGCGCCGGACGGATGCCGTGCTCGACGGCAGCACGGCACATGGCGGCGGCGCGGTCCCAATATGCCTGGTTGGGACGGGACCAATCAAAGTGCACGCCGTCCTCGCTGGCATAGGGCCAAATGCCCAAGTCGGGGCAGCAGCGATCCCACTGCGGCAGCGTGTTGATCTGCAGCACGTTCATGCCCTGCTCGGCACGGCGGGTCAGGTAGTAGTCCCAGTCGTCCTCGGCGATGCTCGTAAATGCGCTCCAGCACGTATCGGCAAACCAAAAGAACGGCTTGCCGTCGCAGAGGAACCCGTCCTCACGGGTATTGACGGTCAGTTTTCCCAAGCTCATATGGCACCTTTCTCTTGGGGAGACTTGCTAGGAGGGAGGTAAAGAAGTCGCCTGCCGCATTATCACAGTAGGGTCTGCGGCTGCAGTTGCTCAGCTCAAATTGAACGCACGCGAAGCACAGGGCCCTTACGTCTCTCCTAAAAAGTCTACAGGAAGGCCCCGCCGGGCTTATACCAAGCGGGGCCCTGTCGTGTAGGGGGTCTTATTTAGACCGAGGCTGGGGCGACTAGGCCTCCATCTCGGCGAGCTCCTCCTTGGAGAAGCCGGTGAAGTAAACCACGACGGCGGACACGATGCACGCGACAGCCATACCGACAACGGCACAGATGGTGTTCTCGAGACCACCCTGGAGGTAGCAAAGGAATACCAGGAAGTTCGTGGCCATGGCACCAAGGTAGAGAGTAACGTGGAGCAGCGCGGAGACGAGGGCGCCAGCGGCACCACCGATAATCATGCCGATCATGGTGCGACGGAAACGAAGCACGGTACCGAAGAGCGCAGGCTCGGTAACGCCACCGAGGAGTGCGGAGACGACGTAGCCGGCGCACAGGCCCTTCTCCTCCTTATTGCGGATGCGGAGGAAGGCACCGATGGCACAGCCCCAAACGGCGGTCATGGCACAGTTAGTAGCAACGAACAGGAAGGGGTCGTAACCAACCTGCATGATGTGGACCATGGCGATCATGAGGACCGGCATGTGCATGCCGGCAACGACGAACAGCTGCCAGAAGGCACCAAGGATCACCATGGCGAGGATGGTAAACACACCGCCGAAGTTCTGCAGGCCGAAGAGGACGGCAGCGACGCCCTGGCCGAGCAGGTCGCCGATAGGAGCGAGGCACAGGAACATGATGGGGACGACGACGATCATGGTGAAGAAGGGGGTGAAGAGCGTGGACAGAACGTCGGGCACATGCTTCTTCATGAACTTTTCAACCACATAGAGCACAGGCACGGTGAGCATGATGGGCAGAACCGTCTGCGAATAGTTAGCAGCAGCGATCTGGATACCGTAAACGCTCATCATCGAGCCCTCGGCAGCGGCCGAGACAATGCTCGGGGCAACAAGGATGCCACCGCAGAGCAGGCCGAGCATCGGGTTGGTGCCGAGCTTCTTTGCGGCTGCATATCCCAGGTAGATTGGCAGGAAGTAAAAGCCGGCCTCGTACAACGTGGTATTAAAGAACGTGTACGTGGGATCGGTTTCAGACAGAAGACCGAATACCTGCGGACCGAGGACGACAGCAAAGGTACGGAACAGACCAGCAGCCATAACCAGCGGGATAAGCTGGACCATCGTGCCGGAGAGGTAGTCGAGAGTCGCGTTGCCGATGCCCTTGAGCGTAAGCTTCTCCTTGGGAGCGTCGTCGAGGTTCTCGTCGACGGCGGCACCGCGTGTAACACCGGAGATGGCGACAAACTCTTCAAGAACCTTGGGCACATTCTGGCCGATGATGACCTGGAGCTGGCTGCCGGAGAACTGGCAACCCAAAACGCCCTTGATCTTCTTAATCTTCTCGACCTCGGCCTTGTTGTTGTCCTTGAGCGTAAGGCGCAGACGCGTCATGCAGTTGGTGGCGATCTTGACGTTCTCGGCGCCACCAACGAGCTCGAGGACCTCGGTGGCAATCTGCTTGTTGTCTGCCATGGGACCCCTCCTCAATAATTATGCGGCGTACCTAACGCCGCGACTTGCATGGACCCTTACCGCTATAACCCCTTACGGCGGCCCGGGCTTTAACGTTGCAGTAAACAATTTGTTTACTGAACGTTTACGGGCTTTAGTTTACACGGAGTGCCTGATTTGTGGCAATTTTGCCGTCTGAAGTCCGGTGAACGGTAGGAAATCGGGGGTGAGCGTATTTAAATGGCAGAAGATGGTCTCTTTGGCCATCTATTCATATATAGCTCTTTACGTGGGCTTTTATTTTGATAAACACCTCGCTGACCTGTTACCTCATCAGCAGAAGCCCTGCTAGAAGTTAGTAAACATATGTTTAGTGGTTCATTGCGTGTTCAGTTTTGCCGTTTACCGAGTTTATCTGCTTGTTCTGCAATTCTGGATTAAACTAAACATGTTTATATTGTATTGCCGCTAATGTTTCGTGTTGGCGGCACAAGGGAGGCAGCTCATGGAACTCAAATCGTGTACCTACGCAACCGTCACCACCTTGGGCGACTTTGGCCCCTGGATCAGCAAGGTCGTACTCGACCTGCCCTGCACCGTGCGCGCCAACGATATCGACGCAAGCACCTTCCATATATATGTAGAGCGTCACGAGCGCACGGGCGAGGTCCTGATGCGCAAGGAGCGCGGCGCCGACCATGCCGCGCCCTCGGTGGGCTACATCGACGTTCTCCGCGCGTATCCGTGTGACGAGAACGGGCGCAAGCTCGCTGTGGGCACCCACGTGGCGCTCGAGGTCGCCGAGCAGCGCCTGACCAAGACCATCGAAGGCGGCGTCATGGGCTCGCGCATGCTCGATGACCAGCTGCGCATCACGCAGCTCACAGCTCTTCCCGGCAACGACGGCGACGATCCCACCTGCGGCCTGGTCTTCGACACCTGCCGTGGCGATATCTGCCCCGCGCTCAAAGGCTGGAGCAACGCCACGCAAAAGACCGCCGTCGACGGCATCGCGCTCGAATACGGCTTCTTTGAGCCCAGCTTTAAGGCCGAGGACTCGGCATGCTTCAACCCCTTTGCGCCCGAGGCAACGGTTGTGCCCCAAAAGGCCCCGCTCGTGGTGTATCTGCACGGCGCCGGCGAGGGCAAGGGCACCACGCAAGGCGAAGGCGCCACGCGTGCCTATATCGGCAACCGCGTCACAGCCATTAGCCAGGCGCAGATCCAGCGCTACTTTGGCGGCTTTGCCTGGGTGCTCGTGCCGCAGTCGCCCACGTTTTGGATGGACAACGGCGTCGAGCAGCTTGGTCACTCCAACCAGAGCATCTACTCCCCCGTGCTCAAGGCACTTATCGATGAGTTTGTCGCCGAGCATGCCGACCGCATCGACACCGACCGCATCGTGGTCGCCGGTCTTTCCAACGGCGGCTTTATGACCCTGCGCCTGTGCGCCGACTACCCCGATTTCTTCGCCGCGGGCCTTCCCTGCTGCGCCCCGTGGTACAACGCCACGGACGAGGACGTAGCCGCGCTCGCCAAGACGCCGCTGTGGTTTACGCACTCCAAGGGCGACGAGCTCGTGCACCCGCAACAGACCGTGCTGCCGCTGTTCGCGCGCCTGCGCGATGCCGGCGCCAACGTGCATCTCACCTACTTTAGCCATGTCGAGGACCTGACCGGCGTGTATCGCGAGGCCGACGGCTCGGCCAAGAAGACGTTCAACCACGGCGTGTGGATCCACCAATTCAACGACCTGTGTTATCAAGACTTCGACGGGGGCAACGTACTCATCGACGGCGAGCCGGTGGGCTGCTGGGAGTGGTCGGCCAGGGTTTCGAGGTAACCATCCCATCGGGGGCTCTGACCTTTAGTTTTGTAAACGTCCTCGCGCATGAGCCCCGCTTATCCTGCTCCTTCGGAGCATCGGATAAGCGGGGCTCGCGCTGACGCTCCTATTTGGCAAGGTGTTTTTTAGAATCCATTTTGCGCTCGGCCTCG
>CABRZS010000011.1:0-87958 GCA_902475525.1 uncultured Collinsella sp.
GCGGGCCGTGTTCCGCTATGCGGTTGTCAATTTGCGAAAGAAATTATGCGTCACCAGCCGGCCGGCTTAACGGTGAACAGTTCATTCCAATTGACCAACGGCTCCCGTCGCAGGGCGTCTTCGGTGGTGCGCTCGGCATCGGAGAGGCTTGCGACTGAACACAAATCGATGATGCGGCATACGAAGAAGGTCTAAAAAGGGCCCGGAAGGCAAAGCCTTCCGGGCCCTTTTGCAATGCAAGCGTGCTTGCAAGTGCGATTTAGCGCACCTGAGCGACGTAAGCGACGTTGGTCGAGGAGACCTTGTCCTCGAGCTGAACACTCATGCGGGGATCGCCGGCGGTAGCGACGGTCAGATCGCCGGCCTCGACGTAGCCGAGCTCCTTAGCGGTCTCGATCGCCTTGACGATCGTGCCGTTGACGGTGCCCTGGGTAATCTCGGCCTGGTGCGGGATAACGCCCCAGTACATGATCATCTGCTGGACGGCCCACTCGTGGCGGGAGAACGCGCAGATCGGCATGTTGGGACGGAAGTGCGAGATCAGGCGTGCGGTACGACCGGTGGTCGTCGGCACGGTGATGCACTTGGCGCCAACGGTGGTGGCCATGTTCACAGCGGACATACCCACAACGTTGTTGACGACGCGGGTGCCGTGAGCGTCGGCCGGAACCTCGAGCGGAGCGTGGGCCGGGAGGTACTTCTCGGTCTCGAGAGCAATGCTGGCCTGCATCTTAACGGCCTCGACCGGGTACTTACCGGCAGCGGACTCGCCAGAGAGCATAACGGCGTCGGTGCCGTCGTAGATGGCGTTAGCAACGTCGGCAACCTCGGCGCGCGTCGGGCGCGGGTTCTGCTGCATGGAGTCGAGCATCTGCGTAGCAGTGATGACGGGCTTGTAGGCCGCGTTGCACTTGGCGATGATCTCCTTCTGGATGTGGGGAACGAGCTCGGGCTTGATCTCGATGCCCAGGTCGCCACGGGCGACCATGATGCCGTCGGAAGCCTCGAGGATCTCGTCGAAGTTCTCGACGCCCAGGGCGCACTCGATCTTCGGGAAGATCGTCACGTGCTCGCCGCCGTTCTCGCGGCAAAGCTTGCGGATGCCACGGACGGACTCGCCGTCACGGATGAAGGAAGCGGCGATGTAGTCGATGTTCTCGGTCAGGCCAAAGAGGATGTCCTGACGATCGCGCTCGGTGATGGCGGGCAGCGAGATGTTGACGTTGGGCATGTTGACGCCCTTGCGCTCGCCGATCAGGCCGTCATTCTTGACGACGCAGGTCATGTCCTGGCCGTCGACGGACTCGACCTCGAGGGCAACCAGGCCGTCATCGATCAGGATGAGGGAGCCCTTCTCGACCTCGGAGGGCAGAGCCAGGTAGTCGAGGGAGATGTGCTCAGCGGTGCCGTGGAAATCCTCGGACGTAGGCTGAGCGGTGACGACGATCTTATCGCCGGTCTTGACGGCAACCTTCTTGCCGTCGACCAGAAGGCCGGTGCGGACCTCGGGGCCCTTGGTGTCGAGCAGGATGCCGACGGGCAGACCGAGCTCCTTGGAAATACGGCGGACGCGCTCGATGCGACCGTGGTGCTCGTCGTAGGAGCCGTGCGAGAAGTTAAAACGGGCGACGTTCATGCCCGCCTTGATCATCTCGCGGATGGTCTCGTCGCTATCGCAGGCGGGACCCATGGTGCATACAATCTTAGTGCGCTTGTACATTCAGACCTCCATCTGACATCGTCTTGCGCTGATAGATAAACCATAAGAAATAAAACCGTGTTGATTATAACGAAATGCTGACCGAATACCCCATAAAATCGACCGTATGCCGAATTAGAAGTTCATTTTTTGCGGGATAAACGGTATATGAAAAAATTTACCAACCGCTCTAACCGCTGCTATCTGGGCGATATGTCAGTTTGGCGATGTGCCGAAGAAAAAACGTTTTACCAATGTTGAGCATCACACGGTCTGCACCGTTGCGTGCGGACCATATTTCCAAACCGATTGTTTTGGCTAGACGCGTCGCTTTGGGGTACCATAGCTCCACTATCAACTGCCGCTCAGCACGGCAGCCTTGATGAGCCCTTGCCCTTCTCCTGGGAATTATGATCGGGCATCAATCTGCTGAGTGGCCCGAATCCCAGGAGGGGACTCTATATGCAAAAGGAATACCTGTCCGCCGCGGCGGAGGTGCTCAGCGACCAAGGTGTCGATGAGAACCTCGGCCTGAGCAACGACGAGGCGTCTTCGCGCCTCGCCAAGACAGGCCCTAACAAGCTCGAGGAAGCTGAGAAGACGCCGCTGTGGAGGCGTTTCTTTGAACAGATGGCTGACCCTATGGTCATCATGTTGATCGTTGCCGCCGTCATCAGTGCGCTCACGGGCATGGTCAAGGGCGAGCCCGACTTTGCCGATGTTGCCATCATCATGTTCGTCGTTATCGTCAACTCGGTGCTGGGCGTGGTCCAGGAAGCCAAGAGCGAGGAGGCCCTCGAGGCCCTGCAGGAGATGAGTGCGGCGCAGTCCAAGGTGCTACGCGACGGCAAGCTCGTGCACCTGCCGAGCGCCGAGCTCGTGCCCGGCGACGTGATCATGCTCGAGGCGGGCGACTCCGTCCCGGCCGACTGCCGCGTGCTCGAGAGCGCCACGATGAAGATCGAAGAGGCCGCGCTCACCGGCGAGTCCGTGCCCGTCGAGAAGCATGCCAACGTGATCGAGCTCGCCGCCGGCACCGACGACGTGCCGCTCGGCGACCGTAAGAACATGTGCTATATGGGCTCCACCGTCGTGTACGGCCGTGGTCGCGCCGTCGTGGTCGGCACCGGCATGAACACCGAGATGGGCAAGATCGCCGGCGCCCTGGCCGAGGCCAAGGAAGAGCTCACGCCGCTGCAGGTGAAGCTCGCCGAGCTCAGCCGCATCCTCACCATCATGGTGATCGTCATCTGCGTCGTCATCTTTGGCGTTGACATCCTCCGCCACGGCGTGGGCAACGTCCTTACCGATCCGACTGCCCTGCTCGACACCTTTATGGTTGCCGTCTCGCTCGCCGTCGCCGCCATCCCCGAGGGCCTTGTTGCCGTCGTGACCATCGTCCTTTCGCTTGGCGTGACCAAGATGGCCAAGCGCCAGGCGATTATCCGCAAGCTCTCTGCTGTCGAGACCCTTGGCTGCACACAGACCATCTGCTCCGACAAGACCGGTACCCTTACCCAGAACAAGATGACCGTCGTCAAGCACGAGCTCGCTGCGCCCAAGGAGAAGTTCCTGGCCGGCATGGCGCTGTGCTCCGATGCCCAGTGGGACGAGGAGCTGGGCGAGGCCGTGGGCGAGCCGACCGAGTGCGCGCTCGTCAACGACGCCGGCAAGGCTGGCCTCACCGGCCTGACTGCCGAGCATCCGCGCGTGGGCGAGGCCCCGTTCGACTCGGGCCGCAAGATGATGTCCGTGATCGTCGAGACCTTGGATGGCGAGTACGAGCAGTACACCAAGGGCGCGCCCGACGTGGTGATCGGCCTGTGCACCCATATCTACGAGGGCGAAAAGGTCGTCCCGCTGACCGAGGAGCGTCGCGCCGAGCTCGTGGCCGCCAACAAGGCCATGGCCGACGAGGCTCTGCGCGTGCTGGCGCTGGCAAGCCGCACCTACACCGAGGTCCCGAGCGACTGCAGCCCCGCTGCGCTCGAGCACGACTTGGTCTTCTGCGGCCTGTCCGGCATGATCGACCCGGTCCGCCCCGAGGTCGCCGAAGCCATCCGCGAGGCCCACGACGCTGGCATTCGCACCGTCATGATCACGGGCGACCACATCGACACCGCCGTGGCCATCGCCAAGCAGCTGGGCATCGTCACCGATCGCAGCCATGCCATCACCGGTGCCGACCTCGATCGCATGAGCGACGAGGAGCTCGACGCGCACATCGAGGACTACGGCGTGTACGCCCGCGTCCAGCCCGAGCACAAGACCCGCATCGTCGAGGCCTGGAAGTCGCGTGACCAGATCGTGGCCATGACGGGCGATGGCGTCAACGACGCCCCGTCCATCAAGCGCGCCGACATCGGCGTGGGCATGGGCATCACCGGTACCGATGTCACCAAGAACGTCGCCGACATGGTGCTTGCCGACGACAACTTCGCTACCATCATCGGCGCCTGCGAAGAGGGTCGTCGCATCTACGACAACATCCGCAAGGTCATCCAGTTCCTGCTTTCGGCCAACCTTGCCGAGGTGTTCTCGGTGTTTATCGCCACGCTCATCGGCTTTACCATCTTCCAGCCGGTGCAGCTGCTGTGGGTGAACCTAGTTACCGACTGCTTCCCCGCGCTCGCGTTGGGCATGGAGGATGCCGAGGGCGACATCATGAAGCGCAAGCCGCGCAACGCCAAGGACGGCGTCTTTGCCGGCAATATGGGCCTGGACTGTGTGGTCCAGGGCCTAATCATCACCGTGCTGGTGCTGGCGAGCTTCTTTGTGGGCGTGTACTTTGACATGGGCTACATCCACATCGCCGATATGATCGCCGGCAATGCCGACGAGGAAGGCGTGATGATGGCGTTCATCACGCTCAACATGGTCGAAATTTTCCACTGCTTCAATATGCGCAGTCGTCGTGCGTCGCTGTTCACCATGAAGAAGCAAAACAAGTGGCTGTGGGCTTCCGCCGCGCTGGCGCTGGTGCTGACGGTGATCGTAACCGTGCAGCCGACGCTTGCCGAGATGTTCTTTGGCCCCGTGACGCTTGAGCTCAAGGGCGTTGTCGCTGCCCTGGGCCTGGCCTTCCTGATCATCCCGCTGATGGAGATCTACAAGGCGATCATGCGCGCGGTCGAGAAGGAGTAGGTCGAAAGGCCATCCTTCCCGCCGGCCCGACCGCCTGCGGGGTTTCTTCTTCGCTGGTCCTCGCGCTTCGCGCTGCGGGATCGCTCAGAAGAAACCCCTCCCGGCGTCGGGCCTTCGGATAACCTCTCGGGACCATGAGCTGAGGGAAAGTTTGTGAGCTGGTCGGGCTTTGCCCGGCCAGCTCTTTTTGATTTAAAATACCTGCTCAGTTGTGTGGTTTTGTGCTGGGAGGCGCTTGTGGGCAAGGCTAAGGCTAAGGCGAAGAAAAAGACGACGGGGGCGCGGGCTAAGCGTGATCGTCGTCGGAAGCTCGCGACCGAATCCCCTGCATCTGCTGAGGAGTTGCTGGCGAGTGTACCGGGGCTTGACGCGCTGCAGGATGTTCCGGCGTTTGATGACCTGCCGGTCGATGAAGCTCAGCAGGCTGCCTTTGATGATTTCTGCGCACATGCCGAGGAGCCCGAGCAGATGCAGCTTGGCGCCGTGGTGCGCTTGGATCGTGGGTTTCCGCTGGTGGCGACTGCCGACGATACCTTCCGCGCCGAGCATGCCGTGGGATTTGCCAAGTCGCGCGGTGGGGACGAGGTCCTGCTGCCTGCCGTGGGCGATCGTGTGGCGGTGCGCCGCGCTCCCGGGCACGATATGGGCGTGATTGAATGCGTGCTGCCGCGCCGTACGAGCTTTGAGCGTTGGCGCGGCCGTGCCCGCGGAGAGCGCCAGGTGCTCTGCTCCAACGTGGATAGCGTGCTAATCGTGCAGGCGCTCGGTGCCGGCGAGGTGCTGCTCGACCGTGTGGCGCGTTCGCTGGTATTGGCGCTCGACTGCGATGCCGAGCCGGTGGTGGTACTCACCAAAGCTGACCGCTGCGATGCCGAGGAACTCGAGCGCGATCTGGACCGCGTGCGCCGCCTGGTGGGTCCGGACGTGCGCGTGATCGTGACGTCCTCTGCCGAGGGCCGCGGCCTGGACGAGGTCCGTGCCTGCGTGCCTGCCGGGAGCTGCGCCATGATTCTGGGCGAGTCGGGTGCCGGCAAGTCGACGCTGCTCAATGCGCTGCTGGGCCACGATACGTTGGCGACCGGCGGTGTGCGCGAACGCGACGACCAGGGCCGTCACACTACCGTCGCGCGCGTGATGGTGACGCTGCCGGGCGACGCCGGCGTGATCGCCGATGCCCCGGGCCTGCGCAGCCTACCGCTCGTGGGTCACGAGCGGGGACTGGCCCGCGCCTTCCCCGAGATTGTCGAGGCATCGCGCGCGTGCCGGTTTGGCGATTGCACGCATACCCATGAGCCGGGTTGCGCCGTTCGCGAGGCCGAGGACGCCGGGCAGATCGATAGCCTGCGTCTGGAAACGTTCCAAAACCTGGCGTTATCCATGCGCGTGAGTGCTCAAATGCTCGATCCCGATGTCCATCTGTAATTGATTTTTCCTATGACAGCCGTTTCCCAACTGTTCGGGAGACGGCTTTTTGCTGCGGAAAAGCCTCGAAACATGCAGTTTGCTGACGTGCTGACCAAAACCTTGCCACGAGCTTGACGGGCTGGTCAGCTTTTGGTCAGCGATTGGTTTGACATCGAAAACCAAGATTGCGATTGCGCCGCTTTGCACTCTGACCGCCCAGACAATGGTGGTACGGGCATTCGCCCGGCACTGCCATGAGAGGAGCGGCCGTGAACAAGAGCAAGCGCATCGCCATCAGTCTGGTCGCGGGCGTGCTCGCTGCTCTGCTCTGCATGGTTTACGGCTCATCGATCCGCTCACAAGCCGAACAGGTCCAGGCTGAGACCTTGGCCAAGTACGGTGGCGATCGCGTCGAGGTATGCGTCGCGGCGCGCGATATCGATGTGGGCGAGACCCTCGATGAGACCAATGTCATAACCCAGGAGTGGCTGACGAGTCTGCTGCCGCGTGACGCGGCGACCGAGCTGCGCCAGGTGCGCGGCGACGTGACGACTTCGCGTATTCCCAAAAACGCCGTGATCTGCAATGTCTACACCAAGGTCGAGAGCCGCAAGCTCGAGGTGCCTAAGGGCAAGGTCGCCGTTTCGGTGGCGGTCGATGCCGAGCACTCGGTCGGCGGTGCTACGGGCGTGGGCAGCTACGTGGATGTGTATGTGCAAAAAGACGGCGTGACCGATCGGCTGTGCGGCGCGTACGTGATCGATACCAGTGAGGATTCCGGTGCCACGCGCGAGGGCAAGATCGAATGGGTGACGCTGGCGGCTGACCCCGAAGACGTCAAGGAACTGCTGGGAGCCTCGGGCAAGGGAACGGTCAGCTTGACGATTCCCGCCACGGCGCGCGGCAAAAAGAGCGGAGGCGACGAGTGATGAAGGCGATCTGGCTTGCGTGCTGCGCGTGCGGCGATTACGGGCTGTTGCAGCGGGAAGTCGAGGGCCGTGATGCGGGTGCACAGGTGCTTCGCGTGGGTGACCTGGACGGGCTGGTTTCCATGGCGCGGGCGTTTCCGTCGCGCCGCGGGGCTGCCATCATCGCGGCGTCTCTGTTTGATACCGAAGATGTGCGCAAGACTGTTGCGCGCCTGACGGCCGAAGGCCGCGTGAGTCGCGTGGTCGTGTTGATAGAAGCGCTCGATCCGTCGGATATCGAGGGGCTGTTTCGCGCGGGGGCGACCGAGGTCATCGCTGCACACAGTATATGCGGCAACGGGCGCGCGGGCGAGGGAGCGGTTGATTCCGATCGGCGCATGACGATTGAGCCCGATGCTTTTGTTGATAGGGAACCCGGGGCGCCTCGCGCTACAAGAGGCCCGCGTGTTGATGATTATGGAAAAGCGGAAGCCGAGCATGGTCGGCGCCCCCGGAACCCCCTTGTATACGATGACGCTGGAGGGCCGGCGCAGCATGCTGGCGACTCCCCGGCAGTAGATATGGGATACGTGCACGGCGTGAATCTGGCGGATGAACTCGACGAAGTTGAGGGCCTTGCCGGGTGCGGCGAGTTGTCGCTGATGCAGCATGAGCAGATTGCGCAGAACGAGCCTGCCTCGCAGACCGAACAAGCAGCCATGCCGGCTTGGACGCAGCACGTGGTTGCGGCGGGGGAGACGGGGACGCTGTCACCGACGCCCGCCCCGCCGCCTCCGATGCCGCCGGCAGACGCTACCGCTCCGCCGCATCGAGCTCCAGTCATCTGCGCTATTTCGGGTTCGGGCGGTTGCGGCAAGTCGACGATCGTTGCCACCATGGCACACACATCGTCGCTGTTGGGCTTGCGTGCCGCTGTGCTCGACCTGGACCTGATGTTTGGAAACCTTTACGACTTGTTAGGCGTCGATGCTCCGCGCGATATGGCGGCACTTATCGAGCCGTCGGCGGCGGGCACGCTCACCGAGCCGGATATCGTAGCCGCTTCGATGCGCGTGGCGCCGGGCGTTACGCTCTGGGGTCCCGTCGCGGCGCCCGAGCAAGCCGAGCTCATGGCACGTCCGGTGGAGCTACTGCTTGATGTTCTGCGTCGCGAATCCGACGTGGTCTTTATCGATACCTCGGTCTTTTGGGGCGACGCCGTGGCGGCTGCGGTGGCGGCGAGCGACCGTTGCCTGGTCGTTGGCGATGCGGCGGTGTCGTCCGCGGCATCGGCATCGCGCGTCATTGAACTGGCAGGTCGAGTAGGTGTGCCGCGCACGCGCATGAGCGCCGTGTTCAACCGGTTCGGTGCGCGCGGGGCAGACGAGGACGTCGCCATGCGCTTTGAGATTGCCTGTGCGTTAAGCTCCAAGATTCGTATCGCCGATGGCGGGCAGGATCTCGCCGCGCTCATGGCGTTTGGGCGCGCTGACGAGGCAGTGGGGCAGACCAGCGCTTTTGCGACTAGCGTGCGCGAGGCCACGCGCGAGATGCTCGTGGAACTGGGGTGCGCCGTCGGCCCTTGGAGCGATATGGTCGCCGACCGTGCAACGCGCACCGAACGCCCGCGTATCCGCCTTCCCTGGTCGCGCGAGGGTGATCAGCGATGAGCCTGCAAACGAGGATTAAGGCTGCCGGCGCTGCGGCGGCGGCAGCGCCTGTAGATGTGGGGCGTCGCCGCGCCGTGAAACGACGCACCAAGCGCGCCGTGATGGACCGCATGGGTTACGACGAAGTGGCGCGTATCAGCGCCTATATCGACCCGGCACTTGCCCGCTCGGAATTGCGTCCTGCGGTGGAGGCGGCGCTCAATGTTGAGGAGCCGACCGATCTCGCGACGCCCGAGCGCGAGACCATCATCGACGAGATTTTGGATGACGTGGTGGGCTTGGGGCCGTTGCAGCCGCTCATCGAGGACGACACCGTTACCGAGATCATGATCAACGGCTGCCGCTCGGCTTTCTTTGAACGCGGCGGCGTCTTGTACCCCATCGAGCATGCGTTTGAGGATGATGAGCAGATCCGTGTGCTTATCGACCGCATTATCTCGCCACTTGGCCGCCGTATCGACGAGCGCAGCCCCATCGTCAACGCCCGCCTCAAAACGGGCTATCGCGTCAACGCGGTGATTCCGCCTGTGGCGATTGACGGACCGATTCTCACCATCCGAAAGTTCTCGGACCGTATCTGCTCGCTGGACGAGCTCGTGGGGTTGGGATCGCTGCCGCTTTGGTATGCGCAGCTGCTGTCGTGTGCGGTGTCGCTGCGACAGGACCTGGCGGTTGCGGGAGGCACGGGATCTGGTAAGACCACCCTGCTCAACGCGTTGTCATGTGAGATTTCCACCGGCGAGCGCATCGTGACGATCGAGGACTCTGCCGAGCTCAAGTTTGCGCATCATCCGCACGTGGTGCGCCTAGAGGCGCGCGAGGCTTCAATTGAAGGCGAGGGCGCGGTGACGATCCGCGACCTGGTGACTAATGCCCTGCGCATGCGCCCCGACCGCATCGTGGTGGGCGAGGTGCGCGGTGCCGAGTGCTGCGACATGTTGCAGGCCATGAACACGGGCCACGACGGGTCGCTCACCACGCTTCATGCGGGTTCAGAACAGGAGACCGTGGTGCGTCTGACGTTGCTTGCACGTTATGGCATCGATCTGCCGAGCGAGCTCATCGAGGAGCAGATTGCCATGGCACTCGACGGTATCGTGATGTCCGAGCGCCACGCCGATGGCAGGCGCTTCGTCTCCTCGTATTCGGGGGTGCGACGCGCCGCATCGGGCGGCGTAGAGCTCGAGCGCTATGTGACGTTCGATGCCGCCGAGCGCACCTGGACGCTTGACCGCGAGCCGCCGTTTATCGCAGAAGGCCTGCGGTCGGGGACGCTCACACAAGAGGAGGTGGACGAATGGAGATCACTGTGCCCCTCGTCGTAGGGGGCTTGGCAGGGCTTTCTGTCGCGACGGCGTGCGGGGCGGAACCTCGTGTGCCGCAGGTACCGCCGGCGGAGCTGGCACGTCAGGCGCTCGAGACGGTGGCAGAGAAGCTGCCGCGTGAGCTGGTGGAAAACGATCTGCTGAAAAAGATCGCCCGTTCGTGGGCATCGCTGGCTCCGGCGCATCGCCTTGGCCTCGTGATCGAAGATGCTTCGGGACGTTTGGCGTTTCTGCTGCTATCGAGCGGTGTCTGCTGCGTTTTACTAACGATGGTGTCGTTATCGCCCCTCGGATTTGCCTTGGGACTTGTTGCTCCGTTTGCCGTTGGTGCCGCTCGGGATGGCTTTGAGAGCCGGCGCGAGCAACACGATGCAGAAGAGGCAATGCCCGAGGCGTTTACCGCACTTTCCATGTCGCTTGCCTCGGGACATTCGCTGGCCCAGGGCATGCGCTTTGTGGGCGCTCATGCGCAAGAGCCAGTGCATACCGAGTTTTTGCGGGTGGCGGCGGCGATCGATTGCGGCATCTCGGCGACCGACGCGCTCGATGACTTGCTCGTGCGTATCGACGCCCCCGGTCTTTCGCTTGTGACCTTGGCGCTTAAGGTGTCTCAGCGCACCGGCGCTCCGCTTGCCGACTTACTGTCCGAGGCGTCGAGCATGGTGGGGGAGCGCATTGAGCTCAAGCGCCGCCTGGATGTTAAGACGTCGCAGGCTCGCATGTCTGCGCATATGGTCGCGGCGATGCCGGCGGGCATGTGCGCGGTGTTGGCGCTGCTTTCGGCAGATTTTCGTCGCGGTCTTGCGACGCCTGCCGGCGCGGGCGCTGTGGTGCTGGGTCTTGCCCTCAACGCCGTTGCCCTGGTGGTTATCCGGCGCATTATGCGGGTGGAGCTATGAGCGCCCCGGTTGCAGTTGCGGCTTGCCTGTGCGCCCTGAGTGTATTTGTCGCGACGGGTTTGGATCGGGCGGATGCACGCAAGATCGCAGGGGCCTGCAAGCGCGAGGCGGTGCTGGTCGCTGCCGCGGGTCGCTCGGTGGTCGATGCTCTGACCGCGCGAGTGAAGGGCGCGGTTGGAGCGGGCGGCCCGGCGCGAGTGTCGCTCGGCGAAGTGTCCGAGATGATCGATGTTGTGCGCTTGGGTCTTTCGGCCGGTCTTTCGTTTGATGCGGCGCTTGAGATTTTCTGCGCCAACCGCCGGTCAGTGCTGGCTCTTCGCCTTGAGCGCGCCTGCATGGCGTGGCAGGTGGGCGTGGGCACGCGTGAGGACGAGTTGTTGGCCGCCGCGCGCGACCTGGACGTGCGAGCGCTCGAGACCTTTGCCATCACGGTGGGGCAGGCGCTCGCCCTGGGTGCCCCACTTGCCGAGACGCTGGCCGCTCAAAGTCGCGAGATCCGTGCGGCTCATCGCGCCGCGGTCGAGCGCGAGATCGAGCGTGCACCCGTCAAGCTGCTGATTCCCACCGGCACGCTCATCTTGCCGGCGTTGCTTCTGTCCATATTGGGCCCGCTGCTGGGAGCAGGCGGGATGATGTAGGGAGGAATACATGAACACGATGACTGACGCTGCTGGCAAGGTCCAGGGCTGGGCGTTTTGCCGGGCGGCACATGTTCGTCAGCGCGCCAAGGAACTATTGCAGGAGGAGAGTGCACAGGGTACCACCGAGTATGCCATCTTGGTCGGCGTGCTCGTGGTGATCGCGATTATCGCCATCGTCGCATTTAAGGGCAAGGTCCAAGATCTATGGAACGCTATCAGCGAGGGCATCAACAGCCTGTAGAGGGCGAGCGCCCCATCGGGGTGCTGCTGGTGTTTGCTTGCCTGACCGTGGCGATAGCGGCGGTGCTTTGGGGGCTTAACGCCGCGCGGCAGCAGCGTCCTGGGACCGCCTCCGATTTGGGCTCAGATTCGGCGGTGGCGTCTCAAAAAGATGAGATGCGAGATGCGGACGATTCGGATGTCGCTGTCACGGCGCAAACCTTTCTGCGGACGCTCGACAAGCGGTCTGGCACTGCGACGGATTCGCCTGAGGGCAACGCGATTGCGGTCCGGCTTGCATGGTCCGAGGACCGACCGATGACCGAAGCGGCGGCGGATATGCTGCGTGCCTATCGCGAGGTACCCACGGCGCAACTTGCTCTGAGCGGCTATCTCGACATCAAGGGAAACGTGTGGGGCGCCATCGTGCGCGACGAACGCGGCTGGGTCGATATGGTGACAATTGCCGCGGATGCTGGCGATGCTTCGTGTCGTCTGCGCGCCGTGCGCCTGAGCCCGCAGGCAACGGACTCAAAGGAGGGATCGTGAAATGCATGATGTCCTGCGTGAGGAATCTGCCCAGGCGACGGTCGAATACGCCATCGTCACGGTGGCGCTGTTATCGATCGTGCTGGCGATCGCGGGACTTTGGCGTGCCGGCACCGATGGGCGCTTGGCGGCGCTGGTTGAGCGGGCGGCATCCCATGGCGTTGCCTCGACGTCGGTTATCGACGCCGCTGCGGCCGCTAAGGACATCGCGTTGTATTGATGCCGCGCGCGAGGACCGGGCGCAGTCTACGGTCGAGGCCGCTTTTTTGCTGCCGACGTTTCTGACACTCATCCTTCTCGCGCTGCAACCGGTGTGCCTGCTCTATACGCGCGCGGTCATGGAGTCTGCCGCCGCCGAGACCGCGCGGCTCATGACCACGACGACGGCGGAGGACGACGATCTTAAGGAGTTCACCCGCCGCCGACTTGCCGCAGTGCCCAACGTTTCGATCTTTCATGCCGGCGGGCCGTTGTCGTGGGATATCGAGCTTGGCCGGGCCGGTGCGGGTGGCGTCTCGTCCGTGTCCGTTTCCGGCGAGGTCAAGCCGTTGCCTGTGATCGGTGCGTTTGCGCAGGCTATGGGTGGTACCGCCGAGGGCGGCTACGTTGAGCTCAAGGTCGATGTCTCGTATCAATCGCGTCCCGAATGGCTGGAGGGAGATTATGATTCGTGGATTGCTGCATGGGATTAGGCGCTGCCTGTTGCGGGTGACGCAAGGGTTTGCGGCCCGCCGTCGACCAGGCGCTCTCCGCAAACGAGGCGGCTTTATGGGTCGAGCCGGTGTCGATCTGTTTATCGAAGACGGCGCCTATACCACGCTTTCTTCTGCCGTGGTCATCCTAGTGGTGCTCACATTGTTGTTTTCGTCGACCGCGGCGATATGGAGCATGTCGCGTGCCGGGGATATTCAGGTGGCGGCTGATAGTGGCGCGCTGGCGGGTGCCAACGTAGTGTCGTCCTATCACACGGCTGCCACGGTGGTTGATGCGAGCATCTTGAGTCTGGGGCTGGCGGGGTTTGCCACGATCGGGACGGGCCTGGTCGCCATTCTCATCCCGGGTGCCGAGCCGGTTGCCGGCAATATGGTCGACACCGGGATTGAGATCATTAAAACGCGCAACAAGTTTGCCAAAAGCGCATCGGAAGGCTTACAGAAAATCGAGACGGCTCTGCCGTATCTGATCGCCGCGCGTGCCACGCAGGCGGTGTCGGCGCAGGATACCGATAGTGTGACCTATACCGGTACGGCGCTTGCCGTGCCCAGGACATCCGAGTCTGACTTCGCTGCGCTCGAGGGGTCCGAGATCTCGACCGATGCCATTAAAGACACATCAGATGATTTAGAGTGTGCGGCCGAGGAGCTGCGGAAGGCTTCTGAGGACACGGCGAAGGCTAAAGAGCGTGCTTGGCTGGCGGATTGTGGTGGGTCTGACAAGGGCTCGGTCGGCAGCTGTTCTTGCATGTGGGAGCGTGCGAAAAGCCTAACGGATCTCTCCGGTGTTCAAAATCCGCATTACTCATCGAGCGTTACGTGGGAGCCCCAAGTTGCCCTTGATCGCGCGAAGGACTACTACCATTGGCGTCTGACAAATGAGAAGCCCCACGGCTCGAGTGTCGAGATGAAGGCAGAGTCTGCGGCGCGTAAGGCGTTTTATACCTATGCGAGCGCGGAGGTCGATCGGGCGCATATAACCGAGAACGGAGACAGGGTTTCCTCCTATATTCCGCTGCTGCCGCGCAACTCTGATGAGGTTCGGGCGACGGAACTCTATACCGATGCGGTGTGGCCGACTAGCGTGAACGATGACAAGGCGTATCTGCATTACGGGACGACCTGCCCTAACTATAAGAAAGGGACGCCGAGCGGATTTGCTTCGGTTGCCGATTACGATGGACAGGATAAATGCAGCAAATGCCATTTTGGCGTTTTGTCGCTTGGTGCTGTTGCGGCGCCTTCAACCTCTATCGAAAACGGCTTCGAATATCACTTCGACGAGTTCAAAAAGGCCTTGGAGGAATACGTCAAATGTCGGAACAAAGAGCTTGAGCTCATGCGTCAGACCGAGGATGAGGCCGACCGTGCGAGCAATGCGTTTGACCAGGCCATTAAAGCGCTTTCGGGCGAGCGTCCGCGTATCGCTCCGCCCGGTCGCAACGGCGTGGTTGCCTTTGCGGTTTCGGGTGCCATCTCGAGCCCCGATGAGCTCAACTCTTCGTTTAACACGGCAGTCAGGCTTGGCGATCGCGGTGCCATCTCTGCCGCGGTGCTGGCGCCCGATGAGGCGACGGCGCAAAACAACGTGCTTTCGCGATTTTTCTCGACATTGAAGGAACGCTCGGGTGGCGTTGCCGGCGTACTCGATGGCGTCATGGATGTCTGGGGACGGCTGCTTGTGGGATACGGAGACATCCAAGGTTCGGCCGACGAACTTATGGACGAGATGATTAAAGGCCTAGGAGGGGGCAGCGGCGCGTTGGGCTCCATCGCATCGTGGCTCGGCGATACCGTTTCGGCGTCCGTGGCGGCGCTGGGTTTGGAACCGTGCGACTTGCGCCTGCGAAAGCCGGTGCTGACTGATTCCGCCAACGTCATTAAGAGCCCGGGGTCTGACATTGCTGGTCTCTCTCAAGCGCAAGACAAACTGCGAAGTATTCCGTTGGGCGTGACCGATCCCAAGGCGCTTTGCGAGGCGTTGGAATATCAAGTCGAACGCACCATCAGCGGTACGGTGTTCACGCTTGCGGAGATTCCTCTGCCCGGCGGCGGCTCCATCCCGCTCACCGTCGATGTCGCCACGCTGGTTGGCGCTCTGGGCGGTGGGTCGTAATGAGTATCCGCATGCGTCTGCGCGAGGAGCGCGCCCAAGCGACGGTGGAGATAGCAGTGGTTACGCCCGTTTTGCTGGTGCTGGCACTCATCGTATACAACGTCATGATCTATGCCAGCGCTGTCGCGCGCTTCGACCGCGTGGTGCCCGACATCGTGTTGGCGCACGCCGTGGCGCCGAGCGGGGAGGGCGACGAAAGCTCTGTCGATGCCTCGGCGACGGTCCGGACTCAAATTCTGAATGCCATGGAAGGCTATGACTTGCAGATCGAAGTGTCGAGCGAGCAAGGCGCGGAGGCATCGGATGGTGGCCTGCTCTCCCTATCCGGTACGTTTAGGACCTACACCTGCACCATGCACTATGAGCCGTGGCCGACTTCTCTCAGCATCGCTGGCGTTCCGCTGGGGGCGCCGACAACGTTGTCGCACGAGCGCGCGGTGACGGTCGATCCATGGCGTCCGGGGGTGGTCATGTGACCGCGGTCTCGTCCTACATCGCCTACGCGCGGGCACTCAATAGGCTGGGCTGGACGCCGGCCGAGTTTGCGGTGGCGGAGTCGTTTGCCGTGCGCCTGCGCGGCATGCTGGGACGGTGTCCGGTTGCCGCCAACGGTCTGCCGCTCGTCATGGCATTTCCACGCTGCTCTTCGGTCCATACGTGTTTTATGGCCTATCCCATCGATATCGCCTTTATCGATGCACGTGGCTATGTCCTCGTATGCTACGAAAACGTACGTCCCTGGCGTATGTGCTCCTGCCCCGGCGCCTGGGCCGTACTAGAGCGTCCTTCAATCATTGTTTCGACCCCTGCTCTCCAACGCGTGCCGGCTTAAGAATTGGCGACAGCGGACTTTCGTCATACGAAATTGGGTAAGATGGAGGAGAAGATGCATGGATGTTGAGATCCATCCCAACGCTAAAAAGCACCTGACGGAAAAGCAGGTGCTTAGCGCTTGGCTTGCGGTTACTGAGTGCATTCGTCGCGAGCCGAAGGACGAGCCGCCGAGATGGCTTGCGATTGGATGGCTCCCAGACGGACGAAGCGTGGAGCTTGTCGCGGTCGAGCTTGTCCGTGGGGGCTTATCATTCATGCCTTGTCTCCAGTCCAGAAGATATTTTGGCAGGAGATTGAACGGGCTCGGCAAAGGGGTCGATGATGGGCAAGACGTATACGGCCGCTAATGGTCAGGTTGTAACGGATGAAATGATTGACGCGTGGTGCGAGTCGTACGAGCGCGGAGAGTTTCCGGATGGCGAACACACCGTTGGTGGGATCGTGCATGGACGGCCCCCACTCTCAGGTGAGGGGACGGCAACGCTGTCGGTCAAGATTCCTCTGGGAATGAAGGAGGCCATTCGTCGACGGGCGGCTGCCGAGGGGATGACGCCAAGTGAGTTTGCCCGTGCGGCTCTGAGCGAAAAACTTCTTGCTGCCGGCTGATGCCTCTGACGTGCCGATTTAAAGAACCGAGGCTGTGCTCAAAAACTTTTTTGAAATTCTCGGTTGACCGGAACGCGTCCTTGGTTATACTAATCAAGCCTTGAAACAAGGCACACCTCAAATGGCTGGGTAGCTCAGTTGGTAGAGCAGAGGACTGAAAATCCTCGTGTCAGGGGTTCGATTCCCTTCCCCGCCACCTTGAATTGACTAGGACCTCTGCAAAGGGGTCCTTTTCTTTTATGTAGCCCTCGCACGGAATCGAACCCCGTGAGGGCGCGGAGCTGAGTAAACGCGTAAGCGTTTGCCAGCGCAGCTCGCAAGGCGCGTAAGCGCCGCAGCGGTCCGTCCGCGCAGCGCGCGGACGCGATTCCCTTCCCCGCCACCTTGAATTGACTAGGACCTCTGCAAAGGGGTCCTTTTCTTTTATGTAGGGTTCTGCGGAAACTGCGTCCCAGAATAAGGGCTCAGAACGGGACACACTTTCCGGTGCCTGCCTCCGGCGCGCGTACACACCTCGTCGCACCATTCCGAGTCCGTCTGCTCCCAGACATTCCTCCCACTTTCGCGTCACTTTGCAGACCGTTCGGTCGCCTGTCCGCACACGCGGGTATACTCAAAACGATACTTATCCTACGCAATACGATGCGGGTTCGACCTGCATGATCCGAAGGGGGCAGTGATGGAGAGGATACTCGGCGTTAATCTCTCTGGCTGGTTTATTCCCGAGCCTTGGGTGACCCCGTCGCTGTACGCGGCGACCGGTGCATCCAACGCGGCTGAGCTACAGGAGGCCATGGGTACCGCCGCCTATAACGAGCGCATGCGCCGCCATTACGAGACGTTTGTGAGCGAGGACGATTTTCGCCGCATGGCGCAGATCGGTCTCAATGCCGTGCGTCTGCCGGTGCCCTGGTATGCCTTTGGCTCACAGGAGTCCGATGCCTCCTACATATCGGTTGTCGATTACATCGACCGCGCAATTGAGTGGGCTGCCAAGTACGACATCCGCGTGCTGCTCGATCTGGCAACCGTGCCCGGTGGCCAGGGCGATTCCAACGATTCGCCCACCACGCCGGAGGCTGTCGCCGAGTGGCATTCGTCCACCAACGGCCGTCATGTCGCACTCGACGTGCTCGAGCGCTTGGCCGATCGCTATGGCGAGGCCGAGAGCCTGCTGGGCATTGAGCTGCTGGACACGCCGCAGATGAGCGTTCGCAAGAGCCTCTTCACCATGACGGATGGCATTCCTGCTCACTACCTGCGCAATTTCTATCGCGATGCCTACGAGCTCGTCCGTTCGTATATGCCCGAGGATAAAATCGTCGTCTTCTCGTCGTCGGGGCATCCCAGCGAGTGGAAGCATTTTATGCGCGGCGCCAAGTACAAGAACGTCTACATGGACCTTCACCTGTACCATTACCGCGACGAGTATGCGCTCGACATCACGAGCCCTCGCGGGCTGACGACGGCGATTTCGCGTAACAAGCGCGAGCTTAAAGAAGCGATTTCGACTGGGTTCCCCGTGCTGGTGGGCGAATGGTCGGGCGCGGCGATCTTTGCCAACTCGTCGGTTACGCCCGAGGGCCGCAATGCCTACGAGCGCGTGTTTATCGCCAACCAGCTGGCTTCGTTTGCGCCGGCTGCCGGTTGGTTCTTCCAAACGTGGAAGACCGAGAAGCGCATTGCAGCATGGGACGCCCGCGCGGCGCTCGGTACGCTCGAGCGCGGCATGATTGAATAGGTTGATATGACGCAAAACAGCGCCCATACGGGCAAACTCTATGTGGTCGGCACGCCCATCGGCAACCTGGGCGACCTGTCCCCGCGCGTTGGTGAGGCCTTTGCCGCTGCTGATGCCATCTGCTGCGAAGACACGCGTGTGACGTCAAAGCTACTGATGCACCTGGGCATTTCCAAGCCGCTTGTCCGTTGCGACGAGAATGTGATCGCCAGCCGCGCCGCCGGCCTGGTCGACCGTCTGCTGGCGGGGGAGACCCTCGCTTTTGCCTCGGACGCCGGCATGCCGAGCGTGTCCGATCCCGGCCAGGCGCTGGTCGAGGCGGCGCGTGAGGCCGATGTGCCCGTCGAAGTTATTCCCGGGCCCTCTGCTTGCGTCACGGCGCTTGTTTCGTCCGGCATTCCCTGCGAGCATTTTTTCTTCGAGGGCTTTTTGGGCCGAAAGCACGGCGACCGTGTGCGCCGTTTGCAGCGCCTTGCCGTGGTGCCCGGCGCACTCATCTTCTACGAGTCTCCACATCGCATCGTGGCGACGCTCGAGGCCGTGGCGGAGGTCTTTCCCCAGCGTGAGGTTGCCGTCTGCCGCGAACTCACCAAGCTGCACGAGGAGGTCTTGCGCGGGCCCGCTGACCAGCTTGCCGAGGAGCTGCGTGCTCGCGGCGAGGTAAAGGGCGAGATTGCGCTGGTCATCGCGCCACCGAGCGAGGATGAGGAGGCCGGTATCGTGCCGGTCGGCGCCACGGCAGCGGATCCCGACGAGGCCCTGCGCGAGGATATCCGCGCCGCGCTCGAGGAGGGGGAGCCCGCGTCTGCGGTGGCCAAGCGCCTGTCTCAGAAGTATTCGCGCCGCAAGCGCGATGTCTATGCCATGGTGCTCGATATGCAATAGATGGAGGATATCCAGCCCTTGCGCTAGAATCATCCTCTGTATGCAACGTTTTTCTGGAGGACAAACCCCATGGATCAAAGCAAGCCTTCGTTCTTTATCACGACGCCCATCTACTACGTCAACGCCGATCCGCACCTGGGCACGGCTTATTCCACCATCATCGCCGACGTTCAGGCTCGCTATCGCCGTTCCGCCGGCTATAACGTCAAGTTCCTGACCGGCATGGACGAGCACGGCGAGAAGGTCGCCGAGGCCGCAGCCAAGCATGGCATGACGCCGCAGGAGTGGACCGATAGCCAGGCCCCGCACTTCAAGGAGCTTTGGAGCAAGCTCGAGATTTCCAACGACGACTTCATCCGCACCACCGAGCCGCGCCAGCATCATGCCGTGCAGTACCTGTGGGAGCGCATGAAGGAGTCCGGTTACCTGTATAAGGGCAGCTACGACGGTTGGTATTGCGTGCCTGACGAGACCTACTTCACCGATACGCAGGTCCAGAAGGGCGACGAGGAGTACGGCAGCGTCGGCCAGCATCTATGCCCCGACTGCCACCGTCCGCTTGAGCGCGTCCAGGAGGAGTCCTACTTCTTTAAGCTTTCCGCCTTCCAGGACAAGCTTCTCAAGCTCTATGACGAGCACCCCGACTTTGTCGAGCCTGCGTTCCGCATGAACGAGGTACGCAGCTTTGTCGAGGGCGGCCTTAACGACCTTTCCGTGAGCCGTACGAGCTTTGACTGGGGCATTCAGGTCCCGTTTGACGAGGGTCACGTGACCTACGTGTGGTTCGATGCGTTGCTCAACTATATGACGGCCGTCGGCTACGGTGTCGACACCGACGAGGCCCGTGCCGAGCTGGCCTATCGCTGGCCCGCGCAGTTCCACATCGTGGGTAAGGACATCATCCGCTTCCACTGCGTCATTTGGCCCGCGATGCTCATGGCCATCGGCGAGGCCCTGCCCGAGCACGTCTTTGCCCACGGCTTCCTGACCGTGCGCAATGCCGAGACCGGTAAGGCCGAGAAGATGTCCAAGAGCCGCGGCAACGCCATCGCTCCGCAGGATGTTATCGACATGCTGGGCGTCGAGGGCTACCGCTATTACTTTATGACCGACGTGGTCCCCGGCACCGACGGCGCCATCAGCTTCGATCGTATGGAGCAGGTCTACAACGCCGATCTGGCCAACAGCTGGGGCAACCTCATTTCGCGCTCGCTCAACATGAGCGCAAAGTACTTTGACGGCTGCGCGCCCGCCAAGCCCGCATCGTTCGATGCGTTCGACAACCCGCTGGCAAAGATCGCCGATGGCCTGGTCGACCGCTACATGGCCAAGATGGACGTGCTCGATTACGGCGGAGCCAAGGATGAGGTCATGGAGCTCATCCACGCCGCCAACCACTACATCGAGGACTCCGAGCCCTGGGCACTTGCCAAGGACGAGGCCAAGGCTGACGAGCTGGCGTTTGTGATCTACAACCTGCTCGAGGCCATCCGCATTGCCGCTCACCTGCTGATGCCGCTCATGCCTCAGACCTCTGCCGAGGCCCTGCGCCGCCTGTCCTGCGAGAACGAGGCCGCGACCGACGACCTCAAGGGCATTTGCGCTTGGGGCCTGCTTGCTGGTGGTCAGCCCGTCGAGAAGGGCGATCCGCTGTTCCCGCGTCTGGCGTAGAGACCGCGCGAGCGCCATATCGGCAATTTGCTGTTTAGATGTAAGGGCATGACCGCAACGGTCCATGCCCTTTCGTTTCAAGACGCCGCCATCATGCTAAGGAGGCAACTATGACAACTTCGCCTTTGGCAAACCCCACGGCCACCAGGGAGCTGCTGGAGGAGTTTGGCCTTGCGACCAAGCATCGCCTGGGCCAGAACTTTCTAATCGACAATCATGTGATCGAGCGTATCTGCGAGCTTGCCGAGCTTGCAGGTGACGAGCGCGTACTCGAGGTGGGTCCGGGTTGCGGTACTTTGACACTTGCGTTGCTGCAGGAAGCGGCGTGCGTTACGTCCATTGAGGCCGATCCCGAGCTCGAACCGGTGCTCGACGCCCACGCCGCCGACTATGCCAACTTCCGCTTTATCATGGGCGACGCGCTTAAGGTGGGCCCGGAGCAGATTGAGCAGGCTGCGGGCGGTGAGCCGACGGTATTTGTCGCGAACTTGCCTTATAACGTGGCGGCGACGATCATTTTGCAATTTTTCCAGACGATGCCGGCGCTCAAGCGCGCCGTCGTCATGGTGCAAAAGGAGGTTGCCGATCGCATTGCCGCAGTGCCGGGCAACAAGACCTATGGCGGCTATACGGCAAAGCTTGGCCTGTATGCGCAGGTAACGGGTCGCTTTGAGGTGCCGCCGCGTTGCTTTATGCCGGCGCCACACGTGGACTCGGCCGTCGTGCGTATCGACCGTGTTGACGGTGTGGTGCCCGAAGGACTCGATCGCGAATTTGTGGCCCGCGTGATTGACGCTGCATTTGCTCAGCGTCGCAAGACCATCCGCAATTCCATGAGCGCCAACGGCTTTGCCAAGGACGTGCTCGATGCCGCCTTTGAGGCTTGCGGTATCGCACCCACCACGCGCGCCGAGACGCTCGGCGTCGCCGACTTTGTGTGCCTGGCTCGGGAGCTTTCCCATGACGCTTAATGCCGAACGCGTGACGTTTACCAAGAAAAAGAAGACGGTTGCTTGTCCCGTGCCCTTGGCACCGCTTGCCGACACACATGCGCATCTGCTTTCGTTCTGGGGCAAGGATGTGCCCGAGACACTCGTGCGTGCCAAGGCGGCAGGCATCGACCTGTTGGTGACGGTCTTCGACCCCATCGCCGACAAGCGCAGCGTGACGGACTATAGCGACTGGCTCGTGCGCGAAATTCTGCCGATGCAGGATATCCCGCAGATCAAGTATCTTGCCGGCGTGCATCCGTATGGCGCGCCGGACTATACCGACGACATTCACGCGCAGGTTGTTGCTGCGCTTGATGACCCTTTGTGTGCCGGTATTGGCGAAATCGGTCTGGACTACCACATGGATTACGACGACGACATCACGCCGGCGCCCCACAGCGTGCAGATTGATTGCATGGCGCGCCAGCTCGAGCTTGCCGTGTGTCGTAACGTGCCGGTGGAGCTGCATCTGCGTCACGAGGACATGGACCAGGAGCGTACCTCGCACGTGGACGCCTACAACGTGCTTCGTGAGGTGGGCGTGCCCCAGGCCGGTTGTGTGCTGCACTGTTTTGGCGAGGACCGCGCCACGATGGAGCGCTTTGTGGAGCTGGGCTGCTATATCGCCTATGGTGGTGCGGCCACCTTTAAGCGCAACGACGACGTGCGCGAGGCATTTGCGGCAACCCCGCTCGACCGCATTTTGTTCGAGACGGATTGCCCGTATATGGCTCCGGAGCCCATCCGCGGTCTTGAATGCGAGCCCGCAATGATCTCCATTACGGCAAACGCGCTGGTTAACGACCGTGTCGATCGCACTGGTGAGGACGCCGAAACAATCGCGCATGCCGCTTGGGAAAATGCCTGCAAACTTTTTCAAAAATAGTTCTTGCGTTCGCGGTGGCGCTCCGTTATTCTAATTCCTGCACGCGGGCGTGGCGGAATTGGCAGACGCGTACGGTTCAGGTCCGTATGGGGGCAACCCCATGAAGGTTCAAGTCCTTTCGCCCGCACCATTGATTGAAAGAGCTCCCAGCAATGGGGGCTTTTTTGTTATGGGCCCACCGCGGGGACTTGAACCTGCGAAGGAGCGAGCGTAAAGAAAACGCGGAGCGTTTTTAGCGAGCTGGCGAGTCCGCCGGCAGGCGGGCGAAGCCGGTGCGGATCCGCGAAGCGGATACGCGGACGTCCTTTCGCCCGCACCATTGATTGAAAGAGCTCCCAGCAATGGGAGCTTTTTGTTATGCACGATCTCCTTGGACGGGTATCCTAATGGCAACGTGTGCCTATCAGAGGAGAGACCATGCTGTTTTCCGGTATCATCGCCGCCCTTACCAGCCTTTTGATTCCCATCATCATCCTGTTGTTGCTGCTCCCCAACGCCTGCTACGTCGTTGAGCAGCAGCACGCTGTGATCATCGAGCGCTTGGGTAAGTTCAATCGTATCGTCAACGCGGGCTTCCACGTGAAGGTGCCCGTGATTGACCGCAAGGCCGCCACGGTGAGTCTGCGCACCATGAAAAATGGTTTTGGCATCGACGTTAAGACCCAGGACAACGTGACCATTGGCCTTGAGGTCTCCGCTCAGTACCACGTGAGCTATGACATGGGCGCCGGCCCGGCAGATTCGGGCATCTACAAGAGCTACTACATGCTGCAGGAGCCCGTCGACCAGATGCGCGACTTCATCACCGACGCCCTGCGCTCCTCCATCCCCGTCTACACACTCGATGAGGTCTTTGCCAAGAAGGATGACATCGCCAAGGATGTCAACGCTACCGTTTCCGAGCAGATGGCCGCCTACGGCTTCACCCTCGTGTCGACGCTCATCACCAAAATCGCACTGCCGACCGAGGTTGAGAACTCCATGAACGACATCAACGCCGCCCAGCGCAAGCGCGCTGCGGCACAGGAGCTCGCCGAGGCAGACCGCATCAAGCGCGTCACCGAGGCGACCGCCGAGGCTGAGGCTATGGAAAAGGCGGGCGAGGGCATCGCCAACCAGCGCAAGGCGATCGCGCTGGGCATCAAGGACTCGCTCGAGATTATCCAGGAGACGGGTGTTGGCAACGATGAGGCCAACCAGCTGTTCATGTTTACGCAATGGTCCGAGATGATGACGGAGTTCGCTCGCACGGGTAAAACCTCGACGGTCGTGCTGCCAAGCGATTTCTCGCAGTCGGCCTCGATGTTCGAGCAGATGCTGGCCGCCGACAAAGTTCAAAACGATTCGAAGGAGTAGGCCCGCGTGAAATATACCGTCGTTTGCGTCGGCAAGCTCAAAGAGCGCTTTTGGAAGGACGCGTGCGCCGAATACACCAAGCGCCTAGGTGCCTATGCCAAGGTAGATATGCGCGAGGTTGCCGATATCGATCCGGCCAAGGCGGGCGGCGTGGATGCCGCGCGCGACAAAGAAGGCGCGGCGATTCTCGCTGCTTTGCCACCGCGGGCACATGTGATTCTGCTGGCTATCGAGGGCAAGGAGCGTTCGAGTGAGGAGCTCTCGACCCGTCTCGATGACCTCATGCTGCGAGGTAACAGCGACATCGCTTTTGTAATCGGCGGATCGGACGGCGTGAGCGATGCCGTGCGCGCCCGCGCCGACGAGATGCTCAGCTTTGGACGCATTACCTTGCCGCACAACCTGGCGCGCGTGGTGCTGCTGGAGCAGATCTACCGCGCCTGTAAGATTAGCCGTGGCGAGCCGTATCACAAGTAGGTCGGCAATACGAAACAATAGCGTGGGACAATGACTTGCGTTTTGAGGAACGCATCTGAGAGGACTGTGTGATATGAAGATCGGATTTGCCGGTTTTGGCAATATGGCGAGCGCTATGGCCGATGGCTGGATTGCCGCCGGCGTGGCCGCGGGCGACATGTGCGCCTGCGCGGGTCGCTACGACGCCTTGGTTGAGCGCTGTGAGGCGCGCGGGATGGTCGCCTGCCGTGATGCGGCAGAGGTTGTCGCCGCGTCCGATATCGTGGTAGCTGCGGTCAAGCCGTACATGATCGAGAAGGTCTTCGCTCCGCTTAAGGGTGCCCTTGCCGACAAGGTCGTCCTTTCGGTCGCTTGGACTTGGGACAGCGCCAAGTGGGAGCAGGTCCTGCCGGGTGTCGCACACATCTCGACGGTGCCCAACACGCCGGTCTCGGTGGGCGAGGGCGTCATCGCCTGCGAAAAGTCCTCGACGCTTAACGACGAGCAGCGTGCTGTGGTGCTCGACCTGCTCGGTAAGCTTGGCACTGTCGTCGAGCTCGACACGAGCCTGCTGTTTGTGGGCGGTACCGTGGGCGGTTGCGCGCCGGCATTTGTCGCCATGGCGATCGAGGCTCTGGGCGATGCGGCCGTCAAACACGGTATTCCGCGCGCCGATGCCTATCGCATTGTGAGCCAGATGGTACTGGGTACGGCAAAGCTGCAGCTTGCAACCGGTCAGCATCCCGCAGCGATGAAGGATGCCGTGTGCTCACCCGGCGGTGCTACCATCAAGGGCGTCGTCGCGCTCGAGGACGCCGGCATGCGCAGCGCCCTAGTCAAGGCCATCGACGCCACCCTCCAGTAAGACCTACCATTTAGGGACAGGTTTATTTTGGCAGGTTTTTCCTGCGGTTTTGTTGCTATAGCGAAAAGCGCCCCGCAACTGGCTCAATTCCAGTTGCGGGGCGCTTGCGTTTGCCCAGATAAAACCGACCAAAATAAACCTGTCCCTTTTTGGCAGGTTAGTCCCAGAAGCTGTCTTCTTCGTCCTCGGACTTAGGGCCGCGGTCGACATACATCTTATGGGTGCGCTTCTCCATTACAAAGGCAAGAATCGCAAACAGCAGGATACCGCCGGCGAAAAGGATGGCAAAACCGGTGCGGGTGCCAAACAAAAAGGAAAAAACTGCGTCCATTGGGTGCCTTCTTGCGTAGTTGAGTTGGGTCGTAAACGCTCATAAGTATATACTTGCCCATACATGTACAAGGTTGCAACCTAAATGGAATGTATATCGCCGGAGGATCTAATGCTTGATATCAAGTTTGTTCGCGAGAACCCCGATGCCATCGATGCCGCCATGGCAAATCGCCAGACGTCTTGGGATCGTGAGAAGTTCTTTGAGCTCGACGACGAGCGCCGCGCCGTCATCACCGAGGTTGAGGAGCTCCAGGCCACGCGTAACGCCGAGTCCAAGAAGATTGGCGCCCTGATGAAGGAGGGCAAGAAGGACGAGGCCGAGGCCGCCAAGAAGGCCGTGCGCGCCGTCAACGAGAAGATCGACGGTCTTGCCGAGCGCCGTACCGCTCTTGAGCAGGAGCAGTACGACTTCATGGCTCACCTGCCCAACATCCCGTGCGAGGCCACCCCGTACGGTAAGGACGAGGACGAGAACATCGAGCGTCGTCGTTGGGGCACCCCGCGCGAGTTCGACTTCGACTTTAAGCCGCACTGGGACCTGGGCACCGACCTCGACATCCTCGACTTCGAGCGCGGCAACAAGCTCTCCGGCAGCCGCTTCACCGTTCTCGGTGGTGCCGGCGCCCGCCTGGAGCGCGCCCTCATCAACTTCTTCCTCGACACGCACACCAGCCGTGGCTTCAAGGAGTGGTGGCCGCCCATCGTCGTCAAGCGTCAGACCATGTTCGGTACGGGCCAGCTGCCCAAGTTCGAGGACGATGCCTATCACGTCTCGGGCGACAACTTCCTGATCCCTACCGCCGAGGTCGTACTGACTAACCTGCATGCCGGTGAGGTTCTGGACGCCGACACGCTGCCGCGCCGCTACACTGCCTTCACCCCCTGCTTCCGCGAGGAGGCTGGCTCCGCTGGTCGCGACACCCGCGGCATCATTCGCCAGCACGAGTTCGACAAGGTCGAGATGGTCAAGTTTGCCAAGCCGGAGGAGTCCGACGAGGAGCTCGAGAGCATGACCGCCGAGGCCGAGTACCTGCTGCAGCAGCTGGGCCTGCCGTATCGCGTGATTAGCCTGTGCACCGGCGACCTGGGCTTCTCTGCCCGTCAGACATACGACATCGAGGTTTGGCTGCCGAGCTACAACGCCTACAAGGAAATCAGCTCCTGCTCCAATTGCGGCGACTTCCAAGCCCGTCGTGCCAACATCAAGTATCGCGACCCCGAGAACTTCAAGGGTTCGCGCTACCTGCACACCCTTAACGGTTCCGGCCTGCCGGCTGGTCGTACCATGGCTGCCATTCTGGAGAACTACCAGAACGCCGACGGCACCATCACGATTCCCGAGGTTCTGCGTCCTTACATGGGCGGCCTCGAGAAGATCGAGCCGGTCGCGTAAACTAGCTGCATAGGCGATTTGCGAGGGCGCTCCTTTTAGGGGCGCCCTTTTTGTGTACGGCTATACCATGCCGTGCGGACAGCTCGATAGAAAACACACGAACAAACGTTCTGTATACATGCACCTACCTGCTATGCTTTTGCTAACTAAGAGCAAGAGAAAGGGGATGTGATGGAGCTGTTCGACGAGCGGGTTGTTTTGTTCCAGAGCGATGAGGGTGGGGAGCACCTGCTGGTAACGTGCGAGCCGTCGGGTATGGGTGGCTTGGTGGTTCGGCAGACGAGTGAGGGACCATTGACGCAATGGTGCTATGAGGAGTCGCCGCATGTGGTCGAGACCTTTGTGGCGCATGAGGCGCTTGTTGTCCTTGAGCACTTCTATGGCGTTGGAACTTCTAATCAGGTGGCCCAAATGCTGAGCATCTCGTTTGCCGACTACGACTGTGCCCAACGGGTGCGGTCGCTTCTGGGGGAGCTTGGCGCCGGGTTCGATGTGATCGAAAAGCCAATCGATCGCACGAGAAGCGCTGATGCTTGTGGTGCAGCGTGACAAATTGCGGCTCGCGCGAAAAAAAGTTTGAGTTTTTGCTTGACTCTAACGAACTAAAGTGGTTTTATATGTCTTGCGCTGCGGCGTTACCTCAGCTGGATAGAGGGTCTGACTACGAATCAGAACGTCATAGGTTCGAATCCTATACGCCGCACCAATTGAAATTGAAAGCCTCCGGCAACGGGGGCTTTTCTTTTAGGCGGGCGAAGCCGGTGCGGATCCGCACGACAACTTAAGCAGCGCTTCGTAAAAATTTTTCAAATTGTCGCTTGACCCATCGGGGGCTCGCGTGCATAATAATCCGTGCGTTGCGGCGTTACCTCAGCTGGATAGAGGGTCTGACTACGAATCAGAACGTCATAGGTTCGAATCCTATACGCCGCACCAATTGAGTTCTAAGCCTCCGGTAACGGAGGCTTTTCTTATATGTCGACATACTTGAGAAGTTGCTTTTGCCGTGTTTGAAAGTATCGAGTCGATCGACTGCGCCAAATGAGTAAAAATCAAATTTGATAACTTTTTTCGAAAAATTGCTTGACCTATATTCAGTCAATGTGCATAATAATCAACAAGTCGCGGCGTTACCTCAGCTGGATAGAGGGTCTGACTACGAATCAGAACGTCATAGGTTCGAATCCTATACGCCGCACCATTTGAGATTAAAGCTCCCGGCAACGGGGGCTTTTCTTTTACGTAAACACTGCATGGATTCGAACCTCGGTCGAGGCGCGGGCGTCAAGAAAACGCGGAGCGTTTTTAGCCCGCGGGCGAGCACGCCGGCAGGCGGGCGAAGCCGGTGCGGATCCGCGCAAGCGGATGCGCGGAATCATATACGCCGCACCAATTGAGATTAAAGCTCCCGGCAACGGGGGCTTTTCTTTTACGTAAACGCCGCATGGATTCGAACCTCGGTCAAAGGGGACTATTTCTCATCGACTCGTGTAAGATTTCGAATATGCGCCTTGGTGAGCCCGTGGCGCGCTCTTTCTTTAGACGACCGATCAGGGTGATATTTCGTGGCAGAGCGTCCGACATACAAGCTCAGGTTTCTCGATCCCAAAAAGCGCTTTCCGGCCATGCCCGAGCAGCCTGCGGGACGCTCGTATGGCGTGGTTTGGAAGCTCTTTGGCGAGGACCCGCATGAATCATGCTATGTCGTCGAATTTGTCGGCAAAAGCCATGTGTCGCTTTTGGGCTACGTGAGCGTTTCGGGTGAGGTCTATAAGGTGGACCGTCCCGTTAACGAGGCATCGCTGCCCGACGATCCCGACATGCAACTGATTCTTGACGAGTCCGATTCCAACATCGGTGAGATTGCGGTCAGGGGTACCGATGGGACGATGCACTCCCGGGCGCGAGTCATCGGCTCTCCCGTAGGCACCATGCGCGAGCAATCCGATCGCGAGACGTGGAATTCGACGCGCAGCCTTCGCTACGGCGAGTTCATGTCCTCGATGTTCTTGCGTTACGTGATATTTGCCGATTCTGAAAACGCTGTCTCAGGCACGGCAGACGGTGACGGCCTCGACGAGGGCATGAAAAATGCCGTCGACAAGATCAAACTTGTAAAACTCCCCGAGCCGGTTGAGGTGCTGCTGAGTTTTGATTCCACGCCGCTGCCCGATGCAATCGAAACGTTGCTCTACCGCATTGACCATACAGATAATCCAAGTGGTATTGAGCGCTATGCCGCCGCTTTGATGGGCGAAGTCAATCTGCCTCGCCTGCGCACCATTGCGGCCAAAACCGAAATGAGTCTGGCGCGCATCGATCGCTCGAGGCTCTTTTATCTCAATTTTGACCGTAGCCTGCTGGATCAGGACGAGATCGATACCCTGTTTGCCGTCGAGTGCCGCCTGAACCGCCTATCGGGCATTCTTGAGCGTATTGGGGCAGGGTTGGGCCCCGTTGCCTCGTCGCCAAGCTTTGAGGGCTGCTCGCTCTTTGACCTCTGGCATATCAGCAAGACGACCAACGACGTTCCTCGCCTGCTCGAAACACTGTCGAATGACAATCCGTGGGCCAAGCCGGGAACGGTTGCGTGTCAGCCGGGTGGCGAGTGGGACGTTCGCACCCGCTTTGCACGTATCGTAGAAGCGCTCAACGTGGTCACGCGGCTCGACTACACCTATCGTGCGAACGTCGCCGAGGGCATCATGCTGGTGCGATTTGGCCGCACGGTTGTCGATGCTATGCCGCAGCGCGAATACGATGCTCAAGATGACGCCTGGCGCGAGGTAGATGAGCCTAAGCGCACAGCATGGGCCACTGAGCACGATGCGCGTATTGCGCTTACCCTCGCGGCGGCTTGCTTTGCTTCGGGTGCTCGCATTACGCGCTGCTACGTGCAGATTGCGGCTCCCGACGGCGAGCAGGGCGAGTGCGTTATTGAAACGTACTCCTTTGGCCGTGCGGCTTATCTGGCCGATTGCGTTTCTGTCGCCAAAGAACTTGAGAGCATGGATATGGACGACATGCCCTGCAAGCATTTGCTCGAGGCATATGAGGCAGATGCGCCGGACATGATTGAGCCTGCAGAGGTTCACGCCCGACCACGTGATGACCATCGTCCATTGCCGCCTGCGCTTCGAGATTTACTGCTCGCTGATACGGCTGACGAGCTTGAGGTCATGGAGGAGGACAACGATCCGTATGTCGCCCGTGTCGTCGAGCTGCGCGAGCAATCCAAAGTTGATCGAGCTAATGCTTTCGAGGGCTTTTCTCGCCTTGTCGAGGAGCTGGAAGCCAAGTGTACTGTTGCTGAGCTTTTGGCGACGGGCCCGGTGCAGACCCAGTTCTGCGATAACCAGCTGGTGCGCATGGTGCTGCCGGTGATGGAGGAGGATCGTTCCGTGCGTATCCTTCGCGCTCCCGATGCGCTGTATTTTGCCCAGCACGAGATCTGCAGCTTTTACGCCGAGCAAGAGGACTTTGAGCGCGCGCTGCCCGAGGTGCGTCGTCTCTACGATTTGGCGCGCTCGTCCATGCAGTCTCACTTTGCCCTGATCAACGTGCTAGCACGCCTGGAGCGCTATGACGAGATTATCGAGGTGGCGCGCCACGGCCTGCGTATTGCCAGCGACCGGCCTTCGATCGGTTACCTGTTCTATCGCCTGGCTTTTGCCTACTGGAACTGCGACCAGCTCGAGCTGGCGTTGGCATGCTACCGCCTGGTGCCGCGTGGCGAGGAGTCGGGCGGCAGCGCGCAGGAGGAAATGCAGGGCCTTATGAACGAGATGGGCGTAATCAGACCGCCCACGTTTGAGGAGGCTGTCGAGACCATCCGCAAGGCAGGTCTTGAGCTGCCGCCGGTGCCCGCCGTGACCAATCAACTCGCGGATGCCGCCGTGCAACTCGTCGACAACGGTTTCTTTTTCTTGGCGCGCGGCTGCATCTATCAAATGTGGCGCACCATGGGCAACGATGAGCTCGGCTCCCTCAACCGCTCGCTGGGATAGGGGGCAGTCTGTAGGTGTTACAGATTGAGACGTTGTGTCCTGAGGGATTGTTTGTCTTGATCTGTAACTTTTACGGTCCGATTTGCTCGATAACTGTTACAGATTGAGACATTTGCGGATGGCGCTGACTGTTTGTCTAAATCTGTAACATCTGGACGAAGATTCGGCCTGTACCTGTTACAGATTGAGATGATTGGCTGAGACGTCTACTGGCAAATTGGAATCGCTTCAAAATTCCCCCTTGCCCATCCTCGACTGTTTGGTTACTATAGAACGGCTGTTACGGAGAGCTGACCGAGAGGCCGAAGGTGCTCGCCTGCTAAGCGAGTATGCCCCAAAAGGGCATCTGGGGTTCGAATCCCCAGCTCTCCGCCAGTTTAAATTAAAAGAAGGGTTCCATTTGGGGCCCTTTTTTAGTTTCAAGAGCGTTAGCTGGGAATTCGAACCCTCAAAAAATGAGGCGCCCCGTTGGACGCCTCATTTGGTTCGATGTGATATCGCTTTGGCCCTACACCTCAGGAGTCTTGGCTACGGTCTCGCTCTCGGCTGTGAGCGGTCGGTTGTCGATGCGGCGGCCCAGGCGGTCGAGCTTCACGAGCAGCCACTCGATGGGATTGGGCCCCGTTCCTTCCTCGTCGGCAACCAGGTCCATAACGGCGATCTTGGTGCCGTCCTGCTTAAGCGTAACGCTGCCCACCTTGTCGCCAACATGCACCGTGCCAGAAAGGTCATCGTAGCTAACCTTTTCGGTCACTTCGCCGGCGAGTGAGAACACCGTTGCCTGTGCGGCGGGGTCGGCGAGCGTGGCGTCGATCGTCTTGTCCGTCCAGTCTGTCTGGCTAATGCGCGCCATGAGCGGGTTGCCGTTGGCGGTCTTCTCCTGCGTGTTGGCGATCGCGACCGTCACCTTGTGGCCGTAGTACCAGTTGGCAAGGCTGGCGGTATCGGTAAAGCGCTGGTCGGTGGTGGTGGAGTTCAAAATAACAGTGTAGATCTCGTCGCCGTCGCGGTTGTAGGCGCTCGTAAAGCAATAGCCCGCGTCGTCGGTGGTGCCGGTCTTGCCGCCAATGTTTCCGTCCTGACCGAGCAAAACGTTGTGCGTGTCCATGGAATGCGAATGGTCTGAGCCATCGGCGCCCGTGACCTCGATCCAGGAATCCTCGCTCGCTACGACCTCGCGGATCGTGTCGTTTTTCATGGCCTCCTGCATCATCAGCGCTACGTCGTGTGCGGTTGAGTGCATATCGCCAGCCCACTCATCAAAGTCCAGACCATGCGGGTTTTCAAAAAGCGTACCGGTGCAGCCGAGCTTCTTAGCGCGCTCGTTCATGGCCTTCACAAAGGTTGCCTCGGCGTCTTTGGTCTTAGGGTCGATCTTCTTGCCCACATATTCGGCGAGCACGACGGCGGCGTCGTTGCCCGAGGGAATCATCAGGCCGCGCAGTGCCTGCTCCACGGTAAGCTCGTCACCTTCGAGCAAGCCGGCGGTCGAATTACCCACGGTGGCTGCGGCGTTGCTCACCGTGACCTTCTCGTCCATCTTGCAATTCTCGACGGTTAGGATTGCGGTCATGACCTTGGTGATCGAGGCGATTTTAACCTGCTCATCGGCGCCGCGCCCATAGTAGACGGTGCCGTCTTTGCCCATGACGAGCGCATTGGTCGCATCGATATCGGGCAGATTTTCGGCCGTGATGCCGCGCGCATCGGCGGTTTTGCCGCAAACATTGTCGGTCGTGAGTACTTGGGCGCCGGCGACGGTGGGCACGCCAGCGGCAAGGGCGATAGCGCAGACAAAGCCGGCGGCAAGCTGAGCTGAGCGCTTTGCAAAAGAGGTGAGGGACTTCACAGATTTCGCTTTCGACGGGATGGTCTCTTCTGGAACTAGAGTATATCGTTTGCCGGTGTCGGCGATCATCGCGTGCGTGCGTGGCCCACATCCGCGCCCGAACGGGCACAAGGGTGCTTAAGGCCGACTTAATCACCCACGCTTGTTGTGTGTGGCATGCGCCCCCTCGGGCATAATGGAGCGCGAGAGGAGCACGCATGAACGAGCGCATTTTGGTAGTTGATGACGAAAAGGCCATCGCCGACTTGGTTGGTATCTACCTTACAAAAGAAGGCTTTGACGTACAGGTCGTCTATAGCGGGGCCGATGCTGCCAAGGCAATCTTGGAGCAGGAGTTCGATCTTGCGCTGCTGGATGTCATGCTGCCCGATATCGATGGGCTTGAGTTGCTGCGTACGATCCGTTCCAGCCATACCTATCCCGTGATCATGCTGACGGCGCGCGATGCCCAGCAAGACAAGATCGAGGGCCTTTCGCTTGGCGCGGACGATTACGTGGTTAAGCCGTTCCGCCCGCTGGAGCTCATCGCGCGCGTGCATGCTCAGCTTCGCCGCTACACCAGCTACGGTAGCCGCGCGCAGGTGGCCGAGTCGTCGACCATCCAGCTCGACGGCCTGGAGATCAACCGCGATGCTCGTTCCGTAATGGTGGACGGTGCGCCGGTGCGCCTCACGCCCATCGAGTATTCCATCTTGCTGTATCTGGTCGAGCATCGCGGCAGTGTGGTGGCCGTGGAGGATCTGTTCCGCGCGGTGTGGAACGAGGATTTTATGCCCGGCTCCAACAATACGGTGATGGTGCACATTCGCCACCTGCGCGAAAAGATCGGTGACGACGCTCAAAAGCCGCGCTTTATCAAAAACGTCTGGGGCGTCGGCTACATAATCGAATAACGCCTTTGATGGTGGGGAAGTGGATATGACAAAAGACGATAGGCAGGCATTCGAGGTGCCCGATCGACTCTTTGAATACGTGAGGTCGGTCGTCGACAACCGCGCGCTTGCAACGGTGCTGCTCTTTTTGCTGAGCCTGCTGCTGATTGGCATCGATAACATCGCTGGAATCTTGGCGGTGCTGCTTGTCGGCTTTTTGCTGATCGATCGATTTGAAATCGTACGCCGCTGCGTGGTGATTGGCGGTGCCGCGTGGGCCATGACGTTGGCGATTGGCGCCATGGCACTCGGCGGCATCGAAGGGCCGGTGCTGTTCGATGCCGGCTTTGTATTCAACATGCTTGGCTTTGTGCTGGCGCTTGCCGTGTGCGTGCTGTTCTTTTGCGGCCGCGCCCTGTACTACCAGGGCTATGAGCAGGGCGAGCAGCATGCCGATTGTGTGCTGGCCGCTCGTATTCAAGATCGCCTGATCGATCACCCCGACACCTGGGACAACATCGACGGCGACTTCCTGGAGGTCGAGGGCGCACTCAACCGTGTGCGCGATCGCGAGCGCAAGGTGCAACAGGCCTTGCGTGACGAGTCTCATCGCAAAGACGATCTGGTCACGTACCTGGCACATGACCTACGCACCCCGCTTGCCAGTGTGGTGGGCTATCTTTCGCTGCTTCAAGAGGCTCCTGAGCTGCCGGTTGAGCAACGTGCGCACTTTACGGGCGTGGCGCTCGACAAGGCGCACCGGCTCGATGCGCTCATCGAAGAGTTCTTCGATATCACGCGCTTTGACTTCCACGATATCGTGCTCACGCGCGGCTATGTTGATCTGGGGTTGCTGCTGGCTCAGGTGGCTGACGAGTTCTATCCCATCCTCAACGAGCAGCATAAGGAAGCCCAGGTTGATATTCGCGAGGACCTGACGGTGCTCGTGGATGGCGATAAGATGGCCCGCGTGTTTAACAACATCATGAAAAACGCCGTCGCCTATAGCTATGAGGGCTCGACTATCACGATTGAGGCCAGGCGCCAAGACGATGGCGGCGTGCGCGTGCACTTTATCAATCAGGGCGATCCTATCCCTGCGGCTAAGCTCAAGGTGATCTTTGAGAAGTTCTATCGCCTGGATGCGGCGCGTGCGACCAATCGCGGTGGTGCCGGCCTGGGCCTTGCTATTGCCAAGGAGATCATCGCGGCACACGGCGGTACCGTTGCATGTGAATCGACGCCCGAACACACGATATTCACCATCGAGCTGCCCGCCGCATAGCCAGTGTGCCCTTACAAACACTTGACAATGTGCTCACGTGCGTATGAGCCGCGATTCCTACTATCGATACTGCTGAATTGATATCGATATGGAGGTGTGCGGTATGACGGCTGCTGCGGCTGTGGAGCCCACGGAGCTTGAAGAACTCATGGAAGCGCAGGCCGAGGCCGCGCATGAGCGCGAGGTTGGGGATGCGACTCGCCCCACGGCAGAGGATCTTGCCGCCTCGCCGACGCGCATCGACGTCGAGGGCCTCGACCTGTTCTATGGCGATCACCATGCGCTCAAGGACGTGAATATCAAGATCCGCGACAAGCAAATCACTTCGTTCATCGGGCCTTCGGGCTGCGGAAAGTCCACGTTGCTGCGCTGCTTTAACCGCATGAACGACGGCATCAAGGATTGCCGCATCGAGGGCAAGATTGCGCTCGATGGTCAAGATATCCTGGGCGATTGCGACATCTGCCGTTTGCGCCAGCGCGTGGGCATGGTGTTCCAACGCCCCAACCCATTTCCCATGAGCATCTACGACAACGTCGCCTACGGTCCTCGCGGTATGGGTGTGCGCGATCGCGCCGTGCTCGATGAGCTGGTCGAGGACTCCCTGCGTCGCGCTGCCCTGTGGGACGAGGTCAAGGACAAGCTCAAAGAGTCGGGCCTGGGTCTTTCGGGTGGACAGCAGCAGCGCCTGTGCATCGCCCGCGCACTTGCCGTGCAGCCCGACATTCTGCTGATGGACGAGCCGACCTCGGCACTCGACCCTGTGTCGACGCTCGTGGTGGAGCAGCTGGCCTGCGAGCTCAAGGAGACCTGCACGCTGGTGGTCGTGACGCACAACATGCAGCAGGCCGCGCGTATTTCCGATTCGGTTGCGTTCTTTTTGCTGGGTGAGCTGGTGGAGCACGCGCCCACCGCGCAACTCTTCAAGAATCCGTCCGATCCGCGCACCGCGGATTATTTGACGGGGCGTTTTGGCTGACGCTGTCTTTTACAGGTGCCTTTAGGGTTAAGATGCGGTCATATCGGCCGCAAAGGGGTTCAACATGATCTATTACGTCGAGGACGATGACAACATCAGGGATTTGACAGTCTACGCGCTGCGCAAGCAGGGAATCGAGGCCGAGGGCTTTTCGTGTGATGGCGAGTTTAAAGCTGCCGTGGCTCGACGGGTGCCCGATGCTGTGCTGCTCGATATCATGCTGCCCGACACCGATGGCTTGGCGATTATGCGTCGTCTGCGTGCCGATCGCCTGACGGCGACGGTGCCCATCATGATGCTTACCGCCAAGGACACCGAGCTCGACAAGGTGATGGCGCTCGATGGCGGTGCCGACGATTACCTGACTAAGCCGTTTTCGCTCATGGAGCTTGCGAGCCGCTGCCGCGCACTGCTGCGTCGCGGCGGCATGGTCAAGCAGGCGAGCGATGTGCTCAGCGTGGGCGACATCGTGCTCTCGCCCAGCCATCGCGAGGTGACCGTTGCCGGCGAGCCGCTTAAGCTCACCCTGCGCGAGTTCGACCTGCTCGAGTACCTCATGCGCAAGCCCGGCGTGGTCTTTACCCGCGAGTCGTTGCTGCAGAGCGTGTGGGGCTGGGACTTCGACGGCGGTTCGCGCACCGTTGACGTGCACGTGCAGACGCTTCGCCAAAAACTGGGCGAGCATGCCAGCGCCATCGAGACCGTGCGCGGCGTGGGTTATCGCCTGGCCGAGCCTTCTGCCGGTGATGGTGCCGAAGGCGACGACACCGCGGCCACCGCATCGGAGGAGTAACCCGTGGTCTTCGCCCCCCAGGGAAAACATACGCTGTCGCACCGCGTTTTTGTGACGATCTTTGTCTGCGCCATGGCGGTTATCGTGGCGTTTACGGTGCTGGGTGCGTTCTTTGTGCAAAACACTTTGGCGGATGCCACGAGTGCCAATCTGGCGCAGGAAACCGAGCTCATTGCTGCCGCTCTCGACGAGCAGCAGGAGCCCATTCCGTTCTTGCGAAGCCTCGATCGCGAGGATCTTCGTATCACGCTGATCAATAAGGACGGATCTGTTGCCTACGACAACGAGGCGTCGCCTTCCACACTGCCCAACCATGGCGATCGCCCCGAGGTCATCGAGGCCTTTGAGAGTGGTTCGGGTTCCGCGGAGCGCGCAAGCTCTACACTCGACGAGATTATGCTGTATCGCGCCGTCACCCTTGATAACGGCCAGGTCGTCCGCTTGGCGCAGGCCCAGCCTGGCGTTGCGGCGATTTTGCTGTCGATGCTGGCGCCGATGCTGCTTATCGCAGCAGCGGGTGCGGTACTCTCGTTTTTTATGGCGCGCCGTGAGTCCCGTGCCATCATCGCGCCGTTGCAAGAGGTGGATTTGGATCACCCACGCCGTAGCTATGAGCACGCCTATGCCGAGATGGTCCCCATGCTTGAGCGTATCGAGTCGCAGCGCCAGGAACTCAAGCGCCAAATGGCGGTGCTAGCGGACAACGACCGTATGCGCCGCGAGTTCACGGCGAATATCACCCATGAGCTCAAGACGCCGCTTACGGCGATTTCGGGCTATGCCGAGCTCATCGCAAATGGCATGGTCGAGGGCGAGGACGACCTGCGCAACTTTGGCGGTCGCATCTATCGTGAGGCGGGCCGCTTGGCAGCGCTTGTCAACGACATCCTTACGCTGTCTAACTTGGACGAGGCCGAACGTGCAACTGAGGGCGAGGCGGTGCCCATTGGGTCCACGGAGCCTATTGAGCTCTCGCGTGCGATCTACGCGGTTGAGCAGCGTCTTGAACAGGTTGCCCGTCAGGCGAATGTGACGATAAGTCATGAGACCAAGCCTGTGGTCATCGAAGGCGTGTCGCGCTTGGTCGACGAGCTCATCTATAATCTGGCAAGCAACGCCATCCGCTACAATCGGCCCGGCGGTACGGTTACGCTGCAGTGCGGCACCAACGACGAAGGCCATCCGTTCCTCGCTGTCGCCGACACGGGAATCGGTATCGCGCCTGAAGAACAGGGCAAGGTATTTGAGCGGTTCTATCGCGTGGACAAGAGTAGGTCCAAGGCACGCGGCGGAACCGGCCTGGGGCTTGCCATTGTCAAGCATGCGGCCCTGTATCATCACGCCACGCTCGATCTGTCGAGCGAGTTGGGCGTGGGAACCACCATTACGGTGACGTTTCCCATACAGCAGGACGAGCCATTCGCATAGCGATACAACATAGATATTGATGTAGACGCCGCATTTGACTTTCGGGTGCGGCGTTGTTGTGCAATTTTACGATTGCTTCCGACATTTTTACAGGAGAGCCTGTTTCTTATGTATAGAGTTTGGTCTCGGTAAAAAGATGCGATAACATACGGACAGTTTTGTCAATCCGAACTGGGGAAATGAAAGGCAAGCTGCATGACCCTTCTCGAACTGTTCCAGCTGCTGAAGAAGCACCTTCAGCTGGTCATCACCCTTCCGGTGATCTGCGCGATCGCCATGGGCATCGTGTCCTTCGTTGCGATGGACAACACCTATACCGCGACGACGAGCATGTACATTCTCGCCAAGACCGACGATAGCGGTCAGATGAGCTACAACGATCTCTCGGCGAGTCAGATGCTTTCCAACGATATCGCCACGCTGCTGGATAGCGATAGCGTTAAGAGCGGCGCAGCCAATGAACTGGGCCTCACCGATCTGGATGACTACAAGGTGTCTGTTTCCTCCGAGACCACCACGCGTGTCATTACGCTTTCGGTTACCGGCACCGATGCCAAGGAGACGGCTAAGGTCGCAAAGGCCATAGCTAGCTCGGTGAGTACGGTCGCTCAGAACGTCGGCGCTGCCCAGAGCATCAACGTTATCGACGAGGCTAAGACCCCCGAAGCCCCCAGCGGCCCCAAGCGTATGCTGTACGTTGCTGTCGCGTTCCTCGCGGGCATCTTTATCGCAGTTGCCTATGTCGTTTTGGCAGACATGCTCAACACCCGCATCCGCGGTGCCGAAGAGGCAGAAGAGCTCCTGGGCATTCCCGTTGTTGGCCGAATTCCGGCTATGAAAGGTGGTAAATAGGCATGGCTAAGGCAAAGAACACCGATAAGCTCGTTGTACAGAATGCCGCCAAGACCCTTCTGGCCAACATCCGCTTTGCGAGCGTGGACGACCCCATTCGCACCATCACCGTTACCTCCTCGATTCCCAACGAGGGCAAGTCTACGGTTTCCATTAACCTTGCTCAGGCAATTGCCACGAGTGGCAAGTCCGTGCTCCTGGTTGAGGCCGATATGCGCCGCAGGTCCCTTTCCGATATGCTCGGCGTTCGTTCGCGCGGCGGACTCTATGCGGTTCTTTCCGAGCAGATCTCCATTGACCAGGCAATTGTCGAGACGGGTCAGAAGAACTTCTACTTCCTCGATGCCGAGCCGCATATTCCCAATCCTGCCGACATCATCGTCTCTCACCGCTTTGCCAAGCTGGTAAAGGCACTGTCTGCTAAGTTCCAGTACGTCATCTTCGACGCTCCCCCGGTCGGCACCTTCATCGATGCTGCCGAGATTGCCAGCCTGACCGACGGCACGCTGTTCGTGGTGCGCGAGGACTTCACCAAGCGCGAGGAGGCGCTCAACGCCATCGGTCAGCTTAAGAAGTCCGAGAAGGTCAAGCTCATCGGTACCGTTATGAACTACTGCGAGACCGAGACCAGCGAGTACTACTACTCCTACTACACCAAGGACGGTAAGAAGGTTAAGAAGGGCTCCGACGATCAGGGGACTTCCAAAAAGGGCATCTTCACCAACCGAGCAAACGTTTAGTTGATTAAGGCTGACCTATGCGTGACATTCATTGCCATATCTTGCCGGGTGTAGACGACGGCGCCGCCGATCTCGATGAGAGCTTGGCGATGCTCGAGGCTGCCAAGCGGGCCGGTGTAACCAGAATCGTTTGCACTCCTCACTGCCGTGATCCCTATTTTGATTACGACAAGATGTGGGATGCCTTTGAGCTGCTGCGTGATAACGCTGACGGTTTTCCGCTCCAGATGGGCTTCGAGGTCAACCATCGAAAGCTCGTTGAGCTTGGTATCGATGCCGCGGAGCACTTGCATTTCGATGGGACCAACGAGTTTCTGCTCGAACTTTCGACGCATGCCGATGCGTATGCGTTTAGAGAGTACGAGAACACGATTTACGATTTGCAGTGCCGTGGCTACCAGGTGATCATCGCTCATCCTGAGCGCTATCGTGCGGTTCAAAAGGATGTAAGCGTGGCGGAGCGTCTGGTCGATATGGGCTGCAAGCTGCAGGCTTCGGCGGACTTTATTGCCGGCGGTCGCTTTGGTCGCGAGAAAAAGCCGGCACAGCGCCTGTTCGATCAGAACCTGTACAGCTTCATCGCGAGCGATGCCCATAACGTGGGTCATTACGACTGCCTGGCGAAGGCTCGCGCGAAGTTTAGCGTACGCGGAGCTCATTTTCGCTAAAATCTGTCCCTAACGTTCGCATTGAATGAAAGGGCAGCCATGGATATCCAACTTAAGACGGGATGCTTTGATGACGCGGCGTTGGTGCGCCGCGTCGTTTTTATGGACGAGCAGGGCTACGAGAATGAGTTCGACGCTATCGACGAGGATCCAAACTGCATTCATGTGACGCTCTATGTAGACGGCGAGCTTGCCGGTTGCTCGCGCGTGTTTCCCGAAGAGCTTGAGCGCGTGGCTGACGCAGAGGCCCCGGTGTTGCCGGCATGCGACATGGACGAAGGCGTTGCGGCGGGGGAGACCTACATTATGGGGCGCGTCGCCGTGCTGCCGGCTATGCGTCGTCGCGGACTGGCGAGTGCGATCGTGGAGACCAGTGCTTCGTGTGCACGCGATGCCGGCGCCAAGCTTATTAAGCTGCATGCGCAGGAATACGTGCTGCCGCTCTATGTAAAGGCGGGCTACACGCAAATTGCCCCGGTAGATTACGAAGACGAGGGCCAGCCCCATGTCTGGATGGCCAAGCGCGTAGATGGCAGATAGGGACGTTCCTTTTCTGCCGGCAGCTGGGGACACTCCTTGGCAATTGACGCATTGGAGCGCTCGGACATACAGTTTTTCGATTCCGTATGTATATATGCGCGCTATTGGGTTATAAAATCTAAGTCTGAACATAGCAGGTCTGCGATGCGGCTCGGGCAACCGGGCCGTTTTTGCGGACGGGGGTAGCGCGAAAGGACTGCACATGCGTCAATTTAAGACCGAGAGCAAAAAACTGCTCGACCTCATGATCAACTCCATCTACACCAATAAGGAAATCTTCCTGCGCGAGCTTATCTCTAACGCGAGCGACGCCGTCGACAAGCTCAACTTTAAGAGCCTGCAGGACCCGAGCGTCAAGATCGACCAGGGCGACCTGGCCATTCGCGTCTCCTTTGATAAAGACGCCCGCACCATTACCATCTCGGATAACGGCATTGGCATGACCGCCGAGGAGCTGGAGCGCAATCTGGGCACCATCGCCCATTCCGGCTCCGAGGAGTTTAAGACCGAGAACGCCGAGCAGCAGGGCTCCGATGTCGACATCATCGGTCAGTTTGGCGTGGGCTTCTACTCGGCTTTTATGGTCGCCAGCCATGTGAAGGTCGTCAGCCGCGCCTACGGCGAGGATGTCGCCCATGTGTGGGAATCCGACGGTCTTGAGGGCTACACCATCGAGGACGGCGAGCGCGCCGAGCACGGTACCGATGTCATCCTGACGCTGCGCGAGAACGAGAAGCTCGATGCCGACGGCGAGGCCGAGACCTACGATCGCTTCCTGACCGAGTGGGGTCTCAAGAGCCTGATTCAGCAGTACAGTAACTATGTGCGTTACCCGATCCAGATGATGGTGTCCAAGAGCCGCCAGAAACCCAAGCCCGAGGACGCCGGCGACGATTACAAGCCCGAGTACGAGGACTACCAGGAGCTCGAGACCGTCAATTCCATGACACCGATCTGGAAGAAGCACAGCTCCGATGTCGAGCAGAAGGACTACGACGAGTTCTACAAGTCCACGTTCCACGACTTTGACGATCCTGCGCGCACCATCAGCTTCCACGCCGAGGGCACGCTCGAGTACGATGCCCTGCTGTTTGTGCCGGGACGCGCGCCGTTCGATCTGTACAGCAAGGACTACGAGAAGGGTCTGGCGCTCTACAGCTCCAACGTCCTGATCATGGAGAAGTGCGACGACCTGCTGCCCGACTACTACAACTTTGTCCGCGGCGTCGTGGATTCCGCCGACGTGTCGCTCAACATCTCGCGCGAGACGCTGCAGCAGAACCGTCAGCTCAAGGCCATCGCCAAGCGTGTGGAAAAGAAGATTACCGCCGACCTTGAGGATATGCGTGACAACGACCGCGAGGCCTACGAGAAGTTCTTTGAGAACTTTGGCCGCGGTCTTAAGTACGGCATCTACTCGAGCTATGGCATGAAGGCCGATGAGCTCGCCGACCTGTTGCTGTTCTGGTCTGCCAAGGAACAGAAGATGATTACCCTGGCCGAGTATGCCAAGGGCATGCCTGAGGATCAGAAGGCCATCTACTACGCCGCCGGCGACTCGCGTGAGCGCTTGGCCAAGATGCCCGTGGTAAAGGGCGTGCTCGACCGCGGCTATGACGTGCTGCTGCTGACGCAGGATGTGGATGAGTTCACGTTCCAGGCTATGCGTGAGTACGTTGCCGCCGATATGCCCAAGATCTACGAGGACGATGCTGCCCGCGAGGCTGCCGAGAAGGCTGTGGCCGACGGTGCCGAGCCCGAGGTCGAGGATCGTCATCTAGAGCTCAAGAACGTTGCGACCGGTGATCTTGACCTGGCGACCGAGGACGAGAAGAAGGAGGCCGAGGACGCCACCAAGGAGAACGAGGACCTCTTTAGCGCTATGAAGGAGGCGCTCGGTGACAAGGTCGAGAAAGTCGCCGTCTCCGCGCGCCTGACCGATGCCCCCGCTTGTATCACCACCGAGGGCCCACTTTCGCTCGAGATGGAGAAGGTGCTCCAGAAGGGACCCGAGGGCGCGCCCGACGGCATGCCCAAGAGCCAGCGCGTGCTCGAGCTCAACGCCAAGCACCCGGTCTTTTCCAAGCTCGTCGCCGCTCAGAAGGCGGGCGACGCCGACAAGATCAAGCAGTACTCCGGTTTGCTCTATGACCAGGCCCTGCTGGTCGAGGGCATTCTGCCCGAGGACCCCGTTGCCTTCGCAGCAGCTGTTTGCAACTTGATGTAGTTAGGTATTTACGCGGTTTTACCAAACCGCGTAACGGCTCGACGCTGCCCTCAGTTCCGCCGTTCTAACGAACGGCGGACCAGTCGACGCTGCGCGGGCGCCAGAGCGACAACTTGTCATTCAAAGAGGACGGCATGACCAGAAGGTCTATGCCGTCCTCTTTTCATGCCAATTTGTTCGCTCTGGCGCCCGCTCGCTGGCATTGCCAAAACATCGACGTTGCCGTGGTCCTAAGTAGTCATTGGGGACGTTTTTGTTTGACTAGTCGTTTAAGAACGTCCCCGATGACTATTTGAATTGCTAATTTGTGCGGGTTGTGGTTTTGTGACCTGCTGAAATTTAGGATACTGTACATCTGTACGTTAACTCATCTTCGTAGTATATTGCTACCCGCAAAACTCAACACCATTGTGCTTTGAGACGTTAAAGCGCCTACTACAATGGTTGTCGATAGTACGATTCGATTTAACGACAGGATGGATGGTCCAAGCGTGAGTCTCGGCAGCAAACTATCCAATGCAAAGGTGTCCTTTGCGATATTTAAGCGCGACATTAAGCGACTGCTTGTGAACCCCGTCGCCCTGGTGGTTACCCTAGGCGTGTGCGTTATTCCCTCGCTGTATGCCTGGTATAACATCGTGGCAAACTGGGATCCGTATGGAAACACCCAAGGCATCAAGATTGCTATCGCCAACAACGATCGAGGCACCCAAAACGACTTGGTGGGTGAGCTCAACGCTGGCGACAAAGTGGTCGACCAGCTCAAGGAGAATCATCAGTTGGGCTGGACGTTCGTCGACTCGACGGCCGATGCCAAGGAGGGCGTCGAGAGCGGCGAGTACTATGCCGCTATCGTGATTCCCAAGAACTTCTCGGATAACCTGGTTTCGATGCTCGACGGCAACTACCATCAGCCCAAGCTCACGTACTACGTCAATGAGAAGAAGAGCGCCATTGCGCCCAAGGTTACCGATACCGGTGCAAACACCATCGAGGAGCAGATCAACTCGGAATTTGTCTCTACGGTAGGCAAGACTGTTGCCGGTATCGCCAAGGATGCCGGTGTCGATTTAAAGGACAAGGCAACCCAGACTCAGGACTCGCTGGCAAGTTCGGTGTCCGAGGCGTCCGACACCTTGGGCGAGGTGCGCGATTCGATTGGCGATATGAATGCCGCCATCGATAAGACGAGTGGCGCTATCGCCTCGGCTGATGCGGCACTTGCCGGCTTGCAAGGCCAGGCACCGTCGCTGACGCAGGCGATCTCCCAGGGCAACGACCTGCTGAGCGAAGCTCGCACCACGGCGGGCAACTCCATCACCTCGCTCTCCAAGGCGCTCTCGGAAGGCAGCCTTGCGCTCACCAAGACGTCGGCCTCTGCGAACGCTGCCATCGGCAAGCTGACGGGCGCGGTCACATCTACGACCACCCGTATCGACAACTCGCTCGAGTCTCTTCAAGCGACGATCGACCACAATAAGGCCGTTATCGGGCACTTGGAGATTCTCGCCAATGACACGTCGACAGGTTCCGAGGAAATTGACGCGCGCATTGTATCGACCATCGATTTGCTTCGAGAGCAGAATGAAAAGCTTCAGAGCATCAAGGACGGTCTGTCCGCGCAGTCGAGCGCCATGGCGAATGACGCAGCGGCTGTTTCGGGTGCCAGTGACGCTATCAATAACGCAATTCATACCGGTGCGACCAACCTTGGCCAAGCCCAGACGGACTTGGGCCAAAACGCGCTGCCGAAGGCCTCGAGCGCGCTCGACTCTTTTGCTGCCGTTTCGGGCGACCTGACCGGTATCGTCTCGGGTATGACACCTACACTTGCAAATGCGCGCGGCACGTTGGCGCAGCTTAGCGCTACGCTCGGCCAGGCCAAGACCACGCTGTCCCAGACCGATTCCTCGCTTGCCAAGGTCCAGGACAAGCTTGCAACCGCCGCCAATGACATCGCGGCGCTGCAGACCTCCGAGTCCATGGGCGAGCTGGCCGATCTGATGGGCGTCGATGTCAATGACGTGGCAGATTTCATGGCGTCTCCGGTTGAGTTGACGTCCAAGTCAATCTATCCGGTCAAGAGCTTTGGCTCGGGCATCGCTCCCTTCTACACCAATCTGGCGCTTTGGGTGGGCGGCTATGTGCTCATCGCCATTTACAAGCTCGAGGTCGACCGTGAAGGTGTTGGCAGCTTTACGGCGCGCCAAGGCTACTTTGGCCGCTGGTTGCTCATGGTGATCCTGGGCGCGTTGCAGGCCATCATCGTTACGGTAGGCGATCTGGTGATTGGCGTGCAGTGCGTCAGCCCGCTGCTGTTCGTGCTGGGCGGCATCGCCATTTCGTTCACCTACGTCAATATCATCTATGCGCTGTCCACCACGTTTAAGCATATCGGCAAGGCTATCGGCGTCATTCTCGTCATCGTGCAGATCCCGGGTTCGTCGGGCATGTACCCCATCGAGATGATGCCCGGCTTCTTCCAGTGGCTGCACCCGCTGCTGCCCTTTACCTACGGCATCAATCTGCTGCGCGAGACGGTCGGCGGCATGTATTCGTTCAACTACCTGTTTAACCTGTGCATTCTGGGCGTGTTCTTGATCGTGGCGCTCTTTATCGGCCTGCAGCTGCGTCCGCTGCTGCTCAACCTTAACCTGCTCTTTGATAAACAGCTCTCCACGACCGGTATGATGATTTGCGAGTCCAACGACCTGCCGCGCCAGCGCTACTCGCTGCGCACGGCCATGCGCGTCATGCTCGATTCCGATTCGTACCGTCGCGAACTGCTCGATCATGCGGTCGCCTTTGAACATCGCTACCCGTACTACATCAAGGGCGGTTTTGCCGCCGTGGTGGGCGTTCAGGTCCTGCTCTTTGTCCTGTCGACGGTTCTCGATATCGACAATAACGGCAAGATCATCCTGCTTGTCATTTGGATCATCTCGGTTATTGCCATCTGCGGCTGGCTTATCAATATCGAATATATCCGAGCGAGCCTCAATACCCAGATGCGCATCTCGGCGCTTTCGGATGAGGACCTGCGTCGCGAGATGCGCGAACACACGGCCGCCATTCCTGCCGCCCGCCACATGTTTGGCCTCAACGCCAGCGAGCGTGGTGCCAAGGGCGGCGATCAGTCCACGGGCCGCTTGCCGCATATTGGCTCGCACCATAAATCTCAGGGCAGCGACAGCACAGCCACAAATGATGGAGATACCACCGCGCTTGGCAAGCACTCCAAAGGAGGTGAGGCATAAATGAAGAACATCCTGCATCTGTTTAAGCGCGATGTCCAAAACGTGTCTCGCTCCGTGATCGGCTTGGTTGTCGTGATGGGCCTCATTATCGTACCGTGTCTGTACGCGTGGTTTAACATCGCCGGCAGCTGGGATCCGTACGGCAACACCGGCAATCTTAAGATCGCCGTGGTCAACACCGATGAGGGTTACGAGAGCGATTTGATCCCCGTCGAGGTTAACGTGGGCGAAAACGTGACCGCCGCCCTACGCGGCAACGAGAGCTTCGATTGGGTTGTGCTCAACAATCGCGAAAAGGCTATCGAGGGCGTTAAGTCGGGCGCGTACTATGCTGCCGTCGTTATCCCCAAAACGTTTAGCGCTGACATGATGACGCTTTTCTCGACCGACGTGAAGCATGCCGATATCGAGTTCTACGAGAATCAGAAGGCCAACGCCATTGCGCAGATCGTGACCGAGAAGGGTTCGAGCGCCGTCCAGAGCCAGGTTAACAAAACTTTTACCGAGACCATTACGACGATCGGTCTTAAGACGGTGTCCAGCCTGCTCGATTACATGAGCACCGACCAGGTGGGTAACTTTATCGCCAACCTGTCCTCGACGCTCGGCGATTCGATTGAGGACCTGCGAGACGTTCGGGCAAATGCTTCGTCGCTGGCGGGCATTTTGAGCTCCACGTCCGATTCGCTGACGTCGGCGAGCGGCATGCTCAAGCAGACGGGCACGGTCGATGAGTCAACGAAGCAGCTGATGGAGCATGTCAAGAGCGGTATTAGCGATTCCAAGGAAGCGCTGAAGGACGCCAACGACGCCATCAATGCCGCGATTGACGGAAGCGCGGGCTCGTTTGACAACGTGTCCGCCGAGCTTGCGAAGGCATTTGATGCCGCGAATCAACATGTCTACCTTACAGTGTCCCAGCTCAACGATGCCGCGGCGGCGCTCAACACGCGTGCCGACGATATCGACGCCACGGCCGACCAGCTCCGCAGCTTTGCCGATCAGGTGACTGACGAAAAACTCCAGGACAGCCTCAAGTCTGTGGCAACATCGCTGAGCAGGATTGCTGTGGAGTATCGCAACAACGCCAAGGACTTGACGGCCACCGCGAAGTCTCTCTCTGACAGCATGGCAGAGGTTAATAAGTCGCGTGCCGAGGTCGATCAGGCAATCGCGGATGCCAAGGCTGGTATCTCGGGCGCCAAGACTGACTACGACTCTACGTTTTCGGCCAAGGCAAAGGAGCTCAAGAAGACCATCTCGGGCGTTTTGGATTCGCTGAACGGTATTTCGAACGATCTGGATAGTGCTGTTGCTGGCCTGACCGACGCATCCGGTTCGCTGGCAAAGGGCCTCTCCAAGGCTGCAAAGCTGGTCAACAAGGCTTCTGATCAGCTGGGCGAGGCGTCGGACAAGATCAGTGCGTTTAAGGACGAGCTCGACGGCGCCTTGATGTCGGATGACCTCGCTACGATCAAGACGATGATCGGCAATGATCCCGAGGGTCTGGCCGTGTCGCTTTCCGGCCCCGTCGCGCTCGATCGCAAGCCGGTCTATCCGATCCGCAACTACGGTTCGGCCATGGCACCGTTCTACACGATTCTGTCGCTCTGGGTGGGCTCGATTGTGCTGGCGGCCATGATGAAGGTCTCGGTTGACGATGAGCTTATCAACGAGCTCATCCCCGTGCGCCTGCACGAGATCTACCTGGGCCGCTACCTGTTCTTTGGCGGTCTGGCCCTGCTGCAGGCAACGCTCGTGTGTGCGGGCGACATCCTGTTCTTTGGCATCCAGTGCGACGACCCGCTGCAGTTTGTGCTGGCGGGCTGGGTCGCGAGTCTCGTGTTCTCCAATATCGTCTACACGCTTACGGTTTCGTTTGGCGATATCGGCAAGGCGCTCGCCGTCGTGCTGCTGGTCATGCAGGTCGGCGGTTCGGGCGGCACGTTCCCCATCGAGATGACCGGCCCCGTGTTCCAGGCGATCTATCCGTTCCTGCCGTTCACCCACGGCATCAACGCCATGCATGCCGCCATGGCCGGTGCGTACCACATGGAGTACTGGATTGAGCTAGGCATTCTGGCGAGCTATCTGATTCCGTCGCTGGCACTGGGCGTCGTCTTCCGCCGCCCGGTCATCAAAGCCAACGACTGGATCATCGAAAAACTGGAGTCAACCAAATTGATTTAGTTCAGCAACGTAAACGCCGTCGGAACATCGAGATCTTCCAACCCGATGCTTTAGCGTAGTGAATTGCACGGGCTGCTTGGTTGTTGCTACAGTAGCGGGGCGTGCCGGGGGTCCGGTGCGCCCTGCTTTTATTTGACCATGAGGCGGCACGCAGCCATGCGCGTGCGGACACCACGCCCAGATTGAGCGCGAGGATGCCCTATGGCCCAGCATGCCACTGACAATATCGAAATGATGCCCGATAGCCCTGTTGCTCGCGAGGACCTGGGCGCGGGCGGCACCTCCCGCGGCGCCGGCGCTCGCTCGCCGCTGTTCTGGAAAGTCCTGCTGCTTTCGGTGGCAGTCGTCTGGGGCTACTCCTTTACGACCATGAAGGACGCGCTCGACACCATTCCGGTGTTCGAACTGCTCTACGTGCGCTTTCTGCCTGCGGCGTTGGTCATGTTTTTCATCTTCCACAAGCGCATCATCGCGCACCTCAACGCCCGCAACCTTATCGTCGGACTTGGCATGGGCGCACTTATGTGGGCCGCCTACGCCCTGCAGACAGTCGGTCTGGCGCACACCACGGCGGGCAAGAATGCTTTTTTGACGGGCACGTATTGCATCGTTGTGCCGTTCGCGAGCTATTTTCTGAGCGGCGAAAAACTCACCCGCTATAACCTGGGCGCGGCGCTGCTGTGCTTGGCGGGCATTGGCTTGGTGGCGCTCGATAGCGTTGAATTCAACATCGGTGATGTCATTACGCTGGCGGGTGCGGTCTTTTTCGCCATCCAGATGGCGGTGACTGCCAAGTACGGTCGCAAAATGGACATCAACGTCATCACGTTTTGGATGTTTGTGGGCAACGGCGTGCTGAGCCTGGCAACGTCGCTGCTATTCGAGACCCAAGCGCCTCTGTCCGTGTGGACGCCGAGCTTTATCAGCGCGATGGTGTTTCTCTCGGTTGGTTGCACATGCGCGGCTCTGCTCATCCAAAACGTCGGCTTGGCGCATGTCTCGGCCTCGACGGGCTCACTGCTCCTTTCGATGGAGTCGCCTTCGGGCGTGCTGTTCTCGGTGCTGCTGATGGGGGAGGCGCTCACCTCGCGCCTGCTCGCCGGCTTCGCGCTCATCTTTCTTTCGATTATCTTGAGCGAGACGCATTTCGATTTCTTGCGCCGAAAATCACACCCGCAATTGTAAACAACTTGTTGCGCCGCCCTCCCAGGGCGGCATTTTTATGTCATGCCCTTACAGTTGTACCTTGCACTTTACGCTATCAAAGTGCGTGCTGCAAAAACGTTACTGGAGGGCTTCTATGGCATCAGCTCTGTCCGATTTTCAACCGCAACCAGCGCCCCAGGCCACCGCGGCGGCGCAGGCCGCTATCGGTGACGGTCTTGTCGCAGAAGCTCAGGCTTTTGCAGACGAGCTCGCTGCATGGCGACACGATCTACACCAGATGCCCGAGCTGGGTAACAATCTTCCGCAGACGTCTGCCTATATCCAGGCACGTCTGGACGAGATGGACATCCCCCATACCACGCTAGTCGACGGTTCCTGCGTCGTTGGCCTGATCGGTGCCGGTGCGGCCGCTCAGGGCAATGGCACGTGCAAGGACGAGCAGGCCGGAACGGTCGTCATGCTCCGAGGCGATATGGATGCCCTTCCCGTTGTCGAGGAATCCGGCGAGCCCTTTGCATCCACCAATGGCTGCATGCATGCTTGCGGTCACGATATGCACGCGACGGCCCTGCTTGGTGCGGCGCGCCTGCTCAAGGCCCGCGAGGCCGAGCTTGTGGAGGCCAACGCTACCGTCAAGTTGCTGTTCCAGCCGGGCGAGGAGACCTTTGAGGGAGCACGCGCTGCCATCGCCGACGGCTTGCTCGAGAACCCGCGCCCTCAGGCGGCCTTTGCCATGCATGTCAACAGCCAGTCGCCGCTTGGCCTGGTGCTCTACGGCAGCCCGGCGCTCTCGGGTGTGTACGGTTTCCGCATCACGCTCCAGGGCAAGGGCGGCCACGGTTCCAGCCCCGAGATCTGCATCGACCCCATCACGGCCGGCGTCCACGTGCACCTGGCGCTCCAGGAGCTTATCTCCCGCGAGGTGCCGGCGGCCAAGGAAGTCGCACTTACCGTTGGTAAGTTCGCCGGCGGCTTGGCGGCCAACGTCATCCCCGACACCTGCGTGCTCGAGGGAACGCTGCGCGGCTTTGATGTTGAGCTCATGGCTCACCTAAAGACCCGCATCGCGGAGGTCGTTAACGGCGTTGCTACGACCTATCGTACGCCGGCGACCATCGAGACGCTTTCGGATGTTCCGCCGCTTGTACTCGACAGCGATATGACTCAGGCGTCGCTTGGCTACGTGGGCGCAGTGCTGCCCAAGACGGCTTTCTTGCCGCTTTTCCATGCCATGGCGAGTGAGGACTTCGCGCTTATCTCGAGCAAGATCCCAAGTGCGTACTTTACCGTGGGCGCGGCCGTAACCGACACGGACGAACACTTTGCCCAGCACCATCCCAAGGCACGTTTTAACGATGCCGAGCTGCCGCTCGGTGCCGCGGCCTATACCGCCGTCGCTTTGGGCTATATCGCCGACCACCGGTAGCACCCAACCTTGCCTTTCAAGCCTGCGGGCATGGCCGACCTGGGTAAGGTCACGGGCACCATCACCTCGCTTGAGATGGTCGGCGGCACCGTAGGCGCCATTGTCTCGGGTGTGTTGTTCGATGTCACGGGCTCCTTTGCGAGCACCTGGATCGTGTGCCTGATGTGCTCCGTGGTTATGCTTGTGTTCCTGTTGGCGTCCGAGCCCATCGCTGCCAAGCTGCGCGCGAGCGTGGCGGGGGAGTAGACGTCCGTCGCTCTTTTCTGTTTGCCCCGTTCTGTTCGTGGCCGCCTTGGAAGCCGAATGGATGCTCGTACCATCATTCGGTTTCCAAGGCGGCCACGGGCCTACGAAATGATCCGTTTTCCTCCGTCCCCAGCAGATCATGTGACCCGAAGGGGTCGGAGGAAAGCGGACCGGCTGCCGCGGCGGTGCATCTGGCCGAACGAGTCCCCATACCCTCGTTCGGTCAGATGCACCGCCGCTGTTTGTGTTTGTGCCGTATAATGACCACTACCTATGACGCGATACAAAAGAAAGGTGTTTGCCCATGCAGGCACAGAAGGCGGAGGGAACCCGCGACCTTATCGGCGCCGAGATGCGCGCCTGGCAAAAGATGCAGCAGATTGCGGCCGGCGTGTTCGAGCCGTTTGGCTTTAAGCCCATCGAGACGCCCGCGATCGAGCAGGTGGACGTGTTTGTCCACGGTATCGGCCAGTCGACCGACGTCGTGCGCAAGGAGATGTTCCGCGTGTTTAGCGGCGCCAACCTGGAGCGCGTCTTTACCGAGGGCACCGACACCAAGCTTAAGCCCAAGCAGCGCCTGGCCCTTCGTCCCGAGGGCACGGCCGGTGTGGTGCGCGCCGTCGTGGAGAACAATCTGGTGCCCCAGGGCTCCACGCCGTTTAAGGCCTATTACGCCGAGGCCATGTTCCGCGGCGAGCGCCCCCAGAAGGGACGCCTGCGCCAGTTCCACCAGGTGGGCATCGAGTGGCTCGGCGCTCCCGATCCGGCTGCCGACGCCGAGTGCATCATCATGCTCATGGAGTTCTACAAGCGCCTGGGCTTCGATCTGTCCAAGCTCCGTCTGCTTATTAACTCGATGGGCGATGCGCAGTGCCGTCCGGCATATCGCGAGCAGGTCAAGCAGTTTATCCTCGATCACGCCGACGAGATGTGCGACGAGTGCCGCGAGCGCGCCGAGCTCAACCCGCTGCGCGCCTTCGACTGCAAGAACGACCATTGCCGCGAGATCATGTCCGACGCACCGCTGATGGGCGACAACCTGTGCGACGAGTGCCGCGAGCACTACGAGCAAGTCAAGCGCTATCTGGACGCCGCCGGTATCGAGTATGTTGAGGATCCCACCCTGGTGCGCGGCCTGGACTACTACACCCGTACTGTCTTTGAGGTCGAGGCTCCCGGCGCCGGTGTCGGCTCCATCGGTGGTGGCGGTCGCTACGATGGCCTCGTTGAGCTCGAGGGCGGTAAGCCCACGGCGGGCGTCGGCTTTGCCGTCGGCTTTGAGCGCGCCCTGCTGGCCCTGCAGGCCTTTGGCAGCGACCTGGGTGCCGAGGAGGTCCCGTGCGTCTACGTCGCCAACGCCGGCAAGGAGCTGCGTCAGAACGTCTTTACCATTACGCAGCAGCTTCGCGCTGCAGGGATTGTGACCGAGGCGGACTATCAGGGCCGTTCGCTCAAGGCCCAGTTTAAGCAGGCCGACAAGGTTGGCGCCAAGCTCATTTTGGTCCTGGGTGGCGACGAGCTTGCCGCCGGCAAGGTCAAGGTGCGCGACATGGAGAGCCATGACGAGGCCCTCGTCGATCTGGCCAACGTGGTCGAGGCGGTTCGCGAGCGCCTGTAGCGCATGATTTTTGAGCTGTAGTGCCGCTGAGGTGCCCAGCTCATTGCGAGCGATTGTTACGGGGGTGTTTCGCTTTTATGCGGAATGCCCCCATTTACGTATGCCGCCCACCGAGAAATACGACCATTTAGGGCAAAAACCCTTGCAATGCAGAAAATACTTTTGTGTGGTAAAGCGCAATCAGTGTCGAAAGTATTTCGCAAGCGCCTATAATGAATACCGCATGTTACGTGCATAGAAGGAGGAATGGGAGGAAACGTGGCTGAGAACCTAAGCAACCAGTCTGTACCCGAAGCCGCGGCGCGCGTCGCTGCCGTGGTCAACCGCCTCGTTAACCGAATCGGCTCGAATGCCGAGTCCAGGGAGCGTCTCGCCGAGATCGAGATCCCCGAGGAGCTGCGCGACAACTTGGCGCTGTTCCTGCGCCTGGAGCGCCGTGTGCTTAGCGAGTATGATCCCGAGATCGCGGACCTGTTCGACAAGATCCTGACGGCCGAGATTGTGGCCAATGCCGGAAATCCCGGCGCCCGTGCTGCCGACGAGTCCGTCGACGAGCAGGGCGTGCCCACCGCCGACGAGCCTACTGCTGTGGCGTTTCGTGAGGTCGTCGATCTGATTGACAGCCTGCCGCTCGATAAGCAGCAGGTTATTGTCCGCGCCTTTACGAGCTTCTTCCATCTGGCAAACCTGTCGGAGGAGAACTACCGCGTGGCGCAGCTGCGCGAGCGCGAGGCAGGTGCGTCGACCGATACCGAGGTCGATCCCGCCAACGAACTCACCGTCGCCTATCACCAGTTGGTAAACGAGATGGGTGTCGAGGGCGCCAACGAGCTGCTCGACAAGCTCGAGTTCCACCCTGTCTTTACCGCACATCCCACCGAGGCCCGTCGTAAGGCCGTCGAGGGCAAGATTCGCCGTATCTCCAACCTGCTGGAGGAGCGTCCGCGCCTGGGCGGCTCCGACCTGGTGGAGAACGAGCGCCATATGCTGCAGGAGATTGACGCTCTGGTGCGCACGAGCCCCATCGCGCTCAAGAAGCCCACGCCGGTCGAGGAAGCCGATACCATCATCGACATCTTCGATAACACACTGTTCGATGTGATCCCCGTCATCTACCGTCGTTTTGACGACTGGGTGCTGGGCGACAAGGCCGGTACCGTGCCGCCGCTGTGCCCGGCGTTCTTCCATCCCGGCAGCTGGATCGGTTCCGACCGCGACGGTAACCCCAACGTCACCGCCAAGGTGAGCCGCGAGGTCGCCGCCAAGTACTTCACTCACATGGTGCTCAAGCTCGAGGACAAGTGCCGCCGCATCGGCCGCAACCTGACGCTCGAGGCCACCTACAGCAAGCCGTCTGCCGAGCTCATCAACCTGTGGAACCATCAGGTCGAGATGAGCACCCAGTACACCGCACGCGCCGAGCTGATCTCCGAGCACGAGCCGCATCGCGCCGTCATGCTCGTCATGGCCGACCGTCTGAACGCCACCGTGCGTCGCATCACCGACACCATGTACCACAGCGCCGATGAGTTCTTGGATGACCTGCGTGTCGTTCAGCGCTCCCTGGCCGCCTGCGGTGCCGTCCGTGCTGCCTACGGCCCGGTCCAGACCATCATCTGGCAGGTCGAGTCCTTCGGCTTCCATATGGTCGAGATGGAGTTCCGTCAGCACTCCGTGGTGCACGCCCGCGCCCTCAAGGATATTCACGAGAACGGTATCCATGGTGATTTGCAGCCCATGACGCGCGAGGTCATCGACACCTTCCGCGCTATCGGCTCCATCCAAAAGCGCTACGGCAAGAAGATGGCGCACCGCTACATCATCTCGTTCACCAAGAGCGCTCAGCATGTGGCCGACGTCTTTGAGCTTGCCCACCTGTCCTTTGCGCACGAGGAGGACGTGCCCGAGCTCGACGTGATCCCGCTGTTCGAGCAGCTCGAGGACCTCGAGGGCTGCGTCGACGTGCTCGACCAGATGCTTACGCTGCCCGTGGTGCAAAAGCGCCTTGCCCAGACCAACCGCCGCATGGAGGTCATGCTGGGCTATTCCGACTCCTCTAAGGATGCCGGTCCTACCACGGCCATGCTCGCGCTGCACTCCGCGCAGGAGCGCATTGCCAAGTGGGCCGAGAAGAACGATATCGACCTGGTGCTCATGCACGGTCGCGGCGGTGCCGTGGGCCGTGGCGGCGGTCCGGCCAACAAGGCCGTGCTGGCGCAGCCCAAGGGTTCGGTCAACTGCTTCTTTAAGCTCACCGAGCAGGGCGAGGTCATCTTTGCCCGTTACGGCAACCGTACGCTGGCTCAGCGCCATGTTGAGTCCGTTGCCGCCGCAACGCTTTTGCAGTCGGCCCCGAGCGTCGAGAAGACCAACACCGAGACCACGCAGAAGTTCTGGGATATGGCCGAGAAGCTCAACGCCGTAAGCCACGAGCGCTATCTGGACCTGCTGAACACCGAGGACTTTACACCGTGGTTCTCGACCGTGACGCCGCTGACCGAGGTCGGTCTGCTGCCGATCGGCTCGCGTCCCGCCAAGCGCGGTTTGGGTGCCAAGTCGCTCGACGACCTGCGTACCATTCCGTGGATCTTCAGCTGGAGCCAGGCGCGCATCAATCTGGCCGCCTGGTACGGCCTGGGTACCGCCTGCGAGCAGTTTGGCGATCTGGACCAGCTTAAGGCTGCCTACCAGGAGTGGCCGTTCTTCCGCACCTTTATCGACAACATCGAGATGTCGATCGCCAAGACCGACCAGCGCATCGCCAAGATGTACCTGCACCTGGGCGATCGCCAGGATTTGTCCGAGAAGGTCTTCACCGAGATGCAGCTCACGCGTAAGTGGGTTCTTGCCATCGTCGGTGACGAATGGCCGCTGCAGCGCCGCCGTGTGCTCGGCTGCGCCGTCCGTGTGCGTAATCCCTACGTCGACGCCCTGTCCATCGCCCAGGTTCGCGCCCTTCGCGAGGTGCGTATGAACCAGGACGAGATGGCCGAGGAGAAGAAGGCCGAGTACATGAGCCTGATTCTTTCGACTGTGACCGGCGTCTCGGCAGGATTGCAGAACACGGGGTAATCGATAGCCCTGTGGCTCTCACCGGGACCCGATGGGTTTCCCTCTGAATGCGTCCTCGCACTTGAAGCCCCCTTATCCTGCTCCTTCGGAGCTGCGGATAAGGGGGCTTCGTGCTGCGGAATGCATTCAGAGGGAAACCCATCGGGTCCCTTCGTCCTCGGTCTTCGGGAATTAAAGCTGATGAGAATAAAGTGCGCTTCGCGCCCAATGTGGAGTGCGGCGAGGGCTTCTTGCGTCCTGCGGAGTGTGCCTAAAAGTAAGCTGATGGCGGGCCCTACGATGTCCGGTCTTCGGTGGATTACTGGCTGGGGGAATAATGGCGCGCTTTGCGCGTTTGGAAAAGGCTTCGTGCTGTGGAATGCATTCAGAGGGAAACCCATCGGGTCCCTTCGTCCTCGGTCTTCTGGGATTAAAGCTGAAGGGAATAAGGCGCGCTTCGCGCCTCGCGTCTTATCGATCGGGATTGAGATGCATGTGGCGCTTCTTGACTTACGACTGTAGCGGCCGCGGTCCCGTTTGGGATCGCGGTTGTTTTGTTGTGGGTCAAATATGAACGTTGTGTTAATGAGTCGGTGGACGGTGGTGTTTTTCGGTGAGCGGCGTATCCTTCCAACGGTTTATCTAGTGTGTCAGTTGAAAGGAAGAGGGCGCTCGTCATTGTTTGAATGTGAACTGCCGTTTGACCACAAGACGTTGCATCTGGAGCTCGAGGATAAGAACTTCGCGGGTGTGATGGAAGGTCATCAAAACGAGTTTAAGACCACGAAATCGCAGGAAGAGCTAGTAGAGGAGTCGCTTGCCAACCCTTATGGCTCGCCTTCGCTCGAGGAGCTTTGTGCTGGCAAGAAGGATATTGTCATCATTAGCTCCGATCATACGCGTCCCGTTCCCTCGCGTGTGACGATGCCTATTCTGCTGCATCACATCCACTCCGCTGCGCCTGAGGCGCGCGTTCGCATTCTGGTTGCTACGGGTATGCACCGTCCGTCGACGCACGAGGAGCTCGTCAACAAGTATGGCGAGGAGATCGTTGCCAACGAGGAAATCGTTATGCACGTCGCGACTGACGACAGCATGATGAAAAAGATCGGCACCCTGCCTTCTGGTGGCGAGTGCATCATCAACAAGATTGCTGCCGATTGCGATCTGCTGCTTGCCGAGGGCTTCATTGAGCCGCACTTCTTTGCCGGTTTCTCTGGCAGCCGCAAGTCCGTCCTGCCTGGCATCGCCAGCTACAAGACCATCATGTACAACCACAACGGCCAGTTTGTGAACGATTCCCATTCGCGCGCCGGCAACCTGTGCCACAACCACGTGAGCGAGGACATGTTTGCCGCCGCTGAGATGGCCCACCTTGCCTTTGTGCTCAACGTGGTGCTCAACGGCAAGCACGAGGTCATTGGCTCCTTTGCCGGCGACATCCACAAGGCGCACGAGGCTGGCTGCGAGTTCGTGAAGAGCCTTGCCGGCGTTGAGCCCGTCGAGTGCGAGATCGCCATCACCACCAACGGCGGCTACCCGCTCGACCAGAATATCTACCAGGCCGTGAAGGGCATGTGCGCTGCCGAGGCCACGCTTCCCGAGGGTGGCGTGATTATCGATGTCGCTGGTTGTGCCGACGGTCACGGCGGCGAGGGCTTCTATCACAACATCGCCGACAACGATCCGGCGGAGTTTGAGCGCGCCTGCATCGATCGTCCCAAGGACGAGACCCTGCCCGACCAGTGGACGAGCCAGATTTTCGCTCGCATCCTGGCACATCACCCCGTGATCATGGTTACCGATCTGTGCGATCACCAGATGCTCAAGGATATGCACATGACGCCGGTCAATACCATCGAGGAGGCGCTCAAGCTTGCCTTTGAGATGAAGGGCGCCGATGCCAAGGTGGCTGTCATTCCCGATGGCCTGGGCGTTGTCGTTGCGCAGCACTAGCGCGTGGCTTAAACGAATCGTTTATAACCGACAAGAAAGATAAGGTTTTATGCTTACCAAACTCCTCTGCGAATTCGGCGCTACGGCCCTCATGATCGTCTTTGGCGTGGGCGTGCACTGCGATACTGTGCTCAAGGGCACCAAGTATCAGGGCTCCGGCCATATGTTTGCCATCACCACCTGGTCTTTTGGCATCTCGGTCTGCCTGTTTGTCTTTGGCGGCGCCGTGTGCATGAACCCGGCCATGGTGCTTGCCCAGTGCATCGTAGGCCTGGTGCCGTGGAGCAGCTGCATCCCCTTCATGATTGCCGATATGCTCGGCGGTTTTGTGGGTGCCGTAATCGCTTGGTTGATGTATGCCGATGAGTTCAAGGCTTCCGAGGGCGTCGTCGACCCCATTGCCCAGCGCAACATCTTCTCGACCAACCCCACCACCGAGGGCACGAACTATGCTCGTAACTTCTTCTGCGAGGCTATCTGCACCTTCGTGTTCATCAGCGCCATCCTTGCTGCTGCTAGCCGCGCCGGCGAGAACGTTCTGATGCTCGCCATCTGCGTCGGCCTGATCGTTTGGGCTGTTGGCATGGGCATGGGCGGCATCACTGGCTTCGCCATGAACCAGGCTCGTGACCTTGGTCCTCGCATGGCCTATCAGGTGCTGCCGATCAAGAACAAGGCTGACAACAACTGGAAGTACGGTCTGCTCGTTCCTGGCATCGCGCCGTTTGTCGGTGCCGCTCTGGCCGCGCTGTTTGTGCATGGTTTCTTGGGCATGTTCTAGTCCGAGCAATTGATATAACGTCCGGTCACGGCACAAGTTAACTTCCCGCCGCGTCCTCGGACATGCAAGAAGCCCCCGCTGCGCACTTCGTGCGGCGGGGGCTTCTTGCGTCCTGCGGAATGCGGCGGGAAGTTAACTTGTGCCGTGACCTGCGGGAATCCGGGTTCGTTCATGCAAGCAATCCAACATATATATCTGAATTTGGATGGGAGGGGCTTGTTGCTGGTAGGGGCGTTGAAGCGTGAGCGACACTTTGGGATGCGCGGCGCCCTGGGTTGAGTCGATGATTTGGGATGAGCTTCTTACTTAGGTGAAGAGGGGTTTTATGGTTGATAGGTAGTCTTTGGCTACTTCGGCCTTATCTGCTTGGAAGTTGTGCCAGGCCCACCATTGGACCATTCCTACGAAGCTTGAGGCTATGTGGTGTAGTAGGAAGCTTCGGTCCATGGTGGCGGCGGGGCCGTTTGGGTCGGTGGGGACGGTTTCGGCTGCTCGTGACATGATGGTCTTGCGTAAGCAGTCGGCGAAGACGCGTGAGCCGGCGCCGGCTACGAGGGCTCGGACGCCCTGGCGGCGCTCCCAGAGGTTGTTGAGGATATGCTCGACCTGCACGAGTGGGTCGTCGAGCGGTGTGCCATCGTCGTCGAGAGCGTGGGTGCAGATGTCGCTCACGAGCTCGGACAGTAGGTCGTCTTTGCTCTTAAAGAGACCGTAGAATGTCGCGCGGCCTACGTGAGCGCGCGCGATGATGTCGCCGACGGTGATCTTGCTGTAGTCCTCTTCGCGCAGCAGTTCGGAGAACGCCGCGACGATGGCGGCGCGGCTTTTTGCCTTGCGGGCATCCATGGCTATGCGTCCGCGTGAACGAGCAGACAGCGGAGCGTGCCGGAGCAGCCCTCGTAGGGGCGCTTACCGGCGCCGTAGCCGACGGCCTCGATGCGGTAGCGGGCCGGCAGGTGCTCGGACGTGCGCAGTGCGGCGACGATGGCGGCACCCGTGGGCGTCACGAGCTCGCCGGCGACCGGTGCGGGCGTGAGGGCGATATTGCCCGCCTGGCACAGGTTGACGACAGCGGGGACGGGAATGGGCATGAGACCGTGGGCACAGCGGATGGTACCGTGACCCTCAGAGAGCGACTCGACCACGATGTCCTCAATACCCAGGTCATCGAGGCAGATGGCGACAGAGCAGACGTCGACGATGGAGTCGACGGCGCCCACCTCGTGGAACATGACGGTCTCGGGCGTTTTGCCGTGGGCCTTGGCCTCGGCGGCGGCGAGCGCGGTAAAGATGGCGAGCGCGCGACGCTTGGCGCCATCGCTTAGCTGCGAGCCATCGATGATGGCGGTGACGTCCGCCAAAGAACGGTGGTGATGGTGGTGGGCGTGATGGTGACCCTCGTGGCCATGACCGTGGGCCTCATGGTCATGCTCGTGGCAGTGCTCGTGTTCATGCTCGCCATGATCATGATGGTGGTGCTCATGCTCGTGAGTGTGCTCGGCAGGCGCTTCGTTGCCGTAGAGCCAGGCCATGTCGTGGTCGTGGTTCTCGAGCTCCTCTGCCAGCTGAACGTCAAAGTCGCAGGCGTCGATGCCATGCTTGTTTGCGCGTGTAACGGCAATCTCAAAGCCGTCGACCGGCAGCGTGGCGAGCTGCTCGCGCAGATGCTTCTCGCTGGCGCCCAGGTCGAGCAGGGCCGCGACGGTCATATCGCCGCTGATGCCCGAGGTGCCGTCGATGATAAGCGTGTGGTGATGGTTGGACATGAAATGCTCCTTAGCGGGCGCAGGACGTGCCGGCGCTCAGATGATTGATAAGACTTGCCTGGTAGGCGGCACCAAAGCCGTTATCGATATTGACGACCGAAACGCCGCTGGCGCAGGAGTTGAGCATGGCGAGCAGCGCGGCTACGCCGCCAAAGTTCGCGCCATAGCCCACGCTGGTGGGGACGGCGATGACCGGACAGCTCACAAGGCCTCCGATGACGCTCGCCAGGGCGCCTTCCATGCCGGCGATGGCGATGACCACCTGCGCCTGGGCAAGTTCCTCAGCATGAGCGAGCAGGCGGTGCAGGCCGGCGACACCCACGTCGTAGAGGCGATCGACCTCGTTGCCGTAGAACTCGGCCGTCAACGCGGCTTCCTCGGCAACGGGCAGGTCGCTCGTGCCGGCGCAGGCGACGACGATGCGTCCGTTGCCGTTGGGGGAGGGCTTGCCACCCACCAGGGCGAGCTGGGCGTCCGGGACATATCCCAGGTCGATGCCGTTGCCGAGGAGCTCCGAGGTGCAGGCTGCCTTTTCGTCGTCCAGGCGCGTGACCAGGATGCGCTCCTGGCCGGCATCGAGTAATGCTTTGATAATGGCGGCAATTTGCTCGGCGGTTTTACCGGCACCGTAGACAACTTCGCCGGCTCCCTGGCGCACCCCGCGCGAAAGGTCGAGCTGCGCAAAGCCCAAATCGGCGGTCGGAGCCGTCTGGATGCGCGTGAGGGCGTCGGCAGGGGTGACTGCTCCGCCGGCAACATCGCTCAGCAATTGCTCAAGATCTCGCTTATCCATATATGTTCCCTTCGACGGCGCAAAGTCTAGCACTCAAAGGGTATGTTTCCGAACACTAGGACAAAATTGTTCGGAAACTATAGGACAGACTGAATCAATTGTTAGACGGATTGGCTAGTCGCGCAGGATGATGTCCATGGCGAGCATCAGATTGCGCTCGTCGATGGCAAACGGGGCGGCCTCGCGCGTCTTGGGCTTGGCACAAAACGCGATGCCCGTGCCCGCGGCCTGAATCATGGGGATGTCGTTGGCACCGTCGCCGATCGCGACGGTGTGGGCCATATCGACGCCGCACTCAACTGCCCAGTCCAGCAGCTGGATGAGCTTGGACTCCTTGGTCACAATGTCGGCAGCCAACTTACCGGTGAGCTTGCCGTCCACGACCTCCAGACGATTGGCCAGGCAGAAGTCGATACCCGCGGCAGCCACGATCTTGTCAGCGACCTCGTGGAAACCGCCGCTCACCACGCCGACCTTCCAGCCCTTGCTGTGCGCCGAGCGCACAAGCTCCAACGCGCCGGGGGTAAATGTCACGCGCTCAAAGGTGCGCTCGAACACGCTCTCGTCCAGGCCGGCGAGCAGCCCCACGCGCTCCTCGAGCGCCTGCTTAAAGTCGAGCTCGCCGCGCATGGCGCGTTCGGTGATCTGTGCCACCTGCTCGCCCACGCCGGCCTCTTCGCCCAACAGGTCGATGACCTCCTGGTTGATGAGCGTGGAGTCGATATCCATAACGATGAGGCGTGCAGTCATGACGGGCCTTTCCGAGTGCAGTTGCTTTCCGAGCGCAGTTGTATTGGGGCACATTGTCGCACGTGACGAGCGCGGGCGGGTGTCGCGGCGCGTCAATTGTTTCGTCTCCGTCAAGTCTTTGGGCAGGAGCCACTTTTTCGCGGCACATCGACGCGAGTGCGATAAGATAGAACGCCATGTCTGGCTGCGCGGTTTACGCAGGCTGGGCAAATCTGTACGACGCCGCCCGGAACGACACGGGGCGGCACAGATCCATAAAGGAGGATCACTGGTATGAGCCAGACCCGTCCCATCGATGAGCATTCCATGCACACCCGTACCTGCGGCGAGCTTCGCTTCGAGAACGTGGGCGAAGAGGTCACCCTCACCGGTTGGGTGAGCCGTCGCCGCGACCACGGCGGCCTTATCTTCTGCGACCTTCGCGATCGCGAGGGCATCACGCAGCTCACCTTCGACCCCGAGCACTCCGACGGCGATGCCTTTAAGATCGCCGAGACCATGCGTCCCGAGTGGCCCATCAAGATCCACGGCGTTGTGCGTTCCCGTGGCGAGGAGACCACCAATGCCAAGCTCGCGACCGGCGAGATCGAGGTCCTGACCGACCATGCCGAGGTGCTCAACACATCCGTCACCCCGCCGTTCCAGATCGAGGACGGCATCGAGACCAGCGAGGACACCCGCCTGCGTTATCGCTATCTGGACCTCCGTCGTCCCGAGATGATGGCCAACCTCAAGCTGCGCTCCGACTTTACCTTTGCCATTCGCGAGGCGCTGCACAACCGTGAGTTCATGGAGGTCGAGACGCCCTCCCTGTTCAAGTCCACGCCCGAGGGCGCCCGCGACTTCATCGTCCCCAGCCGCATCCAGCCGGGCAACTTCTACGCCCTGCCGCAGTCCCCGCAGCTCCTGAAGCAGCTGCTCATGGTCGGTGGCGTCGAGCGCTACTACCAGGTTGCTAAGTGCTTCCGTGACGAGGACCTGCGTGCCGACCGTCAGCCCGAGTTCACCCAGGTCGATATCGAGATGTCCTTCGTGGACCAGAACGATGTCATGAGCGCGCTCGAGGAGGTCCTGGCCGACGCTTTCGGCCGCATGGGTGTCGAGATGCCCACGCCGCTGCGTCGCATGGACTATTGGGAGGCCATGGACACCTATGGCTCCGACAAGCCCGATACTCGCTACGGCATGCACCTGGTCGACCTGACCGACATCTTTGCCAATTCCAAGTTCAAGGTCTTCGCGACCGCTGCAAACGAGGAGGGCTCTGTCGTCAAGGCCATCAACGCCAAGGGCGCCGGCGCCTGGGCGCGTGCCAAGATCGATAAGCTTGCCGGCGTGGCCTCCACGTTTGGCGCCAAGGGCCTGGCCTGGATCGCCTTCCGCGAGGACGGCTCCATCAACAGCCCCATCGTCAAGTTCTTCTCGGACGAGGAGATGGCGGCTCTGCGTGAGCGCATGGACGTCGAGCCCGGCGACCTTGTGATGTTCGCCGCCGGTCCGCGCCTGCTCTCTGACGAGATCCTGGGCGGCATGCGTTCCCACATGGCCAACGCGCTCGAGATCAAGCGCGAGGGCCACGACTTCCTGTGGGTCGTCAACTTCCCGCTGTTCCACTGGGACGAGGACCGCAAAGCCTATGCAGCCGAGCACCAGCCCTTTACCCTGCCGACCGAGACCGACATCGCCAAGATCGAGGCCGACCCGCTGGCAGCCGGTTCCTGCACCTACGACTTTGTCATGGACGGCTTTGAGGCCGGCGGCGGCGGTATGCGTATCCACAACGCCGAGATGCAGATGTCCATGCTCAAGCTCCTGGGCTTTACCGAGGAGCGTGCCGAGTCGCAGTTCGGCTTCCTCATGGAGGCCCTCAAGTTTGGTGCGCCCCCGATGGGTGGTTTCGCCCTGGGCCTGGACCGCGTGTGCATGCTGCTCACCGGCTCCGACTCCATCCGCGACGTCATGGCGTTCCCCAAGACGGCCAGCGGCTCCGACCTCATGTCGGGTGCTCCGAGTGCCGTTTCCGGCGCCCAACTCAAGGACGTCAGCCTGCGCCTGATGTAGGCGAGCGGCTACATATTGCCTGTAACGAGGGAAGGACGCGTGCCTTCCCTCGTTTTTTATGCGCCGAGATTGTGAGGGCTTGGGATGACTGGGCGTCGCGGAAAGCGCGACCCAGAATTCGGCAAATTAATGGGGCACAGTTTCCGGTTGAGCTGTCTAACGGAAACTGTGCCCCAGAATGAGCGCTCAAAACGGGGCAGGCTTTCCGCAACAACTGTCTGGCGGAAAGCCTGCCTCAGTTTCTTATAGCGAGTCTCTCTGGATCAGCTGCATGTGCATCACGGAGGTGGTGGGCTCGGCACCCTTGATCATGTCGAGCGCAATGTTGGCGGCCATGTGGCCTTCTTCGCGCAGGGGCTGGCGGACAGTCGTGAGCGCGGGGACGCAGCGCGTCGCAATCTCGTGATCGTCGAAGCCGACGACAGAAACGTCCGCCGGAACGGATAGGCCTGCCTCGTTGAGTGCGGTGATGACGCCAGCCGCGATACGGTCCGATCCGCAGAGCACGCCATCGAAAGCAATCTCGCGCGCGAGGATCTGGTGCATGGCCTGATAGCCGTCTCCGTTGTTCCAGCCGGTATAGATAACGTTTGCGTCTGGGAGGTCTTCGCCCAAGACGGCACGGTAGCCGCGCAGGCGGTCGACAACAGCGGGGTTGTCTTGCGGTCCCAACACGGCGACGATATCTTTGCGCCCGCGTTCCTTCATGGCGAGTGCCGCAAAGTGTCCGCCCTCTTCGTCGTCAGAGTAGACCGTCGAGAACACATCGCGATAGGGGTGGCCCTCGAGCTGGCCGCACAGCACGGTGGGTACGCCCAGCTCGCGCAGCACCTCGAGCAGCTCGCTGCCCTTGTAGGGGGAGACGTCGATTACGGCGTCGAACGAGCGGCGCTCAAAGTGCTCGCGTGCACGGTTGCGCTCATGCGTAGAAGACGCCTGCAAGATAACGGGCAGATAGGACGACTCCGACAGTTCCTCGGTAATGCCGCTCAAAAACTCGCTATAGGTGGGGTCGCTGAAGAGTTCACTCAGGGGCTCGGTCACGAGCACGGCGATGATTTCCGTGCGCCCGACAGCGAGCGCTCGGCCACGAGCGTTGGGGACAAAATTGACTTCCTTGGCCGCCGCGCGAACGCGCTTTTTGGTTTCCTCGCTAATGCGGGGCGAATCGTTGAGAGCGCGTGATGCCGTGGAGCGCGACACGCCGGCAGCTGCGGCAACCTCGGCAAGCGTAGGTGCGGTGCGAACTGGTTGGGTCATGGCGTCTCCTGGAGAATGCGGTCGATGTTGTCGCTGATACGGGCTGGTGCGGATACAGCTTACTATAGTGCGCCTGAACAGCGTTCATGATATCCGGTGACCGGTGTCGTTTTGCAACCAAGCCGCAATCGAATACGTCTCGTATGGGTGAGATATCAGCGGGCGTGGCGGTTGCCTACGAGCTTAAGAACGATGTCTTGCGCTGAGTTTCGATACTCAGGGTGACATAAGTGTCGCGGTTGTACAACCGGTTGCACCGTTAACCCGACCAAATCGACCGTTCAGCGGACAACCGGTTGCACAAGAATCACTACGATGACGAAGGAGCATCACCATGGACGCCATTAACGATTGGGAAAACCAAGCGCTCACCCACAGGAACCGCCTGGCACCCCATGCGTACTTTATGGGTTACGAGACCGCCGATCTCGCCGCTACGTACAGCCGCGAGCTGTCGCGCGGGTTTGTCCAGCTGTCCGGCTCGTGGCAGTTCCGCCTCTTTGAGGGGCCTGCTGCCGTCTCTAACGAGGAGCTTTCCACGTACGAGCCCGAGTGGGATCACGTGGAGGTTCCGCACCTGTGGCAGGTAGACGGCTATGGCAACCTTGCCTACACCGACGAGGGTTTCCCGTTCCCGGTGGATCAGCCGTTCGTTCCCTCTGACGATCCCACGGGCGTGTACCAGCGCATCGTCAATCTTCCCGCCGTGCCTGCCGGCGCTCGCGAGATCATTCGCTTTGACGGCATCGAGAGCTATGGCGAGCTGTACGTCAACGGCAAGTTTATCGGCATGACCAAGGGCTCGCGCCTGTCTGCCGAGTTCGACGTGACCGACGCGCTTGTCGAGGGTGACAACCTGTTTGCGGTCAAGGTTCTGCAGTACAGCGATGGTAGCTATATCGAGGACCAAGACATGTGGTGGGCATCGGGCATCTTCCGCGATGTGTACCTTATGCAGCGTCCCGCCGCACACCTGGTCGACTTTAGGTTCCGCACGCACCGCGAGGGCGATGCCGCTCTGATTACGCTCGATACGGTGGCCGAGGGAGCTACCCGCGTTGTGTATACGCTCAGCGATGGCGAGAACGTGGTGGCTACGGGCGAGTGCGTCGACGGCCATGCCGAGTGCAGCGTTGCTGATGCCCACTTCTGGAACCCCGAGGACCCCTTCCTCTATGACCTTACGTTTGAGGTCTACGACGGTGACGAGGTCAGCGAGTACGTTCCGCATCGCCAGGGTCTTGCCGAGGTGACGGTTGAGGGCAATCATATCTACCTCAACGGCACCTACTTTAAGATGCATGGCGTCAACCGCCACGATCACGACGATCACAAGGGCCGCGCCGTGGGCCTCGATCGCATGCGCCACGACCTGGAGCTCATGAAGCAGCACAACATCAACGCGGTGCGCACCTCTCACTATGCCAATGACCCGCGCTTCTACGAGCTGTGCGATGAGTATGGCATCATGCTGGTCGCCGAGACCGACATGGAGAGCCACGGTTTCGAGAATATCGGCAATATCGCCCTGGTCACCGACGACCCGGCATGGGAGCCGGCCTACGTCGACCGCATTGAGCGCCTGGTGATGCAGGAGCGTAACCACGCCTGCATCATTATGTGGTCGATGGGCAACGAGAGCGGCTATGGCTGCAACATCCGCGCGATGTACGCCAAGGCTCACGAGCTCGACGGTCGTCCGGTCCATTACGAGGAGGACCGCAACGCCGATACCGTCGACGTCATTTCCACGATGTATTCCCGTGTGTCGCAGATGAACGACTTTGGTGAGCATCCGTTCCCCAAGCCGCGCATCAACTGCGAGTACGGTCACTCCATGGGCAACGGTCCCGGAGGCCTGTCCGAGTACCAGGAGGTCTTCGATCGCTGGGATTGCATCCAAGGCCAGTTTATCTGGGAATGGTGTGACCACGGTTTGGCTGCTGTGACCGAGGACGGCGTTGCCTACGATATGTATGGTGGCGACAACGGCGATTACCCCAACAACAGCAACTTCTGCATCGATGGCATGGTGTTCCCCTGGCAGCAGCCGAGCCCGGGCCTTACCGAGTACGGCCAGGTCATCTGCCCGGTCCGCATGGCTTATGACGCCGAGGCAGGCGAGCTGACCGTCACCAACAAGCGTTGGTTCACCACCCTCGAGGATGTCTGCCTGTCGGCCGAGACCCTGGTGGACGGCGACGTGGTCTGCCGCAAGACGCTCATGCCCGGCGCGGTTGCCCCCGGCGAGTCCGTCCAGCTGCCGCTGGTGATTCGCGAGGCCGCAGTGGGCGAGACCCTGCTGACCGTGCGCGCCTACACCATGGCCGCTCACGTCTGGTGCGAGCCGATGTTCCAGCTGGGCGCTAGCCAGTTTGCCATCGCAAACCATCCGGCGCCGGCCATCGTAGCCCCCGCTCGCCCTGAGCTTACGGTTGAGGAGACCGAGCAGGAGATCCGCATCCACTCCCTCAACGGCGAGCTGACCTTCAGCAAAGTCAACGGTACCGTGAGCGAGTGGAAGGCATCCGGCCGCGACGTAATGGCCTCTGGTCCCCAGGTTGGTTTTTGGCATCCGCTCGTCGATAACCACGCCCAGGAGTATGACTCCCTGTGGAAGGACAACTTCATCGATGTGATGCAGACGTCTACCCGCAAGGTTTCTTGGAAGCAGGACGGCAATGCGGTCGTCGTTACCGTGAGCCAGCGTATCGCTCCTCCCGTCCGCGCGTTCGGCATGCGCGTCGAGCTCGTCTACACCGTGCTTCCGAGCGGTCGCGTCGACCTCAAGGTTTCCGGCGAGCCCTACGGCGATTACTCGGATATCATCCCGCGCATCGGCATCTCCTTCGAGGTTCCCGGTTGCGATCGTGCCGTCGAGTGGTATGGCCACGGCCCGGGCGAGAACTATCCGGACTCGCTGCGCGCCAACCCGGTCGGTCATTACCGCACTACGGTCGACGACATGTTCACGCCCTACGTTATGCCTCAGGATTGCGCTAACCGCGAGGGCACCCGTTGGGTCGCCCTGCGCTCTAGCCACGGTGACGGTCTGGTCGTGACGCGTCCGAGCGACGCCGCTTCCAACCCGTTCTCGTTCTCGGCATGGCCCTATAGCTGCGAGGCCATCGATAACGCCAAGCACGTCTACGACCTTGTCAAGGGCGACACGGTTACGGTCAATATCAACGACCAGCTGCTCGGCCTTGGTTCGAACTCTTGGGGTTCCGAGGTGCTCGATTCCTACCGCACCCGTTTTGAGAGCTTCAGCTTTGAGGTGTCCCTGCGACCGCTGACGTCTGCCGATCTGGCTCAGGCGCTGGCACCCATTAAGGAGGCATAAGTCATGCATGTCTTTAACTCGCGCGCCGATTTCGACGCTCAGATGAAGTCCGTCAAGAAGTGGATGCGCACCGGTCAGGCGCTCGATGGCGTTGCCGACCTGCAGCACGACGTGGCTTACTCCATCGGCGACTCGTTGGTGTACTGGTGGGTCTATGCCCGCGAGGCCGCTACCGCCGATCTGGTCGGTCACCGTCGCTACCATGCCGTGCTCGCTCCGCTCGACGGCGACCTGACCGTCGAGGTGGCTTCCAAGGCGGATCTTACCTGCACGCGCACTTACAGCGATATCGACGATCGCGAGCGCTTTGAGGGTATGGGGGAGACCGTGACGATTCCCGCCGGCGGCGTTGCCGTCGTCGAAATTGACGAGGCCTACCGTGTCGTGGCTGATGCCGCGGATCCCCGCGTCGTGGTACTGCACGTGACGGTTGAAGGTTATTCCTTCCCCAACAAGTAGTATTCGTCCGTTTGGGCGTTTGCTTAGCGCCGTTAAGGGGGATGGCTTTGTTGACTCCCTTTTCCCCATTCCCCTTAGCAGGTGCGCCGTCCACGATTGCGCTTGCAGTCCGGACGGTTTTAGATGAGATATAACGGATGATTGGGAGGGCTTATGAGCTCTGAAAAACGAGGAACGATTGGTTCGTTCGCTCTGCTGGGCATGACGGTCGCCGCCGTGTTCGGTATCAAGAACATCATCAACAACAACGCGGCCATCGGCTTGGCAGCTGCGCCGTCGTTCTTCTTCGCCACGCTTTTGTACTTTGTCCCCTATACCCTGGTTACCGCCGAGTTCGTCGGCCTTAACAAGGACTCCGAGTCGGGCGTGTACGCCTGGGTCAAGACCTCGATGGGCGGCCGCTGGGCATTCCTGACGGCGTTTAGCTACTGGTTCGTTAACCTGTTCTACTTTGCGTCCGTCCTGCCTAACGTCATCATTTACGCGAGCTACGTGTTCTTTGGTGTCAATGCCGAGCTCTCGCAGCTGTGGATCACCATTATCGAGATCGTCGTCTTTGCTATCGCCACGTGGGTTTCGACCAAGGGCGCTAAGTGGATCGGCTCCATTTCCTCCTTCGGCTCGACCGCGGCTCTCGGCCTGACTGCCGTGTTCATCTTGCTGTCCTTGGCTGCCGCCTTTGGAGGCGTCGAGTTCGCTACGGCTCCTACCCCCGCTAACATGGCTCCCGACACGACCAACTTCGCAACTATGTGGGGCTTCTTCGGTACGCTTGCCTGGATCATCCAGGGCGTTGGCGGCGCTGAGTCTGTCGGCGTGTTCCTTAACGACCTTAAGGGTGGCGTCAAGGCCTTCGTGCGCACCGTCGTTATCGCCGGCCTGACCATCGGCCTTCTGTATGCAGGCGCTTCGCTGCTGGTCAACCTGTTCATTCCCGAGGGCGGCGTTGCCATCTCCACCGGTATCTTCGACGTATTCGGCGCTGTCTTTGCCCACTTTGGCATTCCCATGGAAGTGTCCACGCGCGTCATTGGCCTGATCCTTCTCGCTGCCACGCTGGGCTCCCTCATGATGTGGACCTCTGCTCCCATCAAGGTCTTCTTCACCGAGATCCCCAAGGGCGTCTTTGGTAGCAAGATCGTCGAGCTCAACGAGCGCGGCATTCCTGCCCGCGCTGCCTGGCTGCAGTTTGCCATCGTCGTCCCCATCCTGATCATCCCGGCCCTGGGCTCCGGCAACCTAGACGACCTGCTCATGATCGTCACCAACATGACGGCTGCCACCGCTCTGCTCCCGCCGCTGCTGATCCTGCTTGCCTACTTTATGCTGCGCAAGAACTTCGACGCTGCTCCCCGTGGCTTCCGCATGGGTTCGCGTACCTTTGGCCTGGCCATTGCTGCATTCCTGCTTGTGGTCTTCTGCTTCGTGCTTATCTGCGGCACCATCCCGCTCGATCAGCCTCTGTGGCTGACACTGGTCTACAACGTTGGCGGTGTAGTTATCTTCCTGGGCCTTGCCGTGATGTGGTACAACCGCTACATCAACCGCCTGCGCGAGACCGATCCCGAGGCTGCCGAGAGCGAGCTTCGCCCCTCCGTCCTCGACATGATGGAGTAGCGGCTAGGATTAATCTGCGGCTGTGGAATAAATCGATTCCCTTTCCTAAGGAGGGGCCTTACGAGGCCCCTCCTTTTGTGTTTTGGGACGTGGTTTTGGACCCCGTGGTCAAAAAATGCCAAATATGAGTACTGTTGCAAAAGAGGTGTCATATTTTTCGGCCCGTTCTGAGCGAAAATGGGCTCAAAATCAATTTATCTAACCCCCTTTAAAGGGCGTTTGACGGCTTTCAACCTCTTCGAATCGCTCAAAGTAGGCACTTTGCTCTCGATTTTGCTGCTACTAAATTGGTGACAGTACTCATATTTGCCACTTTTTGCCCACGAGGTGTTCAGAGGAGCTCTCGACAAGCATCTAACGCTACAATAACTACCACGTGGCTGGGTTTGCCGGCCGAATGTGCGATGCCGCGGGAGGGGACATGGTCGAGTTTACAAAGACGATTAAAGATCCGTTGGGACTGCATGCCCGCCCGGTTGCGCTGCTTTACGACATCATTGCCAAGCATCGTAGCAACGTATCGGTCAGTATCGGCGATCGCCATACCGACGGCCGCGATGTAATGGGGCTCATGGCTCTCTACGGCGAGTGCGGCGAGGACATCATCTTCCGCGTTTCGGGCGTAGACGAGGCTTCCTGCGTCACGTCGATCAGAAACCTCTCGCTCTAAGCATGACAGGGCACGGCAAAGGACAGCTCTTTGCCGCGCCTTTTTGTTTCGTATAGGAAACTTTTTCGGAATCTAAATGGGGACCCTTTCCAAAAAGTTAACCACGTGCTAGTTTACTAAAGCGAACATAGATGTGGTTAACTTTTACCGCGTCGATGTTGAGGACGAACTGACGTTAGGAGCCACTCATGTCTTGCGGACCGCAGATGCCGGCAATGCCGCTTTCGATGGTAAAAGCGGGCGAAACCGTGCGCGTGTCTCGTGTAAAGGGCAATGAGGATATGAAGCACCACCTCAAGGACCTCGGCTTTGTCGAGGGCAGCGAAATTCACGTGGTGAGCTCGAGTGGCGCCAATATCATCGTCACGGTGCTGGGCGCACGCTTTGGTATCGATTCCAAGGTTGCCATGCACATCATGACCGTCAGTTAGTCCGCAGCATTTAAAAAACCGAAAGGGGGACAAGTAAATGAAGACGTTGGGTGACGTTAAGGTGGGCGAGAGCTCCACCATCGTCAAGCTTCACGGTGAGGGTGCGCTTCGCCGCCACCTTATGGACCTGGGGCTCATCAAGGGCACTTCGTTCAAGGTCGTAAAGGTTGCACCGCTCGGAGATCCGGTCGAGATCAACGTGCGTGGCTACGAGCTCTCCATCCGCAAGGAGGAGGCTGCCGTCGTCGAGGTCCAGTAAGGGCCGGCGGCACATATTTCTGCAGATAAAGTTAGGTTTTTCTAACTTAATGCAGCATCTTTGAAGCACATTATCCAGCCTGCGCGGAGAAAGCAGCGCGGGCACACAAGGAAGAAGGATTGAATGGCGGATTCTCAGATCCATGTCGCGCTGGCGGGTAACCCCAACTGCGGCAAGACCACGCTTTTCAACCTGATCACCGGCGCCAACGGCTACGTTGGCAACTGGCCCGGCGTCACGGTTGAGAAAAAGGAAGCCAAGCTCCTAAGCGACAAGAACGTCACGATTACGGACCTCCCCGGCATCTACTCGCTTTCCCCCTACAGCCCCGAGGAGCAGTGCTCGCGCGACTACCTCATGAGCGGCGAGCCCGATGTCGTCGTCCAGGTGGTCGATGCCACCAACCTCGAGCGCAACCTGTACCTGGCGCTTCAGGTTATCGAGACCGGCCTGCCCGTGGTCGTCGCCCTCAACATGGCCGACTTGGTCGAGAAGAACGGCGATAAGATCGACACGGACAAGCTCTCCAAGAAGCTCGGCTGCCCGGTCATGATGATCTCGGCTCTTAAGAACAAGGGCATCACGGAGCTGTTCGAGCAGGTCAAGAAGTCCGCTGCTTCCAAGGGCCAGGTGCCGGAGCACAAGTTCGATTCCTCCATCGAGGACGTTCTGGACCACATCGAGAACAACCTGCCGGCGAGCGTTCCCGCCAACAAGCGTCGCTACTACGCGGTCAAGCTGTTCGAGCGCGACGCGGACGCCTGCAAGCTCATCAACCTCACTAAGGAGAAGGCCGCTCGCGTGGAGCAGCTGGTCGCCCAGTGCGAACAGGACTGCGACGACGACGCCGAGTCCATCATCACCGGCGAGCGCTACGGCGTGATTGCCCACATCATCGACGAGTGCCTCACCAAGGCTCCGGCCAAGATGAGCACTTCCGAGAAGATCGACCGTGTGGTTACCAACCGCATCCTGGGCCTGCCGATCTTTGTGGTCATCATGTTCTGCGTGTACTACATCGCCGTTTCTACCCTCGGCGGCACGGTGACCGACTTCACCAACGACCAACTCTTCGGCACCGACGGCTGGTACGTGCTCGGTCAGGGTCGCGACGCCTATGACGCAGCTGTTGAGGCTGCGGGCGACAACGCCGACTCGGTCGACCCGGCGCAGTACGGCCCCTATGTCCCGGGTATCACCACCGTGGTGCACGACGCCCTTGTGGCGGGCGGCACCGAGGACGGTGGCCTGGTCGATTCGCTGGTCTGCGACGGCATCGTCGGCGGCCTGGGCGCCATCTTCGGCTTTGTGCCGCAGATGTTCCTGCTCTTTGTGATGTTGTCTTTCCTGGAGGACTGCGGCTACATGGCCCGCGTCGCCTTCATCATGGACCGCGTGTTCCGCCGCTTTGGCCTGTCCGGTAAGTCCTTTATCCCCATGCTCGTGTCCTCGGGCTGCGGCGTCCCCGGCGTCATGGCCACCAAGACCATCGAGAACGAGAAGGACCGTCGCATGACGGTCATGACCACCACATTCATTCCCTGTGGCGCCAAGCTGCCGATCATCGCCCTGCTCATGGGTTCCATCATCGGCGACTCTTCCACCACCGCCGCGTGGATCAGTCCGCTCTTCTACTTCCTGGGCGTCTTTGCCGTCATCGCCTCGGGCCTCATGCTCAAGAAGACCAAGCTCTTTGCCGGCCGCCCGACTCCGTTTGTCATGGAGCTGCCCGCTTATCACTTCCCGGCGATCCGCTCTTGGGCGCTGCATGTGTGGGAGCGCTGCTGGGCCTTTATCAAGAAGGCCGGCACGGTCATCTTCGCGTCCACCGTCGTCGTTTGGTTCCTCTCCAATTTTGGTAGCTACAACGGTTCCTTTGGCTTCCTGCCCGCGATGGACGGCATCCCCGAGGAGTTCATGGACTACTCCGTGCTCGCCATGCTCGGTAACCTGGTCGCTTGGATCTTCGCCCCGCTCGGCTTTAGCACCTGGCAGGCCACCGCGCTGACCGTCTCTGGTCTTGTCGCCAAGGAGAACGTCGTCGCCACCGCCGGCTCGCTGCTGTCCGTTGCCGACGCCGCCGAGACCGACCCGAGCCTGTGGACCGCGTTTGCCGGCATGTTCCCGACTATGGGCGCTTGCGTTGCCTTTGGCGCATTCAACCTGCTGTGCGCCCCGTGCTTTGCCGCCATGGGCACTATCCGCAACCAGATGGACTCCGGCAAGTGGACCGCGATTGCCATCGGCTACGAGTGCGCCTTCGCTTGGGTCATCGGCCTGTTCATCAACCAGTTCTACAACCTGCTTGTCCTTGGCCAGTTTGGTATCTGGACGGTTGTGGCCATCGTTCTGCTGGTTGCGATGCTCTTCCAGATCTTCCGTCCCATGCCTAAGCACGCTTGGACCGACGAGGATGAGAGCAATACCGCTTCCGCCGCAGTTTCCGCTTAAGTCCGAATAAGGATTAGCCCCTTTCCACGAGCCCGGGTGTCCCAGCGACACTCGGGCTTTTTGGTGAGGGAGATGTGGCATTTCCGCAGATAAAACCGACCAAAATAAACCTGTCCCTATTTGGTAGGTGGAGAATGGGGTAAAGTAAGTGGAGGTTAACTAGAGGAGGCTTGCTATGGCACCTATCGATATTGTTGTACTGGCTGTTATCGGCATTGCGTTTGCCGCCGTGTGCGTGCGCATCTACCGCAAGGGCACCTGCGCCGACTGCGCTCAGGGTGGCGTTTGCACGGGGCATTGTTCTAACAAAAAAACCTGCGCCGCGCTTAAGGGCGTAGACAAGATCGCCGAAGACTTGGGTCGCGGTATCAAATAAGGTCCAGGCATCCAGGCGCCTCGCGAGTATCCGTTCGCGGGGCGCTTTGTGCATTTGGACGCGAGCGCGGCGAGTTGAAGAGTATTTTTGGGGTATCGCTAACTATGTGGTCAACGGCCCGCTCACCGTGGTTCATGCCGTGGCAGGCGCTAAGCTCGCCGTCGAAGGCATGACCAACTACCTGGGCCTCTAACTCCATCCCACCCATCAGTTGCGGTGAAATACGGACTGTTTTGGCTGTCAAAGGCCTCATCTACTCCGTATTCCACCGCAACTTTTTTGTGGGGTGGGCTAGAGACGCTGCATGCGGTACCCGACACCCATGTGCGTCTGAATCATCTTGGGGTGAGAGGGGTCTGCCTCGATCTTCTTGCGCAGGGTGCGCATGAACACGCGCAGGCTCGCCAGATCGCTGTCCCAGCTCGTGCCCCATATCTCGCGGGTGATGAAGGTGTGGGTGAGCACCTTGTCGACGTTTTTCGCCAGAAGGACGAGCAATTTGTACTCGGTTGGGGTGAGCGAGAGCTCGCGTCCGTCTTTCGTCGCGTATCCCGCGGCGTAGTCGATATGCAGCGGACCGTTGTCGAACGTGCTCGCTTCTGTCGACTCGCTCGACGCCATCGAGGAGCGCCTCAAATTCGCACGGACGCGCGCGAGCAACTCATCCACAGAAAAGGGCTTGGTGAGGTAGTCGTCTGCCCCTGCGTCAAGTGCTGCAATCTTGTCGGAATCTTCGGAGCGCGCCGAAATGACGATAATGGGGACTGCCGACCAGCTTCTGATCTTCGTGATGACCTCGATACCGTCAATGTCGGGAAGGCCGAGGTCGAGCATGATGAGGCTGGGACCGTGCGACACCGCATCCATGATGGCAGCCTGGCCGTTGCAAACCTTGCTCACGACGTAGCCGTGGAGGTCAAGCGCGGTCGAAACGAGGTTTTGAACGGTCAGGTCATCTTCGACCAGGAGGATGCGTGGCTTAGCGGCATTATTCATGAATCTCGATCTCCTCGGCGGGCAGGGTAAAACGGAAGACGGCCCCATGGGGGTGGTTGTCGCGAACTTCGATGACGCCGCCATGTGCCTCCACGATGGAGCGGCAGAGCGACAGCCCAAGGCCGATGCTTCGACGCGAATCCACGGGCTGCGTATTGCTTGAGGTGAAGAAGCGCTCAAAGATATGAGGCTTGTCGCAGTCTGCCACACCCGGCCCATCGTCTGCGACGTCCACCACGACGAACGCACCCTCGCGACGTGCGCTGATGGTGACAGTCGAGTCCTCGGGCGTGTATTTGAAGGCGTTCATGATGAGATTCGTAAGCACCTGCATGATGAGATGGACGTCGATGCGTACCAGCAGGATGTCGTCAGTGTGCTCGATGGTGACGGCACGTCCATGCGATGCTTGGGCGACATGGCTGAGGGCGGCCTCGATGACCTCGTCGATGAGCTCGGATGTTAAGTTGAGGCGAATGGTGCCGTCCTCGACGCGTGTGATGGCGAGGAGGTTCTCCACGGTATCGATAAGCCAGAGGGAGTCATCGTAGATGGCATCGGCAAGATCGCAGCGTTGTTCGAGGCTAAGCCTCTCGTCGCTCTTCCGAAGGATTGCCGCAGATCCGGATATAGCCGTGAGGGGTGTCCTCAAATCGTGGCCGATGGAGCGCAAAAGGTTGGCGCGCAGCTGCTCGTTTTTCGCCAAGACCGCAGCCTCTTCGCGCTCTTGCGCCGCCCGGTCACTTTCGAGCGCCAAGGCGCATTCACCTACGATAGATAGGACGATCGAATGCTCGAAGGCTTCGATCTCGCGCCCCTCCAGGTCGATGCCGATGACACCGAATACCTTGTCGCCGGTGCGAACCGCGAGGTAGAGACAGCGCGCCTCAGGCAGGGTCCGCGTGCTTGCGCCCGCGCGCTTGTTGTTGGTGTAGGTCCAGGTTGCAACGGCGCGCTCGTAGTCGGTGAGCAGCGACGCGGATCGGTTTTCGGTGCCAGCGGACTCATAGAGCGCCTTGCCGAGCGTGCCGTGTTCGGCGGTGTAGAAGACCACGTCGAGTTTTAGCAGTTTGACGAGTTGGTTCATGGCGACGCGGGCACACTCCTCCGCGCTATGGGCTTGCTGCAAGAGCTGGTTCGTTTCGAGGAGTACGCGCGTTTTGAATGCGTTCTCGGCGGAGGTACGGGCGTTGTCGGCGATGCGCGCAGTTAACTCGCCGGCGACCATAGCGGTAGCGAACATGATGCCGAACGTGACCAGATAGCTTCGGTCGTAGCTGGCGAGCGAAAACAGAGGCGTGACGAAGCAGAAGTTGTAAAGCACTACAGAGAGTACGCTCGATACGATCGTGCAGATACGCCCCGTCGTGGTGACGGCGGTCAGCAGGGCCGTGAGGATATAGAGGGATATGATGCTGGAATCGGCAAATCCCAGATGGCGGAAAGCCGTGCCGATCGCCGTGGCGACAAGAGAGAGGGCCAGCGTGCGAAGCACGTCTCGGCTGCTGGGCGGCTGCAGGGCGACCGCGCGGCGGCGTCCTTTGGGCCGGGAGGGCGGAGTCGACTGGTCTGGAATGATGTAAATGTCGAGGTTCGGGGCGAATGTTATGAGCTGTTCTACGAGAGATTTGCGGCCGAAGAGGGCCTGACGGACGCTGCTGCGCTCGCCCGTGCGCCCCATGACGATCTTCGAAATACCCGACAGGCGCGCGAACTCGGAGATCTGAAACGCGATGTCGTCGCCATAGACGGTTTCCATATGTGCTCCGAGCTGCTCGGCTAGGGCGATATTGGCTGCAAGCTTGGCGCGCTCATCATCGCTCATGGCTTGCGTGCGCGGGCTCTCTACGAACAGGGCGACGAGCTCGCTGCGAAACGCTTTCGCCATGCGTGCGGCGGCACGGACGATGCGGGGATTGGTCGGCGCCGGGGAGACACAGACTAAGATACGCTCCCTGGTGTAGTAGTCACGGTTTCCCAGCACGCGTGCGGCATCTGTGAGGTGGCCGGTGCGATCGGCGCAGCGGCGCAGCGCGATTTCTCGGAGTGCGGTGAGGTTCTCGACGGTAAAAAAATGCTGTTGCGCTCGGTCGGCTTGTGCGGGACGGTAGACGAGGCCGGCGCGAAGGCGCTCAAGTAGGTCTTCGGGCTCTATGTCGACGAGCTCGACCTGGTCGGCATCATCGAAGATACGGTCGGGGATTCGTTCGCTCACGACAACGCCGGTGATGGATGCAACCATGTCGTTTAGGCTCTCGATATGCTGAACGTTTACGGTCGTATAGACGTCGATGCCCGCATGTAGAAGTTCCTCGACGTCTTGATAGCGTTTGTCGTGGCGAGACCCCGGCGCATTCGTATGGGCGAGCTCGTCGACAAGGATGAGCTGAGGGGCGCGCTCGATAGCCACATCTAGATCGAACTCGCTGAGCGCAATGCCGTTGTGCTCGATGAGTTTACAGGGCACGTTCTCAAGCCCTTGTGCAAGATGGGCAGTTGCCGGACGTTCGTGCGGCTCGATGTATCCCGCGACGACGTCGACACCTCGCCGCTTGGCGGCGTGGGCAGCTTGAAGCATCGCATAGGTTTTGCCTGCGCCAGCAGCGTAGCCAAAGAAAATCTTGAGGTGTCCCCGGCTGGTTCGAGCGTCATCGGCGGCCTCGTCTTTCTCAATTGCCTTGAGGATGAGGTCTGGATTGACGCGAGTGTCCGATGCGTCGCGCTGCATAGCGTAGCCTTTCTGAAACGTTGTCCATGCGTGCATACGCGGTGAGGACGCCACTGTATGCTCGCGAGGTCGAGTATAGGCGCACTGCAGCCGCAATAGTGCTTTCTACCTGCATCTTTACGGCATCTTAAGGACGTGAGCCCCGGCCCTCACGCCTCTTTAATCCCTAGAAGCGTTTACTGTCCCCAGACGCTTGCGAGAGCAGGCGTCCGAGACATCGGACCGCGCGTGAAAGGGGCGGTAAATGGACATCCTCATTCCCATCATCGGAGTCGTCTGCATTGGACTCCTTATCTATTACATCTACATTCTGATGAGGAGTGATTCGTAAACTATGGACGCTGCGATTCAGTACATCTTGTACTTTGCCGTGCTCGTCGTCCTGGCCGTTCCGCTCGGTCGGTTCATGGCCCATATCATGGATGGTGAGCATACGTTCCTGTCGCCTGTGATTGCTCCTGTGGAGCGTGGCGTCTATCGTCTGCTTCGCATCGACGCGGCAGAGCAGATGGGGTGTAGGCGCTATCTGGCGAGCGTGCTGGTCTTTTCGGGGATCGGCCTCGTGGCTCTTGTGGCACTCCAGGTGTTTCAGTCCTTCTTGCCAGGCAATCCCCAGCACCTGCCGGGTGTGTCATGGGACCTGTCGTTCAATACGGCTGCTTCCTTCATAACCAACACCAACTGGCAGTCCTACTCCGGTGAGACCACCCTGTCCTACCTTGTGCAGTTCATGGGCCTCACCGTGCAGAACTTCGTTTCTGCTGGCACCGGTATCGCGGTCATGTTCGCGCTGATCCGCGGCTTCCGTCAGGTCAAGGAGCAGGGTCTGGGTTCCTTCTGGGTCGACCTCACCCGCACCGTCCTGTATGTGCTCATCCCGTTGAACCTCGTGTTCGGCATCTGCCTGGCTGCCGGTGGCGTCATCTCCAACTTCCAGCCGGCTCAGAAGGCCGAGCTCGTAGAGCCCGTTGCTGTCCAGCCTAATGCAGACGGCGGCTGGAGCGTCATCGACGGCGCCCAGATCGAGGGCGACACGGTCAAGGTCGACGGCAAGGTTGTCGAGGACGCGCGCGTGGTCACCGAGCAGTTCCTGCCCCAGGGCCCTGCGGCTCCTCAGGTCGCCATCAAGCAGTCCGGCACCAACGGCGGCGGCTTCTTCGGCGTGAACTCCGCCCATCCGTATGAGAACCCCAGTGCCTTCACCAACATTATCGAGATGACCAGCCTGCTGCTGATCCCGGCCGCCTGCTGCTTCACCTTCGGTATCGGCGTCAAGAACACCAAGCAGGGCAAGGCCATCTTTGCCGCCATGTTCATCCTGCTGGTGATCTTCACCGGCATCATCGCCCTCAACGAGCATGCGGGCACCCCGCAGCTGGCCGATGGCGGAGCGGTCAATATCGAGATGACCGACGGCCAGGCCGGCGGCAACATGGAGGGCAAGGAGAGCCGCTTCGGTATCGCCTCCTCTTCCACCTGGTCCGCTTTCACGACGGCTGCTTCCAACGGCTCGGTTAACTCCATGCACGACTCCTACACCCCGCTGGGCGGTTTTGTCCAGATGCTCCAGATGGCTCTGGGCGAGGTCGTCTTCGGCGGCGTGGGCTGTGGCCTGTACGGCATGATCGGCTTCGCCATCCTCACGGTGTTTATCGCCGGCCTTATGGTCGGCCGCACGCCTGAGTTCCTGGGCAAGAAGATCGAGCCGGGCGAGATGCGCTGGGCGGTTGTCCTGTGCCTGGCAACTCCGTTTGCCATTCTGGTGTGCTCGGCCATCGCCTGCATGGTGCCCGGTCTTGCCGACCAGCTCAACAATGGTGGCGCGCACGGCTTCTCCGAGGTGCTGTATGCCTTCACCTCATGCGGCGGCAACAACGGCTCGGCGTTTGCAGGCATGAACTGCAACATTCACTGGATCAACGTCACGCTCGGCCTCGAGATGCTGTTCGCCCGTTTCATGCCCATCATCGGTACGCTGGCTATCGCCGGCTCGCTGGCCAAGAAGGGTAAGGTCGCCGAGAGTGCCGGTACCATGTCTACCACCAACGGCATGTTCGTATTCCTGCTCGTGTTCATCGTTCTGCTGATCGGTGCCCTGAGCTTCTTCCCGGCCCTGGCGCTTGGCCCCGTTGCCGAGTTCTTCCAGATGATTGCGTAAAGGAGGGCGCAGATTTATGGCTATGCAAAAAGACATGATGGGCCGCGCGGTCCGCGACTCGTTTGCCAAGCTGGATCCTCGCGTCCAGATTCAAAACCCGGTCATGTTCCTGGTGTGGCTTTCCGCCGTCATGACCTCCGTCCTGGCCGTCGCTTCCATTTTCGGTGTGCAGGACGCGGGTGTGCCCACCTACTATGTGGTCGCCATCGCGGTCATCCTGTGGCTCACCGACCTGTTCTCGAATTTCGCCGAGGCGCTTGCCGAGGGTCGCGGTAAGGCCCAGGCCGATTCCCTGCGTGCGGCCAAGAAGGATGTCGAGGCCCATCGCATCGAGTCCGTTGAGGACAAGGAGCACTTCATCGTCGTTCCCGGCACCGAGCTCACGCGCGGCGACCTGGTGATCGTACGCGCCGGAGAGCAGATTCCCGGCGACGGCGACGTCATCGAGGGCGCTGCCTCCGTTGACGAGTCCGCCATCACCGGCGAGTCCGCCCCCGTGGTCCGCGAGGCCGGCGGCGACCGCTCTGCCGTTACCGGCGGTACCACGGTGCTGTCCGACTGGATCATCGTCAAGATCTCCAGTGAGCCCGGCCAGAGCTTCCTGGACAAGATGATCGCGATGGTCGAGGGTGCCGCGCGCAAGAAGACCCCTAACGAGATCGCTCTGGAGATCTTCCTGGTGGCCCTCTCCATCGTCTTTATCCTGGTCACGCTGGCCCTGTATTGTTACTCCTGCTTCTCGGTCGGTCTTAACGACATGGACAACCCCACGGCCGTGACCACGCTCGTGGCGCTGCTCGTGTGCCTGGCTCCCACTACCATCGGCGCCCTTCTGTCCGCCATCGGCATCGCCGGCATGAGCCGTCTGAACGAGGCCAACGTGCTGGCCATGTCCGGCCGCGCCATCGAGGCCGCCGGCGACGTCGACATCCTCATGCTCGACAAGACCGGTACCATCACCCTGGGTAACCGCCAAGCCGCCGAGTTCATCCCGGTCGACGGCGTCGATCCCGCGGAGCTGGCCGATGCCGCCCAGCTTTCCTCGCTGGCCGACGAGACCCCCGAGGGCCGTTCCATCGTCGTACTCGCCAAGGAGCAGTTCGGCCTGCGCGGCCGCACACTCGAGGATAAGGGCATGGAGTTCATCCCGTTCACCGCGGCAACGCGTATGTCCGGCGTGAACTACGAGGGCAATGAGATCCGCAAGGGCGCTGCCGATTCCGTGCGCACCTATGTGGAGGCAGCCGGCGGCGTGTTCTCCCAGGAGTGCGACGAGGCCGTCGAGCGCATCGCCAAGGCCGGCGGCACCCCGCTGGTCGTGACCAAGAACTGCCGCGTGCTGGGCGTTGTGTACCTCAAGGACATCATCAAGTCCGGCGTTAAGGAGAAGTTCGCCGACCTGCGCAAGATGGGCATCAAGACCATCATGGTGACGGGCGACAACCCGCTCACCGCCGCGGCAATCGCCGCCGAGGCCGGCGTTGACGACTTCCTGGCCGAGGCCACCCCTGAAGGCAAGCTCGAGAAGATCCGCGAGTTCCAGCGTGAGGGCCACCTGGTCGCCATGACCGGCGACGGCACCAACGACGCTCCCGCTCTGGCCCAGGCCGACGTCGCCGTGGCCATGAACACGGGCACCCAGGCTGCCAAGGAGGCCGGCAACATGGTTGACCTCGACTCCAGCCCCACCAAGCTCATCGAGGTCGTGCGTATTGGCAAGCAGCTGCTCATGACCCGCGGTTCGCTCACGACCTTCTCAGTGGCCAACGACGTGGCGAAGTACTTCGCTATCATTCCGGCCCTGTTCTCGCCGATCTACCCCGGGTTGGACGCCCTCAACATCCTCGGCCTGGCAAGCCCGCTGTCCGCGGTTCTTTCGGCCATCATCTATAACGCGCTCGTTATTGTCGCGCTGATCCCGGCCGCGCTGAAGGGCGTTAAGTACCGCGAGGTCCCGTCCGGACAGCTGCTGACCCACAACCTGCTCGTGTGGGGTCTGGGCGGCATCGTTGCCCCGTTCGTATTCATCAAGCTCATCGACATGCTGCTCGCGTTCTGCGGCATTATGTAAGTGGAGGTTTGTATGTTCAAAGGTGTTGCATCGCGCGCACTGGGCGTGTTCGCGCTGTTTACCGTTGTCTGCGGCCTGGGCTATACGCTCGTCGTGACCGGCATCGCCCAGGTTGCGTTCCCGTATCAGGCGAACGGTTCGCTCATTACGGTCGACGGCAAGGTTGTGGGCTCCGAGCTCATCGGCCAGAACTTCGAGGACGAGGACCACATGTGGGGCCGCATCCAGAACGTGTCAATTGTCGAAGGCGAAGACGGCGAGCTCATGGCGTATGGCGCCCCGTCCAACCTGTCCCCGGCGAGTGAGGAGTATCGGCAGCTTGTGGACGCGCGCGTGAAGAAGATCCGCGCTGCCAACCCCGATGTCGATATGGACGCTGTGCCCGTCGACCTGGTGACGTGTTCGGGGTCCGGCCTCGACCCGGAGATCTCTCCGGATGCCGCCGAGTACCAGGTCCCGCGCCTTGCCAAGGCCACGGGCAAAAGTAAGGACGAGGTGCGCGACATCATCGCCGCGTGCACCAAGGGCCGTTTCCTCGGCGTGTTCGGCGAGCCCACGGTTAACGTGCTCAAGGTGAACCTTATGCTGGACGGCGCGCTGTAAGTGAGGGAGTGGCGGATGAGGGCATGACTGACTATCTGAGCCCTCAATTCCACCCCGCCCATCAGTTGCGGTGGAATACGGACTGTTTTGCCTGTCAAAAGCCTCATCTACTCCGTATTCCACCGCAACTTTTTTGTGAGGGTCGGGATTGAAGGTGGGGAGTGCGAGCGAGTGCGAATGCGGCAGTTACTGATACGATAGATAGGTCAGTAACTGCCGCCGAGCGGCTCAAACGAAAGGAACCCTGTATGGAGTCTTCCGCCTACCCGATGCTCTTTAGCCCGATCAAGGTCGGTACGACCGAGGTCAAGAACCGCGTCTTTATGCCGCCGGTGTCTACCAACCTAGCCGATCACGGCTATGTGACCGACGATTTGGTCGATCATTACCGCGCCCGTGCCAAAGGCGGTGTGGGCCTGATCATCACCGAGGTCGTGACGGTCGAGCCCACCTATACCTATCTGCCGGGTGACATGTGCTGCTACGACGACACGTTTATCCCCGGTTGGGAAAAGCTCGCCGCAGCCGTCCACGAGTACGGCTGCAAGATCATGCCGCAGCTTTTCCACCCCGCCTACATGGCCTTTAACATTCCGGGCACGCCACGTCTGATCGCCCCGTCCTTTGTGGGCCCGTCCTATGCCCGCGAGGCGCCGCGCCCCATCACGGTCGATGAGATCCACGAGCTCACGCATCAGTTCGGCGACGCTGCCGTGCGTATGCAGAAGGCCGGCGTCGATGGCGTCGAGGTCCATGCGGCACACGCCCATGGCATGCTCGGCGGCTTTTTGACCCCGCTCTATAACAAGCGTACCGACGAGTACGGCGGTTCGCTCGACGCCCGCATGCGCTTCTTGCTCGAGGTCATCGCCGAGATTCGCGAGCGCTGCGGCAAGGACTTTATCATCGACGTCCGCATTTCGGGCGATGAATACACCGATGGCGGCCTGACCCTCAACGACATGATCTATGTCTCGCGTCGTCTGGAGAAGGCCGGCGTCGACATGATTCACGTGTCGGGCGGCACCACCATCAAGCGCGGCTCCGCGATTCCCGCCGCCGGTACCCAGCAGGCCTCGCATGCCGCCTGCTCGCGCGAGATCAAAAAGCACGTCAACATTCCCGTTGCCACGGTCGGCCGCATTAACGAGGCCTGGATCGCCGAGGAGCTGATCGAGGACGGCGCTGCCGACATCTGCATGATGGGCCGCGCCAATCTGTGCGATGCCGAGTTCTGCAACAAGGCAGCCGCCGGCAACGCCGATGACATCCGCCCCTGCATCGGCTGCCTGCGCTGCCTGAACGGCATTATGTTCGGCAAGCGCATCTCCTGCACTGTCAACCCGGACGTGGAGCGCGACGAGGCTGGCTACGAGCCTGCCGCCGAGGCCAAGAACGTACTGGTTGTGGGCGCTGGTCCCGCGGGCATGGAGGCAGCCTACATCGCCGCCAAGCGCGGCCATAACGTGGTGCTCGTGGATAAGCAGGACGAACCGGGCGGCGAGATGCGCATCGCGGCCGTTCCGCCGGCAAAGCAGGAGCTCACCCGCGTGATCAAGTATCAGTATCGTCGCCTGGCCGAGGCCGGCGTCGCGTGCGTCTTTGGTACCGAGCTTTCGGCCGAGGACATTCAGCGCGACTACGCGGGCTACGAGGTTGTCCTGGCTTATGGCGCCGAGCCCATTGCTCCAGCCTTTATGCAGGGCTTTAAGCAAGTTATGACGGCTGATGACCTGCTGGGCGGCAAGGCTTTCCCGGGCAAGAAGATCGTCATCGTGGGCGGCGGCACCGTCGGTTGCGAGACGGCAGATTACCTGGCCCCGCTGGTCAACGACCTGTCGCCGGCCAATCGCGATGTCACCGTTATCGAGATGACTAAGACGCTCGCCGCCAACGAGGGCGGCGCCGGCCGCGCGGTGCTCATCACGCGCATGCTCTCCAAGGGCGTCCACGTGCTGACCGAGGCCAAGGTGACCGAGATCACCGAGGACACCATCAGCTACGAGAAGGACGGCGAGGTCCACACCATCACCGGTGCCGATACGCTGGTGCTTGCCATGGGCTATCGTCCCAATACCAAGCTGGCCGACGACCTGGCTGCAGCCGGTGTTGCCACCCACGTGCTGGGCGATGCCAACAAGTGCGGCAACATCCGCGACGCCATCGGCGATGGCTACAAGGTCGCCTGCGAGCTCTAGTCGTTCCCTTGGCGCATGGGGGCCAGGTTACTTTGCGCTAAGTTGATGCATGCAAACCTGACCCCATTGGCGAGGTTGCCGCCATCCCAGGGCGGCTTCATGGAGTAGCGCCCGTACGCATCGAATTTCTCCTCTCATAGATGTGCGGCACAAAGAGCTCCGAGTTCATACGAGCTCGGGGCTCTTTTCGTTTGGATTGCAGACGTATTGACAGACGAAAACAGTCTGCGTTCGGTATTGAGCCATACGAAAGCGAAATTATGCGTCTTAATTCCGTACGCAAATCAAGACGAAAACCGTTTGCGTCTTCTATAAATCAGTATGCAAACAGTTTTCGTCTTATAATACGGTCATGAATAGTACGAAACGAGGGGGTTGTGCATATGGTTGTTAGAGAGAGCCCTACAGTCGAATGCAAGGAAAGCGTTACGCCGACGTTTCTTAAAACGGTGAGCGCCTATGCAAACTATGGGACGGGCAAGATTGAGTTTGGCGTTGACGACGAGGGCGTGGCTGTCGGCCTTGCAGATCCGGTCGCAGAATGCCTGCGCATCGAGAACATGATTAATGACAGCTTGGACCCCGCTCCCCGTTACACGCTCGAGCCCGATGAGAAACACGGGATCGTAATCCTTACGGTTTATGAGGGGCAGGACAAACCCTATCGAAGCAAGGGAAAGGCCTACAGACGAAACGATTCGGCAACGGTGGAGGTCGACCGGTTTGAGTATGGCAGGCTGACGCTCGAAGGCAGCAACGTAACGTTCGACGCGCTCACGTCGGCTCGCCAGGACTTGGGCTTTCATACGCTCGAGCATAAGTGTGTTGAACACCTCGGCATTTCCGAGCTAACGCCGGATATCATGCGTACGCTCCGCTTGCTCGGCAAGGATGGCTATACCAATGCCGCGGCGATTTTAGCGGATAAGAATGATTTTCCAGGCATTGACTGCGTCCGTTTTGGCGATACCGAGGATGTGATCTTGGATCGCGAGGCGGCGACAAATGTATCCGCAATTGAGCAGGCGGACAGCGCGGTGGCTATGTTTGCACGCTACTACCGTTATGAGCGTATCGAAGGGATGGAGCGCGTCCAAACCGATCGAATTCCTCTTGAGGCATTCCGCGAAGCTGTTGCAAACGCTTTGGTGCATCGGACGTGGGACGTTCGAGCGAATGTTCAAATTGCCTTGTACGACGATCGTGTTGTTGTGACTTTGCCCGGATCACTGCCTGCCGGTTTGACGACGGAACAATACCTGTATGGGCAGATATCCGTGCTCAGAAACCCAATTGTCGCCGAGGTCTTTTTAAAGCTGGATTACATCGAGAAATTTGGCACGGGAATCGCGCGCATTAGACGTGCCTATCGCGATTCGATCAATCAACCAATTATTGATGTTCGCGGCGGCATGGTGGCCGTCACATTGCCCGCTACCGATGCCTTTGAAGGGTCCGAGGAAGAGATCCAGGTTCTCAATGCCTTGTCGGGCGGGCGAATTATGTCGCGAAGCGAGATTGAAAAACAGACGGGGCTGAGCCGCATGCGGACGTTGGCGGCACTCGAATCTCTGCTCGAACGAAATGCAATCGTAAGGCAGGGAACCGGGCGGGCCACGAAATACGAGCGCTCATAGTCCAAAAGAGCCATGGTACAAGACAGACCCCAAGCCAGCGTGAACTGCCTCCCATTTCTTGGACACAAGAAATGGGAGGCTTTTTTATGGCTGG
>CABRZS010000012.1:0-65707 GCA_902475525.1 uncultured Collinsella sp.
ATGCGAACCTCCAGTCCGGACCGCCCCGCGGTCCAACTTTCTGTCCGCACCCCCAAATGCTTCGAGAAAAGGAAACTTTTCAGACGCTCAGAGGCAGAGATGCAGAAGTTCTTCTTCGATTAACCGGACTGGGATTGCTGATTGAGGATATCCATCGGCAGCAGTGGGACGTAGTAGATACGACGCTCATCTTCGACGATCCCGACGAAATTGAGAAAGAAGAAAGGGTTTATCGTAGGACCGAATTTGGAAACAGGATGGTATCTATACTTGGCTAGCTACTGCAGACAGCAATCTGAGCGCGCTCTTGTCGTCTTGGTTAAACTGCTCGGATCTACCAGTGATTTTTACTGCATTAGGCATTCGTAAAGGGAATCGGTTCTTCACGATTCGCATCCTTTCTAGTGCTGCCTTTATTTAATGATCGAGATATGCTCGGCGACTGCGGTGTTCTGCCCCTTAGGTTACAGACGGTTGTTTCTATTGAGCTTCCAGAGGAAATACATGGGGTTCTCTTTTGCCTTGGCTTCTCGCAAGAAATCTGCGGATTGAGATGCAACGGCCCCTATGCCGGCAGCCCCGAGGAAGGCCATGGCATCAGAAGGTGATGCGATTCCGTATTGCCCCAATGTAAAGCTCGCAATTCCGATAGCGGCTTCAATGCCTGCGGAGGTGACTAATCGGGATCGCTCGTTTTTCATCACTAAAGATATCTTGTGAAGCTCGGGCTCAATTAGGTCGTTCTTCAGGTCAGCTAATGTCGAGGTGTCGATGGGCCTTTCGCTCAGGCCTTTGGACAAGGTATCCCTAAACACAAGAAACGACTCTTCGTTTCTAATGCGGCAATCAAGGATGCTACGCAACGTTGCATTTTCAGCAATGGGGAGGGGGCAAGATAACCGGCGAATGGGTATGGTCTGATCTTTTCGAGGATAAAGGGTGGAAGTTGCGGACTCGAGGAACTCAATCTGAGCTGGACGAGTGGTTAAATACGAGCTATTCGAAAAATAGGGATTGACGAGGGCTTGAAAGCAATCGTCCAACAATGGCAGTAGGATAGTCAAGATGCCGCCTTTCTCCAGCATGTCTCTATCCAATCGCGTTTCGCCTTGGCTTGCATAGAGCGATTCGTATTCAGACGGGATTACCAGGAAATCGACATCCATCTCATCATGGGACCCATATGCATCCATTCCCTCAATCGCTACATACAGATTCCCATCTGGTGCTTGTTTTAAAGTGCACGAGGTAGAGGAACAGAATTGTCGTACGAGTTCATCCCAATAACTCGATATCAATCCTTTTGCTTTTGATTCTCTTTCGATTTGTCGCGCTAGGCAATCTTTGCAAAGAGGAATGTAATTGCTCGAAAATCCGAGTATTCCAGCTTTGACTATGTCTTCGACTCGCATGGTCAAATAGATCCCGAATGCAAGTTCATCGACTGAGACATAATCATCGTGCCCCATTTCGAATGCCGATTCTATAGGGCAATGAATCAGTGTTTTATCTGCATACAATGCTGAGAACTTTGCCAAATGGTAAATGTTTTGCTCTCGACAGGCATAGTCAGTGCAGGGGAATTTGCCTCCTTCAAGGGTGGAGTCAACAGAAAAATTGAACAGGGATTGATTTTCGATTTTTTCGATTGGGATAAGGGGTGCAAGGCCCCTAATAAAGGCGTCGAACCTCCTTTGCCCCAGTTCTTCTAGGTACGCAATTATTTCGGCAAGAGAGCTGTTCTTGAATGCGGCTAGATAAGAATAAAGGTCATCGTATGCATGAGTCGCCATTTCGCTCACCTACACTTTCGGAAAGAGTTTTGCGTCGTTATTTCCGAGGCGTCGTTGGGCTCGCAATCGACTCTAGTGTGCAGCTGCTTCTCGACGTACTCCCTCATGTTCTGCCTCCACATGTAACTAATTGATTTGCTATGTGCCATTATGAATGGTATATAGCAAATCAATTAGTTACATTTAATGGAGCATTGCGAGCGTGGCGCGCGCAAAGAAGAGTCGTTGTATGGAGGCTTCCGGCAACGGCCTTTTGTACGTCCGTGACTGTTGGGTGCTATCGCGGATGACGTCATTGTTGCCTGCACTCTCGATCCAAGGATGTAATTACGGAAGTGCGGGGAAAATCGAGAACCTTCGAGCACAACGCGATTTTTAGCACCAAAACCGCAGTTCGCGGAAGCGAAAACTGGGGCCTGGTTAGCATTTCTTCGATTTTCCCCGCACTTCCGAATTTGACCCCTTGCCGCACCTTGATCACGTCTTCAAGTGGCTGGTTCATCGCTAATGGAGTTTTCTGCGGTGCTTGAATTGCGGTGTTGTGATTAGGGCAAAAGGCTCTTGGCTCCGGGGAGGCTCATCGCACGAAAATTCAAGTTGCTGCTGAAGTAGGGCTTGCTTCGGCAGCGCTAACAATAAGGGCGGCTCTGCTAGTCTCGGGAGACCGCGGCATTCGGCGGGCCTGCCGAATGCCGCGATCAGTAGCGGTCAGTAGCGGTCAGTATATTCTTCGGAGCCGTTTCTCTGGGCTTCGGCGGACTTGCCAACTCGCGCTTGGGCACTACTCAGTAGATTACTCAGCAGTGCCCAGTAGATTACTCAGTAGTGCCCAGCAGGGGGAGGGCAGCAAACGCAATGGGCCTGTTTCCCGGCTAGGACCTGCAGCCTCAAACTTCGCTTGGCATCCTGTAGAACTGGTGCGGGTCTTTCGGGCTTTTCCCTACCCATTCCAACAGGCCTCGCCCGGCAAGGTCTTTCAGAGTCTTCGAGGCCGTTTTCCTACCGACATTGGACTCCCGCGCGAGGTCGGAGGTCGTGATTTTCCCCTGAGCGGCGGCAATTGCCATCGCTGCTCGTTCGCGCTCGCTGAGGAGCGGTCGGTTGTCGGCCGCGGTTCTCCTGAAGGCCGCTTTCTGTAACCCAGGACGCTCGAAGACGACGACGGTGCTGTTGACGGTCTGCTCGAAGCGGAACCTCACGCCGGCTGCCTCGCAGGCCTCCTTGATGCGCGGTATGCCCGTGCCGTACTGCTCGATGACGCCGGCGCGGAACAGGGTGCGCGCGATCGCGGGGTTTCGGAGGCCGAACTCGCTCGCGGTACCGTCTAGGTGCTCTTGCGGCGAGTCGCCCTCGGGGAACAGGCCCGGGCTCACGATCTGGACGGTGTCCATGAACACGTTGACCTCGACGGCGGTGCCGGTGGTGTAGTCGCGGTGGCACAGCGCGTTGGCAACCGCCTCGCGGATGGCCTCGGCCGGGATCTCGGGGATCTCCTTGCGGTACATGCCCGTCTCGCCGATGACGAACTCGCGCCTGATGTTCGACGTCACGAAGTACTCGGCGAAGTCGAGCAGCTTGAGCATGGTGCCGCACTCGCGGCGCAGGTCGAGGATCTTGGCCTTGGTGTTGCCGCCCAGAAGCCCCAGCTTCATCCTGGGGTAGGTGTCGGATCCCTCGCAGAACAGCTCCACCGCGGCGTTTCTTAGGCTGCCGTCGGGCGCGACGAGGTCGAGCCTTGCCAAGGTGTCCTCCACGCCGGCGAACCCGCCGCCCACGCGTCCGGCCCTGCCGCCGCGCGCGACGAAGTCACGCACCGCCTGCTCGTCGGCGTCGGAGACGGGCCTGCCGGACGGCAGCGAGTCCCACGGGCTACGGGCGCGCTCACGCTTGACGACCATGGCGCTCAGCTCCGAGGCCGACAGCGCTTTGTTCGAAGTCCCCACGCGGGTGAAGTAGCGTCCGTCGGCGGAGTAGGGGGCGTCGGCACCTGAGAAGGCAATTTTGATGTATCGCAGCCCATCATCGGCGTCGAGGCACTCGACCGTCGGGAACACCGCGGGCTCGATCTTGTCGGACACCCACGACGTCACCTGGCGCAGCGTTGCGTCGCTGACATCCTGGCCGATGACATCGCCGTTGTCCTTCACGCCGAAGTAGAGCTCGCCGCGGCCGTGCTTGTTCAGCATGGCGCTGATGGCTTGCAGTGCTTCTTTATGCTCGCCAGTGGACTTCTTGAACTCGACGGTCTCGCTCTCGCTGCCCAGGTTCATCCGCGCTGCCTTTCCCGTTCGTTGCTTGTCTCGTTGGATTATACCGTGGTCACCATGGGCGAAAACGTGGAAGCGCGCTTGCTTGCCTCTACCATGTTCTCATGCGCCTTAATGCCCTTTGTGAAGAATCATCCCATTGGGAAACGGGTCCCTATGGAACGATTTTGGTATCAGGCATAGGGGGGGGCGCTATCGTGGATGTCGTCACCATTGCCTGCGCCCTCGATCCAGAGATGTAATTACAGAAGTGCGGGGAAAAATCGAAAACCTTCGAGCACAACGCGGTTTTTTTGTATCAAAACCGCAGGTCGCGGAAGCCTAAAACGGGGGTCTGGTCAGCATTCCTTTGGTTTTCCCCGCACTTCCGAATTTGGCCTCTCGCCACATCCCGATTACGTCTTAAAGTGGCGCAAAAAGCCGTGTGCTCTGCTTGATTTTGCTCAGGAATTATGCCTGAGGGGTAGTGGATTCGCCTTTCTCCGCCGTGCAGCGGCACGTGTAGGGCTCTCTGGCTCAGGCGCGAGTCGCTTCCCGTCTGAAAAAGTTCTTAAAACAGCTTTAAAGTTGCCTTTGGCCTACATTGACAGCGTACAATACGCATGTTTACCATGGCAAAAGCTAAATTTGGGGAGGGGGAGCGCACGGTGGAAGTGCTGGTTGTTGGCAATACCGCGTATGTCGATGACGACTTTTGTGCCAAGGCGTTTCCCGGTGACCATGTTCAGGTCGTGGCGGCCAACGAGGCGCGCCGCGACGGGTCGTCGCTCCATGCGTCTTGGAAAGAGCTGCTGCAACACCTGGACCAGGCTTACGAATTCGACCGTGTGGTCTACCTCTCTACCTATCTCACGCCGCATACCGAGGCCGTTGGCGACATCGAGCTGCTGCGCTCCGTCTTTCGAGCTTGCATGGGTCGCCAGATTCAGCTGCTGTTTGTGACTGGTCCCATGGGAGCGGACGGTGCGGTGGACGTTGCGGGGCAAAACGGCAAGGGCATCATTGCCCGTGCGGCCAACGACCTGTGCCGCTACTATGCGGTCCGCGACGGCATTCAGGCCAAGATCTTGCGCGTGCCGTATCTGTACACCGCCTCGCCCACGCTGGAAGACCCGATTTTGACCCCGCTGTTCGAGGCGTGCTCGCAAGGCTCTGCTGTCATGAGGGCTGGGGCGGACTCACCGCTCGGTGCCCTCTGCGCCGAGGAGCTGGCCGTTCTGGTGCGTCGCATCTTCGACAGCTGGGATGCCACATTCGAGGAACTCGAGGTTCCGGATAGCTTTGCCCACACCGTGGGAGACCTGGGCGAGGCGCTCAAGGGCTTGTTCCCGGGGCTCGACATTACCTACGACGGGGACGCCGTCGTCTCCATTGCTCCGAGCGATACCGTCCGCACGCGCTACGGGTGGTTCCAGCGCTATGACGTGCTGCGCGATCTTTCGACCATACACGCCCGCTGGGAGCAGACCCTCGCGGGCAAGCGCCATCCGCTGCGTGCCGCCATCGACCGCATGCGCGGGCGGACACTGCCCATCAAATGCCTGGAGACCGCGCTGGCCTGGGTGCTCTTTGAGGGCCTGGAGCTGGTGTTTTCGCAGTCTGCTCAGCTTAACGTGCTCGATTATCGCCTGCTCTACGTGGTGCTCATCGGCACGCTGTATGGCTTGGACTTTGGCCTGGTTGCGGCGCTGCTGGCGTCGGTGGGTTTGGCTGCGAGTTACTTTACTTTGTACGGCTATACCTTCCAGGGCCTGTTCTACGAGCCGTCCAACTGGCTGCCGTTTATCGCGTACTTTGTTGTGGGTGCCGTGTGCGGCTATGTGCAGCTGCGCAACAGCGAAGCCATTAGGGCGGAGCGCGATCAAAACGAGCTCGTGCGCAACCGCAATACGTTCCTTACGCAGCTCTACCACGACGCGATCGAGGACAAGCGTGCGTACAGGCGCCAGATCGTGGGTCGCCACGACAGCTTTGGCAAGATCTTTGCCGTGACGCAGGAGCTCGACGTGCTCAACCCACGCGACATCTATCGCAAGTGCTGCGAGCTTCTGGGCGAGATCCTCGAGAACGATTCGGTGACGATCTACCATGTTTCTGGCGGAGCATTTGCACGCTTGGTGGCAGCAAGTCCCGCGATTGCCGAAGATGCCGCACGCTCGCTTACGCTTGAGCAGCTTGCGCCCCTTTTGGGCGACGGGGGTCGTTCGAACCTGTGGGTGAACCGCGAGCTGACGCCGGGGCTTCCCATGTTTGGATACACGATCGAGCGCGACGGGGCACCCGCCGTGTTGATCTTTGTACGTCGCGCGGCCGAAAACCAAATGACCCTCTATTATCAAAATCTGTTCCGCATCTTGTGCGGCCTGGTCGAAAGCGCGCTGGGCCGTGCCTTTGACTATGAGGCGGTGGCACAGGATAAACGCTGCGTTGACGGCACTTGCGTGCTCAAACAGGCTGCCTTTGGCCAAGAGCTCGCGGCCGAGCAGGCGCTGGCAGATGGCAAGATGGGGAGTTTTTTGCTCCTGCGCGTGGTACCAGGCATGGAGCCTATCGGCGAGCTGGTGGGCGCGATTGGGTCGGCGATCCGCGAGAGCGATGCGGCGGGCCTGATCGACGGCGACGTGCTCTACCTGCTTATGCGCCAGGCAAAGGCATGCGATCTGCCCATTATCCGCGAGCGCCTGAGCGCAAAGCAGATTGCGGTGGAGCCCGTCGACGGCGAGGACATCGTGGCGCTGCTGCAACACATTGCTGACACCGGTGACGGTGAGGGGGATGCCGCTTGATCTCGCTTGTCGCTGCCGCCGTCTTGCTGCTGATTCATGCGCTGGTTTGCCTGGTGCTGTGGACGCTTATGAAGTTGGGCCTGCTGCCGGTGCGCGGGCACATGCTGGCTGTGATAGTGCTGGTGCCGCTGTGGGGCCCGTTGCTGGTGGTTCTGCTATCGGTCCGCGGCGCGGTGTTTGGCGAGAGGCTGAAAGAGTCTGCGCCGGAGTCGCTGCGCATTAACGACGAGCTCCATCGCAGCATCTTGGTACATGACTGTGAAGCCGATGCGGGCGTGATTCCGCTCGAGGAGGCGCTCATCGTCAACGACCCGGCAGAACGGCGCCGACTAATGCTCTCCATGCTCACCGAGGAGCCCGACGCGTACCTGGCGCAGCTGCAGGCGGCTAAGCTTAACGACGACGTTGAGGTGGCTCACTATGCCGCGACGGCGGTGGCGCAGATCTCCAAGGAGTCCGACCTTAAACTGCAGCAGCTGGAGCGTGCCTTTAAGACGGACCCGAGCGCGCAAAACCTCAACGAATACTGCGATTTTCTTGGTGAATACTTGGGCTCGGGCTTGGCTGAGGGGCGCGTGGCTCAGATTCAACGCCAACAGTACGCGCGCTTGCTTGCGCGTCGCTGCGAGCGCGAGGACACCCTTGAGCTTCGCATTCGATACGCGACGGCGCTGGCCGATGTCGGACAGATCGACGAGGCGCAGGCCGTGACCGACCAGCTGGTGCTCGACGTGCCCGAGGAGCAGGAGGTTTGGATGCTTTGCCTGCGCCTGGCGGTGATGCGCCGCGACGGTGACGAGGTCCACCGTGTGATCGATGCGATTGACAAACAGCATGTATACTTGAGCGCCGCCAACCGCGAGGAACTGGCGTTTTGGCGCAACGGAGAGGAGGCCCGATGAGCGTGGTGCAGCATATCCGCGACCGTGCGGGCCATTTTCGCTGGATGGGGCTGCTTGTGGTGTGGGCGGTCTTTATTGCCATGGCGGCCGTGCTGCTGGTGGAGCGCGCCGGCGTGCAGTACAGTGCGGTCCAGCATAAGCTGGGGATGCTTGCCGCCAACGATGCGGTGCCGGCTTCCTCCGCAATATTTGGCCAAAAGCCCACGTGCCTGGTCATTACCGATTCCGACCAAGCTGGCGTCGAGGACGTAAAGGAGCAGTTTGACCAGATCCTGCTCGACATGAAGATCGCGCACCGCGACGTGGACCTTGCCCTGGACGGCGTGGATGCCATTCCCTCGCTGACCTCCTTCGATCGCGTGATTTTGCTCATGCCGTCGCTCGATGGGCTCGGTACGCACCTGAGTGACATTATGAGTTGGGTGAGTGCCGGTGGTTCGCTTATGCTCGCCATGCCTCCGGATAACTCGAGCTATCTGCAAGTAATTGCCCCCAAGCTTGGCATTGAATCGGCCGGATATGACTATGTAAAAGCCGAAAGCATTGTGCCGAGCGAGGACTTTATGCTGGGCGGGGGAGAGCGCTACGAGCTCTCGGACCCCTTCGATTCGTCGCTTTCGGTTTCGCTGCGCGAGACGGCTCGTGTGTGGGCTAAGACCGGCGATGCGGGCGCCCCGCTCATTTGGTCGAATGACTGCGGTAGCGGGCGCACCGTGGTATGCAATATCGGTATCTATGACAAGGTTATGCGCGGTTTTTACGCCGCGGCGATCAGCCTGCTGGGCGATGCCACGGCCTATCCGGTCATCAACAGCGCCGTTTTCTACCTAGACGACTTTCCCAGCCCCGTGCCCTCGGGCGATGGCACCTACATCAAGCGCGACTACGGGCTTTCCATTGCCGATTTTTACACCAAGGTTTGGTGGCCCGATCTGCAAAAGCTCGCGCAAAAATATGGCATTCGCTTTACCGGCGTGATGATCGAAAACTACGAGGACGCGGTCAACCAGACCGAGCCCGCGCGCCAGGCCGATACCACGCAGTTCCGCTACTTTGGCGGCATGCTGCTGCAGATGGGCGGAGAGCTGGGCTTTCACGGCTACAACCATCAGCCTCTGGCGCTCTGGGATACCGACTATGGCAAGCTGTACGACTACAAGACGTGGAAGAACGAGGAAACGCTCGTCGCGTCGCTCAACGAGCTCATCGCCTTTCAGGACGAGGTGCTGCCCAACGCGCACGGCTCGGTCTATGTGCCACCGTCGAATATCCTTTCGGCCCGTGCGCGCAAGCTTATTGGCACCGACGTTCCGCGCATTAAGACCATCGCCAGTACGTATTTTGAGGATGGCACCGTCTTGCCCTATGTGCAGGAGTTTGGCGTGGCGAGCGATGGCATTGTGGAGCAGCCACGTATTGTCTCGGGCGGCATGGTCAACGATTCCTATATGCGTCTGGCAGCCGTGTCCGAGCTCAACATGCACTACGTGAGTACGCACTTTATGCACCCGGATGATCTGCTCGATCCCGATCGCGGCGCCAAGGAGGGCTGGGAGGTCTACAAGGGCGGTCTGACCAACTACCTGGAGTGGCTTACCAAGTCTGCGCCCGACCTGCGGCGCCAGACCGGTTCGGAATGCTCGGGCGCCATCCAGCGCTTTTCGTCCGTGACGGTGAGCGTGGATACAAGTGCGGATGCCTGGACGCTCAGCCTGGGCAATTTCCACGACGAGGCGTGGTTCATGTTCCGCGCCAACAACGGTGAGCCCGGTGCAGTCACGGGTGGCGAGATTACGCATCTGACGGGCGACCTGTACCTGGTCAAAGCCACGGACAAGACGGTGACCATTGCACGCAAGGAGGGTGGCGACAAATGAGAATCTGCTTGGTACTCGAGGGTTGCTACCCCTATGTGCACGGCGGCGTGTCCACCTGGATGCACGGCTACATACAGGCCATGCCCGAGCACGAGTTTGTGCTGTGGGTGATTGGCGCGCATGCTGTCGACCGCGGCAAGTTTGTCTACGAGCTGCCCGGCAACGTGGTCGAGGTGCACGAGGTGTTTCTGGACGACGCCCTGCGCCTATCGGGCGAGCAAGAAGAGGCCGACTTTAACGCCCGCGAGCGCGAGGCGCTGCGCCGCCTGGTGTCGCTCTCCAATCCGGACTGGGACGTGCTATTCGATATCTTCCAGCGCCGTCGCGTGCATCCGCTCTCGTTTTTGCAGAGTCGCGCCTTTATGGATATCTTTCGCGACGTGTGCCTGGCCGAGTACCCATACACGCCCTTTGCCGATGCATTCCACACCATGCGCTCCATGCTGCTGCCCGTGCTCTACCTTCTGGGCAGCGAGGTGCCGGTGGCCGATGTGTACCACGCCATCTCGACCGGCTACGGTGGCCTGCTCGCCTGCCTGGGCTCAAGCGTTCACCATGCGCCGGTGCTGCTGACCGAGCATGGCATCTATACTCGCGAACGCGAGGAAGAGATCATTCGCGCCGATTGGGTGGTGCCGTCGTTCAAGGACCGCTGGATCCGCTTTTTCTACCTGCTTTCGGAGGAAATCTACCGCCGCGCCTTCCGCGTGACGAGTTTGTTCCATAACGCCCGCAAGACGCAGGTCTATTTGGGCTGCGATGCGGACAAATGCCTGGTTATCCCCAACGGCATCCAGTTCGACCGCTTTAAGGATATTCCCTTAAAGCCCGATGACGGCTGGGTGGACATTGGCGCGGTGGTGCGCTTGGCGCCCATCAAGGACGTCAAGACAATGATTTATGCCTTCTTTGAGCTGCACGAGCGCCTGCCCCGCGTGCGCCTGCACATCATGGGCGGCGTGGATGACGAGGAGTACGGCGCCGAGTGCCACGCGCTGGTCGATACCCTAGGCGTGCGCGACCTGATCTTTACCGGCCGCGTCAACGTGGTCGAGTACATGGAAAAGCTCGACTTTACCATTTTGACGAGCATCTCCGAGGGCCAGCCGCTCAGCGTGCTGGAGTCGCTTGCAGCGCGCCGTCCCTGCGTGACGACCGAGGTGGGCTGCTGCCGCGAGTTGCTCGAAGGCGCCCCGGGCGACGACTTTGGCGTGGCGGGTTTTGTGACGCCGCCCATGTATCGCAAGGGCTTGGCCGATGCCATGGAGCGCATGTGCGTGAGCCGCGCCCGTCGCATTGAGATGGGGGAGCGCGGGCAGCGTCGCGTTGCCACGTACTTTTTGCACGAGCAGATGCTCGCCAACTATCGCGCGCTGTACGACGAGACGGCGCGTGCGTTTGACCTGCCCAGAGAGGGGGAGTAGCCGGTGGCCGGAATCGGTTTTGAGCTTAAGCGCCTGTTTAGGCGCAAGGGCCTTTTTGCCACGATGCGCGCTTACGGCTACGCCGGCATTGTGTGCACGGGTCCCATGCTGTTGGGCGTGCTGCTCCAGGTGGGTATCTTGGTGCTGTGCGGTCTGTGGGGCGTAGGGCGTGCCAACCAGGATCTGCTGGTGTGCATGGTGACCTACACACTGCTGGCCTCGCTTTTGCTCACGAGCTTTTTCTCCATGCCGGTCACGCGCTTTTTGGCCGATATGTTGTTTGCCGAGCGCGAGGATGAGATACTGCCTTCGTTTTGGGGCTCCAACGCCATCATGCTCGTTGCGGGCACGGTGCTCTACGGCGTCTTTTTGCTGTTCTCGGGCGCCACGCTGCTGCAGGGGCTGCTGTGCCTGTGGCTGTTCAACATTATGATCGTCAACTGGAACGGCATGAGTTACCTCACGGCCATCAAAGACTACCGCGGCATCCTGTGCAGCTTTGCGGCCGCCATTGGCGTGGCGTGCCTGTGCGCCCTGGCCGCGCTGGCGCTGGGGCTGCCGCCGGTCGAGGGCCTGTTGGCATCAATTGCTCTGGGCTACGGCGTTATGCTCGCCTGGGACGTGGTGCTGCTATACCGGTATTTTCCTCAGAGCGACCGCAGCCCCTGGCTCTTTTTGCAGTGGCTCGATCAGTTTATGCCGCTGGCGCTTACGGGCCTGTTCACCAACCTGGGGCTCTTTGCGCACCTGGTGATTATTTGGGCCGGTCCCATTGGCGTACAGGTCAAGGGCTTGTTTTATGGCGCGCCCTACCACGATGTGCCGGCGCTCATCGCGTTTTTGACCATCCTGGTCACGACCGTCAACTTTGTGGTGTCGGTCGAGGTCAACTTCTATCCGCGCTATCGCGACTACTACAGCCTGTTCAACGACGGCGGCATGGTGGGCGACATTGTGGTGGCCGAGGAGGAGATGCTCTCCACGCTCAACAGCGAACTGCGCTTTTGTGCGCTCAGGCAGCTGTTTGTGACGGCGGCGGTCATCTCGCTCGAGACCACGGTGCTCTCGGCCCTGCCGCTGGGCTTTAACAACCTTATGCACGGTTATTTCCGTACGCTGTGCGTGGGCTATGGCCTGTATGCCGTGGGCAATACGGTGATGCTCATCTTGCTTTACTTTACCGACTACAAGGGGGCCGTGCTGGCCTCGGGCTTGTTTGCCGGTGTGGCCGGGCTGGCGACCGCCGTGTCGCTGCTTTTGCCGCAGCAGTTTTACGGCTTTGGCTTTTTGTTGGGTGCGGCGGTGTTTTTTATCGTGGCGCTGCTGCGACTCGATACCTATACCGCCAACTTGCCGTATCGTATCCTGAGTCAACAGCCTATGGTGGCGACCGATAAAACGGGTCGCTTTACACAGCTGGGCCGCTTGCTCGACCGTTCCGAGCAGCGCTATGAGGAAGGCCGCCATACGGGTGAGCCGCATGGCGCGTTTGAGCGCACGGTGGTCCGTGCGTATCGCAACCATTGGGGAGGTTCTGATGACCGATAGGATGATGTCTCGCCGTCGCCTGATTGAAGTGGCTGCCGGCGCGCTGCTGCTTTCGGGCTGCTCGGTGCAGGAAGACTCCTCGACCAAAAAGGTTAAAAAGCAGGACAAGATTAAAAAGGCCGAGACCTCGGACAAGGTCAAGCATCTGCGCGATAAGGACGAGCTCTACGAGGTCTACGATGACTCGGGCATTGTGACCATGTACCTGACGGTCTCGCGCGGTAACAGCTCCGAGAACACGGACCACAGCTGGGCCGAAATCAATACGTACTCGGTGTATGACTACGCCGACATGGGCGTGGCGCGCTATCAGGTTATGGGTCTGCTGCAGGCGGGCGACGAAGACGGCCCGGTGGCCGGCGAGGTTGGCTATGGCGAGGAAGCGCCCAATGCTACCGTGCAGGTGCGTGGTCAGACGTCGAGCGGTTATACGCAGAAGAATTACAAGGTTGAGCTTAAAAAGGGCAAGGGTACCTGGCGCCAGCAGCGCTCGATTGCGCTCAACAAGCACATGGGCGAGGGCATGCGTTTTCGCAATAAGATGGCCTACGACCTTATCCGCGGCATTCCCCAGATGATGGGCCTGCGCACGCAGTTTGTGCATCTGTGGGTGTGCGACCAGACCGAAAAGTCCAACGACACCTTTGAGGACTACGGCCTGTTTACGCAGGTGGAGCAGCTCAACAAGACGGCGCTTAAGGCACATGGCCTGGATAAGAACGGGCACCTGTATAAGGTGAACAGCTTCGATTTCCATCGCTACGAGGAGACCATTAAACTCGCCGATGACCCCGACTACAACCAGGCAAACTTTGAGGGCATGCTCGAGATTAAGGGCGACTCGGACCACGCCAAGCTCATCGAGATGCTCGATGCGCTCAACGACGAATCGCAAAAGATCGATGACGTGCTCGACACCTACTTTGATACCGAGAATCTGGTCTATTGGCTGGCGTTTCAGATCCTGACGGGCAACTGCGATACGCAGAACCGTAACTGCTATCTGTACAGCCCGCTTAACTCAAATACCTGGTACTTTTTGGATTGGGATAACGACGGCATGCTGCGTAAGCTTGAGCTGAGCCTGAAGGGGTTCTCGGACTACGCGAGCTGGGAGCGCGGCGTGAGCAACTACTGGGGCAATGTGTTGTTTAACCGCGCGTTGCGCAGCAAGGCCTTCCGCAGTGAGCTCGACCGCGCCGTCAAGGACTTGCGCTCGTATATGACCGAGGCACGCCTGTCCAAGATGATCAAACATTATCGCGAGGTCACCGAATCGCTGGTCTTTGCTTCGCCCGATATCGACAATCTGCCTGTTACCAAGGATCAATATGAGCAAATCGCCGCGGCGATTCCTTCCGAGATCGAGGAGAACCACAAGAGCTTCCGCGAGAGCTATAAAAAGCCCATGCCGTTTTATATCGGCGTGCCGCAGATCGATAACGGCAAACTGCGCATCAGCTGGGATGCGTCCTACGACTTTAAGGCGCGCGACATTCGCTATACCGTGGAGCTGGCGCGCGATTACGCCATCAACGACGTGATCTTTAAGGCCGAGGACGTGCTGCTTCCCGAGGTGACCTGCGATGCGCCCGATGCCGGTCAGTATTTTGTGCGTGTGCGTGCCACCAACTCCGATGGCTATACGCAGGATGCGTTTGACTATTATGTGACCGACGATGGCAAGCACTACGGCATGAAGTGTTTTTACGTGCAAGACGGCGGTAAGGTCGTGGAGGACACGTATGAGGAGGGCTAGCGCGCTGCTTGAGCGCCTGGCGGCACCTCCCGCGCATGCCACGCAGGAGCGTTATCGCCACGAGCTCAAATATCTCATTAACGAGGGCGAGCACGCCGCGCTTGCCTGCCGCATGGCGCCGGTATTTAAACTGGACAAGCATGCGCGCTCGGGCGGTTACACCATTCGCAGCCTGTACTTTGACGACTACTGTAACTCGGCCTACGAGGAAAAAGACGCCGGTATTCTCATGCGCAAAAAATATCGCGTGCGCATCTATAACGGCAGCGACAAGGTGATTAAGCTCGAGCGTAAAAAGAAGTACGGCAGCTGGATCTACAAGGAGGACGCGCCGCTTACGCGCGGTGAGTTTGAGCAGATTCTGGCTGGCGACTACGACTTCTTGCTGAGGAGCCCCCATCCGCTCTGCCGTGAGTTCTACATCGAGTGCATCTGCAACATGATGCGCCCGCGGACCATCGTGGACTACGAGCGCGAGCCGTGGGTGATGGATGGGGGCACCGTGCGCATCACGTTTGACATGAACGTGCGTGCCGCGGTGGGAAGCTTCGACATCTTTGACGCGACGCTGCCCGCGCTGCCAGTCCTAGAGCCCGGCAAGCTGGTGATGGAGGTCAAGTTTACGGAGTTTTGCCCGCAGCTCGTGCGCGATATGGTGCCGCCGGGCGCGGCCGAACTCACGGCGGTCTCCAAGTACTGCCTGTGTTACGAAAAGACCGCCTACCTGCGTGGATTTAATTACTGGGAATCGGATTTTGAGAACCGAGGGGATATTTAGACCATGAGCACCAGGGACTTTTTTAAGAACTCCGTCTTGGAGGCGTTTGGTCAGGTCGACCCTGCCAAGATCGGCCTGTCGCTGCTCGTGGCGCTCGCCATGGGCATCCTGATCTATTACGTGTACAAGCGCTTTTTTACCGGCGTGGTGTATTCGCGCAGTTTTGCCGTGACGCTTGTGGGCATGTGCGTGCTTACCTGCATGGTTACGCTCGCGATCTCGACGAACGTGGTCATCTCGCTCGGTATGGTCGGTGCTCTGTCCATCGTTCGTTACCGTACGGCGGTCAAGGACCCGCTCGACCTGCTGTATCTGTTTTGGGCCATTACGACGGGTATTACGGCTGGCGCCGGCATGTATGCGCTCGTGGGGCTCACAGCAGTGGTGATCGTGGTGATGATTGCCGGCTTTGCGAGCCACCAGGACAAGGCGCGTGTGTACATGATGGTCATCCACTACACGGGCCAGACCACCGGCGACGATATCGTGCGCGCGTTTGGGCGTACCAAGTTCACCGTCAAATCTAAGACGATGCGCGGTGACAAGGTCGAGATGGCCGTCGAGGTGTTCTCGGACGGCGTGGATATGCCGTATACGGATGCCATCCGCGCACTCGACGGCGTGGAAGATCTAACGTTGATCCAATACAACGGCGAATATCACGGCTAATTTTGTTCCGGCGTTCTAACGAACGCCGGACCGCTCGACGCTGCTTGCGCTGACGTTTTCTCGACCTGGGTGGGCTGGTCTTGGTTTGGTTTTATGTAAGGGATGGTGCCGCGTGGACGTGCAACAGCTAGAAGAGTCCTGGGCTGCAAGGGCCGGCGCGCGTGAGGCGCGTCTTGTTGCGGCCTCGCACGTGCCGGCGGCGCTGTCGCTGCTGGGGATTGTGCGTCCCAGCGATCGCCTGGTCGTGTTTGCCGATGACTTTGCCGATGCGTTTGCGCGCGGCTTTGATGCCTGCGACGTTGTGCTCGTGGGGGAGCCGTCGGTTGCGGCGTTTACCGCCGCGTCCGAGGGCTTTGATGTTTCGTTTGATGCTGGCGGGTCGCATCTGTGGTGGTTCGTCAATTCCATCGGCGGGTTTGGCCTACGTGTGCCCGATCTGCGTGCGCTGGGTCGGGCGGCGCGTGAGGCCCGTGCGTTGCTCGTGGTGGATAACACCGTGGCAAGCGTCTTTGGGTGCGATCCGCTGCGTTTGGGTGCCGTCCTGTCGCTCGAGGCACTCGACCGTGTGTGTGCCGGCGTTGCGCCGCGCAAGCTCGTCGCCGCTTCGGTGGCGCGCTCGCAGCTTAAGCGCCATCGCGTGGATGCCGCCGCCGAGTGTGCGCATGCGCTTCTTGCGGATTGCGGTGCGTCTGCACTCGACCTTTCTGCTAATGAGGCTTGCATGCTGGAGCGGGGGCTGTCTTCGCTCGACGCTCGCATGCAGGCCCACTTCGATCGCGCCCGTGCGCTGGCCGAGTATCTGGCCGCCAACGAGATGGTACGCAACGTGCGCTATCCCGGGCTGACCTCGCATCCCGACCATGCGGTTGCAACGGGAATCCTCGAGCACGGCTTTGGCCCGGCAGTTGAGTTTGACCTTATCGAGCGAAGTGCTGGTGAGCTGTTCGACACATTGCCGGGGGAGTTCCGCACGTCGCCCGCCGGCGGTTCAGCAACGCGCCTTTCGGCCCCGCGCGGTAAGCAGGGGGGCGCCATCCGCCTCTTCGCCGGTACCGACGATCCCCTGGTTGTAGCGTCCACCCTAGACAACGCCCTTCGCAAGTTAGCTACTCTTTGATGGTGGCAATGAGGTCGCTGGCTTTGGTGGCGATGACGTTGTTGATGTCGGCCTGCAGCTCCTCGTAGACCACTATGGCTCGCTCGCCGGCGGGGGTGAGCGTGGATCCGCGGGCGCCGTCGCGCTCGATGAGCTTACAGCCTAGCTGGCCTTCCGCTTCGTTTACAATACGCCACGCTTTGGAATACGCCATGCCCATGCTTTTGGCGGCGCGGTTGAGTGAGTGCTCCCGGGCAATACCCTGCAGCAGCAAGACGCAGCCATGGCCGAACACGCCCGGCAAATCCTTGTCGCACGCTTGAATGACCAACTTTGCCGTCGTCTTGTACTTCATACGCTCCACGTCTCCCCGCTAAAGTGTTTGCTGGGCAAACGCAAAGCCTGCGTCAAACCCTCGTGTGCTCTTTCTAAACCATGCATTGTAGCAGTCAAAGTGCGTTAAGATACTTCCCCAGTATTGGGCGCCCAAGGTTGGGCTGGGTCCTACGAGGCCTGCAGCCGACCGGTCGCATGGAAAAAGGAGAAACATGGCTACGTTCTTTCCCGGTGAGTCCCACACGTTTTCGGAGTATCTGCTGGTCCCTGGCTACTCGTCCTCGCAGTGCATCCCCAACAACGTCTCTCTTAAGACGCCGCTAACCCGCTTCAAGCGCGGTGAGAAGCCGGCAATCACCCTGAACATCCCCATGGTTTCCGCCATCATGCAGTCCGTCTCGGGCGTCGACATGGGTGTCGCGCTCGCTACCGAGGGTGGCCTGTCCTTCATTTACGGTTCCCAGACCCCCGAGTCCGAGGCCGCTATGGTCAAGGCCGTCAAGGATCACAAGGCTGGCTTCGTTCAGTCCGATTCCACGCTGACCCCCGACATGACCATGGAGCAGGTCATCGAGCTTAAGGAGAAGACCGGTCACTCCACCATGCCGGTCACCGACGACGGCACCCCCAAGGGCAAGCTCCTGGGTATCGTCACCAGCCGTGACTATCGTCCCAGCCGCGATGACCATCAGAAGAAGGTCTCCGAGTTCATGACCCCGCGTGAGCAGCTCATCGTGGGCGACAAGAACATCAGCCTCAAGGTTGCCAACGACGTCATTTGGGACAACAAGCTCAACGCCCTGCCTATTGTCGACGATAACGATCACCTTATGGGCATCGTCTTCCGCAAGGACTACGACAGCCACAAGACCAACCCCAACGAGCTGCTCGATAACGACAAGCGCTACATGGTCGGCGCCGGTATCAACACCCGCGACTATGCCGAGCGCGTGCCGCTGCTCATCGAGGCTGGCGCCGATGTCCTGTGCATCGACTCCTCCGAGGGCTTCAGTGAGTGGCAGAAGCGCACCATCGAGTGGATTCGCGCCAACTACGGCGAGGACGTCAAGGTCGGTGCCGGTAACGTCGTCGACGCCGAGGGCTTCCGCTTCTTGGCCGACTGCGGTGCCGACTTCATCAAGGTCGGTATCGGCGGCGGTTCCATCTGCATCACTCGCGAGACCAAGGGTATCGGTCGTGGCCAGGCCACCGCGCTGATCGACGTCTGCCGCGCCCGTGACGAGTACTACGAGGAGACCGGTGTTTACGTGCCCGTGTGCTCCGACGGCGGTATCGTATACGACTACCACATGACGCTCGCCCTTGCTATGGGTGCCGACTTTATGATGCTGGGTCGCTACTTCGCCCGCTTCGATGAGAGCCCGACCGAGCGCGTCAACGTCAACGGCCAGTACATGAAGGAGTACTGGGGCGAGGGTTCTGCGCGTGCTCGCAACTGGCAGCGCTACGACCTGGGCGGCGCGGCGAAGCTCAGCTTCGTCGAGGGCGTCGACTCCTACGTTCCCTATGCCGGTTCCCTCAAGGACGGCGTGGGCGGCACGCTCTACAAGGTCAAGTCCACGATGTGCAACTGCGGCGCCCTCTCGATCCCCGAGCTCCAGGAAAAGGCACGCCTGACCCTGGTCAGCTCCACCTCCATCGTCGAAGGCGGCGCCCACGACGTTGTCGTGAAAGACTCTCAGCAGTCTGTGTCTTATCGATAGGATAAGAGCTGCACATAAAGGTTGAGTATCAACCACGTTATTTAGATAAAGCGAGATGCCTGCAAGTCGCAGGCATCTCGCTTGTTGTATTTGCTATCATCAGTCAAGTTAACCTTAGGGTCGGGCGGCTTAGCTTTGTTCGCTACAAGTTCCGCACGCAAAGAAGAGCACTTAATGTGCTCTTCGTCTTGCGCAGGACTGTCCGCAGTAGCGAATAAAGCTAAGCCGACCGACCCCATTAAAGATTAAAGGAGCTGATATGTGCGATTGCACAGATCATAAGGATGAGATCCCTGCCTACGACGCGCAGGCCATTGAGTCCAAGTGGATGAAGGCCTGGGAGGACTCCAACCTCTTTGCCGTCGACACCGACGCCAGCAAGCCCAAGAAGTACGTGCTCGAGATGTTCCCGTATCCGTCGGGCGACCTGCACATGGGCCACGCGCGCAACTATACCATCGGCGATGCCATGGCCCGTCAGGCCCGCATGCGCGGCTACGATGTGCTGCACCCCATCGGCTTTGACGCCTTTGGCCTGCCTGCCGAGAACGCCGCCATCAAGCACAACACGCAGGCTGCCGCCTGGACGTATAAGAACATGGACCAGGCTCTCGCCACGATGAAGCGCATGGGCTTCTCCTACGATCTGGATCGCATGGTCAAGACCTGCAGTCCCGATTATTACCGTTGGGGTCAGTGGATCTTTGAGAAGTTGTGGGAAAAGGGCCTGGTCTACCGTAAGAAGAACCCGGTCAACTGGTGTCCCACTTGTAAGACCGTTCTGGCCAACGAGCAGGTCACCGAGGGCAAGTGCTGGCGTTGCGGCACCGAGCCCGAGAAGCGCGACCTGGAGCAGTGGTACTTCAAGATTACCGATTACTCCCAGGAGCTGCTCGACGACCTGGAGAAGCTCCCCGGCTGGCCCGAGCGCGTCAAGCAGATGCAGGCCAACTGGATCGGTCGTTCCGAGGGCGCCGAGGTCGACTTTACCCTGTGCGACCAGGATGGCGAGCCCATCGAGGGCGACGAGGGTAAGATCACCGTCTTCACCACGCGAGCCGACACGCTCTTCGGTGTCTCCTTCTTTGTCCTGGCTCCCGAGTACGCGCGTCTGCACGAGCTCGTCGAGGGTACGGAGTACGAGGAGGCCGTGACCAAGATCGTCGAGGACTCCAAGCATATCTCCGCCGTCGAACGTGCCCAGGGCACCCTCGAGAAGCACGGTGCCTTTACCGGCCGCTACGTGGTGAACCCGGTCAACGGCGAGAAGGTCCCCGTGTGGGTTGCCGACTACGTTGTTGCCGACTACGGCACCGGCGCCGTCATGGCCGTTCCCTGCGGCGACCAGCGCGACTTTGAGTTCGCACGCAAGTATGATTTGCCGATCGTGCCGATCATCCTGGACGATGACGACCGCGCAGCCGTCGAGGCCAGCGGCGAGACCATCGATACCTTCCATGCCGAGACCGTCGACTGGGATTGCGCCCATGCTGCCGAGGGCACGCTCGTCCAGTCCGGCAAGTACACCGGTATGCGCGGCGGCAAGCACTCCGAGGGCGAGGCTGCAATCGTTGCTGACCTCGAGGCCATGGGCTGCGGTCGTCGTAAGGTCGAGTTCCGTCTGCGCGACTGGCTCATTTCCCGCCAGCGCTATTGGGGCAACCCCATCCCGGCCATCCACTGCGAGCACTGCGGCATCGTGCCCGTGCCCGAGGACCAGCTGCCGGTAACGCTGCCCGAGAACCTGGACCTGGGCGCCGGCGAGACCCTCGCCGAGTGCAAGGAGTTCTACGAGACCACCTGCCCGGTCTGCGGCCGCCCGGCCAAGCGCGAGACCGATACCATGGACACCTTCACATGCTCCAGCTGGTATTACCTGCGCTATACCGACCCGCACAACACCGAGCTGCCCTTCTCCTGCGAGGCTGCCGATCGTTGGATGCCCGTCGATAACTACATCGGCGGCATCGAGCACGCCATTCTGCACCTGCTCTACAGCCGCTTCTTTACCAAGGCACTGCGCGACCTGGGCCTGCTGAGTGTGGACGAGCCCTTCACCAACCTGCTGTGCCAGGGCATGGTCAAGGACGAGAACGGCGACACCATGTCCAAGTCCAAGGGCAACGTCGTGCCCCCGAGCTCGGTCATCGAGCCCTACGGCGCCGACACCATGCGTCTGGCGATCTTGTTTATCGCCCCGCCCGAGAAGGACTTCGACTGGGATCCCAAGGCCGTTGAGGGCGCCAACCGCTTCATCAAGCGCGCCTGGCGTATCGTGTGGCAGCTCGTCCAGTCCGGCGACGCCAACGTGGCCTTCGACAAGTCCGCGCTCGACGAGGTTGCGATGAAGCTCTATCGCGAGCGTCACCGGACCATCGCCAAGTGCACCGAGGACTTCGATCGCGGCCAGTTCAACACCGCCATCTCGGCCGTCATGGAACTCGTTAACGCGGCGAGTGCCTACCTCAACGCCACCGAGGGTACTGACCGCGACAAGGCGCTGTGCTACGGCTTGGCTAAGGATATCGTGAGCGTCCTTGCCCCCATCTGCCCGTTTTGGGCCGACGAGCTGTGGCACGAGGCGCTCGGCTGCGAGGGCAATGCCTACACCGCCGCCTGGCCCGAGTTCGACTTGGCCGAGTCCATCGAGGATACGGTGCAGATCGTCGTCCAGGTGCTTGGTAAGGTCCGCGGCCGCGTCGAGGTGGCCCGCAATGCCTCCAATGAGGATATGCAGGCTGCCGCCGAGGCCGCCGTCGCCAAGTGGCTCGAGGGCAAGACGGTCGTCAAGGCCATCTGCGTGCCCGGCAAGCTGGTCAACCTGGTGGTCAAGTAAGCGCTGCGCGCTTAGCTGACACATAAAAGACGAGGGGCGATCCGGTTGGGTCGTCCCTCGTCTTGTGTTTTATGCCCTGCTTTGTCATTGCGTCGCACCCTCTTCTATGGGATGTGTACTAGGTCCCTAAAGTAAACGTTGCCCGTTGCCTCTTCGAACATCCAAATGTTGAGGTAGACGTCGTTGAGGTCGTTGTTCACATCAAAGTCCGGATCGTCGAAGGTGCCCACAAAGGTGAGCATGGCGCGCGTTTCCTCTCCAGCGGCGACCGGTTGGCGCATGCGCACATCGCGGACCTTGCCGTTGACGTAGGCATAGGAGTCCACATCGCCAAACATCATGTCGACACCGGTGTTGTTGGACACCGTAAAGACGAGCGCGGCGTCCCCGTAGCCGTCGGTGTCCTTGCCCACGCAGGCAACATGGACGTTCTCGTCTGCCTCAAGGTCGATGGGGAACTGTTCTTGGGAATCGGGACCCAGGCCCTGGGGATCGACGATGTCTTCGTTTATTTTGTCGAAGCTCTCCGATAGCGTCGTTTTCTCGATGGCTTTGGTGCTGCCAGGGTTCGGTTCGCATGTTCCGGTTTTGCTGTTCGTCTTGCCGCAGCCCACGAGGGCCAACGAGCACGTTGCGATGGCGAGCGCAGTCATGCAGAGGGTGCCTAGGTGTTTCATGGGTGCCTCCTTGCCGTAGAGGATTTGGAAAGGTTCGTCGTTGCGCGACTTACTGGCCGGCTTGTTGCGGAATGTCCCTTAGCGTAAGTCTGATCGATTGGGGCTCGGGGAGGAATGCCCTTGGGGTCCGAACGGGCCCGTGGATTGGGACGCATGGCCCGTTTTGGGGCTGTTGAGGGTGCGTCGCATGGGGCTCCTCGGCCAATTGTCCTATTCTTGTGGAGAACCTGTGCGTACGCTGACCTGCAGATTCGTACGGTGCTTGCACGTTTTCGCAGGTATTGGTATAGTTTGCTTGCAAATGAAGTTGTAATTGAAAGAAGTGGGGTTTCGGCCCCGCTTCTTTTTTGTATGGATGGAGGTGCCGCAATGGTCAAGACTAAGACCGAGCAGGCGATCATCGACGCGCTCGAGGCCGTTGCCCCCCAGCACGATGTCGACATCGTCGACGTCGAGCTCGTGGGTGCCACCAAGGCCCCCTGCGTGCGTGTGCGTATCGAGGGTGCCGAGGGTCAGAGCCTGTCGCTCAATGACGTCACGGCCAACACCAAGTGGGTCGGCGATGTGATTGAGGAGCTCGACCCTATCTCTTCGAGCTATACGCTTGAGGTGTCGAGCCCGGGCATGGCGCGCCCGCTGCGCCGTCCGCGCGACTTTGCCCGCTTTGTGGGCGAGAACTGTGAGCTCACCTCCACCGCCTCCGAGGGCCGTCGCAAGTACGCCGGCAAGATTGCCGCTGCGACCGAGACCGACGTGACCCTCGAGCTCGAGGACGGCGAGTCCGTCACCCTCGATTTCTCTGATGTTAAAAAGTGCAAGTTGAAGCCCACCTACGACTTCAAGCCCGCGAAGGAAGGAAAGTAAGATGGCAGCATCCGACATGATGTCAGCCCTGATGGAGCTTTGCCAGGAGAAGCACATCGACCAGCTCTACCTGATCGACCGCCTGGAGCAGTCGCTCGCCAAGAGTTATGCCGAGATTCTGCATCTTGAGTGGGGCGCCAAGGTGACCATCGACCGCACCACCGGCAAGATCTACGTCTACCGCCTGGAGCCGATCGACGATTCCATGGACGAGGAGGGCAACTTCACCGAGTTCGAGGAGATCGACGTCACCCCCAAGAACACGAGCCGCATCGCTGCCCAGCACGCCAAGGCCGAGATCAACGCCATCGTGCGCAACTCCGCCCGCGAGCAGATCTACGAGGAGTTCTCCGGCCGCATCGGTGACCTCATCAGCGGTACCGTGCTGCAATCCACGCCCGACTTCACGATCGTCAAGATTCGCGAGGGCGTCGAGGCCGAGCTGCCGCACTTCGATCAGCGCCGTTACGAGAACGAGCGCAACGAGCGCCCGATGGGCGAGCGCTACCTGCACAACCAGCACATCAAGGCCGTGATCATCGACGTTCGCGACCCCAACTCCAACCTGCAGCCGGTTCGTGGCGAGCACAGCCGTCCGCCGATTGTCATCTCCCGTACCCACCCCGAGCTCATGCGTCGTCTGTTTGAGCAGGAGGTGCCCGAGATCTATGAGGGCACCGTCCAGATCAAGTCGATCGCCCGCGAGCCCGGCCAGCGCTCCAAGGTCGCCGTCCACTCGCTTGACGACCGCCTGGATCCCGTGGGTGCCTGCGTCGGCCCCAAGGGCAGCCGTGTTCGCGCTGTCGTGGGCGAGCTCCGTGGCGAGCGCGTCGACGTCATCCTGTGGGATGCCGATCCTGCCGTCTACGTCGCCAACGCCCTGTCGCCCGCTAAGGTCACCCGCGTCCTCATCGACGAGGAGAAGGCCTATGCCGGCGTCATCGTGCCCGATGACCAGCTGTCCCTCGCCATCGGCAAGGAGGGCCAGAACGCCCGCCTCGCTGCGCGCCTGACCGGCTGGCACATTGACATCAAGTCCGAGACGCTTGCCGCCGACATCCTCAAGAACGTTCCCGTTCACGAGGAGCCCGCCGCCGACCTGATCGGTGACGAGGAGGACGAGGACGTCCGCCGCTGCGAGTACGTGTCCGAGGACGGCATCCAGTGCCGCAACCAGGCCCGTCCCGGCTCCCGTTTCTGCGGTGTCCACGACACCGACGCCTTCGATGATGCGGAGGACCTGATCTAGCGCGCGGTCGCGCCGGGCAGGTCCCGGCGCATCTCCCACGCTCGTTCAGTCTCTAGGCACCCAAGGTGCCAGAAAGGGTAGGTGAAGTCATATGGCAAAAGTCCGTGTGTCCACCCTGGCCAAAGAGTTCGGCATGACCTCTAAGGAACTGATGGGTCATCTCGCCGATATGAAGATTCCCGCTAAGTCCGCTTCCTCCACCTTGGAGGATGCCTACGTTGCCATGGTCCGCAAGCAGCTCGCCTCGGTGATTGAGGCCCGCGCTCAGGAAGTCGAGGCCGCCAAGCAGGCCGAGGAGCAGGCAGCTGCCGCCGAGGAGGCCGCTCGCGCTGCCGAGGCCGAGCGCGAGCGCATCGCCGCCGAGAAGGCCCGCGAGGAGGAGCGCCGCCAGTTTGCCGCAGCCCAGGCTGCCGAGGAGGCTGCCCGCGTCGAGGCCGAGGCCAAGAAGAAGGCCGAGCAGGAGCGCCTTGCTCGCGAGAAGGAGGAGGCTGCTCGCGAGGCCCAGCGCCGCGCCGTTCCCGCTTCCGACTCCGGTTCGCGCTTCCGTTCGCTGCTCGACCAGATCGCCGCACAGGAGACCGTGCTCAAGGAGAAGAAGGACGCCGAGGACAAGGCCAAGGCCGAGCGTGCCGCCGAGCGCGGTAACCGTCGTGGCGGCAACAACGACCGCCGCGGAGGCCGTCGTAACGATCGCAACGCCTCCGACAGCAACTCCGAGCGCAACGCCTCCGAGAGCCGTCCGCACAGCCATCGCACCAACGCCAGCAACAACGTCGCTGCCGGCATGGACTTCCCCAACCCCGACAAGCAGGGCAAGGGCAAGAAGCGCAAGGGCGGTCACAACAACGAAGAGGACCACTACAGCCGTATGGCTCGCGAGGCCGAGGAGTACAGTCGCGAGAAGGTACTCGAGGAGGCTCGTGCCGCCGTCGAGGAGGCCTCTCGCGAGTCCACCGGTCGCCGCAAGAAGCGCAAGGAGAAGCGCGAGCGCGAGGCTGCCAAGGCTCAGGAGGAGCGCAAGATAGAGGAGGCGCTGGCCCAGGGCGTGAACCCCGAGGAGCTCGACGCCATCAAGGTCTCCCAGGGCGTTACCGTCCAGGAGCTCGCCGAGGCGCTCGACGTTCCGGCCAACGACATCATCAAGCGCCTGTTCCTGCTGGGCACGCCGCTCACCATGACGCAGTCCATGTCCGATGACCTTGTCGAGCTCGTTGCCGACGACCTGGGTCGTCAGATCAAGATCATTACCCCCGAGGAGGAGAATACCTTCTCGTTCTACGACGATCCCGCCGACCTTAAGCCGCGCGCCCCGGTCGTCACCGTCATGGGCCACGTCGACCACGGCAAGACGAGCCTCCTCGACGCTATCCGTCACACCGGCGTTGCTGCCGGCGAGGCGGGCGGCATTACGCAGGCCATCGGCGCTTCGCAGGTCATGATCAACGACCGCAAGATCACCTTCATCGATACCCCGGGTCATGCCACCTTTACGGCCATGCGTGCCCGTGGTGCCAAGGTGACCGACATCGTCATTCTGATCGTGGCCGCCGACGACGGCGTCATGCCCCAGACCGTCGAGTCGATCAACCACGCCAAGGCCGCCGGCGTACCCATCGTCGTCGCCGTCAACAAGATCGATAAGCCGGGCGCCAACCCCGACCGCGTGCGCCAGGAGCTCACCGAGTACGGTGTCATCCCCGAGGAGTGGGGCGGACAGAACATGTTCGTCAACATTTCGGCCAAGCAGAAGATCGGTATCGACGATCTTCTGGAGACCGTGCTGCTCCAGGCCGACGTGCTCGAGCTCAAGGCCAACCCGGACACCTTTGCCTCCGGCAACGTCCTCGAGGCCAAGCTCGACAAGGGCCGCGGCTCGGTCGCTACCGTGCTCGTGACCCGCGGTACCCTGCACGTGGGCGATACGCTGGTCGCCGGCCTCACCTACGGCCGCGTCCGCGCCATGCTCGACCCCAAGGGCCGCGCCGTCACCGAGGCCGGTCCCTCCGACGCCGTCGAGATCCTGGGTCTGCAGTCCGTACCCAACGCCGGTGACGAGTTCCGCGTGTTCGAGGACGAGCGCGAGGCTCGTGCCCTTGCGGACGAGCGTTCGCTCAAGGCCCGTATCGAGGAGCAGAGCCGCGTCAAGCACGTCACGCTCGAGAACCTCTTCGAGACCATTGCCGACGCCGAGGTCAAGGAGCTCAACCTGATCATCAAGGCCGACGTCCAGGGTTCCATCGAGGCCCTTCAGGACTCGCTCGACAAGATGGATCAGTCCGAGGTTCGCATCAACACGATCCACTCCGCCGTTGGTGCCATCAACGAGACCGACGTCGTCCTGGCCGACGCCTCCAACGCCATCATCATCGGCTTTGGCGTCCGCCCCGACGGTAAGGCGCGTTCCGCCGCCGAGCGCGAGGGCGTCGAGATCCGTTGCTACGACGTCATCTACAAGTGCCTCGAGGAGCTCGACGCTGCCCGTATCGGCATGCTCAAGCCCACCGAGGTTGAGGTCTCCACGGGTACCGCGACCGTCCTGGACACCTTCAAGGTGCCTAAAGTCGGTATCGCCGCCGGTGTCCGCGTCGAAGAGGGCGAGATCGCCGCGACCGATTCCGTGCGTCTGGTGCGCGACGGCATCGTGGTCTTCAACGGCAAGATCGCCTCGATGCGTCACTACAAGGACGAGGCCAAGAGCCTCAAGAGCGGTTCCGAGGGCGGCATTGGCCTGGAGAACTTCCAGGACATCAAGCCCGGCGACCAGATCGAGGGTTACCGCATCGACCAGGTTGCCCGTACCGAGTAGGGGGTAGCGCTATGAAGCAAACGCAGGCAACCCGCCGTCTGGGCGAGCAGCTTCGCGAGAAGCTCGGTTATATCCTGCTCTTTGAGGTTTCCGATCCGCGTCTCGACCTGGTTACTTTGACCGCGGTCGAGGTCGCGGTGGACCGTTCGTTCGCGCGCGTGTACGTGTCGTGCGATGCGAGCCGCTACGACGAGGTCATGGAGGCGCTCGCAAGCGCCAAGGGCCGTATTCGCAGCCTGTTGGCTCGCTCGCTCGATTGGCGCGTCACGCCCGAGCTCGATTTTCGCATCGATCGCTCGACCGATGAGGCCGAGCGCATCACGCGTGCGCTGGAAAACGTTCCCGCCACGCTTGCGATCGAAAAGGACGAGGACGGCTATCCGATAGCGGATGCCGCCCAGGAGGCAGCTTTAGATGACTAATTCCGCCGACCTCGCCTCGTGCGAGTCTGCAGATATTCAGCGACGCATCCTCGAGCTCATCGAGGGTGCGTCCTCCATTGCGATTTCGGGACATACTTCTCCCGATGGCGATGCCTTGGGCTCCGTTTTGGGTCTGGGCCTTTCGCTCATGAAGTTTTTCCCCAACAAGGACATTGCGCTGCTGCTGGCAGATGATGACCCAGTTCCGCGCATTTACCGCTTTATGGAAGGCTCCGATCGCCTGGTGCCGGCATCCGCGTACACCGGCAATCCGGACCTGTTCATCTCGGTGGACGTGCCGGTCGTCGAGCGTCTCAATAATTCCGCCGAGGTGCTTCGTCGCTCCAAGCATGTGGTGTGCTTCGATCACCATCCGGCGCGTGAGGAGTTTGCCGAGCTCAGCCTGAGGCGCGTCGAAGCTGCAGCCTGCGCCATGATCATCGACCGCTTCTTGGACAATTGCGGCATTGTCGCACGTGATGGCGTTGCGACCTGCCTGCTGTGTGGCTTGGTTACCGATACCGGCCGTTTTCAGTACCAAAACGCCGATGCCGCCGCGTTCCATGCAGCCTCGCGTCTGGTTGCCCACGGTGCCGATCCGGCGCGTGTGGCACTCGAGGTCTACCAGAGCATGCGCGTTGAGTTTTTGCACCTCAAGTCCATCGTTATGGGCCGCATCAAGACGGTGGCCCACGGGCGCGTCGCGTATAGCTACGCGTACCAGAGTGACCTTGAGGCGTGCGGTGTCACCTCGGATGAGTGCGACGGCCTGGTCGATGTGGTTCGCTCGGTGATGGGCGTCGAAGTCTGCCTGTTCCTGAAGGGCATTGAGGGCGATACCAAGGTGCGCGGCAACCTGCGCTCCAAGGGCGACCTCAACGTGTCCGAGATCGCTGCTGCCTTTGGCGGAGGCGGACATCCCGCTGCCGCCGGTTTCTCCAACAACGGAACGATTCTCGAGACGCTCACCGTGGCACTTCCCATGCTGGCCGAGCTGGTAGGGGAGGATCCCGCTTCGGTGACCGTCGAGCTTTAACTTTTTGGATGGTACATGGCTCGTCGTACGCCTTCTCAACTGAATATGCTGCTCGCCGTCGATAAGCCGGTGGGCTGCACGTCCCACGATTTGGTCTCGCAATGTCGGCGCGCCCTCCATGAGCGTCGCGTCGGCCATGCCGGCACGCTCGACCCCATGGCATCGGGTGTCATGGTGGTGGGTGTTGGCCAGGCTACTCGTTTGCTGGGCATGCTAACCCTCGATACCAAAAGCTATGTCGCCGACATTTCGTTTGGCGCCGAGACCAATACCGATGATGCGGAGGGCGAGGCGGTCCGCACGGTGGCTGTTGCCAACGAGCTCCGCGATCCTGCCTATGCCCGTGAGCGCTTGGCCGCTATGCTGGGTCCGCAGATGCAGGTGCCGCCGGCGTTTTCGGCTATCTCGGTCAATGGCGTTCGCGCCTACAAGTCTGCTCGCGAGGGCAATGCGGTGGACCTACCTCCGCGCCCCGTCGAGGTCTATGCCGCCGACCTGATCGCCGTGGGAGGTGAAGGTGATACGTGTGTGTGGACCGTGGCGTTCTCAGTGAGCAAGGGTACCTATATCCGTGCGCTCGCTCGCGATTTGGGCCGCGCCTGTGAGAGCGCCGCGCACATTTCCGCGTTGCGCCGCACGGCCTCCGGTGTTGTTTCCATTGGCGCTTGTCATGCGGTCGAGGAACTTTCCCCCGAGTCCGCGGCTGGCTTTGCCTTGGATCCCATTGCGGCCCTGGGCGCCACGCGTGTTGACTTGCCTGGCAATCTTGCCGACGACCTGCTCTGCGGCCGACGCACTCCCGTTGAGCGTGCGCTTGCCGATTTCGATGCCTCGAAGGCGCCGTTTGCGTTGGTGCTCGATGGGGGACTCAAGGCGCTCGCCCGCATTGAGAGTGGCCGCTTTGTCATGGAGCACGTGTTTCCGCAGGCAATCGGCGGTGTTCGATGATGTTGTCCGCTCGCGAGCTCGCGCGTATCTTTTTCGCGGGCGAGTCGGACGAGGCTCGCATCGTTGCTGCCGATGCATTTGATGAGTGCGAGCACTTGGGTGCTGCCTCCATCGCCATCGGCGTTTTCGATGGTGTGCACCGTGGACACCAGGAACTCATCGAAGCGCTTGTCTGTGATGCCCGTGCCCATGGCTGTAAGGCGGTCGTGGTTACCTTCGATCCCGACCCGGACGTCGTGGTGAGCCCTTCGCCCGCTCAAAAATTGATGACGACGGCCGACCGTCTGCATGCCCTGGCTCAAACCGGGGTCGATGCAGTGGTGGCCGTTCCCTTTACGCCTGAGGTTGCGGCGCTCGACCATGTCGGTTTTCTCGCACTGTTGTCACGCGTGGTCGACATTCGCTCGATTCGCGTTGGCAGCGACTTTAGGCTGGGTCGCGGCGGTGCTTCTGGTGTTGCCGAGATGCGCGCCTGGGGTGCCGAGCGCGGCGTTGACGTATACGGGCACGACTTGCTTTGCGAGGGCGGTGAGGCCATTTGCGCCACCCGCATTCGTCACGAGCTGAGACAGGGCCATGTGGGGCTTGCTGCTGGGTTACTTGGCCGCCCGTATATGGTGCGTGGCGGTGTTATTCGCGGCCGTCACGAGGGCTCTGGCATGGGCTTTCCCACGGCAAACCTACAGGTTCCCGACGGCATTCAGGTGCCTGCCGATGGCGTGTATGAGGGCCTGGTGCTGGTAAACGACATCGTGTGGCCCGCTGCCGTTAACGTCGGACTGCCGCCGACGTATGCCGACGATGCGGCATCTGCGCATCTTGAGGCTAATTTAATTGGTTATACGGGCGACCTGTACGGTGCTTCCGTTTCGCTGGCGTTTACGCGCTGGCTGCGTCCGTCGCGCGTGTTCGATTCGCTGGATGAGTTGATCGCGACCGTCGAGGGTAATATCGAAGATATTCGTCACAACTTGGGCGAGCAGGGGGTGAGTGTCCGTGATTAGTGATGAGGAAAAAGACCAGGTACGCGCTGCGTCCGACCTAGTTGCCATCGTGCAGGAAACGGTTGAGCTCAAGCCCCGCGGCCATGAGTTTTGGGGTTGCTGCCCTTTTCATGGCGAAAAGACTCCGTCCTTCCACATTATTCCCGCCACGCAGGTGTGGCATTGCTTTGGCTGCGGCGAGGGTGGCGACGTCTTCACCTATATCATGAAGCGCGAGAACCTGAGCTTTCCCGAGTCAATCCGTTATTTGGCCGATCGCGCGGGTATTGAGCTGCACGACACCGGAGACCGCCGCGAGCGCGGTACCAAGCGTGCCCGCATCTACGATCTGTGCGCCGAGACCGCCCAGTTCTATCACACCATGCTTATGCGCGGTAAGGACGGCCGTCCGCGCGAGTACTTTGCCAGCCGCGGCATGGGTGGCGACGTCTGCCGCCGCTACTGCCTGGGCTTTGCGCCTGGCCGCAACGCGCTGGTGTCGCACCTGTCCCAGGCGGGTTTTACCCCGCAGGAGATGATCGATGCCAACGTTGCCGTGAGCCGCGGGCGCGGGCAGCTTGCCGACCGCTTCTACGACCGCGTGATGTTCCCCATCTTTGACGAGCAGGGTCACAACATCGCCTTTGGTGGTCGCATCATGGGTGACGGCCAACCCAAGTACCTCAATACCGCCGAGACGAGCGTGTTTCATAAAAAGCGAAACCTCTACGGCTTTAATTGGGCCAAGGAGTTTATCGTCGCGCAGGATACCGCCATCGTGGTGGAGGGCTATACCGACTGCATCGCCTGTTGGGAGGCGGGGATTAAAAACGTTGTCGCCACGCTGGGCACCGCGCTCACGGAGCATCACGTCAAGACGCTCACCCGCTTTGCTAAGCGCATCGTGTATATGTTTGACGGCGATGCCGCCGGTCAAAAGGCCGCTCGCCGTGCGATTCAGTTTATCGAGCAGGATTCGATGGATCTGCGTTGCGTGGTGCTTCCCGACGGCAACGACCCCATGGAGTTCATCGCGGCGCATGGTGGACAGGAGCTGCAGGCGCGCATCGACGCTGCCGAGCCGCTCATGGACTTTGTCTACCGTTCGCTGCAGGAGTCGAGTGACATCATCACGCCGGGCGGTCGTGCCAAGGCGCTGGAGGACGCTCTCACGCTCATCTATCCGCTGCGCGATAGCTATATGATCGACACGTACTTTATCCAGATTGCCGATCTGCTTGGTTTGGATCTGGAGACAGTGCGTGCGAGCTCGGGCCGTGTGTTTCGCGATGTCGCCAAGCGCGAGGATGCCGAGCGCCGCCGCGAACAGAACTATGAGCGCCAGCGGGCGCAGGCTGAGCGGTCCGGTAGCGCGGGCGGTCGGGCGTCGGGTTCTCGCGATGCCGGTCGCGGTGCTTGGGCGTCGGGCGCGACGCCGGCAGTAGCGGCGCCGGTCGAGGAAGAGCCGTACGACTATGTCCCGCTCGATGCCTACGGTGCCGCGCCCGTGGAGGTCGTCGACGACCTGCCGCCGATCGACGTGCCTGATGGTATGGGTGCTGCACCTGTGACTGATGGTTCGGGCGCTCCGGCTGCGGCGGCGCCGATGGTTCTTACTGATCTTGAGCGTAAGTCCTTGGCAGGGGAGCGTGAGCTGCTGACCATGCTCACGAGCTACCCCGACCTGTTCCGCACGTATGCCGACCGCATCTGCTCTATCGAGTGGGTTGACCCACGTCACGAGTCCATCGCATGGGCCGTTCTGGCAACTCCGCCGGGAACCGATCCTGCAGCCTGCATGGATGCGGCGCGCTCGGTGTGTCCCGAGGCGGCAACGCTTGTGAGTGCCGGGCGCATCTCGGCGACGAGCAAGCACCCCACCGAGACGAACATCGTGTTTATGCTCGATACGCTCGAGCTCTACACCATCAAGCGCCGCATGCGTGCCGCACAGGCCAAGCTGCGCCAGGACCGTTCGCTCGACGATGAGGCCCGTCGCGCGCTGACCGTGCAGGCCGCGCAGGATTCGCAGCGTCAACGCGAACTGCAAAAGTCGATCGGCGGCGTGGCGGACCCGTTCCGTTTGATCGGTCTGGAGGCCGCAGGCACCGAACAGGCCTAGATGTTGTGGTCAACCAGCGTATTCTTGCCTATATCCAGTCCTCTTTTTGGGTATAGACGTCAATGTGTGTGCTAAAGTATTGAGTCCTGTGGACTATGAAGGGAGAATCTGTGCCAAAAAAGACTGAGAGCACGGGTACTGGGCTGGAATCCTACGTTGCAAAGCTCATGGGCAACGGCTCAAACAGGACTTCGGTAACCGAGGACGAGATTCAGGTCGCCCTGAAGGATATCGATGTTTCTGACGAGCAGCTCACCGCGGTGTATTCCGCGCTGCGCAACAGCGGCATCCAGATTATCTCCGCGAGCGGTAACGACGACGCCCCCATGGACGTCGACGATAACGATACCGATACTGACGATTTCGATGATGACGACGAGCACGATTCCGGCTCGCTTGACGATCACGAGCTCAAGATGGCCCGTCAGGCCGATGCCGAGATGGGTTCTTCCAAGAGCAAGAAGAAGCGCACCGTGCGCACGTCCCGTTCACGCTCCCGCGTGCGTGGCATCGATGCCTCCACGGTGATGCTGACCGGCGACCCGGTTCGTATGTACCTCAAGGAGATCGGCAAGGTCGACCTGCTGACCGCCTCCGAAGAGGTCGATCTGGCCATGAAGATCGAGGCCGGTCTCGATGCCACCGAGAAGCTCGAGGCTGCCGATGCCGGCGAGCTCGAGCTCACGCGTGCCGAGATGCGTCGTCTTACGCGCATTGAGAACGTGGGCCTCGAAGCCAAGCAGGCACTCATCAGCGCAAACCTGCGTCTGGTTGTCTCCATCGCCAAGCGCTATGTCGGCCGCGGCATGCTGTTCCTGGACCTGATCCAAGAGGGCAACCTCGGTCTGATTCGCGCCGTCGAGAAGTTCGACTACCAGAAGGGCTTCAAGTTCTCCACGTACGCCACGTGGTGGATCCGTCAGGCCATTACGCGCGCTATCGCCGACCAGGCCCGTACCATCCGTATTCCCGTGCATATGGTCGAGACTATCAACAAGCTCGTCCGCGTGCAGCGCCAGCTCCTTCAGGACCTGGGTCGCGACCCGACCCCCGAGGAGATCGGTGCCGAGATGGACATGAGCGCCGACCGCGTCCGCGAGATCCAGAAGATCTCGCAGGAGCCCGTGTCGCTCGAGACCCCCATCGGCGAGGAAGAGGATTCCCAGCTGGGCGACTTCATCGAGGACTCCCAGGCCATCGTTCCGCCCGATGCCGCCAGCTTCTCCATGCTGCAGGAGCAGCTCACCCAGGTGCTCGATTCGCTTGCCGATCGTGAGCGTAAGGTTATCGAGCTGCGTTTTGGTCTTGTCGACGGTCATCCCCGCACGCTCGAGGAAGTCGGCCGCGAGTTTGGCGTCACGCGCGAGCGCATCCGCCAGATCGAGTCCAAGACCCTGGCCAAGCTCCGCCACCCCAGCCGTTCGAGCAAGCTGAAGGACTACATCGAGTCTTAGTAGTTACGGCGTTTTACCAAACGCCGTAACTGGCCGACGCTGCGCGGACACCAGAGCGACAACTTGTCATGAAAAGAGGACGGCATGACCAGAAGGTCTATGCCGTCCTCTTTTCATGACAATTTGTTCGCTCTGGTGCCCGCTCGCTGGCATTGTCAAAACATCGGCGTTTCCGTTGCCGGTGCCGGTAGTTAGGCCGTCCCCAAGGGATCAAGGCGAGAAAATTTCTTAAAAAAGTTCTTGCCCTGAGCTGATTCGTCCGTATAATAAACTTCGTTGCTTGAGAGCACGCACCTATTCCTCGGTAGCTCAATGGTAGAGCACGCGGCTGTTAACCGCGCTGTTGTAGGTTCGAGTCCTACCCGGGGAGCCAGAATTTCTCAGCCCATTCCGCTGGGCTTTTAAATTCCTCGGTAGCTCAATGGTAGAGCACGCGGCTGTTAACCGCGCTGTTGTAGGTTCGAGTCCTACCCGGGGAGCCAGGTTGTAAAACCCGTCGCTTATGCGGCGGGTTTTTTCATGCCGCGACCACTTGACTCGAACGTTGCCATATCAACATTTCGTGTCGAGGATGTAATCCCGCGACCCACCACCTCAACATGGCGCGGTCGTTGTAGAATATTGCAATGATTGCTCCCACGACATGGTGCCGCGAGCACCAGATAAGGAGATTCTTGTGTCTGAGACCATTAACGGCAGCCTGAGCGTCTCGAACGACGTTATTGCCGATATTGCCGGTTATGCCGCGATGACGTGCTATGGCGTCGTCGGTATGGCTGAGCAGCTCCAAGGCGCCGAGAGCGTGCGCCTGCTTGCCGGTCAGCGCCTCCGCAAGGGCGTGCTTGTCTCCGCCGACGAGAACGGCCTTACGGTCGATCTTCACGTCGTGCTCGAGAACGGCGTCAACATGAAGTCCGTCTGCCACAACCTTTCGAGCTCCGTTGCCTTTACCCTGCAGGAGATTGCCCAAATCGATCCCGCCAGCCTTAAGATCGGCATCCATATCGACGCGCTCAAGAGCCGTCTGAACTAGCATCCGAAAACGGAGATTCAAATACCCATGATTGCAAAGACCATTCGCACCTGTTTTCCGATCGCTGCGGCTGCCGTTTCTGACAAGGCCGAGGAGATCAATAAGCTCAACGTCTTCCCCGTACCCGACGGCGACACCGGCACCAACATGTCGCTCACGCTCGCCTCGGTGACCAAGGAGCTCTCCGCCCTTCCCGCCGATGCCGACATGGAGGCCATTGCCGGCGCCATCACCCACGGCTCCCTGATGGGCGCCCGCGGTAACTCCGGCGTCATTACCTCGCAGATCCTGCGCGGTGTGGCCGAGGGCCTTGTCTCCGCCGACGAGCCCATTACGTCCGCCAACATCGCCTTCGCCTTCCGCCGCGCCGTCAAGGTCGCCTTCCAGGCCGTCCGTAAGCCCATCGAGGGCACGATTCTCACGGTGCTGCGCGATGTCTCGACCAAGGCCGACGAGTGCGAAAAGAAGAAGTTCTCGGCCGAGGACGCGCTCGATGCCATCGTCGTCGAGGCCTACCAGTCCGTCGCTCGCACGCCCGACCTGCTGCCCGTCCTCAAAGAGAACGGCGTGGTCGACTCCGGCGCCTTCGGCTTTGCCATCTTCTTGGAGAACTTTGTGGCTGCAGCACTTGGTCGCAGCACCGTTGTCGAGGATTTCTCCGCTACGTTCGATTCCGCTGGCTCTGCACGCGATGCCGCTCTTGGCCGCGTTGAGATCGAGGCCAACGACGATTGGGAGGGCTCGGAGTTCCGCTACTGCAACGAGTTCCTCTTTAAGGCCGACGCCCCGTTTGACGAGGACGAGTGCCTTAAGTTCCTGGGTTCCATGGGCGACTGTGAGCTGCTCGTGGGCGCATATCCCGACTACAAGATCCACGTGCACTCCAACACCCCGAACCTGGTGCTCGAGCACATGCTGCAGCTTGGCCAGATCTACGAGGTCTTTATCCACAACATGGAGATGGAGGCCCACGACCGTACCGCCAAGATCCACGAGGACCAGGAGAAGGCCGCCGAGCCCGCGAAGGCCCTGGGCTTTGTCGCCGTTGCCGCCGGTTCCGGCGAGGCAGACATCCTCAAGTCCCTCGGCGTTGACGTGATCGTGTCCGGTGGCCAGACCATGAATCCCTCGACTGCAGACCTGCTGGGCGCCGTCGACCAGGTCAACGCGACCTCGGTCATCATTCTGCCCAACAACGGCAACATCCGCATGGCCGCCGAGGCCGCTGCCTCTGCCTGCACCGACAAGAAGGTCGCCGTCGTTCCCACCAAGACCGTTCCGCAGGCCTTCTCCGCGCTGTTCGCGGTCCTGCCCGATTCCGAGCTCGAGGATGCCGTCGCCGCTATGGTCGACGCCATCAGCGAGGTCCGCGATGGCGAGGTCACCCGCGCCGTGCGCGACTCCAGTGCCTCCGACGGTTCGCCAATTCACTCCGGTGACGTCATGGGCATCATTGCCGGCTCCATCGACGTGGTCGGCTCCGACGTGAAGCAGGTCACGCTCGATTGCATCAACCGTATGCAGGAGGAAGAGGAGGGCGACGCGCTGACGATTCTGGCCGGCGAGGAACTGTCCGATGAGGCCTTCCAGGAGATCGTCGACGCTATCGAGGAGGCTCAGCCCGATCTGGAGATCGACGCCCATCGTGGCGAGCAGCCGCTCTATCCCGTGATCTTCTCGATCGAGTAGGCAACTGCCCATGTCCGAACTGTGCTCCGTGCCGCGCGTCTCGGAGCGCTTTGCCCAGAGCAATGCGCTCGACGAGGATATCGCGCGACTCAAATATGTTTCGGGTAAACGTGAGGAGGCCCTTCGCCGTCTGGGAATTCGGACGGTGGGGGACCTCCTTCTCCATATCCCTCATCGATACCTGGACTTTACGCGCTCCTGGTCCATCGAGATGGCGCCCATCGGTACCGTGTGTACCATCATCGCCACGGTCGATCGTATCGTCCAAAAGCAGCCGCGTCCGCGCATGCAGGTGACCGAGGTCTCACTCGTTGACGAGACGGGCGTGCTGCAGGTCGCCTTTTTCCGCCAGCCCTGGATTGCCCAGCAGCTTAAGCAGGGCGACCGCCTAGCCGTAATGGGTAAGGTCGAGTTTGCCTACGGCTTTAAGCAGATGGCCTCGCCGCACTTTGAAAAGCTTGAGGAAGGGCGCGCCGCGGGCACTATCCTGCCGGTCCATTACGTGTGTGATGGCGTGAGCCAGGCGTGGATGCGCCGCATCGTAAGTGGCGCGCTCGAGGTCGTCGGCAATCCCTTTGATCCCATTCCGGCACGCTTACGCGTTAAACGTCGCCTGATGAGCAATGCTCGTGCGCTTCGATCGATTCACTTTCCCTCGAGCATGGCTGAGCGCGATATCGCGCACGCGCGGCTTGCCTACGAGGAGTGCCTCTACCTGCAGCTGGCGCTGCGCCTGCGCAACGACGGCGGCCTGGTCGACGTGGTGCCCTACGCCCACGCCGCGGGCGAGCACTTGGCCGCGCTCAAGCAGGCCCTGCCGTTTTCGCTGAGCGACGAGCAGGAGGCCGCGTTCCAAGATATCCTGCGCGATATGTGCGATGGCGGGCGCGTGATGAACCGCCTGCTGCTGGGCGATGTCGGTACCGGTAAGACCGCCGTTGCCGCCTGCGCGCTGGCTGTGGCTGCCGATAGCGGCACGCAGGCCTGCGTTATGGCGCCCACGGGCGTGCTGGCGCGTCAATATGCCGATAAGACCGGCCCCTTGCTCTTGCAGGCTGGCATGACCTGGGCGCTCCTGACGGGCGCCACGCCGGCGGCCGAGCGCGAGCGGATCCATGCCCAGCTGGAATCGGGCGAGCTCGATGTCCTCTTTGGCACCCACGCGGTGCTTTCGGATAACGTGGCGTTTAAGCATCTGTCGCTCGTGGTCATCGATGAGCAGCACCGGTTTGGCGTCGGCCAACGCAACGCCCTGCGTGCGAAGGGCCCTGGTGCCGATCTGCTCGTTATGACGGCAACGCCCATCCCACGTACGCTGGCGCTTTCGGTCTACGGCGATCTGGACACGAGCATCATCCGCCATCGGCCCGTCCCTGGCGCTGGCGTGACGACACGCGTGCTTACCGAGTCGAGCCGCGACCTTGCCTATGGCGCCATCCGCGAGGCGCATGAAAAGGGTCAGCAGGCCTACGTGATTTGCCCGCTCGTGGAGCCGAGCGACTCGGCCGATGAGCTTGAGGATGTGCCCGGTATCGTCCGTGACGACGAGGGTCGCGTAACCGTGCCCGTGCCGCTGCACGATACGGCAACCGAGCTCGACCGCCTACGCCTGGCGTTGCCGGGGCTTACCATCGAGCGTCTTCACGGCCGCATGCCGGCGGGGGACAAGGATCGCGTGATCGACGCCTTCAAGCGCGGCGAGATCGACGTGCTCGTTTCGACCACGGTGGTCGAGGTGGGCGTCGACGTGCCCAACGCCACCGTCATGGTTATCGAGAACGGTGAGCGCTTTGGCTTGGCGGCCCTGCACCAGCTGCGCGGCCGCGTGGGCCGCGGCAGCGTGTCGGGCACCTGCCTGGTCATGACGCACTCCAAGGGCAACGGCGGCGCTTCGGCGGCGCAAGACCGTCTCCAGTCGCTCGAAAAGACCTCGGACGGCTTTACGCTCGCCCAGATGGACCTTCGTCTGCGCCACGAGGGCGAAATCCTGGGGTACCGCCAGCATGGCGGTGTGACTCTGCGCTTTGTCGACCTGGATGCCGACGAGGAGCTGATCGAGTGGGCCCATTTGGACGCGGTCGAGCTCTTGCGGTATGCTTGCAACCTTGACTCCGTGGCGACACGCCCCCTGCGCGATGCGGTCGCCATGCGATATCGACACATTTTTAAGGAGGTCAGCGGAGGATGAGAATCATCGGCGGCGAATGGCGCGGTCGTAAGATCGAGGAGCCCCGTGGTCGCGATGTCACCCGCCCCACGACCGATCGTGTGCGCGAGGCATGCGCATCTATGGTCATGTCGGCATTTGACTTCGATCTGGACGAGGTCCGCGTGCTGGACGCCTTTGGCGGCTCCGGCGCCTTAGGGTTAGAGATGCTCTCACGTGGCGCCCGCTCGCTCACGACGTTCGAGATCGATCGGAATGCCGCGCGGCTCATTACCAAGAATATCGAGTCGCTCTGTCGTGACCGTGCGCGTTGGCGCGTGGTAACGGGCGACATGCTGGCGAGCGCCTCGCGCGGTCGTGTGCCGGGCGGCCCCTTTGATCTGGTCCTGCTCGACCCGCCCTATGCTTTTGGTGCCGAGCCGGTCGAGATACTGCTGCAGAACCTGGCTCAGCAGGGTCTGCTTGCACCTGGCGCTTATGCCCTGTTTGAGCATGCCGCCGCCGATGCGGGCGCGCATCCGGCAGGCTTTGAGATCGTGCGCGAGAAGCGCTACGGCATTACCTCGGTCGACCTGCTTCGTTGGGTCGGCGATGACGATGGTGAGGAAGATTGCGCTGGCACCGATGCTCACAACAACGATGCCACGACGTTTCAGGAGGACGACCATGAATGACACCATCAACCGCGTGATCGTCCCGGGCACCTTCGATCCCATCACGTTTGGCCATATCGACGTCATCCGCCGCGCCCGCCGCATCTTTCCCAGTGTGATCGTCGCTGTTGCCGAGTCGCAGGGTAAAAACGGTGTGGGTACCACGTTTATGCTCGATGAGCGCGTGGCGCTGGCCCGCGAGGCGCTCGGTGATATCGACGGCGTCGAGGTCCTGCCCTTTACCGGCCTCTTGGTCGACTTCGCTCGCGAGCAGGGGGCGGGGGCCGTGGTCAAGGGCCTGCGCGCCATGACCGACTTTGAGTACGAGCTGCAGCAGGCAGATCTCAACTATCGCTTGGATAACGAGCTGGAGTCCATCTTTGTCATGAGTGCGCCGCAGTACGGCTATATCTCGAGCTCGGTCGTTCGCCAGATCGCCTCACTCGGCAGCGATGTATCGACGTTTGTCCCGCCCAACGTGGTCGAAGCGCTCAGACATCGCTTTTCGTGACGTTTTTTATTGCCTGGTGGCATGTGGTAAACTAGCACGATGATATGTTACCTATGAAAGGAGACCGGATGCCGGGCGAGAATTTTCCTGGCGATAGGATCGTCAGCTTGGTCGATGAGCTCGAAGGGCTGATCGAGGAAGCCAAGCCGCCTTTCGGCAAGAACGCTCAGTTCAAGGTCATCGACGCCGACGTGTTCTTCAACATCCTCGACGAGATCCGCATGAGCTATCCCGAGGAGTGGCAGAAGTCCCGCCGTATCCTTAAGGAGCGCGAGGAGCTTATGGCTTCCGCCGCCGCTCAGGCCGATTCCATCATCGCCGACGCTCAGCAGCAGGCCCTCACCATTGCCGGTGAGCAGGAGATCGTCCGCTTAGCACAGCAGCAGGCCGACGACATCCGCGATCGTGCCCAGCAGTACGAGCGCGAGACGCGTTATGCTGCCGAGGACTACGCGGAGCAGGTCTTTACGCACCTGGAGGAGAACCTCAAGAGCCTGACCGGCACCGTTACCCGTTGCCGTCAGCAGCTCAACGAGGGTGCCGCCCAACAGAATGGTCAGTGGTAATGGCTGAGTTCCCGAGCGTTACCGTCGATCTTTCCGAGCAGCTCGAGTTTCCTGGTGATTCGTATCCGCTGACCGGTAAGGTCGATGTCGCCACCTACATGGTGGGCGAGAAGGAGTACCAGCTACAGGACGGCATCGACTACGACGTTGTCTTTACCAATGCCGGTACCGGTGTCTTGCTCACGGGCATGGTCCGCGCGCACGCCACCGGCGAGTGCGACCGTTGTCTGGAGCCCGCCTCGTTTGATATCGCCGGCGAGATCGAGGAGTTCTACCTCTTTGAGGAGCCCGAGGATCCCGAGGCCTACGAGGACGGCTACGAGCTCCTGGGTGAGGACCGCATCGTCGATCTGGGTGAGCCCATCAATGACGCGGTCGTTATGGACACGCCGTTTGTGGTGCTCTGCAAGCCCGATTGCCGCGGTCTGTGTCCCACTTGCGGTTGCAATCTCAACGTCGAGCAATGCGATTGCGCCGCCCAGGCAGAGGCAGAATGGGCCGCTGCCACGGAAAATCCATTTGCAGCATTGAAGAATCTCAAGCTCGACGAGTAAAACTGTGGTAGTATCGCTACTTGCGCGTAATCGCCACACTGGATAGTTCATAAGGAAGGTCACTATGCCCGTACCTAAACAAAAGCAGGGTCGTATCCGCACTCACACCCGTCGTTCCGCCAACATGAAGATCTCGGCTGCGGCTCAGTCCACGTGCCCCCGTTGCGGCGCTGTCAAGCTTCCGCACCACGTGTGCCCCAGCTGCGGTTTCTACAAGGACCGCGAGGTTATCGTTACCGAGTAACGGTATACTCTGGATGCGATGCCGTTCCAAATGGAACCACAATGGCCGGCTCAATGAGTCGGCCATTTTTGTATAAGGAGTATGTATATGAGTAACGTTCGCGTTTGTGTAGACGTTGTGGGCGGAGACGAGAAACCTCAGGTTGTTCTCGATGGTATCGAGGCTGCACTTGCCGCCGATCCCGATATCGAGGTCCTGGCAGTCGGTCCCGCCGAAATCGTCAATCTCTTTGCCGCGGCCCATGCACGTGTGGAGGCTCTGGAAGCCCCTGACATTATCGCCATGGATGACGATCCCATTCGCGCCGTGATGACCAAGCGCAAGTCCTCGATCGTGCTTGCCTGCCGCGCCATCAAAAAGGGCAACGCGGACGCGTTTTTCTCCGCCGGCTCCACCGGCGCCATGACCGCTGCCGCGACCGCCTACGTCACACCGTTTAGATATATGGCCGAAGGCAAGAAGCAGCCGGTGCGCCCCTGTTTGACCAATGCGCTGCCCAATCGTGCCGGCGGCCTGACGGTGCTGTGCGACATGGGCGCCAACCCCGATGTCGAGGTGGACGACATGGTGCGTTTTGCCCAGATGGGTAGCGCTTATGCCCGCGTTGTCCTGGGCATCGAGCATCCTCGCGTGGGCTTGCTTGCCAACGGCACCGAGGACGAGAAGGGCTCCAACTTTACCAAGGCCTGCTTCCCGGCCATGAAAGCCGCCGTTCCCGGCTTTGTGGGTAACTGCGAAGGCACCGATCTTACGTCGGGCAATTTTGACGTCGTGGTCGCCGACGGCATGTCGGGCAACATTGCGCTCAAGGCCACCGAGGGCGCTGCCAAGTTTTTGTTGCAGGAGCTCAAGGGCGTCTTTATGTCTTCGCTTGGCACCAAGATCGCCGCGCTGCTCATTAAAAAGCAGATGCGTGAGATAAAGGCCAAGCTCTCTGGCGACGCCAAGGGCGGCGCGATTCTTTTGGGCCTGCGCGGCGTGGTTCTGATCGGCCATGGCGCCACCTCGGTCGAAGCTGTTAAAAACGGTACGCTTGCGGCGGCCGAAGCCGTGCGCGCCGGGCTGGTCGAGAATGTCGCCAACTCCATGGACGGCATCGTTTTGTAAGAGCGAGTTAGAGCGCTGTTATGTGCCTCGCGGCCTGCTTCGTGGGGTAGAATCAGAACCGTGTCTTGGTACCGCCCGGGCGGTACCATTCTTTTGGTATTCATTCACTATGAGAGGAAGCGCTATGGACCGCTCCGAAATCTTCGACAAGATCGCCGAGGTCGCTGCTGACGTTCTGGGCGTCGATGTTGCCGAAATTAGCGATGAGACCACCTTTGACGATCTCGATGCCAACTCGCTCGAGCGCCTGCAGCTGGTTACGGCTATCGAGGACGAGTTCAACCTCGAGATCGATGACGAGACTCTGCTCTCGCTCAACTCTGTCGCCGACGCCGTCGACGCGATCGAAAACGCCAGGGAGGCCTAGGTCTTGGCTTTGTCTGAACGACTTACGCGTGCCCAGGAAATCCTGGGCCACGAGTTCAATAATAAGGTGCTGCTGCGCGCGGCGCTTACGCATCCCTCGGCAGTCGAGGGCCAGCCGGTTTCTGCCAGCTATGAGCGCCTTGAATTCTTGGGCGATTCCATTTTGGGCGCTGTGGTCGCACGCTCCCTGTTTGAGTCCTATCCGGAGTTTGACGAGGGCAAGCTCACGCGCCTGAAGGTGTCGCTTGTCTCGGGCGCTACGCTGTCCGAGGTGTCGCACGAGCTGGGTATCGACGACATCATCATCTTTGGTGCCTCCGAGACCGGTACCGGCGCGCGTGGCCTGCACTCGGCGCTCGAGAACGTCTATGAGTCGCTCGTGGGCGCGCTGTATCTGGATGCTGGCTGGGATGCGGCGGCGGAGTTTATCCACCGTACGCTTAAGCCCCATTTGGCCTCTGAGCGTGCCGAGCATCCTGCGAACCCCAAGTCGTTCTTGCAGGAGTGCGTGCAGGCAGACGGCCATGAGCCTCCCGCGTATAAGCTTGTTGGCTCCGAGGGCCCGGCGCATGCGCCCACCTTTACCGCCGTGGTGTTGATCGATGGTATTCGCCAGGGTCGCGGCTCCGGCTCCTCAAAGAAGGAAGCCGAGGGAGCCGCTGCACTCGAGGCACTTGACCGCATGGGCTACACCACCAACGGCGTGATTCTCAACAAGAAGCCTGTTTAAGCGAGGAACCGTGTATCTCAAGTCCCTCACGCTCAAAGGGTTCAAGTCGTTTGCCGACCGCGCCCATATGACGTTTGAGCCGGGCCTGACCGTCATCGTCGGTCCCAACGGCTCGGGAAAATCGAACATCTCTGACTCGATTCTGTGGGTCCTGGGCGAGCAGAGCGCCAAGCAGCTGCGCGGCCAGGCCATGGAGGATGTCATCTTCTCGGGCTCGTCAGCGCGCAAGCCGGTGGGTGTCGCCGAGGTCACGCTGGTGCTCGATAACTCGGACCATATGCTGCCCGTCGACTTTGACGAGGTCGCCATCACCCGTCGTATGTATCGCTCGGGCGAAAGCGAGTACCTCATCAACTCGAGTCCGTGCCGCCTGATGGACATTCAGGACATCCTGCACGATTCGGGCTTGGGCAAGGATACGCATTCCATCATCAGCCAGGGCAAGCTCGACGCCATTTTGCAGAGCCGCCCCGAGGAGCGCCGTGCCCTCATCGAGGAGGCCGCCGGCATCTCCAAGCACAAGCGCCGCAAGGAGCGTGCGCTCAAAAAGATTAATTCGATGGACGAGCACTTGACCCGTGCCCGCGACATCAATAAGGAGATCGCCCGTCAGCTGCGGCCGCTGGAGCGTCAGGTCGATCGCGCGCGCAAGTACAAAGAGCTGTCCTCGCGCGCGAACGAGCTTACGCAGATGCTGGCCGTCGACGAGCTTCGTTCGCTGCAGTCGCAGTGGAACGACTTGGAGAGCCGCTCCAAGGAGGGTGCTGCCGAGCTTGAGCTTGCGCAGTACCGCTTGGGCGAAAAGGAACGCGAGCTCGAGAAGTTCCAGGTCATGCTCGAGGAAAAGGGCCTGTTTGTGGGCGATCTGGGCGAGCAGCGCCGCCATATGCAAGACGTGGTCGGTCGCATTAACTCCGATATGCGCCTGCTCGAGGAAAAGGGCCACAATATGGTGTCGCGCCTGTCCGACATGCGCGGCCAGATCTCGAGCTCCGAGCATCAGCGTCGTCGCGTGGTCGAGGAGCTCGAGGATGCACGTGCGCAGCTTGAGGAAGTGACCGGCGCGCACATGCAGGCCCAGGAGGACGTTGACGCCGCTGGTCCTGCCGCCGCTGAGCTCCACGAGCGGCGCGTGGCGCTCGACAATCAGATTTCGCAGCTTACGCGTGAGCAACGCGATGTGCAGCGTGTGGCCGATAACGCGGCGCTCGAACTCGCCAAGGTGAAGGACTCGCTGAGCAACGCCGAGGTCGAGGACAACATGTACGCCTCGCGCCTGGAGCAGATTGATGAACAGCTCGAGGAGGTTACAGCATCGCTTGATAGCCGTCGCGACCGTGCTGAGGAGCTTGAGAGTGCCCTTGAGGCGGCTCGTCAGGCCCAGAACGATGCGCGCGAGGCCACCGAGGTCGCCCGTGCAGCCCTGAAGGACTTGCGTAATCGTGAGAGCGAGGCGCGCAACAAGCTGTCCGAGGTGCGCTCGGAGCTTGCCAGCCAAAAGAAGCTCGATGCCCGCATGGCAGACAGCTCGCCGCTGGTGAGCCGTCTGGTGGGCGCGCTGGGCGACGATGTCTCAGGCCGTCTGGGCGACGTGCTCGACGCCCCTCGTGAGCTTGAGGGCCTGGTTGAGCAACTACTTGCCGGCGATATCGATGCTCTTTTGTTTGATGATGCCGCTACGCTTGAGCGCGCCGGTCGTGCGGCTTTGGACCAAAAGAAGGCTTCGGGCGAGGCGCTGCTGATGGCGCGCGGCGTGAGTGGCTCTGCTGCCGCCGAGGGCGCTGCCGGTACGCGTCTGGTCGATCGTCTGTCCGTGCGCTCCGGTTATGGCCCGGTTGTCGAGGCCCTTCTCGGCGGCTATTACGTGGTCGATGACTTGGCTGCCGCGTTGGCTGCCCCTGTCATTGACGGTGTGACCTACGTGACTCCCGATGGCGCCCGCGTGAGCTGTGGTGGTCTGGTGCGCGTGGGGCTCGATGCCGGCGAGGCTTCGGGTGCCTTGGAGCGCAAGCGCCGCATCCGTGAGCTCGAGGGCCTGGAACCCGATCTGGCTGCCATCTTTGAGCATGCTTCGGACCAAGTCGTTGAGGCCAACGCCGCCGTCGAGGAGGCACGTGCCGCCGAGGGCGATGCCGCCGGTGAGATCGCCCGTCTTGAGGGCGAGCGCCGCTCGCTGCTCTCCGAGATCGGCCGCTTGGAGCAAAGCGCCAACAATGCCGAGGTCGAGCGCGTGCGCATCTCCAAGCGCCGCGAGCAGGCCTCCGAGACCGTTCGCGCTGCGCGCCCGCGCGTTGACGAGCTCACCCGTTCGCGTGACGAGGCGCGTGCACAGGCAAGCGACCTGGGTCTCCAGATTGCCGAGGCCAACGATGAGCTCGATCGCGTTCGCCGTGACGATTCCGAGGCCGCCGGTAAGCTCGCCGATGCCAAGGTGCGCCTGGCCCAGACGAGCGAGCGCCTGCGTTCGCTGAAGGGCCGCGTGCCCGACCTTGAGCATCGTCTTGAGGGCATCGACCGTCGTATCCGCGGAACACGCCAGGCTTCGCGCTCGCTCGAGCTGCTGCGCCTGCGCGTCGACCCCATGCACGAACGCTATTCTGCCCTGTTGGAACGCGCATCGGATTGGGCAGCGCGCCTGCGTGACCAGGCCTCTCTGGAAGAGGCGGACTCCGCTTCGCTCAAGAAGACCATCGAGGATGCCAAGGCCGAGGTTGCCCGCGCTAAGGAGCGGGTCGATACCGCCACTGCCACGCAAAACGAGTTCAAGGTCGCACGTGGCAAGCTCGAGGTGCAGGTAGAGGCCGCCATTAAGGCCATTACCGCCGATGGCAACACGGTACTCGAGGAAGCGCTTATGCTTCCTGCGCCCACGGACCGCGATGCCGCCGAGCGCGAGCTCAACCAGCTTGTGCGCCAGATCAACAACCTTGGTCCCGTGAACCAAGTTGCCATGGAGGAGTACGAGCAGCTCAAGCGCCGCGCTGACTACATCGAGGAGCAGCTGGCCGATCTGGAGAGCGCGCGTAAGGCGCTCACCAAGATCACGGTGGCTATTGATCGCAAGATGCGCAAGGCGTTTCTGGTGACGTTTGAGAAGGTCGACGCGAACTTCCGCGAGATCTTCGCTATGCTGTTCCCGGGTGGCCAGGCTCATCTGGAGATGACCGATCCCGAGCATCCGGCCGAGACGGGTATCGAGGTCGTGGCGCAGCCGCGCGGCAAGCGCATCACCAAGATGATGCTCATGTCGGGTGGCGAGAAGAGCCTGACGGCGCTCGCCCTGCTCTTTGCCGTGTATCGCACGCGCACGGTGCCGTTCTATGTGCTGGACGAGGTCGAGGCGGCGCTCGATGACGCTAACCTGTCCAAGCTCATCGGTGCGCTCGACGTGTTGCGTTCCGATACGCAGCTCTTGGTTATCTCGCATCAGCGCCGTACTATGGAGGACGCTGACGTTCTCTACGGCGTCTCGATGCAAGCCGACGGCGTCAGCCGCGTCGTCTCGCAAAAACTCGATCGCGAAACCGGAAAGGTCGTGAATGCATAATGGGATTCTTTGACGCTCTCTCGCGCGGACTTGAGCGCAGCCGCGAGGCCCTCAACGAGGTCTTCTACTTTGGCGGCGAGGTCGACGAGGACTTTTGGGAGGACCTTGAGGACACCCTCGTCATGGGTGACATGGGTGCCGAGGTCGCTATTCAGGTCTCCGATGACCTGCGCGATGCTGCTGCCAAGAAGAACCTTAAGACCGCCCCGCAGCTTCGCCGCGCTCTGGCTGAGCAGCTCGAGGGCCATTTTGTGCCTGTTGAGCGTGATCCGTTTTCCGATACGCCGAGCTGCGTGCTGTTTGTGGGCATCAACGGCGCCGGCAAGACCACAACGGTCGGCAAGATTGCGAGCGCCATGGCTGCCCGCGGCAAGAACGTGGTGATCGGTTCTGCCGATACCTTCCGCGCCGCCGCCATCGAGCAGCTCGATGTGTGGGGTCAGCGCGCCGGCGTCCCCGTCATCAAGCGCGATCGCGGTTCCGACCCGGCGAGCGTGTGCTACGACGTGCTCGATGAGGCCGATAAGCGCGGCAGCGACCTGGTGCTGATCGACACCGCCGGTCGTCTGCACACAAGCCCCGAACTCATGCGCGAGCTTGCCAAGGTGGTTAACGTGACGCGTAAGCGCGCCGCCAATATGGTCGCCGGCCCCATGCCCGTCTCGGTCGTGCTCGTGATCGATGCCGCCACCGGCCAGAACGGTCTGAACCAGGCGCTCGAGTTTAACGAGGCGCTGGGCCTGGACGGTATTATCATGACCAAGCTCGACGGCACGGCAAAAGGCGGTATCGCCATGGCCGTGGCTGAGAAGCTCAAGCTCCCGATCCTGCGCATTGGCGTGGGCGAGCAGGTCGATGACCTGCAGGAGTTCAATGCCAAAGATTTCTGCCGCGCCCTGGTGGGCGAGTCCAATTAAGGAGTAACCAGTGTTTGATTCTCTGAGCGATCGCCTCAACGACACATTTGACCGCCTGCGCGGCAAGGGTAAGCTGACCGAGGCCGATATCACCTCGGCCATGCGCGACATTCGCATGGCGCTGCTCGAGGCCGACGTTAACTTTAAGGTCGTCAAGGAGTTCGTTGCTAAGACCAAGGAGCGCTGCATGACCGCCGAGGTCATGGAGTCGCTGTCGCCGGCGCAAAACGTCGTCAAGATCGTGCTCGACGAGCTCACCGAGATGCTCGGCTCCACCGAGAGCAAGCTCGTTTTTAGTAACCGCATTCCTAATGTCATCATGCTCGTGGGCCTGCAGGGCTCCGGTAAGACCACGGCTGCCGTAAAGCTTGCCTACCTGCTCAAGAAGCAGGGCCGCTCGCCGCTGCTCGCCGCGTGCGACGTCTACCGTCCCGCTGCTGCCGACCAGCTTGCCACGCTCGGTGGCGAGATCGGCGTGCCGGTCTTCCGCGGTGACGGCGAGCACCCGGTCGACATCGCCAAGGGCGCCATCCAGGAGGCCGTCGACCACCTGCGTGACGTGGTCATCGTCGATACCGCCGGACGTCTTCAGATCGACGAGCAGATGATGCAGGAGGCCGTCGACATCAAGAAGGCCGTCAAGCCCGACCAGGTGCTGATGGTCGTCGACGCCATGACCGGCCAGGATATCGTCAACGTGGTCTCGACGTTTGCCGAGCGCACCGACTTCGACGGCGTTATTATCTCCAAGCTCGATGGCGATGCCCGTGGCGGTGGCGCGCTTTCGGTGCGTCAGGTGACCGGCAAGCCCATCAAGTTTGTGAGCATGGGCGAGAAACCCGATTCGCTTGAGCCGTTCTATCCCGATCGCATGGCCAAGCGAATCTTGGGCATGGGCGACGTTGTCGGCATCATCGAGAAGGCCCAGGAGGCCGCCGATGCCGAACAGCTCGAGGCCGCCGAGCGCATGCTGCGCGAGGGCTTTACCATGAACGACATGCTCGACCAGATGAAAGCCGTCAAAAAGATGGGCGGCATGAAGGGTATCCTGGGCATGCTCCCCGGTGGCCAGCGCGCGCTCAACCAGATGGGCGGCAACCTGGACGAGGGCATCTTCGACAAGAACGAGGCCATCATCATGTCGATGACCAAGGAGGAGCGCCTGCGTCCCTCCATCATCAACGGCCAGCGCCGCGCCCGCATTGCCAAGGGCGCCGGCGTAACCCCCACCGAGGTCAACAGCCTTATGAAGCAGTGGGGCGAGATGAATAAGATGATGGGCCGCATGCGCACGATGGCCAATCAGGCACAGGCTGGTGGCAAGAAGGGCAAAAAGGGTAAGAAGGGCAAAAAGATGCGCATGCCCAATATTCCCGGTCTGGATGCCATGGGCTTGGGCGGCATGGGCGGCCTGGGAACGGGTGGTCCTAAGTCCGATATGGACCTGCTGCGCCAGATGGAAGCGCAGATGCGCAATAAAAAGTAGCGACTGGTAGAGTCGTGTATGGCGAAGGCCGCCTGGATGGTATTCCAGGCGGCCTTCGCCGTTGGTGCGTTATATGTTGTGTGAGCAGACGCGTGATGGCATCGTTTGCCTGCCGTTAGTGGCAGCTGCAGCCCTCGTGACCCTCGTTCTCGTGATGGCCGTGGCAACCGCAGGATCCGCCGTGCTCATGGATGTGCTCGTGGTCGTGGCCGTGGCCATGGCAGTCGCAGGTGGCCTCGCCGGTCTGCGCGAGCGTGCCGGCAATGAGGGCCTCGACGCAAGCGTCGCAGCTGCCCTGGGCACCTGCGTATACCGTGATGCCGGCTTGGGCAAGCGCGTTGATAGCGCCGCCGCCGATGCCGCCGCAGATGAGCGTGTCCACGCCGCCGTTGGCGAGCAGGCCCGCAAGGGCACCGTGGCCGGTGCCGCCGGTGCCCACGACCTGCTCGTTGAGTACCTTGCCGTCCTGAGTGTCGTAGATCTTGAATTGCTCGCTGCGGCCAAAGTGCATAAAGATGTTGCCGTTGTCGTACGTGGTTGCCACCCTCATGGTGTCGATCTCCTTTGCTGGCCATGCGGCCGTCGTTGCGGTGATGGGGGAGTACGCGATATTGCCGCCTTCGATGATGAGCGCCCGACCATTGACCAACGCGTTTGCCACCTTGCGATGCGCGCGGCTGCAAATAGCCGCCACCGTGGCGCGCGCGATACCCATCTGCTTTGCGACTGCCTCTTGGTTAAGGCCTTCCAGGTCGCACAGGCGCAGCGCCTCGAGTTCGTCGACCGTCATGTCGATGGCGTCTCCGCTGGCTAGGCCGTCAGGGGTAAAGCCGCGGTATTCGGGGATAATCCCAACGCGACGCAGTTTCTCGCGTCTTCCCGCCATACGCACTCCTTATCTGACATATGTTAACAATAGAATAACGAACGTGCAGATTTACGCAAGGAATTTCTGGCATATGCCAGAAAATGAAGGCATATGTTTGGGCTGTGGGGCCGCATGTGCCTGGGATACAATGAATCTCGCTTTTAGGCGACTGACAGGAGGGTCAATGAGCAAGGCTGATCAACAGTTTGTAACCATGTGCCGCGATATTCTGGACCATGGCACCACCACCGAGGGCCAAAAGGTCCGCCCGGTGTGGGAGGATGGCACCCCTGCCTATACCATTAAAAACTTTGGTGTCACGGCACGCTATGACCTGCGTGAGGAGTTTCCGGCGCTTACCTTGCGTCGTACGGCCCTCAAATCTGCCATGGATGAGATCCTATGGATCTATCAAAAGAAGTCCAATAACGTGCATGACCTCAACAGCCATATTTGGGACGAGTGGGCCGACGAGACTGGCTCCATCGGCAAAGCCTACGGGTATCAGATTGGGCAGAAGAGCCATTATGCCGAGGGCGACTTTGACCAGATGGATCGCGTGCTATACGACCTTAAGAACACGCCGTACAGCCGCCGCATTATGACGAACACCTATGTGTTTAGCGACCTGTCCGAGATGCACCTGTATCCGTGTGCCTACAGCGTGACGTATAACGTGACGCAGCGTCCGCAGGATGATAAACCGACGCTCAACATGATTCTCAACCAGCGCAGCCAGGATATTTTGGCTGCGAACAACTGGAATGTGTGCCAGTACGCCATTTTGCTGATGATGGTCGCGCAGTCGGTCGATATGATCGCTGGCGAGCTGCTGCATGTGATTGCCGATGCCCACATTTACGACCGTCATGTCGATATCGTTCGCGAGCTTATTGAGCGTCCGCAGTTTGCTGCGCCCAAGGTAACGCTCAACCCCGATGTGCATGACTTCTATGCGTTTACGACCGATGATCTGATCGTCGAGGGCTATGAGCACGGCCCTCAGGTCAAGAACATCCCCATTGCGGTGTAGGTGACGCGCATGAGGTGTAAGCTTTCTGCCATTGTTGCCGTGTGTGACGATTGGGGCATTGGGTGCGAGGGTGACATGGTCGTGTCCAATCGCGCCGACATGCGCCATTTTGTGGCGTGTACCAAAGGTTGCCCGGTCATTATGGGACGCAAGACGCTGCTGAGTTTTCCCGGCGGACGTCCGCTCAAGAACCGCCGCAATATCGTGCTCACGCGCGATGAGGACTTTGCTCCCGAGGGCGTCGACGTGGTGCATAGTATCGACGAGGCGCTTGCCGCGGTTGCCGATGAACCCGTTGCCTGGGTAATCGGCGGCGGCGAGGTATATCGACAGTTTTTGCCGTATTACGTGGAGGCCGAGGTTACGCATGACCATTGCGTGCATGACGTGGATACGTACTTTCCCGATTTGGATGCCGATCCCGCGTGGGAGATTGCGCGGCGTGACGGTGTTGCCACGATTGCCTCGGGCGAGGGAGACGAGGGTGTCGATTATGAGTTCGTGACGTATCGTCGCGTTGAGGCGTAAATCGTCTGGCGTGAACGGTATCATCGGGTTGTTTGAATGCATGGGGCGGCGCTTAGCGTCGCCTCGTTTGGTATAGATGTGCTGTAAAGAAGGGTGCGGGCTGGCTGCTATGACTGATGCCGTTGAGGTGCTGCGAATCGATTCTCTCGAGGACGAGCGGCTCGATGCCTACGTGCGACTGACCGAGCGTGAGCTTCGCTGCGTGCTGGAGCCGCAGAAGGGCATTTTTATCGCCGAGAGTGCCAAGGTCATCGAGCGTGCGGTTCGCGCCGGATACCAGCCGGTGAGCTTTCTTTTGGGCGAGCGCTGGCTCGACCAGATGATGCCGCTGTTTGAGCGCCTGATTGTGCGCGAGGGCGCGGGTCCGGTTCCTGTGTTCGTTGCCTCCATGGAGCTTATGGAGCAGCTGACGGGCTTCAATGTGACGCGCGGTGCGCTCGCGGCATTCCGTCGTCCACGTCAGATTCCGGTAGCCGAGTTCTTGGGTGGCGTCGTCGATGCGGCGGGGGAGCGCCCGGTGCGCGTGTGCGTGCTCGAGGGCATTGTCGACCATACCAATGTGGGCGCAATATTCCGCTCGGCGGCTGCGCTGAACGTCGATGGCATTTTGGTGAGCCCTACGTGCTGCGATCCGCTGTACCGTCGCTCGGCCCGCGTGAGCATGGGCACGGTGTTCCAGGTGCCCTGGACACGCATTGGCAGCGAAGCGCGCGTATGGCCGCATGATGGGCTGGCGGCGCTACACGATGCCGGCTTTTCGTGTGCCGCTATGGCGTTGACGGATGATTCGGTGTCGCTGGACGATCCCGCGCTCCAGGAGATTGACCGCCTGGCAATCTTTATGGGCACCGAGGGTGCTGGCTTGGGCGCCAAGACCATTGCAGGCTGCGACCGCGCCGTGCGTATTCCGATGGCACATGGGGTCGATTCACTCAACGTGGCCGCGGCAAGCGCTGTTGCCTTTTGGCAGCTGTGCCCGCATGTGAGCAACGAGTACCACTACCAGCCGGGGCTGTATCACTAGGCAGATAGTTAGCACCGGGCTCTGGTTCGGGGCGTTTCGGCCTACGCCGGTCGGTGCTAAGCTGGTATTGGCTTTGGTCTTAAATTGCCGTTTTGTTGTTTGACGTACGCTGGTGGGGAGGGCGTGTGGCTAAGAAATCTACGGCTATCGATGTAACGCAGGGTGTCATTTGGCAACAGCTGCTGTCGCTGTGCGTCCCTATCTTCTTTAGCTCGTTTTTTCAGCAGGCTTACACGCTTATTGGTACGTATATCGTCGGCCAGTTTGGCGGCAAGCTCGCGCTGGGTGGCATTCAAGCCACGATGGTGCTCACCGAGCTCTGCATTGGCTTTTGCGTTGGCGTTGGCGCTGGCTGCGCGGTCATTACCGGTCAGTATTTTGGTCGGCACGATGATGAGCGATTGAGTCGTTCGGTCCATACGGCCATGACGCTCGCGCTGGTGGGCGGTATCGTTTTCTCGATTCTTGGCATAGTGTTCGTTGAGCCCATGCTGGTACTTATGAACACGCCGCATGAACTATTGGCTGAGGGCGTGGCCTATGCTCGTTGCTATTTTGCCGCCATGGTTGCGGCGCTGCTGCTCAATATGGGAACGGCGCTGCTGCGCGCCGTGGGCGACACACGCGGTCCTGCTGTGATCATTGCTTCCGGCTGCCTTGTTAATGCGGTGCTGGATGTCATCTTCGTTGCCGTGCTTCATATGGAGGCTCTGGGCTGTGGCATCGCGGTGGCGCTGACCATTTGCTCCAACGCCACGATGATTGTGATCCGCATGATGCGCGCTCCGGGGGCGTGGCGGTTGTCGCTATCCAAACTCGGTATCGATCGCGGCATTTGCAAGAGCATGCTTTCGTGCGGTTTGCCGCTGGGCGTTCAGTCTGCGGCGTATTCGATCTCCAACGTTTTGATTCAGGTGTCGGTCAACTCGTTTGGAGCCGATGTTACGACCGCTTGGGGTCTTTCCGGTCGCCTGGACGGCATTATCTGGATGGTGACCGAGGCGCTTGGTGTGTCGATTACTACGTTCTCGGCGCAGAACTTTGGTGCGCGCAATTACGATCGCATGCGAAAGGGATACCACACGTCGCTCGTGCTGTCGTTTGTGCTTATCGGTGGCCTGTCTGCCGTGCTGCTGGTATTCTCGGGCCCGCTTTCGCGTCTGTTTATCGACGATGTCGCAATTTCGGCCTACACCACGACGATTCTTCATTTCATCGCGCCGTTCTACGCGATCTTCTCGATTATCGAAAACGCGTCCGGCTCCATCCGTGGCGCTGGCGTGAGCTTCCAGCCTATGATGCTCACGATATTCGGCACGGTCGTGCTCCGCGTGGCGTGGGTGTTCGCGATTATGCCGCTCGACCCCTCGCTCGAGCATCTGCTGCTGGTCTACCCCGTAACCTGGGTAATAACCGCCACGATGTTCACCATCTACCACCACAGCGGCAACTGGCTAGGCCGCGCCACTGCCTAATGATCCCTGGGGGGACGGAGGAAAACGGCTCATTGCTCTCCGTCGTGATGTCGATGATCCGTTTCCCTTCGTCCCCTTCGGATCAATTAGTATTCGATGCCTTGGCGGGCCAGGAGGCCTTCGTCGAAGTAGTGTTTGACGAGGCGCATTTCGGTGACCAGGTCGGCGAGGTCCGCGATGGGCAGCAGGCCGCGGCCGGTCAGTATGAGCTCTGTGGTGTCGGGTTTCATCGCGATCAGTTCCTCGACATCCTCGCGCGTCACGAAGCCGCGGCGCATGGCCTCGCCGAGTTCGTCCAAAATCAGAACGTCGACCTGTGAGATCTGCTCGCGTGCGAGCTCCATGATCTGTGCGGCGCAAGCCTCGGGCGTGTCGCGGTCGGCCTGTACAATTCGTAGCCCTAGGCGTGGTGCCGCATCATGCTCGGCGCAGTGCAGCTTCTTGGCAAACTGAAGCATGAGCACGTTAAGTCCATAGCCCGTGGCGCGCAGCGCGAGTCCCAGCGCAGCCGTCGTCTTGCCCTTGCCGTCGCCCGTATAGATCTGAACCTTGCCGACTTCGAGTGATGCCATCTCTATTCTTTCGTGCCCGGCGTCGGTTTATCGCCGGCCGGGTTGGGTATTCTAGTTAGCATTATCAACCCCAGTAGATGGAGTTCAAGCAGATGGAGATGGATGACAACAAACGTAGACGGAATATGATCCTCTACGTGCTCATCGCCTTCGTCGTCTACCTCGTGCTCTCGACCGTTCTGTTCCCCAACATCGGTCACACGCAGCAGATTACGAAGACCGATTATTCGACGTTTGTCAAAGCGCTCGATAAGAAGAGTGTCGACAAGGTCGAGTACAACACGGACGATTACTCGATTTATTACACCAAGAAGGGCGAGGACGAGAACATCGCCTACAAGACGACCGGCGTGCCGAGTGACACGGGCTTTACCGATCGCGTGCTCGAGGCCGGCGCCTCGCTGGAGTCGGTGGTTCCCGATAAGAACTCGGGCCTGATGACTTACTACTTGCTCACGCTCGTCCTTCCCATGGCGATTTTCTTCCTCATCGGCTGGTGGCTCAACCGCCGTATGAAGAAGGCCATGGGCGATGACGGCCCGTCCATGAATTTTGGTGGCGGCGGCTTTGGCGGCGGCGGTCTGGGTAAGTCCGGTGCGCGCGTTATCGCCTCCAAGGATGTTGGCGTGACCTTTAAGGATGTTGCTGGTCAGGAAGAGGCCAAGGAATCCCTGAAGGAGGTCGTCGACTTTCTGGAGAAGCCGCAGCGCTATGAGGAAATCGGCGCCAAGCTGCCGCGCGGTGCTCTTCTCGTGGGCCCTCCTGGCACTGGTAAGACCCTGCTTGCCAAGGCTGTTGCCGGCGAGGCGGGCGTACCGTTCTTTAGCATTTCGGGCTCTGAGTTCGTCGAGATGTTCGTCGGCCGTGGCGCCGCCAAGGTGCGCGACCTGTTTAAGCAGGCTAAGGAAAAGGCCCCCTGTATCGTATTTATCGATGAGATTGATACCATCGGCAAAAAGCGTGACGGTGGCGGCTTTAGCGGCAACGACGAGCGTGAGCAAACGCTCAACCAGCTGCTGACCGAGATGGATGGCTTCGACAACCACAAGGGTATCGTCGTCCTCGCTGCCACCAACCGTCCCGATAGCCTTGACCCGGCCCTGCTGCGCCCCGGTCGTTTTGACCGCCGCATCCCCGTTGAGCTGCCCGACCTGACCGGCCGCAAGAACATCCTCGAGCTGCATGCCAAGAGCGTGAAGACCGAGCCGCCGATCGACCTGACCGCGATTGCCCGCGCCACGCCCGGTGCCTCGGGCGCCGACCTGGCCAATATCATCAACGAGGGCGCCCTGCGCGCCGTTCGCGAGGGTCGCAAGCGTGCAACCCAGGACGACTTCGAGGAGTCGGTGGAGGTCGTCATTGCCGGCCAACAGCGTAAGTCCACGGTGCTGTCCGACCACGAGAAGCAGGTCGTTTCTTATCACGAGATCGGCCATGCCATCGTTGCCGCTCGCCAGAAGGGCTCTGCGCCGGTCACGAAGATCACCATCGTGCCGCGCACGAGCGGTGCTCTTGGTTATACCATGCAGGTCGAGGAGGACGAGCGCTTCCTGACGACGCGCCAGGAGGTCTTGGACAAGCTCGCTGTCTATTGCGGTGGCCGCGCAGCCGAGGAGCTCATCTTTGGAGAGATGACGACCGGCGCCGCCAACGACATCGAGCAGGCCACCAAGCTCGCCCGTAATATGGTGACGCGCTTTGGTATGTCCGACGAGTTTGGCATGATGGCGCTCGGTACCGTGCAGAACGCGTATCTCAATCAGGACACGTCGCTCACCTGCGCCCCCGGTACGGCCGAGCGCGTGGACGCGATTGTCGCCAAGCTGATCGAGGATGCGCACGACCGCGCTTTGCAGATTCTGAAGGAGAACAAGTTTAAGCTCCACGAGCTGGCTCGTTATCTGTATAAGAAGGAGACCATCACGGGCGAGGAGTTCATGAACCTCCTCACGCGCGAGAATCCGCTGATGCCCAAGCAGCAGTAAAGCCGCGGCCGAGCCAGTAAACGCCGACGCCCCATTTGAGCAGCTTTCTCAAATGGGGCGTTTTGCTTGAGAGGGATGGAAATGAAGATCGTGGTGAGCGCCTGCTTGATGGGCGAGAGCTGCAAGTATAACGGGCTCGACAACTACCATCGCGAGTTGGTCGAGGCCTGCGAGCGTACAGGGACCGAGGTCCTCTTGGTGTGCCCTGAGGTCTTTGGGGGCCTGCCCACGCCGCGCAAGCCGTCCGAGATTGTGAACGGAGAGGTTCGTACCTGCGAGGGCATATCGGTCGATCGCGAATTTCGCCTGGGTGCCCAACGAGCGCTCGATATGTGCGAGCAGGCGGGCGGGCCGGAAGAGATCGCCGCGTGCATCCTGCAGGACCGTAGTCCCTCGTGCGGCGCGGGTCGCATCTACGACGGAACATTCAGCGGCACCCTTACGGCGGGCAACGGCGTCTTCGTTGATTTACTGCTCCACCACGGTTATCGCGTGATCCCGGCTAGCGAGTTCGACCCCAGCATGCTGGAGCAATAAAAAACCACCACAAAGGTGCTGCTCCCTTGTGGTGGTTTTGGCCTGGGTCTAGAGCGTGTGGCCGTAGGCGTTGGCGGCCTTGATGGCGGCGGCGAATTTTTCGTCGGTGAAGGGTTCCGGGTTGCCTTGCTTCCACTCGTTGGTGGCGTGCGCGTGCTCGCACAGGGCAGGGATATCGGTCTCGGAAAGCCCGACCTGCTCAAGCGTTACGGGCAGCCCCATCTGCTTGTTGAAGTCAGCATAGCGCTTAAGGTTCTCGGTGTCGCCCGTGTAGGCGAACAACACCAGCACGCCCAGGCTTACGACTTCGCCGTGCAGGTAGGTGCCCTCACGCGGAATGCTGCAGGTGGCGTTGTAGAACGCGTGCGCCACGCTCGAGTTGTAGTAGTAATCGTTCTGGTTGGTCAGGTTCGAGACATAGCCCGTGTTGACCACGATGTCGAGCGCGATCTGCTTGACGGCCTCGCTCGACAGATTCTGACGAACGTCCTCAAGACCCTGAACACCGTAGGTAAACAGCGGCTCGGAACAGGTGTGGGCAAGAGCCAGGCCAAGGCCGGCGGTGTGCTCCAGGTCGCCGGCGCTCGTGGCGTACTCGACTTCGGGCTGCTTGGACAGGGCGTCGCCCACGCCGGCCCAGAAGTACTCCGCCGGAGCCTCGGCGATGATCTTGGGATTGATGAAGATGTGCGCCGGTCGGTTGGGGTACGAATAGCCCTCGAGCGATCCATCGTCGTTGTAGACGACGGCAATGGCGGTCGCGGCGGAACAGTTAGAGCAAATCGTCGGCACCGTAAAGACAATCTTCTTGAGCTCGATTGCCGCTGTCTTGACGGTGTCGAGTGCCTTGCCGCCGCCACAGGCGATAAGCACGTCTGCCTGCTGGCAAGCGGGGGAGTTCACGACCTTGGCGATATTGGCGCGCGTACTGTTGGTGCTGTAGACGCGCGTCTCCAGAATCTCGACGTCGGTACCTTCAAGCGCCGCCTCGATGCCCGGCAGCGCCGCAGCTAGGGCTCGCTTGCCACCAATGATGGCGACTTTCTTCGCGCCGTACTCCGCCAGTGCGGCGGGCAGCTCGGTAAAGCAATCCTCGCCGACGGTGTAGTCGCTCATTCCGATTGTGCGCATGGCAGCCTTCTTTCGTTAGTTAAAGTGCTTTCAGGTATTTTGCTCCTAGAGAAGGCTAACGACCACGAGAAATTTCTTACGTATGAAACCAGTGTTGAGGGTTTTTCGCCGGCGCGGAACGTGCTAGCATACTCCGCATAAGCGTTGATGGGGACGAGTAGTCGGCCGTCCGCATGCCACAGAGAGCGGGGAGCGCTGAGAACCCGTGCATGCGACCGATGAAAATCACCCCGGAGCTGCGGTCCCAACGGACGTGCCGCGCAGGCACGTCTTAGTAGATATCGCCGAGATGGTCGTCGATACAGGCCAGCCGAGTAACGGATGCGAGCGCGCGAATACGCGGGCGAGGGCATCTAAGCTGGGTGGTTAAACGAAGAGCTTTTGCGGGCATACAGCCCGTTTTTGTGGCGCTTCGTCCCAGCTTGTAGGGACGGGCGCTTTTTTGGTGCCCAACGGGCGTGCGCGCCCACGACATGAAAGGGGTACCGTGGCAAACGAGTACAAGCAGACGATGAATCTGCCCAAAACCGGTTTTCCCATGCGTGCCGGTCTTTCCAAGTCCGAGCCCAAGCGACTCAAGGACTGGCAGGACAACAAGGTCTACGAGCAGGTTCTGAAGAAGAACGAGGGTCACAAGAAGTTCGTGCTGCACGACGGCCCTCCGTACGCCAACGGCCCGATCCACATCGGCCACGCCATGAACAAGATCTCCAAGGACATGATCAACCGCTACTGGATGATGCAGGGCTATGAGGTTCCCTATGTTCCCGGTTGGGACTGCCATGGCCAGCCGATCGAGCATAAGGTCGAGGAGAAGCTCGGCACCGAGAAGTTCAACCAGACCTCCACGGCTAAGATCCGTGAGCTTTGCAATAAGTTCGCTGTCGAGAACATCGAGCTGCAGAAGGCCGGCTTCCGTCGCCTGGGCGTGCTCGGCGATTGGGACAACCCCTATCTGACGCTCTATCACCAGCATGACGCCGCCGACATCGAGGTTTTCAAGGCCATGTTCGACAAGGGCATGATCTATCGCGGTCACAAGCCCGTCCACTGGTGCAAGCACTGCCATACCGCACTTGCTGAGGCCGAGATTGAGTACTCCGACGAGACGAGCCCGTCCATCTTCGTGCGCTTTGAGATGACCTCCAAGCCCGTCGGCCTCGAGAACTTCGACGGCCCGGTTGACTTTATCATCTGGACGACCACGCCGTGGACCATCCCCTCCGACCAGGCAGTTTCTCTCAAGCCCGGTGCCGCCTACGTCGCCGTTGAGCACGACGGCCGCGCCGAGGTCATGCTCGAGGACCTGGCTCCCAAGTGCTGCGAGGAGTTTGGCTGGGAGTACACCCCGGTTGTGGTCGACGGCAAGCCCTATGTGGTTCCCGCCGAGACCTTCCATCACATTCACTATAAGCAGCCGATCTTTGACGGTGTTGAGGGCGTGGCACTGTTGGCCGATTACGTCGGTGTCGATGACGGTACCGGTATCGTCCACAACTCGCCCGGTCACGGCGTCGACGACTACTTCGCCTGCCTCAAGGAGGGCATCACCGACATTTGCATGCCGGTCGATGACGACGGCAAGTTCTACACCGGCGAGGAGTTTGGCACCGGCGGCCCCTTCAGCGGCATGGATACCGACGAGGCCAACCCGCACATCATCGAGTTCCTGCGCGAGCGCGGCACCCTGGTCCTCGAGAAGAAGATCACGCACAGCTATCCGCACTGCTGGCGCTGCAAGCACCCGGTGCTCTTCCGTGCTACCGACCAGTGGTTTGTCTCGATGGACAAGACCGGCTTGCGTGAGCAGGCTGGCAAAGAGGTCCGCGAGAACGTTAAGTGGTATCCGGCCCACGCGGCCAACCGCATCGGCGCCATGGTCGAGCAGCGTCCCGACTGGTGCATCAGCCGTCAGCGCAACTGGGGCGTGCCTATCCCCAGCTACACTTGCGCCGACTGCGGTGAGAAGGTCATGAACGACGCCACGCTCGACGCCGTCATCAAGCTCTTCCACGAGAAGGGCTCCGACGCCTGGTTCACCGACGCTCCCGAGAGCTACCTGGGCGAGGCCTGCGTCTGCCCCAAGTGCGGCGGCCATCACCTCAAGGCCGATAAGGACATCCTCGACGTGTGGTGGGATTCCGGCGTCTCTTGGAAGGCCGTCTGCGAGTACCGTCCCGAGCTGGAGTATCCGGCTGATGTGTACCTCGAGGGCTCCGACCAGCACCGCGGTTGGTTCCAAAGCTCGCTGCTCACCTCGGTGGGCGCCAACGGCCACGCTCCGTACAAGGCGGTTGTCTCGCAGGGCTTCACCCTCGACGGCCAGGGCCGTAAGATGTCCAAGTCGCTCGGCAACGTCATCGACCCCAATAAGGTCTGCGACGAGATGGGCGCTGACATCATCCGTCTGTGGGTTGCATCCGTCGATACCAGCTCCGACGTGTCCATCGACCACGAGATCCTTGCTCGTACGTCCGATGCCTACCGTCGTTTCCGCAACACGCTGCGCTTCCTGCTCTCCGAGCTCGAGGGTCAGTTTGAGCCCGAGACCGACGGCGTCGCCTTTGCCGACCTGCTGCCGCTCGACAAGCTCATGGTTGCCCGCCTGACTCAGGTTCAGGCCGAGGTCGACGACGCCTACGCCAGCTACGAGTTCCCGCGCGCCTACCGTGCGCTTTATGACTTCGTGGTTACCGAGCTCTCCAACGTGTACCTCGACGCCCTGAAGGACCGTCTGTACTGCGACAAGCCCGGCTCGCTCGAGCGTCGCAGCGCCCAGACCGTGCTGGCCGAGCTCTTCTCGATGCTCATGCGCGACCTGCAGCCGATCCTGTCCTACACGGTTGACGAGGCCATGGCATATGCGCCCGCTGGCTGCGTCGATCACCAGAAGTACGCCGCGCTGCTCGATTGGTACAAGTCGCCCATCACGGTCGACGAGGCCAATGAGTTCGAGGGCGTGCTCGAGGCTTCTCTTGAGCTCCGTAGCGCCGTGACCAAGGCCCTTGAGGATGCCCGTTCTGCCGGCACCTTCACCAAGAGCCAGCAGGTTCGCGTCAAGGCGGTCGTTCCCGCCGAGATGTACGCGCTGCTGACTGGTGACAAAGCGGTCGACCTGGCCGAGTTCTACATCGTCTCCGATGTTGAGCTGACCCAGGGCGAAGAGCTTTCCGTCTGCATTGATGCTGCCGAGGGCGAGTGCTGCGACCGTTGCTGGAACTACCGCACCACCGTCGGCGAGTACAACGGCCACGCTCACATCTGCAAACGCTGCGCTGATGCCCTGTAGGTTCCGCCGTTCTTCCGAACGGCGGACCTGCCGACGCTGCGCGGGCCGCATTTGGACAATCTGACGTTCAATTTCAAGGGCGCGACCGAAAGGTCAGCGCCCTTTCATTTCACGTCACCTTGTCTCAAATGCGACCCGCTCGCTCATTTATGCTCTACCTGCGGTGTTTCCGTTCTTGGGAGATTTGTCGCTTCTTGCTTGCGGCAATGTATGATTATCTACTGCGTTAAACGGCATTTGATTATCTGAGGGTAGGGGATTGATTTGGGTCGTGCTGGGGGTATGACGCCGCCTTTGCGTTGGCGGTTGGGTGTTGCTGGTGGTGTGGCACTGGTTGTGCTGCTCGTTGACCAGCTGACCAAGCTTGCGGTTCGTGCCGTGGGCGACGCTTTACATGTGACCGTCATCCCCGGTGTCATCGACTTTATTTTTGTCCGCAATATCGGTGCTGCCTTTAGCATTGGCGAGGGGCATGGCGTTGCGTTTGCTTTGCTGGCGCTTGCGGTCATTGTCGCCATTGCCGTGTACTTGCTTCGCGCGCCCCAGCTTGCTCGCTTGGAGGTTGTGGGCATGGCTATGGTCGCGGGCGGTGCTATCGGCAACGCTATCGATCGTTTGGCCTTTGGCTTTGTGACCGATTTTATTGCCACCACCTTCATCGACTTTCCCGTCTTCAATGTGGCCGATATCGGCATTACCGTGGGCGTTGTGCTCGCCCTCTTCGGCTACATGTTCTTGAGTCCCGCGGCCCGCGAGGTTGATGCGACTGCCGAGCTCAATGCCCGTGATGAGGCCCGCGCTAAGCGCAAAGCCAAGCAGCGTAGGGAGCGTGCCCGCAAGATTCGCGAAAGGAATGAGCGTTAATGGCCGACATCCATATTTTTGTTGCTGACGATTCCGCTGGTCAGCGTCTTGACGCCTATTTGGGCGCCAACGATGGCTGTCCCACGCGCTCTGCCTGCGCGCATCTGATCGAGGGAGGCGCCGTTGCCGTCAACGGTGAGACTTGTCTCTCTAAAAAGTACGCCGTACGCGCCGGCGATCGCATCTCGGTCGACTTGCCCGAGCCGCACGACCCGACCGACGTGATTCCCGAGGCCATTCCCCTCGATATCCGCTACGAGGACGACTACCTTATCGTGCTCTCCAAGCAGCGGGGCCTGGTGTGCCATCCCGCCCATGGCCACGAGAGCGGCACCCTTGCGAACGCTCTGGTCTACCACTGCGGCATCGATCATCTTGGTACTGTGCAGGGTGAGGACCGCCCCGGCATCGTGCATCGCCTGGATCGCGATACCTCGGGCCTTATGCTCGCGGCAAAAGACGACGACACCCAGCGCGCGCTTCAGAATCTCATCCGCACGCGCACGCTCGACCGTCGCTATATCACGCTCGTTCACGGTCACATCGCCATGGACGAGGGCACTATCAACACCGGTATTGCCCGTTCCACGCGCGACCGCGTGAAGATGGCGGTTTCGGATGACCCCTTTGCCCGTCAGGCCATTACGACCTTTAAGGTCCTCGAGCGCTTTGATTCCACGCGTTTTGACGACGGCTATACGCTCGTTGAGTGCCACCTGTTTACGGGCCGCACACATCAGATTCGCGTGCATATGCGCCATATCAACCACGCCTGCGTGGGCGATCCGCTCTACGGCAAGTGCGATGCGCGTGCCGATCAGGGCCTGACCAGGCAGTTCCTGCATTCTTGGCGCGTTGCGTTCGATCATCCCGTAACGGGGAAGCGCATTGAGTGCCGTGATGAGCTGCCGTGGGATCTTGCCGCGGTTCTGGACGATCTGGCCCCGCGTTCGCTTGGTCGCACTGCCGCCGGCGACGACATCGTTCCGCAGCTCGGTCTTCTCGAAGCCTAGCCAGTATTAGGTGGTTTCTTGAACTCGGTAAGCCTGCGGTAAGATATACGATTGTTTACGTTACACGTTGCTGGGAGCCTGCATGCTCGCCTTTTTACAAACCAACACACCCATCGTGATCTTCAACCAGATTGTCGTCACGCTGCTCACGGTCTGCTTTCTGTACCAGGTGGTCTTCTTTGTCATTGGCGCTCTTCGTGGCGAGGTCGCGCCTCCCAAGGCCAAAAAACTCCATCGCTATGCCTTTTTTATCGCGGCGCATAATGAGGAGGCCGTGATCGCCAACCTCGTTCGCTCCATCAAGGACCAGGATTATCCGTCCGAGCTCATCGAGGTTTTCGTGGTCGCCGATGCCTGCACCGACAACACGGCGCAGCTCGCGCGCGAGGCCGGTGCCATTGTTTACGAGCGCAATGACCTGGCCCGCAAGGGCAAGAGCTGGGTCATGGACTTTGGCTTCGACCGCATTCTCAACGAGTATCCCGACACGTTTGAGGGCTACTTTATCTTCGATGCCGATAACGTTATCTCCCGCGATTACGTTTCCAAGATGAATGATGCCTTTGACCAGGGCTTCCATGTGGTCACGAGCTATCGCAATTCCAAGAACTTCGGCAGCTCGTGGATCTCGGCTGCTAATGCCACGTGGTATCTACGCGAGGCGCGCTTCCTCAACAACGCGCGTAATATCTGCAAGACGTCCTGCGCTGTTTCGGGTTCGGGTTACCTTATCTCGTCAAGCGTTATCGAGGGCATGCACGGTTGGCAGTTCCACACGCTGACCGAGGACATTCAGTTCACTACGTTCTGCGCTATTCACGGTATTCGCATTGGCTATGCGCCGGCGGAGTTCTTTGACGAGCAACCCGTGACGTTCAAGGCATCCTGGAAGCAGCGTATGCGCTGGACCAAGGGCTTTTACCAGGTGTTCTTTACCTACGGTAAGCATCTGGTCAAGTCGACGTTCCGCTATCATCGCTTTGCCGCCTACGACATGTTCATGACGATCGCCCCGGGTATGCTGCTATCGCTGATCTCGATGCTCGCTAATGCGACGTTCTTGATTGTGGGTGGCCTTTCGCATGGTTTCTTGGCTACCGAAGTCGAGATGCAGGCGTGCGCCGCTTCGCTCATTATGACCTTCGCCATGATGTACCAGACCTTCTTTATCCTGGCGCTACTCACGACTATCTTTGAGTACAAGCATATTCACTGCGCGCAAAAGTGGCGCCTGGTGACCAACCTGTTTACCTTCCCGATCTTTATGTTCAGCTATATCCCCATCACGGTGGCCGCGCTGTTCCTGAAGGTCGACTGGGTGCCGACGCAGCACGCCGTCAACGTTACCCTTGACGAGGTCATGCAAGGAGCCAAATAACCACCACCAAAACCACCGCAAAGGGGACAGTGAACTGCCTCCCATTTCTTGGACATCGGGAAATGGGAGGTTTTCCATGAGTAT